>NZ_JBIVRQ010000022.1:0-64328 GCF_044755745.1 Micromonospora sp. NPDC092111
ATCTAACTGACGGTTAGCTTCCTGTTACGCCGACCGCTCTATGGTCCGAGCAAGGACGCGATTGAGCACTACCGGCTTCAGTGCCCGCTGCGGTCGCGTCCCTTGAGCCGGGGCGCGGCGGTGGCGGTCCTTCCAAGAGCACCCGCCGTCGCGTCCCTCCCCAGCGGAGGTAGGGATGAGCGACGCTGTTCCGGTCGAGGACAGAGGCGAGCCGATCCAAGCGGCGGAACGGGAAGCCGCGAGGCAGCGGCTTCTCGCGCAGGCCAAGGCGGAGCGAATACCGGCCGAGGAGACGACCCGGGTGGTGCCGGACCGGCGGTGGCGTCGTGGACAGCAGTGACCTCCTACCCATCGGTCGGCGGGTGGCGTACTGGCGGGGGCGGCGCAAGCTGTCCCAGCAGGTATTCGCCGATCGGCTGGGCAAATCCAAGAGCTGGGTGGACAAGGTTGAGCGCGGTGTCCGGTCGCTCGACAAGGTGTCCACCCTCCAGGACATTGCCGCCGTCCTGCGGATCGACACGGCGGTACTGCTGGGGCGGGATGCCCAGCCGGCCGACGTGACCGAGCGGGCCGAGGGGGTCGAGCGGGTCCGGGCGGCCCTGTCGACGTACGACATTGCTCTGGGTCGGTCGACGGCGCGCTGTCCCGTGTTGCCGGCTGATCGGCTGGCGCGGGATGCCGCACACGCGTGGATTGCGTTCCAGCACGCCCGGTACCCGCAGGTGATCGCGTTGGTGCCGGAGTTGCTGGCCGGCGCGCAGCGCGCCCACGCCGACGACCCGGTGGCGGGGCGGGTGCCGTTGGTGGAGGCGTACCGGGTGACCGCATCGCTGCTGGTCAAGCTCGGCGAGGCCGACCTGGCCTGGCTGGCCGCCGACCGGGCCGAGGCCGACCTGGCCTGGCTGGCCGCCGACCGGGCCATGGTCACCGCGACCGGCGATCCGGTGCTGATGGCCGCCGCCACCGTGCAACTCGGCCAGGTGCTCCGCGCCTCGGGGAGAGTACGGGCGGCCCTGTCGACGACACTGGCCGCCGCGTACCGAATCGCCCCGCCTGACCCCGACGACGCGCGAGCACCCGAGCTGTCGCTGTGCGGAGCCCTGCTCATTCAGGCCGCCCTGGCCGCAGCCCGACACGGCGACGACCACAGCAGCGCCGAACTCATCGACGAGGCCGCCACCATGGCCGCCCGCGTCGGTGACGGCCACGACCACCACCGCACCGCGTTCGGGCCGACGGCGGTTGACCTGGCACGGGTCGCCGCAGCCCTCGAAGTGGGCGACGCACATGACGCCATCGCCTGGCACGAGAAGGTCACGAAGCGAGACGCCTGGCGGTGGCTACCGGTCGAACACCGCGCCGCCCACCTGGTCGACGCTGCCCGCGCCTACCTCCAGGCCGACGACCCGATCAAGGCCGGCCGGATCCTGGTCGACGCCGATCGCATGGCACCGGCCGAGGTACGCCAACGACCCACCGCCCGGTCGGTGCTCGCCCAGGTCGCCCGCGACCCGCACGCCCCAGCGACGATCATCCAGCTTGCCGCCGCCCTCGGGGTGACCTGACCATGACCGCGCCGTTCCTGTCTCTGGCCCAGATCCGCAACCGGCTTATCCTCACCGCCCGAGTGATCCTCCGCGACCACGAACCCGGAGCCGACGCCCGTTGTCCGATCTGCCGGACACCGGACTGCCCGGTGGCGACCGCCGCCCGCGATGTCATCGACGCCGCCGAGGAAGTACAGCAGCGGAGTACAGCAACCGAGCCGACCACACCCGACCGCGACGACCCTCAGCAGGCCGGATGACCTCGGACGACACCCGATCCGACCCGCTCGCCGCCAGTTCGGGACGAAGAGGTCGTCGGTTCGAATCCGGCCACCCCGACAGAGGTCAGGGGCCACTCTCCATCGATGAGAGTGGCCCCTAGTGCATTCGTACGGCGGGCGAGCACCGCACCGGCCTGGCTGGATCAGGCTCACTCGGGCTCGGACCGCTGCCGGGTCTGATTCACGATTGCCCGCAGGAGCGTGGGCGGCAGCCGTCTGCCAGCATCGAGGATTTCCAGGCCGACGACGTGCCCCTCAGGGCTGCCGGGGTACCAAGGAGTCGGTCGGGGTGCCGGAGTTCTCTGGTGAGGTCGAGTGGGGTCCTTTGGTTGGCGGGTCGATACTGGCGGGATGGCGCAGGATCGGGCGGCGGAGTTGACGCGGTGGGTGATCCACGGCGAGCGGGTTGTTGATGACACCCGGCGGGCGCGGTTGAGCATCGCCGAGGTGGAGTTGCCGGATGGCGTGCGGTTCGAGCAGTACGTGATGCGGATGCCGCGTTCGGCGATGGTCGCGGTGTTGGACGACCGGGAGCGTCTGTTGTTGATGCGGCGGCATCGTTTCGTGTTCGACCGGTGGGTGTGGGAGTTGCCCGGCGGGTACGTCGACGGCCAGGAGGATCCGGCGGCCTGCGCGGTGCGGGAGGCGGAGGAGGAGACGGGCTGGCGTCCGGATGAGGTTGAGCCGCTGCTGTCGTTTCAGCCGTGGGTGGGCACTGCGGACGCCGAGAACCTGTTGTTCCTGGCGCGAAGTGCGCGGTACACGGGTGCGGCGGTGGATGTGAACGAGGCTGAGCGGGTCGGCTGGATTCCACTGGTCGAGGCTCGTGAGTTGGTGACGCGGGGTGAGATCGTCGGGGCGGGCACGGTGATCGCGGTGCTGGAGTTGGTCGCCCGGCAGGCGCGGGGCGAGTTGTCGTAAGGGTCAGCGTCGGTTGCCGAGTGTGGCGTCGGCTCGGGTGATGAAGTGCCGGACGGTGGGCCGTCGGCGGTGCGGGCCGAGCTGGTCCTGAAGGTCACGCAGGTAGCGGGTGGCCCGCGCCGAGCGGAGCTGCGTGGTCAGCGTCAACGCCTCGGCTCCGATGGCGCAGGCCCTTTCGGGTTCTCCCCGCTGTACCTGCACGGTGGCGAGCAGTGCGAGGTTGAAGGCTTTGCCGCGTACGTATCGATCGTCCATGCGCAGTGAGCGGGTGGCGAAGCGTTCGGCGGGTACAGGCTTGCCGAGGGCCGCGAAGCAGTGGCCGAACTTGGCGGACAGATACGCCTCGTCGAAGTAGCCGAGCCAGTGTGGGGCGTTACTGCGGTCGGCCAGGTCGAGGGTCTGTTCGGCCTTGTGCAGGGCGGTGGCGCAGGCGCGTTCGTCGGCGGCGGTCGCGTGGGCGTGGGCTTCCATGACGAGCGCTTCGGCCATCAGTACGGGCAGGCCCGCGCGTTGTGCGGTCTGCCGGGCGGCGTGGGCGAGGTCGACACCGGTGCTGTGGTGGCCAAGGTAAGTGGCCTGGTGGCTCATGGCAGCGAGGATCTCTGCGCCGAGGCCGGCGTCGTCGGCGGCGCGGGCGAGGTCCAGCGCATGGATCAGGTAGCGCTGGGCGATGCCGTGTTCGGCCATGTCGTACGCCTGCCAGCCGGCGAGTTGCGTCAGTTCCGCGACGGCGGTCAGCAGTCGGCGTCCGGTCTTCGGGTCGTAGCGTCCGTCGGTCAACAATGGTGTGACCTCGTGATGGAGGAAGCGCGCGACTGCGGTCCGGGCGTGGCCGCCGCCGTACTGGTTGTCGAGCCGGCGGTAGGTCTCGGTCACCTCTCGGATGGTGTCAATGTCGGGTTGACCGACGGCGCGGCGGCCCGGCTGCTCCACTGCCTGCTCATGGCAGGCGGTGAACCACCGTAGTGCGGGAAGCGTGTATCCGGCGGCGCTGAACGTCATCTGCCGCACCATGTCTCGCCGGTTCACATCGCCTTCCCAGAGCTGTACGGCGGTACGGGCGTCGTGCCGCCAGGACCGGTGGGCCGGCGTCTCACTCTGCCGCTGCTCGACCGGCGACGCCATGTCCATCCGACATGAATGATCATGGGGTGCCAGGCCCAGCAGCATCCGCGCCTTGTTGGGCATCCTGCATCCCTCGGCGACGCGTTCCAGCACCTCGATGGACGTGACCTTCCGGCCCGCCATGACGCGACTGACGTATCCCTGCTCCAGGCCCACCGCCGCGCCGATGCGGGTCTGGCTGGCACCGGTCAGCCGAGCGATCCGCCGGAACATCGCCCCGATGTCACGGCGGCGCAGAGCGTCGTGGACGGCAGCGTCCGACCATGCCTCGTCGGGTATCTGGAGCGGATCGAACAGCACACCGGCCCCTAGCGTTGTGGATCGACTACCCAAGGTGCTGTTCCGCAGCCTATGCCGCCGATCGACCCTGATCGAGGCCCCCGATGTCACCGTGACATGGCCCGTAGACATGGGCTCGACCTGGGCCGGAACGGGACAGTGCCGGTATGCCTGTCAACCGTGATCCCCCTCCCATAGCCGATCAATCCGCGGCACGGAGACGTTCTCCGTCGGATCAACGCGCCGGGTCCGGTACGAGGAGTATCTGCTCGCCGTTGCGCTGACCCTGTCACGCCGACATCGGTCGGCCTGGTCTTGGCGAAGGTGGCGGTGGGTATGCCGATGCGGAGCCGAGTTGCCCTGCCGCGCCCGCCACCGAATCCCGATTAACCGCGGTCACTGGCCGGTACAGGAGGACGAGTGAACGACGACCAGGAGCGGACGATCCTCGCGGTCCACATTCGGGGAGTCGACGGAATGTGTGTCGGCTGCCGCGCGTGGTGGTCCCGGTTGACGCCGTACCCGTGCTCGCAGGTCAACTGGGCGACCAGCCGGCGGGCGTGGACGATCACCGCCCGCTTTCTGGCGGGAGCCCGGTGACCGCCCATGGTCCGATCATGCCGATCTGGACCTGTGGCGGCTGCGACCTTCCCTGGCCCTGCCCGACCCGGAAGCGCCAACTGCGAGCCGAATACGGGGGAGCCCCCGTATCGCTGGCCCTCTACCTCGGTGCCTACCTCGTCCAAGCCGCCGAGGACATGCCCTGGACGCGAGCCGGAGCACTCCACCACCGCTTCCTCGGCTGGACCAGAGACGCCAACCGGTCAACGCCAGTAGTACAGCAGCGAAGTACAGCAACCGTGCCAGCCGAACCAGACCGAGACAGCCGTCAGTAGGCCCAATGACCTCGGACGACGCCTCATCCGGCCGGCTCGTCGCCAGTTCGGGACGAAGAGGTCGTCGGTTCGAATCCAGCCACCCCGACCAGGTGTGGGTCGGCGGCAGACGGGATGGCAGCAGTGGTGGTGGGGTGCTTGCGCGAGGTCGGAAGCCCCTTGGCCGGGCGCGGGGGTCGCCGGCATGTGAGGGGTTATGAGGCGTCGAGCTGGTCGGTAGCGTTGGCCGTGGCGGCGGCCGATAGGTCGGTGTTGCGTCCCGCGCTACGCGAGGAGGTTCCGGGTGGATTCCTTGCCGGAGTTGACGTTCGGGCAGCGGTTGAAGGTCTATCGGGAGCGGTCCGGGAAGTCTCGGGCGGTGCTGGGTGGGTTGGTGGGCCGCAGCGCCGAGTGGGTCAAGGCGGTGGAGACGGATCGGATCCTGCCGCCGCGCATTCACATGCTGGATCGGATCGCGCGTGCTCTGAAGATCGACGTGTCTGCCTTGGCGGCGGAGTTGGGCGACCGGTCCGCTGCGGTCAACGGGCCGGAGCATCCGGCGCTGGTGTCGGTCCGTGCGGCCCTGAATCATGTCGCGCTTCCCGATGACGCCCCGCCGGAGTCGTTGTCCGGTCTGGGGCAGCGACTTGCGGCAGGGTGGCGGGCGCGTCATCAGGCGGCGGATCACCGTACGGTGCTGGGTGGTTTGTTGCCGGGGTTGCTGCGGGACGGGCAGCGCGCCGTGTTGGCGTACGAGGGTGACCAGCGGCGGGAGGCGCAGGCACTGTGGGCGGAGACGCTCGGGTTGGCACAGATGTTCATCGCCTACCAGCCTGCCGCCGAGTTGCTGTGGCGGGTGACGGATCGGGCGATGGTGGCGGCGCAGGAGTCCGGTGATCCGGAGGCGATCGCCCGTGCGGGGTGGTTCCTGTGCCAGGCGCATCGGGAGGCCGGCGACTGGGACACCGCGATGAGGGTAACGCTGGAGGTGCTGTCGGCGTTGGAGTCGCGAGCGGCTGACGGGAGCACGAATCTGCTGGCGTTGTGGGGTGCGCTGAACTTCGAGGCTGCGTACACGGCTGCTCGTGCTGGTGAGGAAGGTCGTGCCTGGCGGTACTGGGACCGCGCTGACCAGGTGGCGCAGCGCCTGCCGGAGGACTTCTACCAGCCGCAGACGTCTTTCTCCCGAGTCATCATGGGCGCTCATGCGGTGACCGTGGCGGTGGAGTTGCAGAAGCCGGGGGAGGCGGTGCGGCAGGCCCGTCGGCATGATGCGGCGGCGATACCGTCGAGGCCGCGTCGGGCACGCCATCTCATCGAGGTCGCGCGGGCGCACTACGGCAAGGACGACAAGGAAGCCACCGTGGCGGCGCTGCGGCAGGCGTACGAGTCGGCTCCGGAGACGATCCGCTTCAACGGATACGCCCGCCAGATCACCGTGGACCTGCTCGACGGGCCGCGCTCCACCCGGGATGACGCCCGTGACCTGGCGATGAGGGTCGGACTCGTCTCCTGAGTCAGGGTAGGAACCTTACCCGTTCCACTCCGCCACCGACCGTAGCTTCTCGCTCACGGGATGCGGAGGTCGGTGCGAGTCACGCCCGGTCGCCGTGTCCCTCACCCAGAGGGCGACGAAGCAGCCGCCCTCGTGAGCGACGAGGGAGGGGTACGTGCGGCGCGTCTCGTACGACGGCTACCTGTCCGCCACCGCGTTGACCTTCGCCCGGCGGCATCGGCCGGTGTGGTCCTGGCAGCGCTGGCGGCGCATCTGCGGCTGCGGAGCCGACCTGCCGTGCCGGGCACGGCACCGGATACCGATCAACCGAGGGCACTGGCCGCAGGCGGATGATCAGCGGTGACGACCCACGGCCCGGTACTGCCGATCTGGAGCTGCGGCGGCTGCGACCTACCGTGGCCGTGTCCGACGCGGCGGCGGGAACTGCGCGCGGAGTACGCGGACGCGCCGGTGTCGCTGGCCCTCTACCTCGGGGCCTACCTCATCCAGGCCGCCGAGGACATGCCCTGGGCGCCGGCCGGCACCCTGCACCGCCGCTTCATCGGCTGGACCAGGCAGCCGCCGGAAGCACAGCAGCGAAGTGCAGCAACCGTGCCAGCCCAACCCGACCGAGAAGCACCTCGGTGGGCCACTTGACCAGGGGTCGACGCCCGGCAGGCCACCGGCGGCCTGCTCCACGGCGTGCTGGTCGACGGCAGACAGCGGGCGGCGGCCGAAGCGGGTCGCCACGCCCGGCCGCCGGGGGTGAGCGCGGGGCGTCCGACCGGTTTACCTGGCAAGGTGAACGGCATGGCCGCGCTGATCCGCCCCCGGTTGTCCGACTGGACGTCCGTCGTACCCGTCCTCGCGGTGGTGTTGCTGGCCCTCACCTGGGGCCGCGAGCTGCCCGGGATCGTGGTGGCGGTGGTCGCCGCGTTCCTGGCCGGCGCGGTGCTGGCAGCCGTCCACCACGCCGAGGTGGTCGCCCACAAGGTGGGTGAGCCGTACGGCTCGCTGGTGCTGGCGGTCGCGGTCACCGTCATCGAGGTCGCCCTGATCGTCACCCTGATGATCAGCGGCGGGGACAAGACCCAGGCGCTGGCCCGGGACACCGTCTTCGCCGCCGTGATGATCACCTGCAACGGCATCCTCGGGCTGTCCCTGCTGCTCGGCGCGCTGCGGCGGCGGGTGGCGGTGTTCAACCCGGAGGGCACCGGCGGGGCGCTGGCCACCGTGGCCACCCTCGCCACCCTGAGCCTGGTGGTACCGACCTTCACCACCAGCAAGACCGGCCCGGAGTTCTCCCCGGCGCAGCTCACCTTCGCCGCCGTGGCGTCACTCGCGCTCTACGGGCTGTTCGTGATGGTGCAGACCGGTCGGCACCGGGACTACTTCCTCTCGGTCACCAGCGACGGCAGCGTGGCCGACTCGGACGGCGACGGGCACGCCGACCCGCCGACGACGCGTACCGCGGTGACCAGTCTGGTGCTGCTCCTGGTCGCGCTGGTGGCGGTGGTCGGCGACGCGAAGACCGTCTCGCCCACCATCGAGGCCGGGGTCGCCGCGGCGAACCTGCCGCAGTCCTTCGTCGGCGTGGTCATCGCCCTGCTCGTGCTCCTGCCGGAGACCCTCGCCGCGGCGCGGGCGGCCCGCCGGGACCGGGTGCAGATCAGCCTCAACCTGGCGCTCGGCTCCGCCATGGCGAGCATCGGGCTGACCATCCCGGCGATCGCGCTGGCCTCCATCTGGCTGGAGGGGCCGCTGCTGCTCGGCCTCGGCGGCACCCAACTGACCCTGCTGGCGCTGACCGCCGTCACCGGTGTGCTGACCGTGGTGCCGGGGCGGGCCACCGTCCTACAGGGTGGCGTGCACCTGGTGCTGCTCGCGGCGTTCGTCTTCCTCGCCGCCAGCCCCTGACCCGCACCGGACGGCCGGTGCCGGCGGCATCGGGCCCGGGTCCGGGCCGCCCGCCAGGCGGGCGTCGGCACGGCGGGACGCGTCGCCGGGGCGGGCCGTCGGTGCCGCCCGGTGGCGAAGCCGGTCAGTCGTCGTGCCGCTCGGTGCGGGCGACCTCGGCGAACGCCGCCTCCAGCGGGCCGGCGAGCGGGACACCGGTCACCGCGAGCAGGTCGGCGACGAGCAGCGGGGCGTGCCGGGCGACGGCCGCCGGGTCGGGCGGGGTGTCGTCCTGGCCCGGGTCGTAGACCCCGAGCGCCCCGGCGAGCAGCACCAGCACCACGTGCGGGTCGACGTCGGGCCGCCAGGTCGCGGCGGCCCGGACGCAGCGCTCCAGCACCTGCCGGACGTCGTCGCCATCCAGCCCGTCGGGGTGCGCCCGCTCCAGCAGGAGCCGCACCACCCCGCCGAGGACCAGCCCGGCCCGGTCGGCGCCGGCGAGCCGGAGCACCGCGCGGTCGTACGCCTCGTCGTCGCGGGCCCGCGCGGCGTCCACCGCGTCGGTGGCGGCCACCGCGATCTCGCGGGCGGGCGCGGGCAGGTGTCGCCAGGTCACCGTCACCGGGCCAGCATGGCAGAGCCGGGGACGGGGACGGGCCCCGGAGCGGTCGCTCCGGGGCCCGTCAGGTCGGTGCCGTCAGCCGGTGGTGGTGATCCGGTCCAGGGCCGGCGCGGAGACCGGCGAGGACGCGGTCAGGTACGCCACGAACGCGTCCAGGTCGATCATGCCGGTGACCTGGTTCGTGCCGGCGGTGAGGGCGGTGAAACCGTCGCCGCCGCCGGACAGGAAGTTGTTCACGGTGACCCGGTAGGTGCCGCCGTCGGTGACCGCGACGCCGCCCAGGGTCAGGCTGCCCCGGACCACCCGGGTGCCGGCGCACGGGGCGGTGGTGGTGCCGGTGGTGCCGTTCACGTCGACCGTGTAGCGCACCGTCGACGACGGGTACAGCGTCCGGCCGACGACGAACTGCTGCTCCAGCACGCAGTAGAGCTGCGCGCCGGTGAGGTCCAGCGTCACCAGGTTGTTGGCGAACGGCTGGACGGTGAACGCCTCCTCGTAGGTGACCGGGCCGGCGTCGAGGTCGGCCCGGACCCCGCCGGGGTTCATGAACGCGGCGACCGCGTTCTGCTCGTTGTCGGTGGCGGCGAGCTGCGCGTCGGCGATCACGTTGCCCAGGGCGGACTCGCCTCTGGCCGTACCGAAGAGGGTTTCCTGGTTGCGGTCCAGGATCCCGGTGGTCTGGCCGACGACCTTGGTGGCGACCGGGCCGAGCGCGGCCCGGTACCGCCCGATCAGCGCGGTCTGCTTCGGGTCCTTGGCGACGTTCCGGTTGACCACCACGTTGTTCGCCGTGGCGGTGAGCACGTCACCGGTCCGCCGGTCGATCTTCAGGTCGATGTCGGTGACCAGGCGGCCGAAGGAGCTGGCGCTGGTGACCAGCTTGCCGTTGATCTCGCAGTTGTACGCCTGGTGGGTGTGGCCGCTGACGATCGCGTCGATGGACGGGTCCATCCGGTTGGCGATGTCGACGACCGGCCCGGTAAAGCCGGCGCACCCGTTGATGTCGGTGCCGGTGGTCTGCACGCCGCCCTCGTGCAGCAGCACGACGATGGTCTGCACACCCTTGGCGCGCAGGATGCGGGCGTACCGGTTGGCGGTCTCCGCCTCGTCGGCGAAGGTGAGCCCGGCGACGCCCTGCTGGCTGACGATCTGCGGGGTGCCCTCCAGGGTCATCCCGATGAAGCCGATCTCGACGCCGTCGACCTTCTCGACCGCGTACGGCGGCAGCAGCGGCTGGCCGGTCGAGGTCTTGAACGCGTTGGCTGACAGGTACTGGAAGCCGGCGCCCCGGTACGGGGTGCCGTCGGCACAGCCGTCGACCGGGTGGCAGCCGCCCTTCTGGATCCGCAGCAGCTCGTTGGCGCCCTCGTCGAACTCGTGGTTGCCGACGCTGGCGAAGTCCAGCCCGGCCATGGAGAGCGCCTCGATGGTGGGCTCGTCGTGGAACGCGGCCGACAGCAGCGGCGAGGCACCGATCAGGTCGCCGGCGGCGACCGTGATGGTGTGCTTCTTCTTGGCGGCCTTCCGCAGCTCGGCGAGCTGGGTGGCCAGGTACTCCACGCCGCCGGCGGGCTGGCCGGCGATGGTGCCGCTGGAGCCGGTGGGCGGTTCGAGGTTGCCGTGGAAGTCGTTGATGGCGAGCAGCTTGACGTCGACCGGCTTGGGACCGGCCTCGGCCTGGCTCGGGTGGACGGCGACCGTGCTCAGCGCGGCCGCGGCGAGTGCGGTCAGGCCGATGGCGGCCCGACGCATCCCGGGGACGGACATGGAACTCCTCATGAGGTTCGGCGTGGGACGCTGCCGGGGCGTGGTTCGCCCCGGCGACCCTGATCCGTGCCGTGACAGGGGTCGATCTCGGTGGGCGGCGTTTCGGGGGGTGCCGCTCGCGTCGGGGGACAGCCTCTCATCCCCGGCCGCCGGGGGCGACCGGGCAATGGGATCAGACCTGCGAATACGCGGGGTGTACCGGGCCGTACGGGTGGACCAGTCAGACATGACGGGCAGGTGACGAGGGTCGGGACGATGTCTGCCGAGTGGTTTCCCCCGAGGTGCCGGCGGAACGGCGGGCCCCCGAGCTGCGTCGACACCTGCGGGGCCGACCGGGAGCGGAAGCGGGCCGACCGTCCCGGGGGACCGGACGTCGGCTCCCGGTGCACGGGGAGCCGACGCCGTTCCCGCGGAACGGTCGGACGGCGGTCGGACCTGCCCCTCAGCGCTCCGGCCACCGCGGGTACCACGCTGCCGGGCCGTCACCGGCTCCGGCGAGTCAGCAGTACGTGTAGCTGCCGTTGCGTCTCTTGTTCACACGTACCCCCACGAGTCCACGGGCCGGCGTTCGCATCCACCGGCCACGGAAAGTGGGCCGAGGCTATCCATGCCGGCGACGTGTGTGGACCCGGAACAGCGCCGCGCCGGCAAACCGGACCGCCAGTCCCGGCGACCCGGACCGGCAGTCCCGGCGACGGGACCCTAACGGCGATCATGGGGGACGCGATCGGCCGGCCGGCGGCACCTCTTCCGCCGATCCGCACTCCCCCGCCGGGCGACGATCACCCACCACCCCGCCCGGCCACCGGCACGAGCGGTGGACGCCCGCTGCCGGCGGCGCGACGCGGCAGGGCGGACCGCCGCCCACAGGCCGCGTCCACACCCTGTGGATGAAACATGTGTACGAACCAAATGATCTTGCAGATGCCGGGACGACACCCGCTGAGTACGCTTGATCGCAGCACCCGGCACCCCGCCGGGCCCTCCCCTACCTGGAAAAACGTGGATCACGAGCGAGTAGTCCGGGACGTCACGGTCCGCCTGCCGATGGCGTCGACCGCCGTCGAGGCGTGCCGGTGGACGGTGACCGCGCTCGCCCGGTACGCCCCCGCCACGATCTCCGTGCTGCTCCAGGTCCACGACCGGCTCCGCTGCGTCGCCGCGACCGGGTCGTGGCAGGTCTTCTCCACCGTCCCGCCGAAGTCCGGCATCGTCGGGCGGGTGTACGCCTCCGGCGAGGGCAGCACCGTCCCCGAGGTCGCCGCCGACCCCGACTACCTGCCGCTCCGCCCCGACGTCACCGCCGAGGTCTGCGTGCCGGTGCTCGACCCGGCCGGCCGGCCGATCGGCGTGCTCGACCTCCAGTGGTGCGAGCCGGTGGAGCTGGCCCCGTGGCGGGCGACCGCCGAACGGCTGGCCGCCCGGCTCGGTGCCCGGATCACGGCGCTGGGTGGGCCGCCCGCCGAGAGCCGCAGCGAGAAGCTGCTCCGGCACGCCACCGCGATGACCACCGCCCCCACCGACTGGGACCTGATGGCCGCCGCGATCGCCGCCGCCCGGGACGTCTCCACCCTCTCCGCCGCCGTGCTGGTGCTCGCCGGCCGACACGACCCCCGGCTCGGCGCACCGACCGGCACCCCGGGTGAGCTGGAGGCCCGGATCCGGGCCGAGCTGACCGAGGCGGGGCCCGGCCAGTTGGGTCGGCTGGTGGCCCGGGCACACCGGTACGGCTCGGCGTACACGCTGGGCGAGGCGGGACACCCGCCCACCGAGGAACACCTCCCCCTGGCCCGGGCCGGGGTACGCACCCTGGTGTCGGTGCCGGTCGGCACGCCCGAGGGCGGCGGGGTGCTGCTGGTCGCCGACGACCGCCTGCTCCAGCCCGACCCGACGACGGTCAACCTGATGGAACTGCTCGCCGGGCAGGCGTGGGGCACGCTGGAGCGGCTGCGCACCCTGGCCCAGCTCCGCGAACAGGCCAGCCTGGACCCGCTCACCGGGCTGCGGCACACCGGCACGTTCGGGCGGCGGATCGCGGCGGCCACGCCGGGACGTACCGCCCTACTGGCGATCGACGTGGACGGCTTCAAGGCGGTCAACGACACCTACGGCCACCAGGCCGGGGACCGGCTGCTGGTGGGGCTGGCCCGGGCCCTGGAAGGGGCGCTGCGGCACGGCGACGAGCTGTACCGCACCGGCGGCGACGAGTTCGTCGCGGTGATCGAGGTGGCCCGGCCCGACGAGGCGGTCCGGATCGCCGAACGCCTCACCGAGGCCGCCCGCCGGGTCGGCCGCACGATCAGCGTCGGCGTCGCCCTCCCCCACCCCGGAGAGCCCGCCGAGACCACCCTCCACCGCGCCGACCAGGCCCTCTACGCCGCCAAACACCACGGCCGCGACACCGTCCACCTCTCCACCCCCTGACCACCCGCCCCGCCCTAGCCGCTGCCCTGACCTCGCCCGCCCCGCCGACCCGACCCGACCTTGCCCGGCTCGACCCGGCTCGACCCGGCCCGGGAGGGGCAGGGCCAGCCGCGAGGTGGGGGTGGTGTGAGCCGGGCGGTGGGGCGGGGTCAGGGGCGGGTCAGGTCCTTGGCGAGGAGTTCGGCGATCTGGGCGGTGTTGAGAGCGGCGCCCTTGCGGAGGTTGTCGCCGGTCACGAAGAGGTCGAGGGCCCGGGGGTCGTCCAGGGCGCGACGGATGCGGCCGACCCAGGACGGGTCGGTGCCGACGGCGTCGATGGGCATCGGGAACTCGCCGGCGGCAGGGTCGTCGACCAGGATCACGCCCGGAGCGTTGCGCAGCGCCTCCCGGGCGCCCTCGGCGTCCACCTCGGTGGCGAAGACCGCGTGCACGGCGACCGAGTGGCCGGTCACCACCGGCACCCGTACGCAGGTGGTGGAGACCTTGAGGTCGGGCAGGCCGAGGATCTTGCGGGACTCGTTGCGGATCTTCATTTCCTCGGAGGACCAGCCCCCGTCGGCGAGCGATCCGGCCCAGGGCACCACGTTGAGCGCGAGCGGTGCCGGGAACGGGCCCAGCTCGTCACCGACCGCCTGTCGGACGTCGCCCGGACGGGAGCCGAGCACCCGATCCCCGGCGATCTTGCCGAGCTGGAGGTGCAGCGCGTCCACGCCGGCCTGCCCCGCCCCCGACACCGCCTGGTACGAGGCGAGCACCAGCTCGCGCAGGCCGTACTCGCGGTGCAGCGGGGCGATCGCCACGATCATGGCCAGGGTGGTGCAGTTGGCGTTGGCGATGATCCCCTTCGGGCGGTTGCGCACCTGCTCCGGGTTGATCTCGGGCACCACCAGCGGGACGTCCCGGTCCATCCGGAACGCGCCGGAGTTGTCGACCACGATCGCGCCCCGGCCCACCGCGACCGGCGCCCATTGCGCGGAGACGTCGTCCGGCACGTCGAACATGGCCACGTCGACGCCGTCGAACGCCTCCGGGGTGAGCGCCTGGACGATCAGGTCCTCACCCCGGCAACGCACCGTGCGCCCGACCGAACGCTCCGAGGCGAGGAGTCGGATCTCGCCCCAGACGTTGCGCCGGGAGGAGAGCAGCTCGCACATCACGGTGCCGACGGCACCGGTCGCCCCGACCACGGCCAGGGTGGGCTGCGCCGTCACCGGCGCTACCGTCCTGTCCCCGCGTACACCACGGCTTCGGAGTCGCCGCCCAGCTCGAACTGGTCGTGGATGGCCCGGACCGCCTTGTCGAGGTCGGTGTCCCGGCAGACCACGGAGACCCGGATCTCCGAGGTGGAGATCATCTCGATGTTGACCCCGGCGGCACCGAGGGCGGCGAAGAAGCCGGCCGCGACGCCCGGGTGCGAGCGCATGCCCGCGCCGATCAGCGACACCTTGCCGACGTGGTCGTCGTAGAGCAGGCCCTTGAACTTGACCGACTCCTGGATCTTGCTGAGCGCGGCCATCGCGGTCGGGCCGTCGGCCTTGGGCAGCGTGAACGAGATGTCCGTGCGGCCGGTCCCCTCGGTGGAGACGTTCTGCACGATCATGTCGATGTTGATCTCGGCGCCGGCCACGGTGTCGAAGATGCTGGCGGCGGCACCCGGCTCGTCGGGTACCCCGACGATCGTGATCTTCGCTTCGCTGCGGTCGTGGGCAACCCCGGTGATCAGTGCCTGTTCCACGGGAAGGTCCTCCATCGATCCGGTGACCATGGTGCCGGTGTTGGTCGAGTATGACGAACGGACGTGGATCGGCAACCCCGCGCGCCGGGCGTACTCGACGCTGCGCAGGTGCAGCACCTTGGCGCCGCAGGCGGCCAGTTCCAGCATCTCCTCGTAGGTGATCTGCTTGATGTGCCGGGCGTTGGGCACGATCCGCGGGTCGGCGGTGAAGATGCCGTCCACGTCGGTGTAGATCTCGCAGACGTCGGCGTGCAGCGCGGCGGCGAGCGCCACGGCGGTGGTGTCCGAGCCACCCCGGCCGAGGGTGGTGACGTCCTTGGTGTCCTGCGAGACGCCCTGGAAGCCGGCCACGATCACCACCGCGCCCTCGTCGAGCGCGCCCTTGAGCCGGCCCGGGGTGACGTCGATGATCCGCGCCCGGCCGTGCGCCGAGGTGGTGATCACGCCGGCCTGCGAGCCGGTGAACGAGCGGGCCTCGTACCCCAGGTTGTGGATGGCCATGGCGAGCAGCGCCATGGAGATCCGCTCCCCGGCGGTGAGCAGCATGTCCAGCTCGCGGCCCGGCGGCAGGGGGCTGACCTGGTTGGCCAGGTCGAGCAGCTCGTCGGTGGTGTCGCCCATCGCGGAGACCACCACCACGACGTCGTCGCCGGCCTTGCGGGCGGCGACGATGCGCTCGGCCACCCGCTTGATCCGCTCGGCGTTGGCGACGGAGGACCCGCCGTACTTCTGCACCACGAGTGCCACGACGGCGCACTCCCTCCCAGCGACGACCCTGAGCGTGCCGACGCCGCCGGCTGGAGTCCGGCGGCGCGTGTCAGACCACCCCAGGGTATCGGGCGGTACGCGAGCGCGGGTCGGGTGATCCCACCATCCGGCGGAAGCCGCTGGTCACAGCGGTGTGGCGGAGCGGGACGGGTCGGTCGGCCCGGCGTACCGGGAGCGGTGCCGCCCCGGGCCACGACACGCCGGTCCGGTCGATGCCGGGCGCGGGCCGGTCCCGGACGTCCGCGCGGCGCAGAATGGCCCGGTGCATGCCCATCCGCGCGTGACCCGACGGTCGACCGGCGCCCTGACCCTGTTCCTGCCGGCGCTGCTCGCCGCCTGCTCCGCCGACGGGCCGGCCGCGCCACCGACCAGCACGGCGGCCGACCCGGTCCCGGCCCAGGTGGACGCCGCCCGGGACGAGTTGGCCGCGCTGGCCGCCGCCGCGCGGGACCGGCGCCTGACCGCCCGGTACGCCCTCTCCGGCACCGACGGCCCGACCCGGGACATCACGGTGACCAGCGCGAACGACGGAAGCTGGCGGGTCGACGTGCCCGGTGGCGCGCTCGGCGGGACCGTCGACGTCTCGCTCGCCGCCACCCCGGACGGGCTCTTCCAGTGCGGCCTGCCGTCGGCCGGGCGGCCCGGGGCGGCCACCTGTGTCCGGCTGGGCGACCGGGACGACACGGTGCCCCGCCGGCTGGACCCCCGGGTGCAGCACCCGTTCACCGACTGGCTGGCGGTGCTCACCGACCGGCGTACCCCGTTGTCCGTCTCGGCGGCGAGCGCGCCGGCCGGGGTGCCCGGGAAGTGCTACGCCGTGGAGACCACCTCCGCGTCGCTGAACCCGCCGCTGGACGTCGGCATCTACTGCTACCAGCCGGACGGCACGCCCACCTTCGTGAAGGCCGCGCTCGGCACGTTGACCCTGGCCGGACCGCCCGGCCCGGGGCCGGCCACGGTGCCGCTGGCCGGGCCGGTGGTGACCGGCGAGCCGTTGGGGCCGGACGCGCCCGAGCCCACCGAGACGGCGGCTGCGACTCCGATCTCATAGTCCGGACCCGCCTTCCCACCCCCGGTCTCATCACGTAGGGTCACTCTGTCATGTGGCGGGCGTACCTTCTCCTTGGTCGCCGCGACGGGGCCTGACCGGCCGGCACCTCGTCGCGGAGTCGAACCGCGCCGTCCAGCACATCCGAACTTCTCCTCGGCACCGCCCGGGCACCGTCGCCCGGCACCGCCGACACCTTCCGATTGCTGACGACCCACATGACCCACGGGAGCACTCCGTCATGGCTCAACCTGTCACCGACGCCGAGACCGATCCGATCGCCCGGCAGCGCCCCAGCCGGATGCCGTTCCAGCGCTACCTGCCGTACCAGCAGCAGTTCCGGATCGACCTGCCGGACCGCACCTGGCCGACCCGGCAGGTCGCTGCCGCGCCCCGCTGGTGCGCGGTCGACCTGCGCGACGGCAACCAGGCGCTGATCGACCCGATGTCCCCGGAGCGCAAGCGCCGGATGTTCCAGCTCCTGGTACAGATGGGCTACAAGGAGATCGAGGTCGGCTTCCCGTCGGCCAGCCAGACCGACTTCGACTTCGTCCGGCAGCTCGTCGAGCAGGACCTGATCCCGTCCGACGTCACCATCCAGGTGCTCACCCAGTGCCGGGAGCACCTGATCGAGCGGACCTTCGAGTCGCTGCGCGGCGCGCGCCGGGCCATCGTGCACTTCTACAACTCCACCTCGACGCTCCAGCGCCGGGTGGTCTTCGGCCTGGACCGCGACGGCATCGCCGACATCGCCACCCAGGGCGCGCGGCTCTGCCGCAAGTACGCCGAGATCCACACCCCGGACACCGACATCCACTACGAGTACTCGCCCGAGTCGTACACCGGCACGGAGCTGGAGTACGCGCTGGAGGTGTGCGGCAAGGTCATCGAGGTGATCGACCCGACCCCGGACCGGAAGCTGATCATCAACCTGCCGGCCACCGTCGAGATGGCCACGCCCAACGTGTACGCCGACTCGATCGAGTGGATGCACCGGCACCTGCCCCGCCGGGACAGCCTGGTGCTGAGCCTGCACCCGCACAACGACCGGGGCACCGGGGTGGCCGCCGCCGAGCTGGGCCTGCTGGCCGGCGCGGACCGGATCGAGGGCTGCCTGTTCGGCAACGGCGAGCGCACCGGCAACGTCGACCTGGTGACGCTGGGCCTGAACCTGTTCTCCCAGGGCATCGACCCGATGATCGACTTCTCGAACATCGACGAGGTCAAGCGGGCCGTCGAGTACTGCAACCAGCTCCCCGTGCACGAGCGCCACCCGTACGCCGGTGACCTGGTCTACACCGCCTTCTCCGGCTCGCACCAGGACGCGATCAAGAAGGGCTTCGACGCGCTGGCGAAGGACGCCGAGGCGGCCGGGGTGCCGATCGACGCGCAGACCTGGGCGGTGCCGTACCTGCCGGTCGACCCGAAGGACCTGGGCCGCACCTACGAGGCGGTCATCCGGGTCAACTCGCAGTCCGGCAAGGGCGGCGTCGCGTACATCATGAAGACGGAGCACCAGTTCGACCTGCCGCGCCGGCTCCAGATCGAGTTCTCCGGCGTGGTCCAGCAGGTCACCGACCACGACGGCGGCGAGGTCGACCCGGGCACCATGTGGGAGATCTTCGCCCGCAACTACCTGGTCGACCACCAGGTCGACCCGGCCCTCACGCTGGCCGGCTACACGATCGGGACCGTCGACGGCAAGGTCGAGATCGAGGCCCGGGTCGGTGTCGGCGGCGCGCAGCACACGCTGACCGCCGTCGGCAACGGCCCGATCGACGCGTACGTCAACGCGCTCCAGTCGGTGGGGGTGGCGGTACGGGTGCTCGACTACCACGAGCACGCGCTCTCCTCCGGCGGCGACGCGCAGGCCGCCGCGTACCTGGAGTGCGACGTCGACGGCCGTACGGTGTGGGGCGTCGGCACCGACGCGAACATCGTCACCGCCTCCATCAAGGCGGTCACCAGCGCCGCCAACCGCGCCCGGCACTGACCCGCCGCGCCGCACGTCCCACCCCCGGCGATCCGGGCCTGCACTCACGAGGTGAGCTCAGGCCACGACAGCAGGTCCCGGATCGCCGGGGTGGTGGCCTCAGCGCCGTCGACGCGCCGGTCCGGGGTCGGGTGGGGTGGCCGCCGGGAGGGAGTGACAGGGTTGCGACGGCGGGGCCGTGCGGGGCGGCCGGCGCACCAGCAGCGCCGCCAGCACCGCGCCGGCCAGCAGCAGACCCGCGCACCACAGCATCGCTCCCCGGAACGCGCCGGTCAGTGCGCCGCGCTGCTCGTAGCCGGTGCCGGAGAGCCCGACCAGCAGCGGCAGCGCCGCCACCGCGAGCAGCCCGCCGGTGCGGGACGCGGCGTTGTTGAACCCGCTGGCCACCCCGGCGAACCGGTCCGCCACGGCGGCCAGCACCGACGCGGTCAGTGGGGCCACCACCAGGGTCAGGCCGGCGCCGAAGAGCACCACCCCGGGCAGCACGTCCAGCCAGTACGACGCGCCCGGACCGATCCGGCGCAGCAGGAGCAGGCCGACGGCGGCGACGACCGGGCCGACGGTCAACAGCAGCCGGGGGCCGATCTTCGCCGACAGCGCACCGGCCCGGGCCGAGCCGAGGAGCAGCAGCACGGTCATCGGCACGGTGGCCAGCCCGGTACGCAGCGCCGACCAGCCGATGGCGTTCTGCAGGTAGACGGAGAGGAAGAAGGTGAACCCGCTCAGCGCGGCGTACACCAGCACCGTGAAGATGTTCAGCACCGTGAAGAGCCGGCTGCCGAAGAGCCCGGTCGGCAGCATCGCCCCCTCACCTCGACGCCGCTCCACCAGTACGAACGTCACCGCGGCGAGGACGCCGACCAGGGCGGCGACCAGCACCGGCCAGGAGCTGGCGGCACGGGCCGGGGCGTCGATCAGGGCGTAGGTGAGCCCGCCCAGGGCCAGCGCGCCGAGCAGCGCGCCGGCGATGTCGAACCGCCGCCCGGCGGTCCGCGACGCGTTCTCGTCCCGGCTCTCCGGCACCCAGCGCAGCGCGGCCAGCAGCACCCCGACGGCGAGCGGCAGGTTGATGAAGAAGATCCACCGCCAGGAGAGCGCGTCGATCAGCCAACCGCCGATGAACGGGCCGAGGGCGGTGGACACCCCGGACAGCCCGGACCACAGACCGATCGCCCGACCCCGGTCGTCCGGGTGGAAGCTGGCCTGGAGCACCGAGAGCGAGCCCGGGGTGAGCAGCGCCCCGCCCGCGCCCTGGAGGAACCGGGCGGCGACGAGTTGGTTGGTGTCCTGGGCCAGCCCGCACAGGACGGAGGCGACCGCGAACCAGACCACCCCGATCAGGAAGACCCGGCGCCGGCCGAACCGGTCCCCCAGCGACCCACCGAGCAGGACGAAGGCGGCCAGCATCAGGGCGTACCCGTTCACCGTCCACTGGAGACCGGCCACGGTGGCGTGCAGCTCCGCACCCAACCGGGGGAGCGCCACGTTGACCACGGTGCTGTCCAGGAACACCATGCCGGAGGCGAGGATCGCCGCGAGCAGCGTCCCCCGCCCGGCGGCGGTGCCGGTGCGGAGCGCGTGAGCGGGTGTCGTCATGGGTACCAATGTGCCTGTCCCCCATCGGGCACGCCACGAAATGCAGAAACCGCCCTTGGGTACTGTGCGGGATCGCCGGAAGCCCGCAAGCTGGAGAGGTGTCGTCTGTGCGTACCAGATCAGGAGGCCGCGCGGCGGTGGTGGCGGCGGCTCTCGCCGCGCTGCTCGCCATCGGCGTGGGTGGTTGCGACGTCTCGGTCGACGAACCGGAGGCGCCGCCCGGCAACTCCGGCAACGTCGGTGAGCAGCTCGCGGAGCTGACCGTCGCCGAGGCCGGTTCGATGAAGGGCTACAGCCGGAACCGTTTCCCGCACTGGCGGGACACCGGCAAGAACTGCGACGTGCGGGACAGCGTGCTCCAGCGGGACGGGAAGGACATCCGCCTCTCCGGCTGCAACGTGGTCGGTGGGCGGTGGGAGAGCGTCTACGACGGCCGGACCTTCACCGACCCTTCCGACGTGGACATCGACCACATGGTGCCGCTGGCCAACGCATGGCGCTCCGGCGCCGACGAGTGGGACGACGCCAAGCGGGGCGACTTCGCCAACGACCTGACCCGACCGCAGCTCTTTGCGGTGTCCGCCTCCTCCAACCGGTCGAAGGGTGACCAGGACCCGTCGCAGTGGAAACCGCCGAACCGCGCCTACTGGTGCACGTACGCGGAACACTGGGTGACGGTGAAGCACCACTGGCGGCTGACGGTGACGAGCGCCGAGAAGGCCGCCCTGAGCGACATGTTGGAGGGCTGTACATGGGCGAGCAAGCCGTGACCGGGGCCGGGGCCACCGCCGCCGGGATGACCGCCGACGGCCGCCCGGCGGCCTCCGCCGAGGTGCCCGGCGCCGGCATGACCGCCGACGCGGGCGGCTCCGGAGCGCCCCGGGAACTCACCGCCGACCTGGTCGCGGGTCCCGGCGGGGTGATGACCGACGAGGTCGGCGTGGTGACCGGCGAGCTGACCCTGAAGACCCGCTACGCCGACGGCCAGGTCGCCCTCTCCGTGCAGTACAAGGACGCCGACGAGTGGTACGAGGTCACCGGCGGTCGTGCGCCGCTGGCCGACCCGGCCGGACTGGACCCGGTGCACACCATCGCGGTCGCCCTGCTGGACCGCCCCGAGGGCTGAACCGGCCGGCACAGCCTGGTGTGCGGTCCGGTGGCAGCACGACGAAGGCCCCCTTCCCGGCGCGGGAAGGGGGCCTCGTCACGTCCTTACGGGGTGGGGATCAGCTCACCGGGGTCCCCCGGCGTCGCGCCGTCGTCCGGCCGGACCAGCTCCGGCTCCACCTCGTGCGGGCGGATCCGCCCGGCCGCGATGTCCTCGGCGAAGTGGCAGGCGACCCGGTGCCCGCCGACCACCTCACGCAGCGCCGGACGCTCGTCGGCACAGCGGGTCGGCTGCGCCCACGGGCACCGGGTGTGGAACCGGCAGCCGGACGGCGGGTTGGTCGGCGAGGGCAGGTCGCCGGCGAGCAGGATCCGTTCCCGACGGTCCTCCACCAGCGGGTCCGGCACCGGCACCGCCGACATCAGCGCCTTCGTGTACGGGTGCATCGGCTCCCGGTAGAGGTCGTCGCTGGACGCCTCCTCCACCAGGCCGCCCAGGTACATCACGCCCACCGTGTCGGCGATGTGCCGGACCACCGCCAGGTCGTGCGCGATGATCAGGTACGTCAGCCCGCGCTCGTTCTGGAGGTCCTCCAGCAGGTTGAGCACCTGGGCCTGGATCGACACGTCGAGCGCGGAGACCGGCTCGTCGGCGACGATGAGCTCCGGGTCGAGCACCAGCGCCCGGGCGATGCCGATCCGCTGCCGCTGCCCGCCGGAGAACTCGTGCGGGTACTTGCTCAGCGCCGAGGCGGGCAGGCCCACCGCCTTCAACGTCTCCCGCAGCCGCCGGTCCGTCTCGGCCTTGTCGCCGGCCAGCCCGTGCGCCTTGAGCCCCTCGACCAGCAGCGACTCCACGGACTGGCGCGGGTCCAGGCTGGACAGCGGGTCCTGGAAGATCATCTGCATCCGGCGACGGGTCCGGCGCATCGTCTCGCCCTTGAGCGAGCGGACGTCGGTGCCGTCGAAGACGATCTCGCCGTCGGTCGGCTCGACCAGCCGCAGCAGCCCCCGACCCAGCGTCGACTTGCCGCAGCCCGACTCGCCGACCAGCCCGTACGTCTCACCCGCGTTGATCGACAGCGAGACGCCGTCGACCGCGTAGACGTAGCCGACGGTGCGGTCGAAGAGCAGACCGCTCTTGATCGGGAAGTGGACCTTGACGTCGCGCAGTTCGATCAGTGGTCCCGTCCGTTCGGTCACGGCACCGCCACCTCCTCGGAAACGGGGTTGTTGCAACGCAGGTCGCCGCCGGAGGCGGTGGGCTCCAGCGGGGGCGGGCCGTCCAGGCAGGCATCCACCACGTTGTCGCAGCGGGGCGCGAAGGCGCACCCCTCGACCCACGGGATGTTGTCGGCGACCGAGCCGCGGATCGCGTGCAGCCGCTCGCCACGGACCGAGTCCAGCCGGGGCACCGAGCTGAGCAGCCCGTGCGTGTACGGGTGCCGGGGCCGGGCGAACAGCTCGTGCCGGGCAGCCCGCTCGACCACCTTGCCGCCGTAGAGCACGTTGACCGTGTCGCAGAGACCGGCCACCACGCCCAGATCGTGGGTGATCATGATGAGCGCGGTGCCGGTGTCGTCGACCAACTGCTTGAGCAGGGTGAGGATCTGCGCCTGGATGGTGACGTCCAGCGCGGTGGTCGGCTCGTCGGCGATCAGCAGCCGGGGCTTGCAGGCCAACGCGATGGCGATCAGGGCGCGCTGCCGCATCCCGCCGGAGATCTGGTGCGGGTACTCCTTCAGCCGACGGTCCGGGTCCGGGATGCCGACCGCGTCGAGCAGTTCCCGGGCCTCCCGCAACGCCTTGCGCCGGTCCATCCCCTGGTGCCGTTCCAGCACCTCGGCGACCTGGACACCGATCGGGATGACCGGGTTCAGCGAGGAGAGCGGGTCCTGGAAGATCATGCCGATCTCCCGGCCGCGCCGGTCCCGCATGTCGTCCGGGCGGAGCCTGAGCAGGTCGGTGCCCTCGAAGAGCACCTCGCCGGTGACCGCGTTGCCGCGCCTGGGCAGCAGCCCCATGATCGCCAGGCTGGTCACGCTCTTGCCGCAGCCGGACTCGCCGACCAGGCCGACGGTCTGCCCCGGCTCCACCGTGAAGCTGACCTTGTCGACCGCCGTGAACGGCCGCTCGCCCCGCCGCTGGAACACCACGTTCAGGTCGCGTACGTCGAGCAGGCTCATCGGGTCACTTCCTCACTGGGCTGGTCTTTCGCTCCCGACGGCGAGGCTGACAGGCGCACTCCTCGCGCTCGCCGGCAGCGTCCGCCGGCCGTGCTGGTCCCTCGCACCGCCGTCACCGCCGGTTCTTCGGGTCGATCGCGTCGCGCATCGCCTCACCCAGCAGGGTGAAGCCGAGCGCGACCACGATGATCGCGAGCGCCGGGAAGTAGGCCAGCTCGGGGCGGACCTCGAAGTAGCGCTGGCCGTCCACGCCGAGCATCAGGCCCCACTCGGCCCGGTTGATGTCGGGGTCACCGAGGCCCAGGAAGGACAGTGCCGCCGCGTCCAGGATCGCCACCGCGAAGGTCAGCGTGGCCTGCACGATCACCGCGGTCAGCGAGTTGGGCAGCATGTGCCGGAGCACGATGTTGCGCTCCTTGACGCCGAGCGCCCGCGCGGCCAGCACGTGGTCGCTCTCCCGCTGGGCCAGCATCGAGCCGCGCAGCAGCCGGGCGAAGATCGGCACGTTGACGATGGCCACCGCGAAGATGACCGTCCACTGGCTGGACCGGCTGGCCATCGCGACCAGGGTGATCGCCAGCAGCAGGCTGGGCAGCGCCAGCATCACGTCGGTGAGCCGCATGAGCACCACGTCGACCCAGCCGCCGAAGGCACCGGCGAGCGCGCCGAACAGCACCCCTAGGGTGAGACCGATCAGGGTGGCGAGCACACCGACGAAGAGCGTCTGCCGGCTGCCGTGGATGAGCCGGGAGAGGAAGTCACGGCCCAGCGGGTCGGAGCCGAGCGGGAACTCGGCGCTGGCGCCCGGGATGCTGTCGACGGTCAGGTTCTTGGTCAGCTCGTCGAACCGCTGCACGGGGTCGTGCGGGGCGATCAGCGGGGCGAAGACCGCCACCAGGACGAAGAGACCGACGACGACGGCACCGACGATGGCCACCGGGTTACGGCGGAGCCGGCGCAGCGCGTCCCGGACGAGGCTGACGCCGCCCTTGTCGGCGGTCGCCTGGGCCAACTCCGCCAGCCGCGCCTTCTTCCGGTCGCCGAGCAGACCGATGCTGCGCTCACTCATGCCGCCGCCTCGCTTAGCTCGCCGCCGGTACCTGGCGTGATCCGCTCACTCATCGCACACGCACCCTCGGGTCGATGAAGGCGTAGGAAAGGTCGACCAGCAGGTTGACCAGCACGAAGACCAGCGCGGCCAGCAGGATGATCGCTTGGAGCACCGGGTAGTCCCGGCCGCCGCTGATCGAGTCGGTGATCAGGGTGCCGATGCCGCCCCAGTTGTAGACCTTCTCGGTGAGCACCGCCCCGGAGAGCAACGCACCGGTCTGCAGGCCGATGGTGGTGACCACCGGCAGCAGGGCGTTGCGCAGGATGTGCCGGCCCCGGATGGTCCGGTGTCGCAGCCCCTTCGCCTCGGCGGTCCGCACGTAGTCCTCGTT
Source organism: Micromonospora sp. NPDC092111 (assembly GCF_044755745.1). Taxonomy (NCBI): domain Bacteria; kingdom Bacillati; phylum Actinomycetota; class Actinomycetes; order Micromonosporales; family Micromonosporaceae; genus Micromonospora; species Micromonospora sp. NPDC092111. Next base: position 25,108 of record NZ_JBIVRQ010000022.1, read on the forward strand.
GAGCACGTCGAGCACGCTGGCCCGGGTGATCCGCACGATCACCGCCAGCGGGATGGTGGCCAGCGTGACCGCCGGCAGGATCAGGTGCCAGAGCGCGTCGGCGCTGACGTCGAACTCCCGAGTGAGCAGGCCGTCGAGCACGAAGAACCCGGTGACCTCGGTGTTGTCCAGGCCCGTGGTGAGCCGCCCGGACGGCGGGAACCAGTGGATGTTCTGGGTGAGCAGGTCCTTGAGCAGGTAGCCCAGGAAGAAGATCGGGATCGAGATGCCGAGCAGCGTGCCGGCGATGGTCAGGTTGTCGATGCTGCGACCCCGCCAGCGGGCGGCGAGGTAGCCCAGCGGCACGCCCAGCCCGACCGCGATGATCATCGCGGCGAGGGCCAGCTCGATGGTGGCCGGGAAGGCCCGCCCGATCACCTCGGTGACCGGGTCACCGGTGCGGATCGAGTTGCCCAGGTCCCCGGTGAGAACCCGCTGCATGAACTTGCCGTACTGCACGAGGATCGGCTGGTCGTAGCCGAGGGCCTTGATCAGCAGCGCCCGACGCTCCGGGGTGGCCCGCTCGCCGAGCAGTGCCTCCACCGGCCCACCGGGCAGGTTCCGCAGCCAGATGAAGATCAGCGCGGACAGCGCTATCAGCGTCACCACCAACTGCAGCAGGCGGCGGACTATGACTCGCAACATCTCTCACACACCAGACTCTCGATGTTCGCGGCATCGGCCCGGGCCGGCACTTGCTCCCGACCCGGGCCGATGCACGCCTACGACGTCAGCCGAGGAACGTCACTTGCTGACGCTGACCGTGTTGAACCGCTCGTCGGTCAGCGGGCTGGCGACCAGCCCCTGTACGTCCTTGGTGACGACGATGGCCGGCGGGGCGTGCCAGATCGGCACACCCGGCAGCCACTTGGCGGCGATGTCCCGGTTGACCTGCTCCCAGGCCGCCTTCTTGCCCGCCTCGTCGACGGTGGCGTCGGCCTTGGTGATGGCCTCGAACATCTCGGTCATGGCCTGGTCGCCGAACTCGACCTTGCCCCGGCCGAAGAAGGTGCCGACGAAGTTGCCCGGGTCGTTGTAGTCACCGGTCCAGCCGAGGATGTGCAGGTCCTGCTTGCCGAACTGCTGCACGTCGTCCTTGAAACCACCGTTCCACGGACGCGGCACACCGTTGACCTTGATGCCGACGGCCTGCAGGTCGTTGGCGAGGACGGTGAAGATCTCCTGCGGGTTCGGCATGTACGGCCGGGAGACGTCCGGCGGGTAGTAGAAGTTGAGGGTCAGACCCTCGGCGCCGGCGTCCTTCAGGAGCTGCTTGGCCTTCTCCGGGTTGTAGTCGTACTTCTGCACGTCCGGGGCGTAGCCGAGCACGGTGTCCGGCAGGAACTCGTCGGCGACCTTGGTGCCACCCGGGCCCTTGGTCTGGACGAGCTGCTGACGGTTGAGGGCGTAGGCGATCGCCTGCCGCACCCGCAGGTCCTTCAGCTTCGGGTTCTTCTGGTTGATGCCCAGGTAGAGGATGTTGAACGCCGGGCGGTCGAGGACCTGGAAGCCCTCGCCGGAGAGCGCCTTGCGGTCGGCCGGGGCCGGGAAGTCGATGCCCTGGACGGTGCCCGCGCGCAGCTCCTGCTTGCGGGTGTTCTCGTCCTTGATCACCTTGATGATGACCTTGTCGACCTTGGCCTTCTCACCCCAGTAGTCCGGGTTCCGGTTCAGGGTGATCTCGTTCTTGGCCTTGTCCCAGCCACCGAAGGTGAACGGGCCGGTGCCGACCGGGGTGGTGGTGGCGAACGAGCTGTACTCGAAGGAGTCGCCGTTCTGCTTGACCGTGTCGGCGTCGCCCTTCTTGAGGGCCTCCGGGCTGGCGATCGAGAGCGCGGTCAGCGCGAACGCGCCGGGGAACGCCCCCTTGTACTGGTTGAGGGTGAGGACGGCGGTGTTGTCGTCCTTGGCCTCGCACTTGTTGTAGACCGCCTGGCCGGCACCCTCGGCCTCGTTCTTGGCGAACCCGCCGAAGACGTCCTGGTAGTAGATCATCTGCGACTGGGCCGCAGCGCCCTTCATGTTGTACCAGCGGTCGAAGTTGAAGCAGACCGCAGCGGCGTTGAAGGCGGTGCCGTCGTGGAACTTCACGCCCTGACGCAGCTTGAAGGTCCAGACCTTGCCCTCGGGGTCGTGCTCCCAACTCTCGGCCAGGCCGCCCACCAGATCGGCCGTACCCGGCTTGTGCTGGACCAGCGTGTCGTACATCTGCCGGACGGGCCGGAACGACTCACCGTCGTCGTTGAAGATCGGGTCGAAGTTCTTGGGGTCACCGGCACCCGCGAAGATGAAGGTGCCGCCCGTCTTGGCCTCGCCACTGTCACTGCTGCGGTCGCTCTCCGCGCAGCCGGCCGCGCCGACCGCCAGGGCAGCAACGGCCGCAAGGCTCACGGCCGTCCTTAGCCTTCTCGCCTGCATCTCTCACCTCTGTCATCCGCCTGACCAACGCCGGTCCATGGCTCGGTCCGTGAGCGGGAGGCTATGACACGTCACACCGAAGCGGAACTGCCGTTAGGCAATCGCTATCAAGCCGACACCAAGCGTCGGGTCTGACACCATCGGATCTCCCGACAAACAGGACTGTCACAGCAGCGTGGCGGCCGGAGGCCCCGAAACCGACCGATCGACCGGAGGCGCCCGGCCCGCCGGACAGCCATCGTCACACGGCTCGATCCCTCCCGCCTCGAACCTGATCCCCGCCGCACTCCGGCCGGGCCGACCGGCCCGCCGATGCGGCCATTCGCGTCTCGACCCGTCTGCGTCGGGTGTCCGTTTCCGGCCCGACGGCCGGGACGCCCGGATGTCCGCCCGGTGGCCGCCTGTCCGGTACGCGGTGACCGGCGGCACCCTCAGGCTGGAATCCCGGCCGGGCCCGGGGCGTTACACCCTGCGTACGACCGCAGTAGCGGCCCCCGCTGCCTGGCTCGATGGCGGTGCCGTCGGCGGAATGACGGTGGGCCGGTGGTCGTTACATCTGGTCCCGGCGCCGCGAGCCCCCGGTTCGTGTGGTCCGCCGCCGGTCGATGACTTTCCCCCTTGTTTGTTGAGCGCCCCGTCGTGGTGCTTGCGTCGCACCGTTCCCCCTGGGTGCGTCGCCGACCCCCGAATGGAGCTTTCCCATGAACACGATGCTGCGTAAGAGCGTGCTCGGTATCGCTGGTCTGGCCTTCGCCGGTGGTGTGTTCGCCGGCCCGGCCACCCATGCCCTCGCCGCCCCCACGATCGACGCCAAGCCCGTCGCCGTGGCCGTGCAGGCCGACAAGCCCAACCCGGCCAAGCTGATCCCGCATGGCACGCAGGGTGCCCAGTCGCGGATCGACCTGAACGACGAGCAGACCGCCAACGTGAAGGCGATCGTCGCCGCGACGAAGAAGTCGGGCCTGGACGAGCGGGCCGCGGTGATCTCTGTCGGCACCGCCCTGCAGGAGTCGAAGTTGGAGAACCTGGGCCACCTGGGTGACCGTAACGACCACGACTCGCTGGGCCTGTTCCAGCAGCGCCCCTCCTCCGGCTGGGGCACCCCCGAGCAGATCACCGATCCGATCTACTCGACCATGGCCTTCCAGAAGGGCCTCAAGCAGGTCGACGGCTGGCAGGACATGCCGCTGACCGAGGCCGCGCAGACCGTGCAGGTGTCGGCGTACCCGGACGCGTACGCGCAGTGGGAGCAGCAGGCCGCCGACCTCGTCGCCCAGCACTGGAACGGCTGACCCCGGAACACGACACCGGCCGGCAACCCGCACGGGTTGCCGGCCGGTTCGTCGTTGCCACCACGGCGCGCATTCGAGGGCGGCGATCCGGTCCAGGGCGGCGCGTTCCGGCGCGCCGGTACGGTCGTCAGGAGCGCGGTCGTCGACTCACGAGGTGACGGTGGAGTCAGACCGCGCGACGTCCCTCGAAGGCCCGGCCGAGGGTGATCTCGTCGGCGTACTCCAGGTCGCCGCCGACCGGCAGGCCGCTGGCCAGCCGGGTGACCGCGATCCCCATCGGCTTGACCATCAGCGCCAGGTACGTCGCGGTCGCCTCACCCTCGGTGTTCGGGTCGGTGGCCAGGATCAGCTCGTGGATCGTCCCGCCACTGAGCCGGGTCATCAGCTCGCGGATGCGCAGGTTGTCCGGACCGATCCCCTCCAGCGGGTTGATCGCCCCACCGAGCACGTGGTAGCGGCCCCGGAACTCACCGGTCCGCTCGATCGCCACCACGTCCTTGGGTTCCTCGACCACGCAGATCACCTCGTCGGTGCGGCGCGGGTCGCGGCAGATCCGGCACTGCTCCGACTCGGCGACGTTGAAGCAGGTGGTGCAGAATCGGACCAGGTCCTTAACCTTGCGCAGCGCACCGGCCAGCCGGTTGACGTCGGCAGGGTCCGCCGACAGGACGTGGAACGCGATCCGTTGGGCGCTCTTCGGGCCGACGCCCGGCAGCCGTCCCAGTTCGTCGATCAGGTCCTGGATGGCACCCTCGTACATCTCGGATCAGAATCCGGGCAGGCCGAGGCCGCCCATGCCGCCGGCCACCGGGCCCATCTTCTTGTCGGTCAGCTCCCGGACCGCCTCGGCGGCGTTGTGCAGGGCCGCGACGACCAGGTCCTCCAGGGTCTCGACGTCCTCCGGGTCGACCGCCTTCGGGTCGATCCTGATGCTCTTGACCTCACCGGCACCGGAGAGGGTCGCGGTGACCAGGCCACCACCGGCGGTCCCGGTCAGCTCGGCCTCGGCCAGTTCGGCCTGCGCCTTGGCGATCTGCTGCTGCATCTTCTGCGCCTGCTTCAGCATCTGCTGCATGTTCGGCTGTCCACCTGGGCGCACGGATGGCTCCTTCTCGCACTCGTCTGCTCGGCCGCGCCCAGCCTAGTCGGGGGCGACCGGTGGTCCGGTCCGGGGAACGGCGCGTCAGCGCGCGTCCACCTCGTCGATCTTCTCGGCGCCGAACGCCTCGCGGAGCAACTGCACCGCCTGCTCCTCGCTGGACTGCCGGGCGGTCCGCTCGTCGATCACCTCGTCCAGCGGCTCGTCACCCGGGTCGAATCCCTCGTAGGCCGGGGTCGGGGCCGCCGCCGGCTGCGACCGCCCACCGCCGCGCTGCGGGCCGTCGTAGTCCGGGTCGTACGGCGGTTCGCCGGCCCAGTCGGCGTCTGCGGTCTTCCGGGCCGGCTGCGCGGGCCGCTGGCCCTTGGTGGTGCCGGCCGCGGCGGCTGCCGCCGCCGCCCGAGCCGCCGCGATCGCGGTGCTGACCGGCGCGCCGCCGGTGCCGGGCGATCCGCCCTGCCGCGCCACCGCCGGCCCGTCCGGCCTGGGTACCACCGGAGCCGCCGTCGCGGTGGCCGTGGCGCCCCCTGGGCGAGCCGGCTCGGGCCACTCCCCGGCGTTGCCGGCGGTCGCGGCGGCTCCCGGGCGGGCGGCCTCCGGCCAGTCGTCCGACGCGCCCCCACCGGGGCGAGCCGGCTCGGGCCACTCCTCGTCGTCGGCCGCACCGGCCGCGACGGCCGGGCCGGACCCGACGCCCCGGTCGGCCCGGTGGCCCTGGTCGGCCCGGTGACCATGATCGCGTACGGCGGCCGGGCCGGCTCCGTTACCGTGATCGACCCCGTTGCCGTGATCGGCCCCGTGGCCGCGATCGCGCACGCCGGTCGGGCCGGCCCCATGATCAGCTCGGGTGGACGGGCCGCCCGGGTCGGTGGAGCCTGCGGCGCCGGCCGATTGCCCGGCGGGCGCACCCGCCGCGCCGCCTGCCCCGCCAGCGGGCACCCCGCCGACCGCGCCGTCGGGCCAGCCGGCGGCACCGTTGGTGGCACCGGCCGGAGCAGCATCGGCCCAACCGTCAGCACCCGCCGGCCGAGCCGTGCCGGGCGCACCGCCGTCGACCGAACCCGCCGCTCCGGCAGCCACACCATTGGGCGGACCAGCGGAACCAGCGACAGCGTGGACCTCGGCGTCGGAGCCAGCGACAGCGTGGAGGCCGGCGGCGGAGCCAGCGGCGGCCGGCGGACCGGCGGAGCCAGCGGAAGCGGGCAGACCGGCGGAAGCGGGCAGACCGGCGGAGCCAGGGCCGCCGGCATCGGCGGGAGCAGCGAGGTCGGCACCGGCGGGGTCGGCGGGACCGGCCGGGCCGTCGGCGGCGGGCGCGGCGGCCGGACGCGATGGCCTGGGCGGGCCGCCGAGCGACACCCCGCCCCGCTCGCCGGCCACCTCGCAGCGAATCTGCCAGCGCCCGCCCAACTCCTCGTAGAGCGCGTCGGTGAGCACCCGGGCGTGGTCGGCCATCATCTTGGCCAGCACCGACGACTTCACCGTCAGCACCAGCGTGTCGTCGTCCAGGTCCCGGACGACGGCGTCCCGCATCAGGGCGGCGATCCGCTTGTTGGTCCGGTTGACCTTGCCGACCACCTCCGGCCATACCCGGCGTACGGCGACCGCGTCGAGCGCGCCCGCCGGGGCGCTGCCCGGCCGGGGCGGTGCGGGCGTCGCCGGGTCGGGCAGCACCGCCGACGCCGGCACCGGACGACGCGCGGGGGTACCCGACGCCGGACCGTCGGAGACCGGTGCACCGGCCGGGGCCGGGTCAGACGGGTCAGCCCCGGATGCCGCCGACGACGGCCCGGGGCGGGCACCGGCAGCGGCGGCACGCGCGGCGGCCACCCCGGAAGAAGCGGCCGCAGCCGCCGGCGTGCCGGCGGTCTCCGGGTGGGGCGCGGCGGCAGCCGCGGGCGGGGCGGGAGGCTCGGGGCGTACCTGGGACTGGGTGGCGACCGGCGCGGAGCCGGCGGCGGCCGACGGCAGCTCGACGCCGCCCAGGGTGAGCCGACGCTCCATCCGTTCCAGGCGCTGGAGCAGGCCGCCGGTGGAGTCGTCGGCACCGGGAAGCATCATCCGGGCGCAGATCAGCTCCAGCAGCAGCCGGGGCGCGGTGGTGCCGCGCATGTCGACCAGGCCGTTGTGCACGATGTCGGCGCAGCGGGAGAGGGTGGCCGGGCCGAGCCGCTGGGCCTGGGCGGCCATCCGCTCGATCTGGTCGGCCGGGCCGTCGATCAGGCCCTTGGCGGCGGCGTCCGGCACCTGCTGGAGAACGATCAGGTCGCGCAGCCGTTCGAGAAGGTCGGCGGCGAAGCGGCGCGGGTCGTGCCCGGCCTCGGCCACCCGGTCGACGGTGGCGTACGCCGCCGCGCCGTCCCCGGCGGCGAGCGCGTCGCACATCTCGTCGATCAACGCGGAGTCGGTGACCCCGAGCAGCGCGGCGGCCCGGGGGTAGCTGACCCCCTCCGCGCCGGCACCAGCGATGAGCTGGTCGAGTACGGAGAGGCTGTCCCGCATGCTGCCGCCCCCGGCGCGCACCACCAGCGGAAATACCGCCGGCTCGACCGCGACCCCCTCCGCCTCGCAGAGCTGCTCCAGATAGGGGCGGACCACCTTCGGTGGGATCAGCCGGAACGGGTAGTGGTGGGTCCGCGACTTGATCGTGCCGAGGACCTTCTCCGGCTCGGTGGTGGCGAAGATGAACTTGACGTACTCCGGGGGCTCCTCCACCAGCTTGAGCAGGGCGTTGAAGCCGGCCGACGAGACCATGTGCGCCTCGTCGATGACGTAGATCTTGAACCGGCTGCGGGCCGGCGCGAAGAACGCCTTCTCCCGCAGCTCGCGGGCGTCGTCGACGCCGCCGTGGCTGGCCGCGTCGATCTCCAGCACGTCGATGGACCCGCCGTCGGTGGCCAGCGACCGACAGGACTCGCACTGCCCGCACGGCTCCGGGGTGGGGCCCTGCTCGCAGTTGAGCGAGCGGGCCAGGATCCGGGCGCTGGAGGTCTTGCCGCAGCCCCGGGGACCGGAGAAGAGGTACGCGTGGTTGAGTCGCCCGCTGCGCAACGCCTGCGACAGCGGCTCGGTGACGTGCTCCTGACCGATGACCTCGGCGAAGGTGCGCGGCCGGTACTTGCGGTAGAGCGCCAGCGTCACTCGTCCCGCCTCCTCTCGACCGAGCCATTCTGCGCCGGTCGGGCGCGGGTGACCACCCACCACCCCGTGACCTGACCCGCAGGTACGGTACCGGCGCCCGGAGACAAAAAGGCCTCCCGTGCACCCGGCAGAGCTCGCTTATCCTTGCTGCCTTCCGGCCCTGGGGAGGTTCACGAGATACCGCCGCACGGGAGGTACCGCCCACCCTACCCGACCTCCGGTGGATCTTCAGGGGGTGGTGGGGTGGCCGACCCGCCGGGGACCTGTATTCTGGCTCGCGGAGGATTCGCCTAGAGGCCTAGGGCGCACGCTTGGAAAGCGTGTTGGGATAAAACCCTCACGAGTTCGAATCTCGTATCCTCCGCTCTGCTGAGAGGCATGAAGGTGCAGGTCAGGCCCGGTTCTCCAACCGGGCCTGACGATCTTTAGGGCCGGGTAGGGGCGGACGTTCTCGCGGACCACCCTCGTCACCCGCAGGCGGGCCAACTTCCCGCTGTCTCTGGTCGTCAGCCGCTGACGCAACCCGGCTCGGCGCGACAGCGCCAACCCGCATTGATCAGATGGCAGCCGAGGGCTACGACAACGATCGGCATCTGACCGGGCAGGAGTACCGTCGGTCGCGGCGGACTTGCCGGTTGTAGCGGCGGCGGGCCGCCGCCCAGCCGCTACCTGGGGAGCCGACATGGCCGAACCAACCGCGAACTTCGGAGCCAGTCTCCGCGCCCACCGCGAACGCGCCGGGAAGACCCGAGCCGTCCTCGGTGGAATGGTCGGCCGGAGCGCCGACTGGGTCAAGGCCGTCGAAACCGGCCGGCTCCTCACCCCTCGACTACCGATGCTGCTCCGCCTTGCCGAAGTCCTCGACATCACCGACCTCGCCGACCTGACCGGCGACCAGTCCCTCCCGGTCGCCTCCGTGACCCGCACCGGGCACCCCGCCGTCGACGAGGTCGCCGCCGCGCTGAAGCGCACCATCCTGCCCGTCGGCGAGCCACCCTCCGCACCCGTACTCCGGGGCCTCGTCGACCAGGCGTGGAGACTCTGGCACCAGTCGAGCGCCGAACGGACCGCTGTTGCCGCAGTGCTGCCCGGCCTGCTCGACGACGCCCGCCGCTCCACCCGCCGTCTCGACGGCGCAGACCGGCGGGCCGCGCTGGTCGACCTGGCCCGCGTCTACCACCTCGCCCAGTTGTACTGCGCCCACCAGCCCTACCCGGAGCTGGTGTGGCTCGCCGCCGACCGGGCCATGGGTGCAGCCCAGGACGCCGACGACCCCGCCGCGATCGCCGCCGCAGCCTGGTACTACGGGCACGTCTACCGGTCGGCGAACCAGCTCGACGCCGCCGAACACGTGCTGACCGACGCCATCGGTCTCATCGATTCCGGCACCGGGCCGGAGCAGCTTGCACGCTGGGGACAGCTCCGGCTCGGCATCGCGCTGGGCCACTCCAAGGCGGGCCGCAGCGGGCCGGCGTGGCGGGCGTGGGACGCGGCCGCCGACGCCGCCCACCGCCTGGGCGACGGGTACGCCCACCCGTGGCTGATGTTCGGCCGGGCGGCGGTCGACGCCTACGGGGTGACCGTCGAGACGGACCTGTGCCGCCCCGGCGAGGCCGTACGCCGCGCCGACACCCTCGACTACCGGGCGCTGCCATCGCGCAGCCGCCGGGCCGCACACCTGATCGACGCCGCCCGGGCGCACCTGCTCGCCCGCGAAGACGTCGCCGGCGTGCACCTACTCGGCCGGGCGCTGCGGGAGAGCGTCGAGACGGTGCGGCACAACCCGTACGCCCGGTCGTCGGTGATCGAGCTGTCCGGCAGGCCCGGCACCACCGGCGAGGATGCCCGCGAGCTGGCGCTCGCCATGGGCATGGACTGGTAACTGTGCCCGGGGGACAGACTGTCCCCCTCACCACCGCGCACCGTCCGTAACGTCGCGATGACGGGTACGGCGGTGGTGTCCATCCTGGCCAGACGCGATGTGATCGAGCACCGGCCGCCGCCCACGGGGAAGAGGGGGCGGCTGCTGCCGGACGGGGCCGGCCGCCCCTGACCCCCGCCCGACGGCGAGGAGGCAGCACCGGTGACCCTGATCCCCCACGATTCGTCCCCCAGCCCCAGAGTGCTGGTCATGGCCGCCGGCCTGACCGTGGACCAGCACCGCAACAACCCCGGGCAAACCACATATGCCCCCGGCGTCTGCCGGCAGTGCACCCCCACCGGCTGTCCCCAGTTGGCCTGGCGGCGCACCCTGGACGAGTACCGTGCCGCCCGGCCAGCCCGGCCGGCGGGGGCCCCGTGGTGACCGGCGTGATCCGGTGGGAGGACCCGCCGCCGGCCAGCCGCCGCGACGCGGTCTGCCGCAGCGTGGACGGCCGGCTCACCGTCTACGCCCGCTACGTCGGGCCAGACCGGTGACCGCGTCCCCGGAGCAGGTGCGCGATCGACTGATCCTGGCCGCACGGGTGATCATCACCGATCACTGGCCGCCGGCCGGCATGCGGGACTGGTGCCCGGTGTGCCACTGGCGGTGGCCGTGCCAGGCGACCAGGTCCGCCTACGCCTACCTCCGGACGGTTGGCCGCGGCCGCTGGATCCCACCACACGACCGGAGGTGACCCCGTTGCGCTGGAGCAGAGCCCCACCGCCCCGCCGGTAGACTGACCCGGCCCGTGAGCTGCCACGATCCCCAACCGAACCGGGAGAGCACCCGTGCAGGTACCCCAGGCCCTGGACATCATGGAAGCCCTCTACCAGGCCGCCGAGCACCCGGACGTCACCGCGATCCAGCGGTACGGCCGGGACACCGAGCCCGGCGGCCAATCCCCCGCGGGAGTGCGGCTGTGGCACCAGAGCGGGTCCAGTTCGATGCTGTGGGCGGCCGTCCCGCCCCGGGACGCCCAGCCCCTGCCGCTCGGCGAGATGCCGCCCCCGCGGCTGCGCTTCTGGCGGCTGCTCGTGTTCACCCACCAACTCCTCGACATCGCCCGGCCCGAGCCGGTCGCTGGCTGGGAACTGTGCGCCACCCCGGGCGTCGGCTGGACGGAGAACGGACAACCGACCCCGTCCGCGCTACGGATCACCTGCCGCGACCGGACGGTGATCTACCTGCGGTCCACGGCGACGTCCGGGGACCGACGCGAGCCAGAGACCGACCCGTATCCGGACTACCAGATCCCCCAAGGAGTCCGCGAATGGCACCTCAGAGTCAGTGCTCCGTCTGCGGAGCGCGCGTAGGCCCTCGCCCCGGCAACCCCTGCCCGCCGCACCAGGCCGAAGGGAGCCCGGGTACCTGCCCCGGCAGCGGCAGGCCCACGGTGTAGCACGCAAGCGGCCCCGCCCTCCGGAGACAGGAGAGCCGTCCGCCCGCCGAAACCCCTGGTCAGGGTCTCAAGGCCTGACCAGGGGCCACAAACGTCGTATCCGTCGATGCCGGCCGCTGACGCACGGCCGCGCCGCGCCGACGACCGTTACTCGGATGGCACCGCCGCCACCGGCGCGGACGCGGGCGCTGGTGCCGGGGCGGACGCCAACCACGGCAGGAACCGACCCATCCAGGCTTCGACGCCCGGCAGGGCCAGGACGCGGGTGATCGCACCGGCGACGACGACGGCCTGAGCCACCGCCGGCACCGTGTCCACTCCGGCGGTCGCGGCGGCCACCGGCAGCAGCGACAACGCGCCTACGCCTGCGGCGAGGACGGTCCGGGCGGTAGCCCGCCACGGATAGCGGACCTGCGTCGGGGTGGTGTTCGGAGCAGGAACCGGCGTTGTCGTCATGGTGAGCCTCCTCAGACTCCCGTAGCGTCGCACAGGGTCAGGCGAGCAGCACAGACCGCAGTCGCCACCCGAGCGCGCCGACCTGAAATCCGGGCAAAGCGCCTCCGCCAGTCGGCGGCGGACGGCGGCCGGGCGGGATCACTCCCGCAGTCAGTCGAGCGTCCGCCGGTACCGCACCCCGGGCCAGCAGGCCGGACGCGTGGTCGGCCCGCACGGCGGCATGGTCTGAGTCGCCCCCGTAGTGGCCCCTCCGGGAGGCGGCCCGACGGGTACCGTGCGGGCAGTCACGACGACCAGGCCCGTCGTACACATGTTCCATCCACAGGGTGTGGATGGCGGGGGGATCGGATGAGTTACCAGCTCAGCGCGGTCGTGGCGGACGTCGAGCTGCTGCGCGAGCAGACCGCCGACCTGGACCACGCGGTGCTGGCCGCGCTGCGTCAGGACTTCGCGTTGCTGCCGGTGACCCCGCAGTTGGTCGAGGAGCTGACCGGCGCGCTGCCGGATTTCCATCCGGCGGAGCCGACCGTCGGGCAGCCGTTCGAGCTGGTCCTCTCGCCGGCCCTGGTCGAGCTGTTCGCGTGCTGGTCGCGGCGGGGGCCGGTGGCGTACCTGGAGGCGGAGTTCGCCGGTGGCGCCGGGCGGCAGGCGGCGGCGGTGTGGCTCGGCGGCCGGCTGAGCTGGGGTCCCCGCTTCGACGACGCCTTCACGCTGCCGCGTCCACAGTGGCCGATCAACGCGGCGCTGGTCCAGCTCGGCACGGAGCCTGGCCGGTGGCTGGACCCGTTCGCCGAGCTGGGGTTGCACCTGGAGCGGAACACCGGCGGCTGGCTCGCGCACGGCCGGCGCGGGCTGACCGCCGACTACTGGGACGAGCTGGCTGAGGAATGGGAAGAGCAGCAATCTTCGGTTGACCAGCAACCTGAACGCCCCGGTCCCGTTGGGGACTGGGGGATTCCATGAAATTGCGACAATTTGCCTTTATTGCCATGCTGCTCGCCGCTGCCTCGATCGCCGGCAGTGGCGTCGCTCCACCGGCGTGGACCGTGCCGGCCCGACCCGTCGGCGACACCGAGGTGGTCGACCTCGACGGGCTGCGCGGCGTCGAGTTCGGCGACACCGAGCAGGAGCTGACCCGGCGCGGTGTGCTGCGCCCGGAACTCGACTCCTGCGGCCCGGTGCTGGCCGGTCACGAGGCGGTCAGCCCGATCTTCGTCGATGACCGGCTGGTGCTGCTCTGGCTGGACGACCCGATGAGCACCCCGGACGGGATCACCGTCGGCACCCTGGTCGACGAGGTCCGTACCCGACATCCCGACGCCACCGCGCTGGCCGCGCCGCCGGGCACCCACCGGTTCGACGGGCTGCTTGCCCGCAGCGGCGACCGCGCGTACCTCTTCCTGCACGACGGGGTCACCGTCCGGAAGATCATCGCTGGGTACGCCGAGTGGGCCCGCCGCCTCTTCGACGAGGGCCACAGCCCCTGCTGAACACCGGAGGGCGTCACCCGGTCGAGTCCGGGCTCCGCCCTCCGGCAGCGGTCACCGTCGCGGCGTGACCGTGGTCGTGGGTTGCTGCCTCGTCGCAGCGCTGAACGAGGAGACCTGCACGGTGACGGACTGGCTCGTCCCCAGGTAGACGGCGTCGCCGGGGAAGGTGACGGTGTAGGTGTTGGCCCCGGCGAACCGTGGGGTGTCGGAGAAGGAGAACGTCCCGGTGGCCGTGGTCGTCACGTCGGGCAGGGGGTGGGTTCCGGTGAGATCCGTCCGGGCCACCCGCAGCGTCCACGGCGTCGACACGGACGCGCCGGTGAACGCCAGGCTGCCGGTAACCGTGACCTTCTGCCGGTGGGTGCTCGTCGACGGCGCGGAGAGCGTGAGCGTGGAACCGGTCCTGGTGATGTCCGTCAGCACACGCAGGGTCGGATTCCGCCCGTCCTGGTCGGTGGTGACGGCGTAGAGCGTGCTGTTGTCGGCACCGACCGCGAGGCCCTGCCGCTCAAGGTAACTGCCCTGCGGGAGGTCGTACCTGCGGACCAGCGTGCCGTCCGGTCGCTCGACACGGATCGCCGACGCCTGCCCCCTGTCGGTGGAACCGACGATGACGAAGGAACCGTTCGGGGAGGTCGTCACGGCGGTCGGCCACCGGCCGGACGGATACTCGCCCGCCGCCGACAGGTCCGTCGTCGAGAACGCGACATGGGCGGTCGCGGCCACCGTCCGGCCGTTCACGAACGAGCAGCCCAGGATCACCTTGCCCGCGTCGGGCGTCAGCGCGGCGTCGTGGAGGCCCGTACAGGCGTCCCAGGGCAGGGACGCCACCAGCGACGGCGTGCCGGACGAGACGTCGTACCGGGTCGCCCTGCTCGAGTAGGGGGTCGTGACGGAGGACCGGTCCGTCGCGAGGAGCAGGTCCGGGTCGGCCGGGCTGCTCCTCAGCAACGGGGGCCCGGTGAAGGTGCCGTCGAGCGGCAACCCCAGGGCCACCACCGGCGTACCCCCACGCACGTCGATCGACCCCAGCAGGCCCTTACCGAACGTGCACCCGTAGCCGAAATAGAGCTTGCCCCCGGCCGGCGCCAGCCAGGTCGGACAGGTGCCGGTACCCACGCTGTAGCGAGCCGTCTCGGTCAGCGTCGTGGTGTCGATCGCGGCGACGGCACCCGCCTCGCGGAGCGCTACGTGCAGCGTCGAGCCGTCCGGGCTCAGCACCATGCCGTGGGCGTCCGGCAGGCCCGGGATCGTCGTCTGCGAACCGCCCGACAGATCCGTCACCCGCACGCCCGCACCCCCGCGGCCGGGGCTGAAGAACAGGCGCCCGTGCGCCGGGTCGACGACCATCGCCGAGTACGTCTCGATGCCGAGCCCGACCGTGCTCTCGGCGTACGCCACACCGGAACCGAGCGGCGACACGACGACGAATGTCGCGCCGAGCGCCGCGACCATGAGGCGGGCGATCTGCTTGACGCGCACCTCCACCTCCCACCCTGCCAAGATCCGCTAGTACGTGCCGAGCAAGCTTAGGGGCCGCAACGGCGCGCGAGGGGCCCAGGTGGCGCTGTCGGGACGTTACGCGCCGAACTGGACGGATCGCCTGCCCGATCGGCGCCGTCACGGGCCATGGCGTTCCGTTCAGCGCCGTTCCCGCTGACGGAGTGCCGCACCGGGTACGGCGTCGGCGTCGGGCGTCGGCACGACCGACACCTCCGGTCGGCAACCCGCGGACGGGGCGACGAAGGCCGGGCGACGGGCGTTCGTGACCCAGCGCAGCGCCCACTCGACCGGGCCGTAGCGGAACCGGCGCAGCCAGAGTGCGCTCAGCACCGCCTGGACCACGAACACCGCCAGCACGAAGGCGAAGAGTGCGAGCGGGGAGAACGTGCCGGCCAGCCCGAATCCGAGGCCGGTGAAGGCGATCAGGCAGGCAAACGACTGGCCCAGGTAGTTGGTGAGGGACATCCGGCCGACCGGCACGAGCGCGGCCCGGACCGCCGTCGTACGCGGGTTGTGCACGATCCGCAGCAGCGTCGCCACGTACGCGGCGGTCAGCATCGGTGCCGTCGCGACGCTCGCCGCGACCCCGAGGGTGTTGCCGTTGCCGCCACTGGCGGCGTAGACGACCGACCCGAGCAGCCCGACCGGGAACCCGATCCACTGGATCCGGCGCAGCACCGGCTCGCTGCCGGAGACCCGGGCCAGCCACCGGCGACGTCCGGCGACCATGCCGAGCAGGAACAGACCCAGCGCGGTCGGGCCCTGGAGGGTCACCGCCTGGAGGACCAGCAGCGGCAGGCCGGCGAGGTGCCCACTGATGTTCGCCTCCCACCCGCCGAGCATCGCCTGGGTCGCCGCCTCACCGTTGGCCAGCGCCTCGGCCTCGCCGGGCACGAACACCGAGCGGTCCACGAGGAACGCGCTGGCGACCAGGCTGGCCAGCACGAGGGCGTAGAGGGCCACCGCGATCCAGATCGCCGTACGGTCCTTCACCCTGTGCAGCAGGAACAGCGCGAGACACGCCACCGCGTACGTGGTGAGGACGTCGCCGCCGGAGAGGAAGACGGTGTGCAGGACGCCGATGACGAAGAGGCCACCGATCCGGCGGAGCATGCGCGCCGAGAAGGCCGCGCCGGCCCGACTCGCCGCCTCCATCTGAAGGGTGAAGCTGTACCCGAAGAGGAACGAGAAGAGCACGTAGAACTTCATGTCGAAGAAGATCGAGGAGAACGTGCGGACGGCGTCGTCCCACCAGGAGCCGAAGTCGGGGTCGGTGACCAGGTTCCCCGGGTAGCCGGAGGCCATGAAGGTGACGTTGACGGCGAAGATCCCCAGCAGCGCGAAGCCGCGAAGCGCGTCGACGTCCAGAACACGTCTGACTGGACTCTCTGAAGTCACAACCAACCCCTAACTCGAACTGCGTATGAGATACAGCGTACGAGGTGCAGAGTTACCGACCTTTAGAGTTGAGCGCAAGACCCACGGGTGGAGAACGAGGAGACTGCAACGTGGCGGAACAGCGGCTTCCCCCCGTGGTGGCCCGGATGTGGGGCCGCGAGACCAGCCCCAGACACGGCCCCCGACCCAGCCTCGACCTGGCCAGAATCGTCGACGCCGCGATCCGGATCGCCGACCGCGACGGCCTGGAGGGGGTGAAGATGAGCAGCGTCGCCACTGAGGTCGGGATGGCGACAATGTCGCTGTACCGCTACGTCGGCAGCAAGGACGAACTGTTGTTCGTGATGGCGGACGCCGCCACCCCCGAACCACCGGCGCTCGACGGGCGGACCTGGCGCGCCTACCTCACCGACTGGACCCGGGCCAACCGGGACCTCCTGCTCAGCCGGCCCTGGCTCCTGACCCTCGGCCAGTACGCCCCACCCACCGGACCCCGGTCGCTGCGCTGGCTCGACCGCGCGCTCGCCGCGCTCGCCGACACCGGACTCGGCCACGGCGAACGGATCAACATCGCGACCACCCTCACCGGCTACGCCGCCCGGCAGGCTGCCATGGCCCACGCCCTGAACAGCACGGCCGGCACCGGCACCGACGACTCCATCGCCGGCCTGGCCGAGTACGGCGACATCCTCGCCCAGGTCCTCGACCCGGACGACTACCCGGAACTGACCGCCGCCGTACGAGCGAAAGCGTTCGGCATCGCCGGGGAGTGGATCGACGACGCCGACTTCACCTTCGGGCTCGACCTGCTCCTCGACGGCATCCAGGCGCTCATCGCCCGAGGGGCGCGGCTAGCCTGAACTCAACCCGGCCAGGGACCGGTGCGGCCTCGTCCGCCAGGCTGTCGCGAGGCCGTACACGGAGGCGGTGGAGCACACGCCCGCGAAGCGGCACGGCACGTGCGGGAACGGCACGGCACGCGCGGGCACGGCGCGACACACGCGGGAACGGCACGGCACGCACGAAAGCGGCACGGCACGCACGAAAGCGGCGCGGCACGGCACGCGCGGGCACGGCACGCGCGGGCACGGCACGGCACGGCACAGGACTCTTCCGGGCGGCCCGCCGGCATCGCCTACCACGCGTGCGAGGACGGTGCGGCACGTGCGCGAAAGCGGTGCGGCACGTGCTGGAGCGGCGCGGCACAGGACGCCTCCGGGCGGCCCGCCGACACCGCCTACCGCGTGCGAAAGCGGCGCGGCACGTGAACGCAGGCGGTGCGGCACACGTGCGCGAGAACGGTGCGGCACACGTGCGCGAAAGCGGTGGGGCACGTGCGGAGGCGCGGGGCCGGCAGAGCGCGATGCGTTGCGTTTAGCGCGGCGGGGTGGCCGGCGCCGGGTCGGAGTGCCCGGCGGCGGCACGAGCCCACGCATGATCGACTCCGTTTCCCCGATATAGCGGTATCCAGGGCAGTGGGACACCGCCACATCGGGGAAACGGAGTGGATCAACGAATGCGGACCGGGCCGGGGCGTCTCCGGTGCACCTCGGAGGCGCCAGGTCGGCCAGCGTCGACTCGTCGCCGATCATGCCGATGAACTGCCGCTTCCGGGGAGGTACTGCCGCGACACACGCCCACAACCAGGGCTGGCGGGCGGGCTGGCTGGCTGGCTGGCTGGCTGGCTGGCTGGCTGGCTGGCTGGCGGACACTAACCGGCTCCGGGGCGGCCGGTGTGGCATGACGCCCGGCACGCTCCGCCACTCACGCTGCCAGCTCTTCGGAACTGGGACCGGAACGCGGAACGCCCGGCCGACCTCACGGATCGACCGGGCGTTCTCGCTGTTCACGAGCGGTGGCGGCGGGATTTGAACCCGCGGAGGGCGTAAACCCTCACACGCTTTCGAGGCGTGCTCCTTAGGCCACTCGGACACGCCACCGCCGACGAGGGTACAGGACCGCCGGTCTGGATGCCGAACCGGTATCCGCGCAGCCGGCCTGGCAGGATCTTTGCCATGAGTACGCACATCGGCGCGAAGCCGGGCGAGATCGCCGAGCGGGTCCTGATGCCGGGCGACCCGCTGCGGGCCAAGTGGATCGCGGAGACCTACCTCGAGGACGCCACGTGCTACTCGACGGTTCGGGGCATGTTGGGCTTCACCGGCCGCTGGAACGGGGTCGACGTCTCTGTCCAGGGCTCCGGCATGGGCATGCCGTCCGCCTCCATCTACGCCCACGAACTGATCAACGAGTACGGCGTGCAGACCCTGATCCGGGTCGGCTCCTGCGGCGCCCTCACCGAGGACCTCCAACTCCGTGACGTGGTCGCGGCGATCGGCTCGTCGACCGACTCGAACATGAACCGGATGCGCTTCGACGGGCTGATCGACTACGCCCCCGTCGCCGACTTCGGGCTGCTGCGTACCTCGGTGGAGGTGGCCGAGCGGCGCGGCATCAACATGCGGGTCGGGCCGATCCTGGCCGCCGACGCCTTCTACACCGACCGGCCGGACCTCTACGACACGCTCGCCGACTACGGCGTGCTGGCGGTCGAGATGGAGTCCGCGGCGCTCTACACGATCGCCGCGAGGTTCAAGGCCCGCGCGCTGACCATCCTCACCGTCAGCGACCACATCAAGACCGGCGAGAAGACCACCTCCCAGGAGCGCGAGCAGACGTTCGGCCAGATGGTCGAGATCGCCCTGGACACCGCCATCGCCTGACCCTGTTTCCCGACCTGTGGCGGGTCGCGGCGCCCCACCCAAGGGACACCGCGACCCGCCGCATCCCACGGCTCCAACCCGGCCGGCCCACGCCGCACCGCACCACGCCGCACCGCACCGCACCGCACCGCACCGCACCGCACCGCACCGGCGCATCCAACCCAGCCCGGCCCACTCCGCCCTATTCGGGTCCGACCGGCCCTGACCCGGTCCCGGGTGGTGGTGTTGGCGCCGACGACGGCGGGGTTTCCGGTCGACCGGCCACTCCACCCCGTCCCCTTCCGATCGCCCGGCCACCCCGCCCTCGACCCCTCCGGTCGACCGGCCACTCCACCCCGACCCTTTCCGGTCGCCCGGTGCAGCCAGCAAGATCGCGCTCGATCCTGGATGTAGTGGTGTCCCACGCCCCGTGAGGCCGCTACATCCATGATCGAGCGCGATCATGAGACGCGCGAGCACCCTGAAGGCCATCCCAGGACCACCTCCAGGCCGCCCAGGCGGGGCCAGGCGGCCAGGCGGGGCAGCCGGGCGGGCGGTCAGGCGGGCGGCCGGGCCGGGCGGTCAGGCGGGGCGGCCGGGCCGGGCGGTCAGGCGGGGCGGCCGGGCCGGGCGGGGCGGTCAGGCAGGGCGGCCGGGTATGAGTCAGCGAAATGGGATGGGTCAGCGGAAGAAGGCGCGGAGAACGGCGGCGTTCTCCAGCTCCAACACCCCGCCGTAGACCTCGGGACGGTGGTTGAGGCGGCGGTCGCGGAGGACGTCCCAGAGCGAGCCGGCGGCGCCGGTCTTGGGTTCCCAGGCACCGAAGACGACGGTGGAGATCCGGGCCAACACCAGGGCGCCGGCGCACATCGTGCACGGCTCCAGCGTCACCACCAGGGTGCAGTCGTCCAGCCGCCAGCGGCCCAGCCGTTCGGCGGCCCGGCGCAGCGCCACCACCTCGGCGTGGGCGGTCGGGTCCCCGGTCAGCTCCCGTTCGTTGCGTCCGACGGCCAGCTCGGTGCCGTCCGGGCCGTAGACCACCGCGCCCACCGGCACATCCTCGACCGCCAGGTCACCCCCAGCAGCCGCGCCGACCCCACCGGCCGCCGCAGCAACGTCGCCGATCCCGCCGACCCTGCTGCGTACGGCAGAGCCACTGGGCGCGGCAGAGCCGCCGACCGCGTCGACCCTGGCAGAGCCGCCGACATTGCCGGCCCCAGCAGAGCCGCCGACCGCGCCGAACCCGGCAGAGCGATCGACCGCCTCGGCCGGTGCCGGGCCGGTGACGGCGATCTCCAACGCGCGGCGCATCCACAGTTCGTGCCGCTGCCGGCGGCCGGCGGACCCGGGGTCGGCCAGGCCCTCCGCCGCGCCGGGGCCGACCCGTCCGGCCGCGCCGGGAGTGGGCTGACCCGGTCGTACGGTCCCCAGGGCCGGATCGGTCGCGTCGACCGGCTCGACGGCACCCGTCGACGGTGAACCCCCACCGGCCAGGGCCGGCCCGCCACCCGCCGACCCATCCACCGGTGCGCCACCCGTACGGGGGGAACCAGTGGGGGTCGGGGAGGACCCGTCACCCTCCGGGGCCGCTCCGCCGGGAGCCGGTGGAGGGTCAGACCTCACGCAGCTCCTCGACCTCGTCGACGCAGCCCAGCACCTCGCACACCTCGGCGGTGACGTCGGCCGGGAGCATTCCCTCGTGGGCGCTGAGCCGGAGCAGGCGCTGGGCGGAGATGCCCAGGTCGGCGAGGATGTCGGCGTCGCCCACCGGGTCGGCCTCCGGGTCCACCGCCGGCTGTTCGCTCTCCTCGTCGCCGCTGGAGGTGGCCGACGGTGGCTCGTCGACGTCGTCCAGGCCGGTCACCGAGGTCTTGAGGTCGCCGACCAGCAGCGCCCCCAGCCGGGACTCCTCGGCGTACGCCGAGTCGGAGCCGAAGACCCGCAGGTCCTCCCCCTCGTCCAGACGCAGGATCACCAGGTAGGCGTCGTCGGCCTCGACGAAGAGCAGCGACAGGTCGGCGTCCGGTTCGACGTCACGCAGTCGCTCGGCGACCTCGTCGAGGTCGGTGGTGCCCCGCAGGTTCACCTCGGCGGCGTTCCAGCCGCCCTCGTCGCGCACCACGGCGGCAGCGAAGTACGACACGGTCCCCCCAATGGCCTCGGCACAGCACGCCGACTCGTTACGCGTGCACGTTAACCGGTCGGGTCGGCAGGCGACCGGTCAACGCCCCGAAGGAGCGGTCAATCGGGGAAAGTCGTCAGCCTGCGACGCGGCGACGGGTGGCGATGAGCTGGCGCAACCGCTCGGTGCGTTCCCGCTGCGGCCGTTCCCGCTGTCGTACCGCGCGGGCTCCCGCCAGCTCGGCGAGAATCTGCAGGCGGCGGCGGCTCCGCTCGGAGTCGAGCCGCGGGGTGGTCCAGGCCATACGAAGAGCGTCCCCAGTCGCAGCGGGTACGTCAAGACGGGGCGCGAAACGGAGCCGCGCAACGACCCAGGGTCACCACATCGGCCAGTCGGCGCTGGTCGCCCAGCGCACCACGACGATCGCGAACGCGATGCTCCAGCCACCCCCGGTGACGATGGCGACGCCGGTGGCGACCCCCCGGTCGCCGTACCGGACCAGGGTCAGCGCGGCGAGCCAGGCGACCGCCCCGGCGACCACGGTCCACCAGGCATAGCCGGGGACGTCCCGGCCGAGCAGGCCGAAGAGCAGCAGCCAGGCGGCGGCCAGCGCACCGCCCGCGGCCACCCCGGCACCGGTGATCGGGTGCGGTTCCCGCCAGGTGGGCCGGCGCGGCGGACCGGAGGGGAACAGGCCGGACGGGATGTGCGGTAGCTGCGCGGGTCCACCCGGGTGGCCGGGCTGGCCGTTCACCGTCGTCACTGCTCCCCCTCTCCGGGCCGGCGCCGCGCCGGGTGGGCCGGCGGACCGGCGGCGGGCCCCGGGCTACCGGCGCCCAGGTCGGCCGTTTCCTGGTGCCGCCGGCAGGTCACCCGGATCGGGCAACGGGCCGGTCCGGCGCTGCTGTCGGCGCGCCCTCCACCGTATCCGTCTGCCAGGATGTCCGGATGTCCTCCCGATCGTCCGACCTACGTCGCCCGCGTCCGGCGTACCCCGTCCTGCTGCTCGCGGCGGCGCTGCTGGGTGGCTGCGGGACCGGCGGGCGGCCGGCCTCGGCGCCGGTCTGGGACAGCCCGAGCGGCGTGACGACCGCCGACCAGCCGGCGGCACCGACGGGGACGCCGTCGCCCGCGCCGGACCCGGCCGCCCTACGCCGGGTCTTCCCGGTACGGGCGGCGAACGTCGCCTACCAACCGACGCACTCGGGCTACCCGGGCACGGACATCTTCGCCGACTGCGGGGAGCCGGTGGTGGCGGTCACCGACGGGACGGTCCTGGAGGTGAGCCGGGTGGACCGGTTCGACAAGCGGGGGCCGCTGGGGCCGTACAACGGTGGGTTGTCGGTCTCGCTGCTGGGCGACGACGGGGTGCGGTACTACGGGTCGCACCTGAGCGTGATCAGTGCGGGGATCGACGCGGGGGTCCGGGTGCGGGCCGGTCGGCAGCTCGGCGAGGTGGGCCGGACGGGGAATGCGAACAACGTCTGCCACCTGCACTTCGGACTGTCGCCGAAATGCACCGGGCACGACGACTGGTGGATCCGGCGGGGGGTGGTCTGGCCGGCGGGGTACCTGGACTCGTGGCGCGGGAAGGGCAACCGGTCGCCGGTCGCGGCGGTGGCCGCCTGGGAGCGCAAGAACGGCTGCCCACGGGCACCGAAGGGCACGTCGAACGCGGGCTGAACTGCCCGCCGGGGTGGCCGGGAAACCCGGGCCGGGCGACGGCCGGGATGGCCAAAGAACCGGGGCCGGGCAGCGGCCGGGATGGGCCCGAGAGCCGGGGCCGGGCAGCGGCCGGAGTGGCCGGAGAACATGGGTCGCACGGCAGGTCCGGGGGCGGGTAACGGGTGTGTCATCCGATGGACACATTGACGTGGGTCTTGCTCGTCGGTTAGCGTCCGCTGGAGAGAGCGCTCTCTCAGCGAACTAACCTCCGGAATTCCGACGAACCGCGCCAGCCGATCCGACCGGTTCGGGTCGCGCGGAGGAGGCACGATGACACCCCCCGCACCCCACCGCCGCACCCCCTGGGTGCTCGCCACCACCACCGCGCTGGCCGTCCTCGTCGGCGGCCTCACCCTCACCACCGCCGGCACCCCCGCCGAGGCCGCCGCCGTCGGCGCCGGCAGCTACACCACCGACCCGGTCGGCCCGCTGCCCACCGGCTGCGGCACCCTCTCCACCAACCCCCGCCAGTTCGCCACCGCCAACGCCCCGGCCGGGCCGGTCCCCACCAACGACTGGTGGTCGTCCCTGCTGTGGAAGAAGACCAACTGCGCGTACAGCGAGCCGCTGCACGCCCATCCGCTGTCGTACCAGACGTTCGGCGACGGGTTGGGCTTCTCGGCGCCGTCCACCGCCACCGTCAGCGGCACCCCGACCGGGGTCGGCGAGTACAAGTACGCCTACGCCGAGGACATCCGGGTCGGCGTCGCCGCGCTCGGCGTCCCGGTCGTCAAGGTCGACGGCTGGTCCGACTGGACGGTCACCCCGTACTGGAGCGACGGCGTCCGGACCCTGCGGGCCACCATCGGGCACGGCCTGCCGTTCGCCTACTTCCAGGCCACCGGCGGCGACGCGCAGATCAACCCGACCGGGGGCAGCGCCACGGTCTGGTCCAACAGCGGCGCCACCATCGGCTTCACCGTCCGGGGCCACGACTACGTCGCCTTCGCCCCGACCGGGGCGAGCTGGACCGTCGCGAACGGACGGATCACCTCCACGCTGGCCGGCAAGGGCTACTTCTCGGTCGCCCTGCTGCCCCCCACCACCGACGCCACCGCCCGCGCCGAACTCGCCACCAGCTACGGCCGGTACGCCCACGCGCACGTCACCGGCACCCGGGTCGGCTACACCTACGACCCGGCGACCAGCACCGTGAACACCACGTACTCGTTCACCACCACGCCCCGGGAGGGCACCGCCACCCAGACCGTGGTCAGCCTCTACCCGCACCAGTGGAAGGCGCTGGCCGGCAGCACGCCGCTCACCGCGACCTACCCGTCGGCGCGGGGCCGGATGAAGGTGCTGGCCGGCGTGACCGCCTTCCGCACCGCGATGAAGTTCCACGGCGTACTGCCGGAGCTGCCCGCCGTCGGCACCGGCTCCGGGGCCGACCTGACCCAGCTCCGGGACCAGCTCGCCGCGGTGCGCGGCAACCCGATGGACCAGCGTGGCGGGGACACCTACTGGACCGGCAAGGGCCTCGGCCGGGCCGCCCGGATCGCCGAGATCGCCGACCAGGTGGGCGACACCGAGACCCGCACCGCCGCGCTGAACGCCATCCGCAGCACGCTGACCGACTGGTTCACCGCCTCGCCGGGCAAGACCGCCCGGGTCTTCTACTACGACCGCAACTGGGGCACCCTGATCGGCTACCCGGCGTCGTACGGGTCCGACCAGGAACTCAACGACCACCACTTCCACTACGGGTACTTCATCGCGGCGGCGGCGACGCTGGCCAAGTTCGACCCCACCTGGGCCAGCCAGAACCAGTACGGCGGCATGGTCGACCTGCTCATCCGGGACGCCAACAACTACAGCCGGGACGACACCCGCTTCCCCTACCTGCGCGACTTCGACATCTACGCCGGCCACGACTGGGCCGCCGGCCACGGCTCGTTCAACGCCGGCAACAACCAGGAGTCCTCGTCCGAGGGGATGAACTTCGCCAACGCGCTGATCCAGTGGGGCCAGGCCACCGGCAACACGGCGGTACGGGACGCCGGGGTCTTCATCTACACCACCCAGGCCGCGGCGATCCAGGAGTACTGGTTCGACGTCGACGACGAGAACTTCCCCACCGCGTTCGGGCACTCCACGGTCGGCATGGTCTGGGGTGACGGCGGGGCGTACTCCACCTGGTTCAGCGCCGAGCCGGAGATGATCCAGGGCATCAACATGCTCCCGGTCACCGGCGGCCACCTGTACCTGGGCTACCGCCCGGCGTACAACAAGACGAACTACGCCGAACTGGTCCGCAACAACGGCGGCGAGCCGACCGTGTGGCAGGACGTCCTCTGGCAGTTCCTCGCTCTCGGCGACCCGGACGCGGCGCTGGCCAAGCTCCGGGCCAACCCCGGCTACACCCCGGAGGAGGGCGAGAGCCGGGCGCACACCTTCCACTGGATCCGCAACCTGGCCGCCCTCGGTCAGGTCGACACCACGGTCACCGCCAACCACCCGCTGGCCGCCGTGTTCAACCGGGGCGGCGCCCGCACCTACGTGGCCAGCAACATCACCGCCGCACCGCTGACGGTGCGTTTCTCCGACGGCACCAGCCTCACCGTGGCCGCCGGGAAGACCGCCACCACCGGGGCGTACACCTGGAGCGGCGGCAACGCCAGCGGCGGCCCGACCCCCACCCCGACCTCGACGCAGTCGCCGACGCCGACGCCGACCAGCCCGAGCCCCACCCCGACCAGCCCCAGCCCGACGCCGACCACGCCACCGGCCGGCTCACCGACCCGGTACCTGCTGCCCGGCGGCGGGCTCGGGACGGCCGGCAGCGCGGCGACGGCGACGGTGCCCGGCAGCGGTGGCGGCAACCACGACGGCACCCCGTACAACCCGGTGGTGTTCACCGCGCGGGGGCTGAACCTGGCGTACGCCGGGGGGCAGACCGGCTTCGACCTGTTCCTCGACGCCGGCCAGTCGGTCGGCAACGGGGTGCAGGCCCGGGTCTCCTACGACCTGACCGGTGACGGCACCTTCGACCGGGTGGAGACGTACCGGTACTTCGCCACCGACCCGGTGCCCGGCTACGAGCACTACACGCAGGGCGCCGGCCTGGTCGCCGGCGTCGGCACGCTGGGCAACCTGTCCAACGGCACGGTGCAGGTGGAGGTCTGGTCGGCGATCGGGGTCAACCCGTCCACCCTCGGCATCGGCAACCAGTCGGTAGTGCGGCTGCCGTACTCCTGATCCGACGTACCATCACCCACCCGCGCCGCCGGTCGTCCCCCGACCGGCGGCGCGGGCGCGTAGGTTGCATCCCATGAGCGCCAGAGATCCCGTCGCCGACCTGCGCCGGATCGCGTTCCTGTTGGAGCGGGCCAACGAGGCCACCTACCGGGTACGCGCGTTCCGCTCGGCGGCCACGGCCCTCGCCGCGCTGCCGACGCGGGAGGTGACCGAGCGGGCCCGCGCCGGGACGCTCACCGAGCTGCCCGGGGTGGGCGACGTCACCGCCCGGTGCGTCGCCGAGTCGCTGGCCGGCGAGGAGCCGGTCTACCTGCGCCGGCTGGTCGCCACCGAGGGCACCGATCTCGGCGAGGCGGCCGGCGCGCTGCGGGCGGCGCTGCGCGGCGACTGCCACACCCACTCGGACTGGTCCGACGGCGGGTCGCCGATCGAGGAGATGGCGCTCGCCGCCGTCGAGCTGGGTCACGAGTACCTGGTGCTGACCGACCACTCGCCCCGGCTGAAGGTGGCCCGGGGCCTCACCGCCGACCGGCTGCGCCGGCAGCTCGACCACGTGGCGGCGGTGAACGCGGCGCTGCCCGAGGGTTTCCGCATCCTCACCGGGATCGAGGTGGACATCCTCGCCGACGGCTCGCTGGACCAGGACGAGGAGCTGCTGGCCCGGCTGGACGTGGTGGTCGGCTCGGTGCACAGCGGGCTGGGCGACGAACGGGCGCGGATGACCCGACGGATGCTCACCGCGATCGGCAACCCGCACCTGGACATCCTGGGCCACTGCACCGGCCGGATGGTGTCGTCCCGGCCGGCCGGGGTGACCGGGCCGGGCGACCGGGGGCACCGGGCGCGTACCCGCAAGGAGAGCGACTTCGACGCGGACGCGGTCTTCGCCGCCTGCGCGGAGCACGACGTGGCCGTCGAGATCAACTCCCGGCCGGAGCGGCAGGACCCGCCGAAGCGGCTGATCCGGCAAGCCCTGGAGGCCGGCTGCCGGTTCGCCGTCGACACCGACGCGCACGCCCCCGGGCAGCTCGACTGGCAGCGGTTCGGCTGTGAACGGGCGGCGCTGTGCGGCGTACCCGCCGACCGGGTGGTCAACACCTGGCCGGCGGAGCGGCTGCTGGAGTGGACCCGTACCCGCTCCTGACCGTCCGACCGCCGGATCCACCGGCGGGTGGGCGGGTCAGCGGGCTGCGGGCTCCGCCGCCGGGACGGCGGGCACACCGGCGACGGCCGTACCCGGACGACGCCGGCCGACCACACCCTGCGCCACCGCGACCCCGAGCAGCACGATCAGCGCGCCGACCGGCTGGTGCCAGTTCAGCCGCTCGCCGAGCACCACCGCGCCGATCAGCACCGCGAAGATCGGCACCAGGTAGGTCACGGTGGAGGCGGTGCTCGCCCCGGCCAGCCGGATGTTGCGCAGGTTGATCACGAAGGCCAGCCCGGTGCCGAGCGCGCCCAGCGCCAACACGCTGGCGACGACCGGCAGCGACAGGCCGGTCGGCACCGGTGGCGCCCCGGCCACCAGCGGCGCGACGATCGCGAGCTGCGCCGTGGCGACCAGTAGCTGCGCCGCCGACAGGGACAGGCCGGAGTGGGAGCTGCCGGCGATGAA
The DNA here is from genome assembly GCF_044755745.1 of Micromonospora sp. NPDC092111. Lineage (NCBI taxonomy): Bacteria > Bacillati > Actinomycetota > Actinomycetes > Micromonosporales > Micromonosporaceae > Micromonospora > Micromonospora sp. NPDC092111. The sequence continues at coordinate 52,629 of NZ_JBIVRQ010000022.1, forward strand.
CTTCTTCTGGTACGGGATGGCCACGCCGTAGCAGGCCGCCGCGCCGAGGCACATCAACTGGCCGGTGAAGTGCGCGCCACCGACGCCCTCCCAGACACCGAGCACCACCAGTACGCCGAGGAAGCCCAGCCCCAGCCCGACGGCCGACCGCGTGGTCAGCCGCTCGGTACGGAAGGCCAGCACCGCCAGCGGCAGCACGATCAGCGGGGTGGTGGCGTTCCAGATGCCGGCCAGCATCGACTCGACCCGCTGCTCACCGAAGCCGAAGAGGGTGAACGGGATCGCCACGCCGAACGCCGCGACCACCACCAGGTGCGCCCAGACCCGGGGCTCGCGGGGCAGCCGGTCGCGGAGCAGCACGAGCACCACCAGCAGGGTGGCCGCGCCGGTGGCCACCCGGTAGAGGGTGAGGTGCAGCGGGTGCAGCTCCTCGATGCCGACCTTGATGAACAGGAAACTGGAACCCCAGATCGCGGCGAGGGCGAGGAAGCCCGGCAGCCAGCTACCCAGCGCTGCCCGGTCAGGAGTGGTGTGCGAGGTCACCCCTTGCACTCTGCCCCAGCGGTACGACGAAGTCGCGCGTTTTCCGGACCCCGTGGTCAGGGTCACGGCGCACCCCGGCGGTGGCGCGGAACGTGACCGCGGCCGGCTCGTTGACCAGCCCGGAGGTGTCCCCGGTTGAAGCTCGTGACGCGCCGTTCCGACCCGACGGTCGACCCGGACTCCCGATGGACGATCCAGCGCGCGGAACGCCACCTGCCGGTCGGCGCGCTGGCCGGGGCCCGCCACGAGTGCCTCGACGGGCGGCTGGTGGTCACCCCGTTCCCGCCGGCCATCGAGAGTGTCGCGACGGCGACCCTGGCCAGCGCGTTCGTCCCGGCGGCCGAGGCGGCCGGGCGGCACGTGTTCGGCCGGGTCAACCTGACCTTCACACCGACCTGCTGGATCCAGCCGGACGTGACCGTCCTGCACGCCCTTCCGGCGACCGACGACCAGGAACGCTGGGTGCCGGCCGCGCTGTGCACGATGGCGGTGGAGTTCGTCCGGCCTGGCGAGCGCCGGGACCCGGTGGACCGCCGTCGCCGCTGCGCGGCGGGGGGTGTGCCCTGGTTCCTGCGGGTGGAGCTGGACCGGCGACCCCAGCGGACGACGGCGACGCTGCTCACCCGGGACGCCGGTGCGGGCTACGCCGTCGTGGGTCGGGCGGTCGGCGGGCAACGGCTGCGGGCCCGGGCTCCCTTCCCGATCGACTTCGCCCCGGCCCGGTTGCTGCCCTGAACACGACAAACGCGGTCGACAACCACGCCGGGCGGTCACGTAGGGTCGCAGCGTGGGACGAATCGATGACCTCGCGAACCGGTACGTGGCCGACTGGGCACCGCTGAGCCCGACCGGCGCCACCTACGTCGGCATCGCCGGCTACGACGACCAGCTCGACGACCTCTCGCCCGCCGGCTACGAGGCGCGGGCGGAACTGACCCGGCGCACCCTCGCCGACCTGGAGGTGACCGAGCCGGAGTCCGAGGCGGAGCGGACCGCCAAGGAGGCCATGCAGGAACGCCTCGGCCTGGACCTGGCCCGCTACGACGCCGGTGAGGTCACCAGCGAGGTGAACGTCATCGCCAGCGGGCTGCACGAGATCCGGATGGTCTTCGACCTGATGCCGACCGAGGGCGAGCAGGCGCAGGCCGACGTCGCGGCCCGGCTCAACCGCTTCGCCGGCACGCTGGAGGGCTACAAGACCACCCTGCGGGAGGCCGCCGCGGCGGGCCGGGTCAGCTCCAAGGTGCAGTTGGTCGAGGTGGCCAAGCAGTGCGACGTCTGGACCGACCCGGACGGCGACAACTTCTTCCACGGTCTGGTGCAGCGGCTGGGTGCCGACGGCACGCTCGGCGCGGAGCTGCGCCGGGGTGCGGCGGCGGCGACCGCGGCGACCGCCGAGTTCGGCCAGTTCCTCCGCAACGAGTTGGCCCCGCACGGTCGGGACAAGCAGGCCGCCGGCCGCGAGCGGTACGAGCTGGCCTCGCAGTACTTCCTCGGCGCGAAGGTCGACCTGGACGAGACGTACGCCTGGGGTTTCGCGGAGCTGGCCCGGCTGGAGGCCGAGATGCGGGTGGTGGCGGGCCGCATCGTCGGTCCGGGTGCCACCGTCGACGAGGCCGTGGCCGCCCTGGATGCCGACCCGGCGCGGACCATCCAGGGCAAGGAGGCGTTCCGGGACTGGATGCAGGCGCTGGCCGACAAGGCGATCGGCGAGCTGCACGGCACCCACTTCGACATCCCGGAGCAGGTCCGCCGGATCGAGTGCTGCCTCGCCCCGACCAGCGACGGCGCGATCTACTACACCGGGCCGAGCGAGGACTTCTCCCGCCCGGGGCGGATGTGGTGGGCGGTGCCGCAGGGCATCACCGACTTCTCCACCTGGCGTGAGGTGACCACCGTCTACCACGAGGGCGTCCCCGGCCATCACCTCCAGGTCGCCCAGACGGCGGTCCGGGCGGAGCTGCTCAACCGCTGGCAGCGGCTGCTCTGCTGGGTCTCCGGGCACGGCGAGGGCTGGGCGCTGTACTCGGAGCGGCTGATGGACGACCTGGGCTACCTGGAGGACCCGGGCGACAAGCTGGGCATGCTGGACGGGCAGGCGTTCCGGGCCGCCCGGGTGATCGTCGACATCGGCATGCACCTGGAGCTGGAGATCCCGAGGGACAACCCGTTCGGCTTCCACCCGGGTGAGCGGTGGACCCCGGAGCTGGGTTGGGAGTTCATGCGGGCGCACTGCCGGGTGCCGGACGAGAACCTGCGCTTCGAGCTGAACCGCTACCTGGGCTGGCCGGGGCAGGCTCCGTCGTACAAGGTGGGCGAGCGGATCTGGCTCCAGGCCCGGGAGGAGGCGAAGGCCCGCAAGGGCGCCGACTTCGACCTCAAGGAGTTCCACCGGCAGGCGCTCGACCTGGGTTCGCTCGGGCTCGACCCGCTGCGCCGGGCGCTGGCCCGCCTCTGAGCCGGGCCGCCGCACCGGGCTGGAGCTGGATGGGCCGGGCCGCTGCGCCGGGCTTGAACCGGATGGGCCGCCGCTGCGCTGGGTGGGCCGGGGGCGGGCGGGTGCCCGCCCCCGGCGCACCTGGTGGTGGGACGGAGGTCAGGGGACGCTGAGCGCCAGCGACGGCTTGGCGGTCAGCGTGTCGGAGTCGACGAACGCCAGGTCGATCGCCGGATCGGTGAAGGTGATCGGGATCGGCGAGGTGATCGGGATGCCGTCCGGGAACGGCAGGTCCGGCGTGAGCGTGATCTTGATGCCGAGCAGCCGGCCGACGAACCGGGTGGCGTAGAAGGCCACGTCACCCTGCACGGTCAGCTCGTCGGTGACGTACTGCTGGTGGCGGCCGGCCGGCCCGTCCGCGACCAGCGTGAAGTCGGCGGTCACCGCCTTGTCCATGCTGAACTTCAACGCCTCCAGCGGGCCGTCCGAGGTCGGCAGGTCGACGATCCCCTCGAACCGCAGGCCGGTCATGGTGACCGTGGAACCGGTGAGCTTGGACGGCCGCCGGGCCACCCTCGGCTGCCCCGGTTCGGGGGCGATCCTCGGCAGCAGCCGGCCCGGTCGCACCGTGCCGGGCCGGGTGGGCCTCCCGGGGGTGCAGGTGGCGCCGGAACGGGTGGCGGTCGGTGTCGGCCGGGCGGTGGGCGTCGCCTTCGGGCCCGGTGTCGCGCTGGCGCTCGGTGACGGGGCGGCGCTCGGCTCGTTCTTCCCGCCACCGGTGAGCAGGTCACCGATGCCGTGCAGGAGGTCGGTGAGGATGTTGCCGCCGGCGGTGGCTGTCGGGGCCGGGTCGGCGCTCGGCGTGGCCGACGGGGCGACGGTGTGGCTGGCCGACGGGCGCGGGCTGGCGGTCTTCGTGGGTGGCGTCGACGGGCAGGCGGTCGCGGCCGGGGGCGGGGCGGCCCGCACCGGTTCCGGTCGGGCGGCCACCAGCCCGCCGGCGGTCAGGCCCAGCACCACCAGCGCCACCGCGAGGTAACGCGGGTCGCGGGCTGCCGCCGGGCCCTCCCGGTACGCCGCATCGGGCGGGTGCCCGCCGTCCGCCGGCATCAGCTCGTCGGCGAGCGTCGGCCGGCCGGCGTCGGTGCCGGCGTCGGTGCCGTCCGGGCCGGGGTGGCCGGCCCCGGAGCCGGCGGCCGTCCCGGAGCCGGCGGTGTCCGGCGAGGTGTCGACGGTGTCCGGCGGCGTGCCGGCGCGGGCCGGGGCGGGCCGGTGGGTCGGGGTCCAGGCGAAGCCGAGGGCGCTGCCGACCAGGCCGAGCAGCAGGCCGAGGAAGAAGCCGCCGAGGTTGAGTCCCATCAGCGAGTAGATCGTGGTGACTGCGGCGACGATCGAGTAGAACAGCCGTTGCCCGGGGCTGAGCCAGAGCAGCAGCCCGCAGGTGAGCAGGATGATCGGGATGAGCAGCGAGTAGAGCCCGGTCGCACCGGACTGGAAGCTCAGTCCGTTGAGCGTCATCCGGGTGGAGGCGAACATCTCCACGCCGGCGAGCACGGTGAACAGGCCGCCCCAGAACGGCCGGCTCCCTCTCCACCGGCGGAAGCCCCGCCACCCCCGGCCGAGACCGCCACCGGCCCGGACGTGCTGCGGTTGCGCGGTTGTCACGTACTCCTCCTGGGCAGCGGGGACGGGGGGACGACGACGGGGCCCACCGCGGGCCACGGGTCACTCGCCCTCGAAGCACTCCTTGCCCTTGGCGGCGTCCCCGACGTTGACCTTGAGTCGGAGCCCGGTCAGGTTGAAGGTGGCCGCCGTGGTGTATCGGGACACCTGCCGCAGGCCGGTGATGGTGACGTGCTGGGCGTCCTGGCCGAACGAACCGGCCTGCGCGGACGGGTTCAGGTCGGTGGCGTCCCGGCCGATCCGGATGTTGCTGAAGGTGGCGTTGCCACCCAGGCTGTCCATCGCGATCATCATGTCCTTGGCGGTGGCCGGCTTGTCGTCGCCGGCGTTGATGGTGAGCACCACCGGCAGGCCGGGCAGGTCGGCGCGGACCGACTGGCAGAGCTTGTAGAGCTCGGCGCTGCTGATCTCGGAGAGGGCGACCGGGTGGACCCTGCCGTTCTTCTCCTTGACGATCCCGCCGTACTGCGTGAAGCCGTCGCCCTCCAGGCGTTCCGCGCCGATCTTGAAGGTCTGGCCGGAGACGGTGATGTCGGAGGCGATGGCGCCGCTCTGCATGCCGAACAGGATGGCGCCAACGGCGGCCGTGGCGGGCACCATCATCGCGGCGAAGCGCCGCCACCGGGTACGCCCCGGGTTGTCGATCCGATCCTGCACGGACTTCCTCCTCGGTGGCGGCGGTGCGCTGTCGGGTGGCCGGCCGGTCGGCGGTGGGCCCCGGGCCGGGCCGCACCACCTGTTACCGGCGGGTAATGAGGGGTTCGGCCTGATGGTGCACCCGCTGAGGTGCGGATCACAAGACCCCACCTACCTGCCGGTAACACCCGGCGGTCAGGACGGATCGTCGCATTCACGCTGAGTACAGCGAACCCCCAGGAAGCGACCCACCCAAAGCTTCCAAATAGGACCAGGCGGGCGAACCATCGTCACGCTGGGCTGCGAGGCCATCGACACGTTACGATTCCGTAACAGACGCCCGAGCTGGCCCCGGAAACGCGGCGGGCGGGCCGGAATCCCGGCCCGCCCGCCCTGCCCCACGGAAAATCAGTGCTTGCCGGCCTCGCCCTCGGTGGCCTTACGCGGCGCCGGAGCCGACTTCTCGTCGGTACGCCAGTTCGTCGACGCGGGCGGGATCTCGTCACTCAGCGGGCCGCCCTGCCGCTCCCCGGCGGTCACCGGCTCGGCCTCGCGGACCTCGGCCGGCTCCGCCACCCGGGTGGGGGTGTCGACCGGGGCGTCGTCCGCCCGGTGCCGCGCCTCGCCGGCCGTGGCAGCACGCCCGGAGACGATCAGCCAGAGGCCCAGCAGCAGCACCAGCGCGCCGAAGGCCGCCAGGCCGATCGGCAGGGTACGGCCGATCAACTGGAGCTTGTCCCGGGTCTCACCGGCCGACTTCACGCTGTTGGCGATGGTCGGGTCGTCGTAGACGAAGTCCGCGTCCAGCAGGGCGACCGGCGCACCCGCGTTCGGTACGAAGTTCTTCTTCTGCTGCTCGCGCACCTTCACGAAGTTGCCGCTGACCGGCTCGATCCAGATCGTCCGGGTGTTGCTGTAGGTGACCTTGCCGGTGGTCGCCCCCGGGGCCAGCGCGCCGGCCAGCGCGGTGAGCGAGCCCTCCGGGGTGGCCAGGTCGATCTCCGGAATCCGCTGCACGTACCGGTACGCCTCGGTGCCGTTGACCTGCTCGGTGCCGTCGAACTCGATCGGCAGCCCCTTGCGCAGGTCACGGTCGAAGTAGGTGTAGTCCTTCCGCTCCGCGTGGAACGGGAACTTGTAGGTCTGCCCCTCGAACGTCACCGAGTCGTCGGTGCCGCTCGGACCGTCGGTGTCCAGGTACTGCTTGTCCCAGGCGCGGGCGACGGCCGTCTTCCGGTCCAGCGCGAACTCGGCCGCGTACTTGCTGACGACCGAGCTGTTGTCGGTCCGTACGACCGTGCCGTAGACGTCCCAGACGACCGCCTCGCCCGCCAGGTCGCCGGTCATCTCCTTCTCGGTCGTCGCGGCCTGCGGCACCACCTCGGTGGTGGCCTTGAGCTGACCGGTCTGGATCGTCGGCTTACCGTCCAGGACCTGCATGTACGTGGCGTTCTCGGCGACCGCGACGCTCGCCTTCAGGCAGCCGTCCGGCTTGCCGGTGGCGTTGCAGAACGTCAGGTCGTACGGCAGCTTCGTCACCGACGGAGCCACGTAGTAAGCCGTTCCCGCAGCCACCGCGAGAGACAAGACGCCTACGCCGAACAGCACGGCACCCAGGCGAGCCTTCACTGATCCTCCTAACAAAGACAAGTCAGCCGGTGTCCGGCGAGAGTTCGGGGATGTAAAACTTGGCCGCACGTTACTCCCGGGTTACATATTCACGCGACCCTCTGGACGGTTGATGTCTGTTCCGATTCCCGATCAGGCCCTGCGGCGGCTGCCCGCGCTCGACGCCGTACGGGTGATCGGGGCGCTCGCCGTCGTGGGACACCACGTCGGTTTCGCCACCGGACGCAACACCGGTGACGCCGCCGTCGGCGCCTGGCTGTCCCGGCTCGACGTGGGTGTCGCGGTGTTCTTCGTCCTCTCGGGTTTCCTGCTGTTCCGGCCGTACGCGCACGCGCAGGCGACGTACCGGCGACCACCGGCCACCGGTCGGTACCTGTGGCGGCGGGCCGCCCGGATCCTGCCCGCCTACTGGGTCGCCGTGGTGACCTGCCTGCTGGTGCTGCCGCAGAACCGGCCGGCGTCGACCGGCGACTGGCTGCGGCACGCCACGCTGACCCAGATCTACCAGCACGGGCAGTTGAGGCACGGGCTCAGCCAGACCTGGAGCCTCGCCACCGAGGTCACCTTCTACCTGCTGCTGCCCGTGCTGGCCACGTTACTGCTCGGCCGGCGGCCCCGCCCCGACCGGGTGTTCCGGATCGCGGTGGCCGCGGCGGTGGTGACCGGCGGCTGGGTGGCGCTGATGGGGTGGGGCGTGCTGAGCCTCGGCCTGCACACCATGTGGCTGCCCTCGTACGCCGGCTGGTTCGGTGCCGGGATGGCCCTGGCCAGCGCGCACGTCGCGCTGTGCACCGGCCGGGGCGAGCGCTGGCGCTGGCTGGACGACCTCGGCCGGGCCCCGCTGGCCTGCTGGACGATCGCCCTGGGCGCGCTGGCCGTCGCCACCACCCCGGTCACCGGCCCCCGGGACCTGGCCGAGCCGACCGCCGGCCAGTTCGCCACCAAGCTGGTGCTCTACCTGGTCGTCGCGGTGCTGCTGATCGTGCCGGTGGCGTTCGGCCCGCAGACCCGCACCAAGGGTGTCTTCGACAGCGTCATCGGCCGGTGGCTCGGCCGGGTGTCGTACGGGCTCTTCCTCTGGCACCCGTTCGTGCTGGAGGGGATCTACCTCGTCGACGGGCGGCCGGAGTTCACCGGCGACCCGCTCGGCACCTTCCTGCTCACCGTGGCCGGTGGGCTGGTCCTGGCGACGGTCAGCTACTACGCGATCGAGCGTCCCTGCCAGCGCTGGGGCGGTCAGTGGCCGGGTCGGCGGCGCAGCACCAGCGAGAGCCAGAGCAAGGTGGCGGTGGCGACCGCGGCGAGCTGAGGCAGCCAGGCGGTGTGCCCGCCCCGGGTCGCCGCCCACCAGCCGGCCACCGCGAAGCAGCCCACCGGCAGCCAGCGGACCGTGGCCTGACGCAGCCGGTACATGCCCCGCCGGTCCGGCGGGTGCAGGTGCGGCTCCAGCGCCCGGCCGGCCAGCACACCGACGAGGACCAGCAGCGCCACGCCGACCGCCGCCGGGCCGCCGAACAGCAGCAACGCCCCGCCGCCGACGAGCCCGGCGAGGAACCGGCCGCGCCGCCTCCGGGTCGCCGCCACCACCGGGGCCGGGGTACGCCGCGACGGCAGCACCGCCAGCAGCGCGACCCCGGCGAGCAGCACCGCCCCGGCGCCGAGCGCCAGCACGTACCCGTGGTCAGGGGCGAACCGGAGCGTCACCTCGCCGGAGAAACCGGCCGGGACCAGCCAGCCCTGCTGCCAGCCGTCCACCACGAACGGGGTGAGCGTACGGCCGGCGGCGGCGGCCACCCAGCCCGCGTTGGCGTTCTCCCGCAGGGCCAGCACCCGCTGGCCGGGGTAGCCGTCCAGCCGCAGCACCCGCCGGGTGGCCGCCCAGTCGTCGACCCGGAGCACGGTCCGGGTCGCCGCGGGCTGCCCGGTGCCGCCCGCCGTACCGCCGGTGCCGGTGGCCGCCTCGTCGCCGGTGGCGGTGGCCTCGTCACCGGTGGTGGTGCCGGGGGCGACGGTCACCGGGGTGAGGGCGAGCTGGGTCGGTACGGAGAGCCGGTTGCCCGCCGCCACCACCCGGGTCTCGCCGTCGGTCAGGCGCAGCGGCTCCGCCGCGTCCGGGCCGCAGGGCACCGCGGTCACCTCGCGCAACTCCAGCAGGTCCCGCCGGTTGGCGACCAGCGCGGTACGGCGCTCGGTGCCGGCCACCGTCACGGTCGGACCACTGCCGCAGGGCAGCGGGACCCGCTTCGCGGGGTCGGCCCGGGTGACCGGGGTGGCCGGCAGCACGGTCAGCTCACCCACCCCCACCGGCAGGTCCTGGGTCAGCCGCCGGTACGGGTCGTACGACGCGGCCGGGACGACGTCGGAGATCAGCACGGTGATGTCGTCGCTGCGCATCGGCCGGTCGAAGAGGAGCGTGCCGCCCTCGTCCAGCACCCCGCCGCGCATCCCCTCGTCGCCGATCACGGTGACCCGCCACGGGCGGGAAGCCGCCGCGGTGGGCGGCAGGGTGATCCGCAGGCCGCTGACGGTACGGGCCTTCGGCCAGGTCAGCCGCAGCCACGGCTGCCGGTCGGAGTCGGCGGCGTACCAGGTGGTCGCCGGGTCGCCGTCGACCGCCGCGCCCGGCCGGGCGGCCGGGTGGGGCACGCCCACGGTCGAGGCGGCCACGGTCGGGGTGACCCCGGTGGCGACCGCCGCCGCGCCACCGGGGTCGAGCAGGGTGTTGAGCGCCGCCCCGGGCCGGGGGCGGACCCGCAGCCCGAGCTGGTAGTCGGCCCCGACGGGCAGCCGCACGGTGCGGTCGATCCGGTCGCTGTCCTCGGAGCCGCGGGCCAGCCCACCGTCACAGATCGGCCGGCCCTCGTCGAAGACGCACGCCGGGGTGGACGGCGCGGCGCCGAACACCATCGAGGCGGGCCGGTCGGTGGCCGGCGGGGCCGGCACCACGAGGGTGCGGGCGGCCTCGACACCGGGGATGACGAGTTCGGCGATGCCCACCCCGCCGAACCCGGCCCGGACGTCGAAGACCTGCTCGACGGTGACCCGGACGAACCGGGTGGGGTAGCCGTCGGGGAGGGTGACGTCGACGGTCGGCCCGGCGGTCGCCGCCGTGGTCTGCTGCCGGCCGGCGGTGACCGTGATCTTCGTGGGCAGCGAGTCGGCCCCGGCGTCGAAGGTGATCCGTAGTTGCCGGACGACCTGCGGACGGGCCAGCTCCACCTCGAACCACTGCCCCCGCGCCAGGGTGCCCGGCGCCGACCGCCAGGAGGTGCTCAGGTCACCGTCCACCGCCGCGTACGGCTGGTGTTCGGGACGCCCGCCGCCCAGCGGCTGCGCCTGCGACCAGGAACTGGACGCGGAGACCCCGCCGATGCCGAGGTAGCGCACCACCGTCGACTCCCGCTCGGCCCAGTCCGGCAGGTAGTCCCGGGCCGGGGCGTCGAGCTGGGGACGTTGCCGGGGGGTCAGGGTCGCCGAGGCGTTGTCGTGCTGCTGCCCGAAGGCCACCTCCCGGCGGCGCAGCCCGTCGGTGAGCGCCACCGGTCCCTCGCCCAGCTCCGTCGGGCGGTCCCCGGCCAGCACCGTCGGCGCGGCGGAGAGCCGGCCGGCGGCGGCCAGCGACAGCAGCGACTCCGGTCCGCCGACCACGGTGGTCAGGTCGGCCGCGTCGTACGCGACGACCTGGTCGACCGCGCGGCGGACCTCGTACACCTCCAGTGCCTGGACCCTGACGTCCAGGCCCCGGTCGACGAAGTTGCCGGGGAGCTGGCCGCCACCGACCTGCGGGCCGAACCCGCGTATCGGGTGGATGCCGGGCGAGCGCAGCAGCGCCTGCCGGACCACCACCGGCTGGGTGGCGCCGCTGTGGCCGTAGTCGAGGTCGGAGCGGAGCAGCAGGTACTTCACGCCGGAGCGGGCGAGCAGGTCGGCCAGCCCGGCGGAGCCCTGCCCGTTGGCGAGCGCGGACTCGACGGTGTCGAGCAGCCGGATGGTGCCGGGTGGGGTGAGGGGCACCGAACTGCGCACCGCCCACGGCCGGTCCAGCAACGGCTGGGTGATCTCGTCGCTGGGGCTGCCCCACAGGTAGCGGGGGAACCGGGCGGCCGGCACCACCAGCACCCGGTCGTCGTCGACGGTGCGGTCCAGCCAGTCCGACGCCTGCTGCCAGTAGCCGGGTACGCCGTGGAAGCTGCCCGGGGCGGCCAGCCCTCCGCCGAGCGCGGGCGCGGCCACCGCGGCGACCGCGACCAGGGCGGTGCCGGTGACCAGGGCGGCGCGCAGCCGGACCGGCTGGAGCATCCTGGGCAGCACGCCGGCCAGCTCGGGCCGGTCGCCGGTGCGGGCGGCCCGCAGCACCAGCCCGACCAGGTGGGCCAGGCCGAGGATGAGTGGCAGGCGGAGCACCACGTCGAACTTGTGCACGTTGCGCAGCGGCGCGCCGGCCGCGTCGAGGAAGGTGCGCTGGGTCTGCGCGCCGAACCCGTCGAGCTGGCCCAGGTGGCCGAGCCCGACCAGGGCCAGCCCGACCAGCAGCCCGGTGACCAGGAACCGCCGGTACGGCATGCCCCGGCGGGCCAGCCCGGCGATGCCCAGCCCGGCGACCAGCAGGGTGGCGATCACCAACGGCTGCTCCGTGGCGAGCCGCCAACCGGCCGTCCACGGCGGCCCGTACGCCCCGTTGAGGTAGGCGTGCCAGTGCGACGCGCCGCGCAGCACGGTGGTCGCGTCGGTCGGCGCGGTGGTCACCGGCGCGGTCTCGATGTAGTCGAGGA
>NZ_JBIVRQ010000023.1:0-56327 GCF_044755745.1 Micromonospora sp. NPDC092111
ACAGGACACCGACACCAACGACCTACCAGCGCTCAGCGCCTAACAACAACGAGGAATCACGCTCAACCGCAAACACCACGTCCAAGGACTTGACCCAACGCAGGCGCGGCGGTCGAAGACTCGGCACCCGGCTAGGCCGAGGGATCACCCTGGGCCTAGCCACTGCGGCGAAGTAGTGGTGTCCGCGCCCGTTCGATACCGCTATATCGCCCCAAGCGAGTCGATCGAGCCGGTCGAGCCGGTCGAGCCGGTCGAGGCAGCCAAGGCGAGCAAGGCGGCCAAGCCGGGGCGGCAGGCGCGGCGGCCAGGCTGGGCAAGGCGGGCGAGGTCGAGGCGCGCGCCGGCCGACGGACGCGGGCGCGGGTCAGCGGAGGGAGGCGCGGGCGGAGAAGGCGATGCTGGCCAGCAGGAAGCCGCCGTTGACGATCGTGAAGGCGACGATCACCCAGAGGACCAGCGCGGGCGCGACCATCAGCACCAGCGCGGCCACGAAGATCACCGCGCCGTAGTCACGGACGAGCTTCGCCAGGCGTACCGGCAGGGAGGTCGAGGTGACCATGCTGGCCGCGTTCGGGCCGGCCTGCATCACCGAGGTCACCAGGTTGACCATCCAGGTGCCGGCGAAGACCGCCACCAGCCAGGTCGGGGTGGCCGGGTGCTGCGCCACGGCGGTCGCGGACAGGGCGGCGACCAGGGCGATCTGGGCGGCCACGTCGCAGAGCACGTCGACCCGGGCGCCGGCCGCGCTGCCCTGCCCGGTCACCCGGGCGAGTTGCCCGTCGGCGCAGTCCAGGGCGTACGCGACCTGCCAGCCGACCAGCGCGACCAGCCCGACCAGCCAGGCCGGCACGTCACCGGCGGCGACCGGGCCGGCGAGCGCCACCACGGTCACCGAGGCGGCCAGACCGAGCACCAGGTTGGTGACGGTCAGCGCGGTCGGGCGCAGCCCGAGGCGCTGGGCGACCAGGGCGAAGACCGCGCCCAGCCACTGGCTGACCGACTCGCTGAACAGGCCGCCGCCCCGGTTGACCCGGTGGAAGTCGGCAACGGTGGGACGGGGTTCAGCCACAGTGGTCGCGGAGTGCACCGGCGTAGTCTGCCAGCCGCTCCCGTGTCTCGGTAGCCGACATCGCCAGGTGTTCCAGGATGGTGTACCGGTCCGGTCGGGTGTTCGGCGCGAACTGCACCGCCTCGACGAACTGCTCGTCGGTCAGCCCCACGTCGGCGGGGAGCCGGGGCAGCCAGTGCCGGCCCAGGCAGGCGGACATCTCCGCGAAGCGCCGCAGGTCGCCACGGAGGAAGGTGCAGAAGAGCGCACCCAGCCCGGCCAGCTCGCCGTGCGACGAGGTGCCCGGGAAGAGCGCGTCGATGGCGTGCATGATCTCGTGGCAGCCGCCGCTGGCCGGTCGGCTGCTGCCGCAGACCGCCATCGCCAGGCCGCTGGAGATCAGCGCCTCGGCCAGTACCGTGACGAACGCGTCGTCGGCCATGTCGCCGGTGTGCGCGAGCACCGCCTCCGCGCCCATCCTGGCCAGCGAGGCGGCGAGGCCGTCCACCGGCTCGCCGCGTACCTGCCGGGCCAGTTCCCAGTCGGCCAGGGCGCTGATGTTGCTGACCACGTCCCCGATGCCGGCCCGGTTGTGCTGGTCCGGCCCGGCCGCCACGAAGTCGAGATCGACGACCACCGCGATCGGGATGTGTACCCCGTACGAGCCCTTGATCCCGCCGTTGATCAGGCTGGCCACCGGGGAGGCGATGCCGTCGTTGGCGAGGCTCGTCGCCACCGTCACCATGGGCAGGCCGCGCCGGGTGGCGGCGTACTTCGCCACGTCGATGGTCTTGCCGCCACCGATGCCCACCACCGCGTCGTAGGAGCGCTCGCGGAGCTTTCCGCCCAGCTCGTCGGCGGCGTCGAGGGTGCCGCCGGCGACCGTGAAGACGTCCGCCGAGCGCAGCGTCGGCCCGACCAAAGCGGCGATCCGTTCGCCCTGGCCGGGGCCCACCACCACCGCCACGTCGCCGCCGGCCGAGATCCGGCCGTCGGCGAGGATCGCGGCGAGGTCGGCCACCGCCCCGCGCCGCACGTCGATGTGCAGCGGGGTCAGCACCGTACGGGCTAGTAGCGGCACGCGATCTCCCGCGCCCGGTCCAGGTCGGCGTGGTTGTCGACCTCGACCCAGGAGACGTCACCGATCGGCGCCGCCCGTACCTCGCCACCCCGGTCGGAGAACTCCTGGTAGCCGTCCTCGTAGTAGAGGTTCGGGTCGCGCCGCCAGGTCGCCTCCAGGGCGTCGGCGAGCGCGTCGGCCACCTGCGGTTCGATCAGCGTCGCGCCGATGTACTCCCCGTACGCCTCGCCCGGGTCCATTAGCTTGGTGATCCGGGTGAGCTGGCCGGCCGCGTCGAAGGTGGTCTTCATCTCCTCGTCGGCCAGCGCCTTGATGTTGTCGACCGCCAGCAGGATGCCCGGCCCGCGCTCGGCCAGCAGGGTCTTCTCCACGCTCACCGGGTGCACGGTGTCGCCGTTGACCAGCAGCACACCCCGGGCGAAGTGCTCCCGGGCCAGCCACAGCGAGTACGCGTTGTTCCACTCCTCGGCCTTGTCGTTGTGCACCAGGGTGAGCCGGACGCCGTACTTCTCCTCCAGCGCGGCCTGGCGGGCGACGACCGCGTCGGCGGCGTAGCCCACCACGATCACGATCTCGGGGAGTCCCACCTCGGCCAGGTTGCGCAGCGCGATGTCCAGGATGGTGGTCTCACCGTCCACCGGCACCAACGCCTTGGGCAGGGTGTCGGTGTACGGGCGCAGTCGGCGCCCCGCACCGGCCGCGAGCACCATCCCGATCATGCGGGGCCTCCCTCGTACGACTCCAGGTCACCGTGGAGGATAGCGCCGGGTGACGGTGTGGCCGCCGTCAACCGGGGTTCAGCCGGGCAGGGCGGCCAGGTCGGCGAGCATCGCGAGCCGCTCCTCGGCGGTCAGCGCGGCGTACGGGGCGGCCGCCCGGCGGTCCGTCTCCAGCTCGATGGCGCGTCGCTCCGGCCCGTCCGGCAGCTCCCCGACGCTGGTCGCGGTGTGCCCGGCGGCGGTCCACGCGGCGGCGTGCGCGTCCGCCCGGTGGTAACGCAGCGTGCCGAGCCGGTTGAGCAGCAACACTCCCGACGGGGTGCCGTCCGGCTCGTACGGTGGGGCCATGGCGGCGAACGCCGGCCCGGGTTCGGCGTCCGGCTCACCGGCCAGCAGCAGCGCGTACGCGAGCAGCCGGCCGCACGCCTCGACCAGCCGGCGCACCCGGTCGTCGTGCCCGGCCCACAGCTCCTCGGTCACCTCGCCGTGCACCTGGTAGGTCTCGGACAGGAAGTCGGCACCCCGTTCGGTGGCGGTGAACCCGCCGTCCGGCCGCCGGACGATCATGCCGTGGGCGACATGTTTGTCCAGCGCCCGCTGGCAGGTCGCCGGGTCCCGGTACCGGGTGACGGCGGCGAAGCCCGGCCCGTCGACCGTCCCGCCCGGTGCGGCGAGCCGGGTGCGGAACTCCACCAGGAAGCCGGTGGCCGCCGGCCCGCCGTACCGCTGGCTCAGCTCGGCACCGCCGCCGTCCCGACCGGCCAGCATGCCGGCCACGAACGTCCGCTCGACCGCCGGGGCGACCAGCCCGGCGAACCGGTGCGGCGCCAGCTCGACGCCGTCGTGCACGGTCAGCGAGCCGGCGCAGCGGAGAGGCTCGGTGGGCACGCGTCGACAGTAGCGAGCGGCGGCTGCCCGCGACGATGTCCGGTCTGGTTGCGGCGGCCGGTGGACCCGGGCACGCCTCGGTCCATTGGCTGGTCGGGATGCCCGCATGTTGAACTTGGCGTGTATGCCGGCCGGACCGGCCCGGGCAGGCCCTAGGCTCGTGCGCATGACCGCCGAGCAGCTGATCTCGTTCGCCCGTGGCGCACCCTCGCTGGACATCGTGGATGTCGAGGGGCTCAAGGCCGCCGCCGTCCGTGCCTTCGACGTCGACCCCGCCGGGGTGACCGCGTACGGCACCTCCGTCGGTTACCCGCCCCTGCGGAAGTGGATCGCCGAGAAGCACGGTGTCGAGGCGGATCAGGTGTTGATCACCAACGGCTCGCTCCAGGCGGACGCGTTCCTCTTCGACCACCTGGTCCGGCGCGGTGACGCCGTGGTGGTGGAGCGTCCGACGTACGACCGGACGCTGCTCAACCTCCAGCGGATGGGTGGCGAGATCCACGGTGTGACCGTCGAGCCGGACGGCCTGGACACCGCCGAGCTGCGCAAGCTGCTGGAGTCCGGGGTGCGGCCCCGGCTGGCCCACGTGATCCCGAACTACCAGAACCCGGCCGGGGTGACGCTCTCCCTGGACAAGCGCCGGGAGCTGCTCGACCTGGCCGCCGAGTACGAATTCACCATCTTCGAGGACGACCCGTACGCCGACATCCGGTTCCGGGGCGAGGCGCTGCCGTCGATGCTCTCGATGGACACCCGGGGCGTGGTGGTGCACGCCTCCAGCTTTACCAAGACCGTCTGCCCCGGGGTCCGGGTCGGTTACCTGGTCGGGCCGGCGAGCCTGATTGCGGACATCGCCAAGAAGGCGACCAGCCTCTACATCTCGCCGGGCATGGTCTCCGAGGCGATCGTGCACCAGTTCTGCGTCTCCGGTGACATCCAGCGGTCCATCGCGACGGTCTCCACCGCCCTGGGCGAGCGGGCCGGTGTCCTCGCCGAGTCGCTGCGCCGGCACCTTCCCGAGGTCACCTTCGTCGAGCCGGACGGCGGCTACTTCCTCTGGGTGGAGTTCCCGGACGACGTGGACGTGGACCGGTTGGCGCCGGCCGCCGCCGAGCGCGGCGTGGCCGTGGTCAAGGGCAGCGACTTCATGGTCGACGGTGGGCGGCACGCGCTGCGGCTGGCCTTCTCCGCGGTGACCGCGGACCGGATCGACGAGGGTGTGCGGCGGTTGGCGGACGCCGTGGCGGCCGTACGCGGCTGAAAATCTGTCGGGTTTCCGACAGAAGCGCGACACCGGCCGGCTCGGGGCTCCCCTCGGGTCGGCCGGCGGCCCACAATGCTGCGAGCGTCGCTCGTGTCCGACCGGGGCCCGACCAGGGTCGCGGTCGCCGCGACCGGCGACGCCGCAGCTTTACCCCCGCCCCCAACGGCGCCGGGTGGGTCGGGTCGCCCCCTCACCCCCCTGAACGCGGCACGGCCCGCCCGGCGCCACCACCCGGGCGATCGACGTGACCAGGATCACCGCGCCCTGCCGGCGGTGCCCGTCCGGCCGTTGGCACGCCGGTCGGCGGCGGGCCGTGGGGCCGGTGGCGGCGTAACCTGCAAGCCTCAGCAGCCACCGGGGAGGGGGATGCCATGACGGACCGGGCGGAGCGGGAGCGGCCGACGACACCGACCGCCGGCCGGGTGCTCAACCCCCGCGACTGGGTGGCACCGGTCCGGGCGATGTCCCGCATCCTCAACGCCGACGGCTCTCCCCGCACGCCCACGCCGACCGCCCCGGGGCGCAGCGGCGTGGTGGACTGCGGCGTCTATGTCGACGGCGAGCGTCGGCCGGGCCAGTGGCACCACGCCGACGCGCTCAAGGCCGCCCGCGGCGAGCGCAACGCGTTCGTCTGGCTCGGGCTGCACGAACCGGAGCTGGCCGAGATGACCGCCATCGCCGAGACGTACGGGTTGCACGAGCTGGCCGTCGAGGACGCGGTGAAGGCCCAGCAGCGGCCCAAGCTGGAACGCTTCGGCGAGGTCAGCTTCCTGGTGCTGCGTACCGCCCGGTACTGCGAGCACACCGAGCTGACCGAGAACTCCGAGGTCGTCGAGACCGGCCAGGTGATGCTCTTCATCGGCCCGAACTTCCTGGTCAGCGTCCGGCACGGGGACGCCTGCCGGCTCGCCCCCGTCCGGGCCGACCTGGAGGCCAAGCGCGACCTGCTGCGGCACGGGCCGTGGGCGGTGGCGTACGCGATCACCGACCGGGTGGTGGACCTCTACCTGGAGGTGGCCGACCAGTTGGAGGACGACCTGGACGTGCTGGAGGCGGACGTCTTCGACCGGCAGAGCACCGGGCGGATCCAGCGGATCTACCAGATGAAGCGCGAGCTGGTGGAGTTCAAGCGGGCGGTGATCCCGCTGCAACGACCGCTGATGTCGCTGACCGCGCAGGTCAACCGGGAGGTGCCGCAGGAGGTGCGGCGCTACTTCCGGGACGTGCAGGACCATCTCAGCCGCACCGTCGAGCAGGTCAACTCCTACGACGACCTGCTCAACTCGATCCTCCAGGCCCGGCTCGCGCAGGTCACCGTCGACCAGAACAACGACATGCGCAAGATCGCCGCCTGGGCCGCCATGGCCGCGGTCTGGACCGCGATCGCCGGCATCTACGGCATGAACTTCGAGAACATGCCCGAGCTGAAGATGACGTACGGCTACCCGGTCGTGCTGGCCCTGATGCTCGGCATCTCGCTGGCCCTGTACCGCTGGTTCCGTCGCCACGGCTGGCTCTGACCGCACCACCGGCTCGGCGCCGGGCCTCGATCCGCCGCTCGGCCTGTGCAGTGCCGCTCGACCCGCCGTGTGTCACTCGGCCTGTGCTGTGTCGCTGAACCCGGTGGGGCCGCTCAGGCCGCCGGGGTCGCCGCCGCCAGCAGCTCCGAGACGGTGACGAACTCGAAGCCGCGCCGGCGCAGGCCCGTGATCATCGCGGCCAGCCCACGGATCGCGACCAGCCGGTCCGCCGGGCCGGTGTCGTGGGCCAGCAGGATGGTGCCCGGGTCGCAGGAGCCGACGACGTAGTCGACCAGGCCGTCCGGATCGTGGGTGAACTGGGACTCCAGCATCTGCCGGCTCCAGAGCACCACCTGGTAGCCGAGGTCGTTCGCGGCGAGCAGGGTACTACCGGCGAGGTGCCCGTACGGCGGCCGGAGCAGGGTGGGTTCCCGCCCGCTGAGCCGGGTCAGCTCGTCGTGTGCCCGGCCGATCGCGTACCGGGCCTGCTCGTAGGTCATCTTCGCCAGGTCCCGGTGGTCCCAGGTGTGGTTGCCGATCTCGTGCCGGGAGAGCTGACCCGTGACCAGGTGGCCGTGTACGCGGGCTCGCCGTCCGACCATGAAGAAGGTGGCCCGGGTGTCGGTGTCGGCGAGGATGGACAGCACGCGCGGGGTCCAGTTCGGGGCCGGACCGTCGTCGAAGGTGAGCGCGACCAGTCGCCGGGTGGTGTCCACGCTCCACACCACGTCGACCCGGGAGGACTTCGGCGGGGTGCGCCGGTCGGCGTGCACGGTCGCGGCGTAGCCGCCGTAGACGGGGAGCTTCTTGCCGGCGGTCGCCTCGTCGTACCCGACCTCGCCGGTCAGCGTCACCCCGGCGCCGGCCAGCGCGGCGGCCGTCCCGGTGAGGATCCGACGCCGGGACACGGCCCTGTTCCGCCCGGCCGCCGGGTCCCCCACCGGGGCCGGGGCCGGGACGTCCGGCTCGGTCGTCGCGCTCGACATGCCTGCACTGTAGGAGCCGCACGCCCGTCGGACGATCCGATAACGGCCGGTGGGGGCCGGTGGGCGTACCCGGCGGACACGCCTGCGGCGCGGGACCACCGAGCTGGTCTCCGCGCCGCGGGCGGCTGGTGCGGGTGGTCAGCGGCGGGACTTCGCCGCGCTCTTCTCGGTGCCGATCGCCCTGGTGAGGTCGTCGGCCGGGCGGCCGGAGACGTCGGTGGCGCCCTCGGCGACCGAGGGGACCCGGTCGGTGGGGTGGACCACCGGGGCGGTGGTCGACGAGCCGGCGGCCACGGCGGAGCTGCCGGTGCCGGTCGACGGCGTCGCGGAGCCGGTCGCGGTGGACCCGTTGGCCGACGGGGTCTCCACGACCAGCGTGTCCACCTCGTCGCGGGTGGCCTCGATGCCACGGGTCGGGTCGTACTCGGCCCACTCCTGCTGCTCGCGGCGGCGGCGTACGACCATCGCGCCGGCCAGGCCGGCGACGGTGCCGGCGGCCAGCAGGCCCACCATCATGCCGCCCGACGTGCGCTTCTTCTTCCTGGCCGCCTTGCGGTTCTTCGCCTTGATCTTCCTACCCACCGCGGCCTGCTTGGCGGCGGCTGCCTTCTTCCCGGCCACCGCCTTGCCGGCGGCCTCGGCCTGGGCGTTGCGCACCGCGAGGGCCAGCGGCGCGAGGGCCGCAGCCGTCGACGCGAGGCCGCTGGATGCCCGGTCCCGCACGGCGACGGCGGTCGGCGCGACTGCGCCCCGGGCCGCCTGGACCCGTGGGCCGACCGTGGCGCCGGCGCCCTTCGCCGCGTGCGTGGCGGCCTGCCTCAGGTGACCGATGCCCTGGTTCAGCTCAGCCTTGGCAAGCTGCCCCTGGGTCTTGCGCCGCCCGATTCCAAACACGGTCCCACCTCCTGGGAGTTGTTCCTTCGTCATCCTCCACCTTCGGATGCCTCCGCACTGCCAGATCGGGCACATGGGAGGATCCGCAAGGAACTGACCAACGAGTGAGGAGTACCCGTGGCCGAGGCTCTCTACGCCACCTTGCACACCAACGCTGGCCCGATCCGGCTGGAGCTCTTCCCCAACCACGCGCCGAAGACGGTCCGCAACTTCGTCGACCTGGCCGAGGGCAACAAGGAGTACACCGACCCGCGGACCGGCCAGCCGGGCAACGGGCCGTACTACGACGGCACCATCTCGCACCGGGTGATCAGCGGGTTCATGGTCCAGATGGGCGACCCGACCGGCACCGGCCGGGGCGGCCCGGGCTTCAAGTTCGGCGACGAGTTCCACCCGGAGCTGCGCTTCGACCGGCCGTACCTGCTGGCGATGGCGAACGCCGGGCCGGGCACCAACGGCTCGCAGTTCTTCATCACGGTGTCGCCGACCCCACACCTGAACAACCGGCACACCATCTTCGGCCAGGTGGCCGACGAGCAGTCGGCGAAGATCGTGGACTCGATCGCGAACACCCCGACCGGCCCGAGCGACCGGCCGTTGCAGGACGTGGTGATCGAGCGGGTCGAGATCGAGCGTGCCGGGGCCTGACGGCGCCCGCGAGGTACCTTTGCACGCATGACTGAACGCCCCGGGCCGGCCGGTGACGCCTCCGGTGGGTCGATGCCGGCCACTCCGGTCTGCTACCGCCACCCCGACCGGGAGACGTACATCCGGTGCACCCGCTGCGACCGGCCGATCTGCCCGGACTGCATGCGGGAAGCCTCCGTCGGCCACCAGTGCCCGGAGTGCGTGAACGAGGGACGCCGCAGCGTGCGGCCGGCGCGTACCGCCTTCGGTGGCGGTGCCGCCGGCCGCCGTGGCCTGGTCACCCGGACGCTGATCGCCCTGAACGTCCTGGTGATGATCGTCTCGGTGCTCAGCGACCGGGGCGGCGACTCGCTGATCGGCGGGTCCGGCTTCGGCGGGCTGCTCGGTGGCGGCACCCCGTTGACCCAGTGGGGCTCGGTGCTGAGCTACGCCTCGTACGTCCCGTTCGGCGAGGCGCACGGCGTCGCCGCCGGTGAGTGGTACCGGCTGTTCACCGCGATGTTCCTGCACTACGGCGTGGTGCACCTGCTGCTCAACATGTGGGCGCTCTGGGTGCTGGGGCGGGACCTGGAGGCCCTGCTCGGGCCGCTGCGCTTCCTCACCCTCTACCTGGTGGCCGGGCTCGGCGGCAACGTCGCGGCCTACCTGTTCAGCAGCCCCAACACCGCGTCGGCCGGTGCGTCGACGGCGATCTTCGGGCTCTTCGCCGCGGTCTTCGTGCTGATGCGGCGGCTCGGCCGGGACACCTCGGCGATCCTGCCGATCCTGGTGATCAACCTGATCTTCACCTTCACCGTGCCGGGGATCTCCATCCCGGGCCACGTCGGCGGCCTGCTCGTCGGGGCGGTGCTGGCCTGGGTGCTGGCGTACGCCCCCCGGATGCGGCGCTCGGTCTTCCAGGCCGCCGGCACCGCCGTCGTCCTGGTGGCGCTGCTCGGCCTGGTGATCGTCCGGACCGGGATGCTGCTCGGTTGACCGGTGGGTCAGCCTCCGGCGGGGCGGGCGGAGCGCAGCTCCTCGGCCACCTCGGCGGGCGGGGCACCCAGGTCGGCGCGGCCGAGCAGGTGCAGTGTCTCGCCGGCGTCGATCTCCAGCGTCTCGGCGGCCAGCCCGAACCGGGTCCGCCGGTCGACGGTGATCGCCTCCACCGCGTCCCACGGCAGGTGGCGTCGGCCGGCGTACCCCCGGACGACGGTGATGCCGTCGGGGGCGACCGTGAGCCGGACCGGGGCGAGCAGGTCCCGCACCGCCCAGCCGGCCAGTCCGCCGGCGGCGGCCACCGCCAGCGCGAGCTGGACCACATCGCCGGTGGCGAGCAGCAGCCCGAGGACGACCAGCACGACCGCGCCGGCCAGCTTCACCACCGGCAGTGCCGGCGGCACCCGCCAGTGGCGGGCCGGAGACGATGGTGGGTGCACCGGTCCAGCATGCCAGCCGGAGCCGGCCGGTCCCGGGGGCGCCCGACCCGTCCGCCGAGGACGTAGTATCGACGCAGCCGAAGTTACCGGGGAGTAGTCATGAGTGACGCAGTCATCGTCGGCGCGGTACGCACCCCGGTCGGGCGGCGCAAGGGCAGCCTGACCGGCGTCCATCCGGTCGACCTCTCGGCCCACGTGCTGCGCGTCCTCGCCGAGCGCACCGGCATCGAGCCCGGCCAGGTCGACGACGTGGTCTGGGGCTGCGTCTCCCAGGTCGGCGAGCAGTCCTGGAACATCGCCCGCAACGGCGTGCTGGCCGCCGGCTGGCCCGAGACGGTCCCCGGCACCACCCTCGACCGGCAGTGCGGCTCCAGCCAGCAGGCCCTGCACTTCGCCGCCGCGACCGTGCTCTCCGGCCAGGCCGACCTGGTGGTGGCCGGCGGCGTCGAGTCGATGACCCGGGTGCCGATGGGCGCCAGCGTGGCCGGCGGGATGCCGTTCAGCGACCAACTCCGCGAGCGCTACCGGGGCGTCGAGGGCTTCGCCGACGACCAGCCGCTCCCGTTCAACCAGGGCGTCGGCGCCGAGCTGATCGCCGCCCGCTGGCGCTTCTCCCGTACCCAGCTCGACGAGTTCGCGCTGGCCAGCCACGAGAAGGCCGCCGCCGCGCAGGACGCCGGGGCGTTCGACCCCGAGCTGGCCCCGGTGGCGCTGGCCGACGGCGGCAAGTTCACCGCCGACGAGGGCATCCGCCGGGACACCTCGCTGGAGAAGCTGGGCGAGCTGAAGACCCCGTTCCGGCCCGACGGCGTGGTCACCGCCGGCTCCGCGTCCCAGATCTCCGACGGCGCGGCGGCGCTCGCCGTCACCACCAGCGAGTGGGCCAGCCGGCACGGACTGCGTCCGCTCGCCCGGGTGCACACCGCCGTGGTCGCCGCCGACGACCCGGTCACCATGCTCACCGCCCCGATCCCGGCCACCGCGAAGGCGCTGCGCCGCGCGGGGCTCGGCATCGAGGAGATCGGCGTGTACGAGGTGAACGAGGCGTTCGCCCCGGTGCCGCTGGCCTGGCTGGCGGAGACCGAGGCGGACCCGGAGCGGCTCAACCCGCGCGGCGGGGCGATCGCCCTCGGCCACCCGCTCGGCGCGTCCGGTGCCCGGATCATGACGACGATGCTCCAGCACATGCGGGACAACGACATCCGCTACGGCCTACAGACCATGTGCGAGGGCGGCGGGATGGCCAACGCCACCATCGTCGAACTGTTGTAGCGGGCGGGCCGCCGGTAGGTCTCCGAGAGACAGGTCCCGGCAGGTGACGGCCCCGCCAGGGGCAGGGCTGTGGGGTGCCCCGGGCCGGAAATGTGGCGGACGGAACGGGGCGGGTCCGCCTATCCTGCGCGACGTGACCACCATCTCCGCACCCGCCGGCTGGGCCGACCCGCAGTGGCGGACGACCGCCCTCGACTGGGTGGCCGGGCACCTCGACCGGCACGGCCGCCGGGTCACCGGCCCGGTCGAAGCCCGGGTACGCCCCTGGTCGCTGGTCTGGCAGGTGCCCACCGACGCCGGGCCGTACTGGTTCAAGGCGAACAACCCCGGCACCCGGTACGAGGCGGTGCTCCTCGCCGAGCTGGCCCGGCGTACCCCGGGCCGGGTGCTCGACCCGGTCGCGGTGGACACCGGTCGGGGCTGGTCCCTGCTGCCGGACGGCGGGCCGTCCCTGCGCGACCTGCCCGAGCCCGATCCCGGCCGGTGGGAGGGCGTGCTGGCGGAGTACGCCGACCTCCAGCGGGCGGTGGCCGGCGGGGCCGGCGAACTCGTCGCGCTCGGCGTACCCGACCAGCGCCCCGAGGTGCTGCCGGCGCTGCTCGCCGGCCTGCTCGACGACCGGGCGGCGCTGCTGCTCGACGCCGAGGGTGGGCTGGACCCGGCGACCCACGCCCGGCTCCGGGAGCACCTGCCGCGCTTCGCCGAGGACTGCCGGCGGCTCGCGGCCGGTGGCGTCCCGGCCACCCTCCAGCACGACGACCTGCACGACGGGAACATCTTCGTCACCCCGGCCGACGGATACCGCTTCTTCGACTGGGGGGACGCCTCCGTCGCGCACCCGTTCGGCACCCTGCTGGTGACCCTGCGCTCGGTGGCGCACACCTGCTCGCTGCCCGGGGGCGACCCGGTGCTGCTCCGGCTGCGCGACGCGTACCTGGAGCCGTGGACCGACCGGCACGACCGGGCGACCCTGCGCGAGGTGGCCGGGCTGGCGATGCGGGTGGCCACGGTGAGCCGGGCGCTGTCCTGGCGGCGGGCCCTGGACACCACCGACCCGGGCCGCGCCGAGTACGCCGAGGCGGTGCCCGGCTGGCTCGGCGAACTGTTCGCCCCGCTGCCGGTGTGACGGCCCGCTGTCCGGGGTGGACACGACGGCCGCTGTCCGGGGAGGATGCCCGGGCCGGTTGCCGGACGCGTGGCCCGTCCGCGTCCCGCCGCTGTCCGCCGTCACCCTCCGGAACGGGAGACCCGTGTCGATCCACCCCGCCGTTTCGGCTCCGCGTCGTACCGTCCGCCGGCTGCTCGCCGCCACCGTGGCCGGGGTGCTCCTCGCGGCCGGCGTGGCGCCGGTCGTCGACCGTCCGGCGGGTGCCGCCGGCTACTCCGGGCCGCAGCCGGGCACCTTCACCGGGTTGGGCTTCGACACCTGCGCCGCCCCGTCCGACGCGGCGATGACCGCCTGGCTGAAGTCGCCGTACCGGGCGGTCGGGATCTACCTCGGCGGGGTCAACCGGGGGTGCGCCCAGCCCAACCTCACGAAGGGTTGGGTGGCCAACCAGCAGGCGGCGGGCTGGCGGATCTTCCCGCTCTACGTCGGGCTCCAGGCGCCCTGCTCGACGTACCAGCGGCGGATCGATCCGACCCGCGCCCCGGCCCAGGGCCGCGAGGCGGCCGACGACGCGGCGACCAGGGCCGACGCCCTCGGTCTCGCCCGCCGCAGCACGCTCATCCTCGACCTGGAGCACTACCCGGCGGGCGACCCGGCGTGCACCGCCGCCGTCGACCAGTTCGTCAGCGCGTGGACTCTCCGCCTGCACGAACGCGGCTTCCTCGCCGGCCTCTACACCAAGGTGACCTCGGCCGGGCTGCGCGACCAGGTGGCCGCCTACGGGCGGCCGGGGCACGGCGTCCCCGACGTGCTCGACTTCGCCCGCTGGGACGGCGTGCAGACGGTCGCCGACGAGGCCGTACCGGCGTCCCACTGGGCACCCGGGCGGCGGATGAAGCAGTACCAGGGCGACCACCACGAGACCTGGGGCGGGGTCCGGATCAACATCGACAGCAACTATCTCGACCTGGTGCAGCCGGCCTGGACCCGGCAGTCGCGGACGGCACCGCAGGCCCCGCCGAAGTGGGGCAGCTCGCTGTCCCGGATCGTGGCCCGGACGGCCGCCGTGGCGCTCCGCTGACCGGGCCGCCGGCCGGGGTCGGAAAAGACGCACAGCCGGTGCGACCCGGGCCGTGGAACTTCCAATAGTTGTCAGTGACCCACATCACCCCCGGTCGTCGGCTCGTTGACCAGGGCATGGACGTCTTCTCGCGCACGTTCCTCCCGGCCGCCGCCGAGACCGGGCTGGCGGTCCAGACGGTGAGCCGGCACATGCCGGTCTTCCGGCAGTGCGTCGGCTCCGGCGACGCCACCATCCTGGTCGCCCGGTGTGCCCGCCCCGACAGCCCGGTCGGCGGCGAGTACCTCCTCCTGCTCACCCACCGCCGGTTGGTGGTCACCCAGCAGACCCGGCTGCTGCACCGGCTGCGGCTGCACCTCAACACCGAACTGCGCGAGCTGAGCAACGTCACCTGGAGCCCCGACCCCCGGGCGCAGGCCGTGGAGCTGGCGGCCACCGCCATCGACGGGGTGCGCGAGCGGTTCGTCATCCGTACCCAGCACCCGAAGCAGGTGTGGCAGCTCGACACCCTGCTGCACCACGCGTTCCGGACCCGGCTGCGCAAGCCCGACGAGCGGATCGTCGCCACCATCGGCGACACCCCGGCCGCCGCGCCGGCCCCGCTGCCGCGCCCCGTGCCGGCGCGCTGACCGCATCCTTACCTGACTCGAACACAGCCACCCGTCCGGCCCGGTCCCCGGTCGGTCATCATGGGCCGGTGACCGTCGACGCCGCCCCGCAGCGCGGGCTCGTCCTCGTGGTGGAGGACGAGCCGGCCATCGCCGACCTGGTCCGGCTCTACCTGAGCCGGGAGGGTTTCGGCGTCCACCTGGAACGGGACGGTGCGGCCGGGCTGACCGCCGCCCGCCGGCTGCGCCCGGTGGCCTGCGTACTCGACATCTCGCTGCCGGGGCTGGCCGGCACCGAGGTCTGCCGCCGGCTGCGCGAGACCGGCGACTGGACCCCGGTCATCTTCCTCACCGCCCGCGACGACGAGGTCGACCGGATCATCGGCCTGGAACTCGGCGCGGACGACTACGTCACCAAGCCGTTCAGCCCCCGGGAACTGGTGGCCCGGGTCCGGGCGGTGCTCCGGCGCACCGCCGGGGCCCCGCCGGGGGCGGACAGGCCCCGCGCGGTCGGCCCGGTCACCCTCGACCCGGCCCGCCGCACGGTGACCGCGGCCGGCGCCCCGGTCCAGCTCACCTCCACCGAGTTCGACCTGCTCGCGCACCTGATGGCCCGGCCCGGCCGGGTCTTCACCCGGGAGGAGCTGCTGGCCGGCGTCTGGGGCTACGCCGCGCACGCCGGCACCCGCACCGTGGACGTGCACGTCGCCCAGGTCCGGGCCAAACTCGGCCCGGCCAGCGTGATCCGGACCCACCGTGGCGTCGGGTACGCCGCCGATGGCTGAGCCTGCCCCGGCCCGCCCCGGCGGTCCGCCGCCGGTCGGCCCGCCCCGGCCGGTCGGCCCGGGGCGACCGCACGAGCCCACCGTCGCGTTGCCGGTGATCGGCCCCCGCCCTGGTCCCGCCCCGGCACTTCCCCGCCGCCGGTTCGCGCACACGCTGACCGCCCGCGCGGTCCTGGTCACCTGCGCGGTGGCGCTGGTGTCGGTGCTGGTCACCGCGCTGGTCGCGGTCCCCCTGGCGGTACGCGGGGTCGAGCGCCGGGACCAGGACGCGCTGGCCGCCCAGGCCCGGCTCGCCGCCGACGTGCTACGGGTACGCCCCAGCCGGCAGCGCGACGCGGCCGGTGACCGGCTGATCCGCCAACTCCGTCAGCAGCAGATCGAGGTGTACGTCGTGCAGGGCGGGGCGGCGGACCGCCCCGGTCTGCCCCGGCAGGTGGTGAACCGGATCTCCGCCGGCCGCGACGTCTCCGGGCGGCGGCTGGTCAACGGCGAACGGACCCTGGTCGAGGGGCGGGCCCTGCCCGGCGGGGAGGGCGTGGTGCTGACCCGGGCCACCACCGAGGGGCCGTGGCGGCAGGTGCTGCGCGGCATCTGGCTGCCGCTGCTCGCCGGGCTGGCCGCCGGGGTGGTGGCCGGACTGCTGCTCGCCCGCCGGCTGGCCCGGCCGATCCGGCACGCGGCCACCGCCGCCGCCCGGCTGCGCGCCGGTGACCGGGCGGTCCGGGTGCCCGTCGAACCCCCCGACGAGGTGGCCGACCTGGGGTACGCGCTGAACGGGCTGGCCGCCGCGCTGGCCACCAGCGAGGGGCGGCAGCGGGAGTTCCTGCTCTCCGTCTCGCACGAGCTGCGTACCCCGTTGACCGCGATCCGGGGTTGGGCCGAGGCGCTGGCCGACGGGGTGATCGACGCGGACCAGACGGCGGGCACCGGCCGGACCATGCTCGCCGAGGCCGAGCACCTGGACCGGCTGGTCTCCGACCTGCTGGCGCTGGCCCGGCTGGAGGCGGCGGACTTCCCGCTGGAGCCGGTGCCGGTCGACCTCACCCGGCTGGCCGCCGACGCCGAGCGGACCTGGTCGGACCGGTGCGCGGCGGTCGGGGTGGCGTTCCGGCTGGAGACGCCGGGCACGCCGGTGCCGGCGTACACGGATCCGGGGCGGATCCGGCAGGTGGTGGACGGGCTGCTGGAGAACGCGCTGCGGGTCGTACCGCCGGGGGCGCCGGTGGTGCTCGCGGTCCGGCCGGCCGGTGCCAGCCCGGCCGCCGGTGGGGTGGTCGAGGTCCGCGACGGCGGACCCGGCTTCACCGACGACGACCTGGCGGTGGCCTTCGAACGGGGGGCGCTGCACCAGCGGTACCGGGGGGTACGGAAGGTGGGCAGCGGGCTGGGGCTGGCGCTGGCCGCCGGGCTGGTCGGCCGGCTCGGTGGGGAGATCGTCGCCGGACACGCCACCGAGGGCGGGGCGGCGTTCACCGTCCGGCTGCCGGCCCATCCTTACCTGACCCGAACATCGGCCTGACGCTGCGCCCATCCCGCTCCGCCACGCTGGTGGCACCACGGACGAGAGGGAGAGTCATGGCACATCGGGGAATCGCCGTCGCCGCCACGTCGCTGCTCGCGGCGCTCGCGCTCGGCGTCGCCGGCTGCGGGCCGGCCCAGGTCGCGCAGGACACCACGAAGGCCGCCGGGGTCGACGTGGCCGCCGCGCTGGGCGTCGAGGGGCAGGCTCTCGCCGCGCTCGGCCTCGACCCGGCCGAACTGGACCTGGCCGCCGCGCCCGCGCCGTCCGCGTCGGAGTCGGCCGCGCCCGGGGCCTCCCCGCAGGCCGGCGACAAGGGCAGGCGGGGCGAGCGCGCGGAGGAGTGGCGCAAGCGGCGGCAGGCCCGGGTGCTGCTGCGGAAGAACACCCTGCACGGCGAGGCCGTGGTGCAGACCAAGGACGGCGGGACGAAGACCGTCGTGGTGCAGCGCGGCGAGGTGACCGCGATCGACGGCGACTCGGTGACCGTCAAGTCCACCGACGGCTTCACCCAGACCTGGAAGCTGGGCGACCAGCTCCGGGTGGTCGAGCGGCGGACCACCATCAAGGCGAACGAGATCAAGGTCGGCACGAAGGTCGGGGTGGCCGGTGCCAAGGACGGCGACACCAGCGTCGCCCGGCTGATCGTGGTGCCGCTCAAGCAGCGGTGAACCCGGGGACGGTCGGGGCCGGGCGGATGACCGCGCCGGCCCCCGACCGTCGGGACGACCGCGCCGGCCCCGACCGTCCGGGCGGGCCGGCGATGCTCAGCGGGCCGGGGGCAGCGCGTAGCCGACGTAGTCGCGGTACTCGACCGTCCAGCCCTGCGGCACCAGTCGTACGCACTCGGTGCGGGGGCCGGTGCAGACGATCGCGTCGACCGAGGCCGGGTCGGCGGGCGGCCGGTCCGGCAGCACCGACTGCAACGCCACCAGCTCCGGCGGTCGGCCGTCCCCGTCCCGCAGCAGCAGCCACCACGGGTACTCCCAGTTGTCGTTCTGCTGCACCAGGCCGATCCGTCGGGCGTCGCTCTCCCGGACCGCCGAGGCGGCCCAGCGGAACTCGTCGGCCCACTGCGGCCGGCGCAGGAACCGGGTGTCCCACTCGGTGGTGGTGAAGACCGAGCCGGCACCGACCAGCCGGCGCGGGAAGCCGTACGACAGGGCCAGCACGCCGGCCAGCGCGGAGGTGGCCAGCACGGTCACCGCCAGCCCGACGGCCACCGAGCGGCGGCCCGGGGCGGCCCGCCGCCGGAACAGCGCGTCGAGCCAGAGCCCGGCCAACGGCACGGCCAGCACCAGCGCGTAGAGCAGCAGCCGGTTCCCCCACGGCTGCCACTTGATCATCGTGGTGTGCAGCCCGACCGCGAGCACCACCACGGCCGCGTACGCCCGCAGCGCCTTCGGCCGCCCGGGGCTGACCCGCACCGGGCGGGTCAGCGCGAAGGCCGCCCCGAGCAGTGCCAGCGAACCGGCCAGCGGGAACGCGACCCGGTCCTCGTCGGGATACCAGGACGGCACCGGGAAGACCTCCCGGCCGAAGGTGATCGCCCGGTCCTGCGGGTCGACGCCGACCGCCCGGGATCCGTCCATGATGACCTCGGCGGTGCCGGCGCGCAGCGGGGCGAGTGGGGTGTCGAACGCGGTGTGTCCGATCCGCAGCGCGTTGACCAGGACCGAGGCTGGGTCGTGCCGCTCCATCGGGATGGACTCGCGCAGCCGGGGCGGGCCCAGCGGGTGACCGAACTCGACGGTCTCCCGG
The DNA here is from genome assembly GCF_044755745.1 of Micromonospora sp. NPDC092111. Lineage (NCBI taxonomy): Bacteria > Bacillati > Actinomycetota > Actinomycetes > Micromonosporales > Micromonosporaceae > Micromonospora > Micromonospora sp. NPDC092111. The sequence continues at coordinate 18,601 of NZ_JBIVRQ010000023.1, forward strand.
ACCAGGAACGGGCCCACCACGACCCCCGCCACCAGCAGCACCAGCAGCGAAGCACCGACCGTCCGGACCACCTGCCGGGGGCCGGTCGGGGTGGCCCGCCCGGCCGTGGTGCCCGTCCGCCCGGCGGTGCCGGCGGCCGGGCGGCGGGCCAGCCGGAGCTGGGCGACGCCCCAGAGCACCAGCAGCGGGCCGACCGCGATCAGCCCGCTGGTCTTGGTCAGCGCGGTCAGCCCGGTGACCGCCCCCAGTGCCAGCACCGCGCCGAGGTCGGCCCGGCGGTGCAGCCCGTCCAGCACGAGGGTGGCCGCGCCGGCCGCCCATGCGGCGGCCACCAGGTCGGTCTGGGTGCTGGTCGCCTGGAGCGCCACCATCGGCGTGGTGGCGAGCAGGAACGCGGTGAGCAGTTGGGCCCGCCGGCCCCCGCCGAGTTGGGCGGTGATCCGGGTGGCCGCCAGCAGGCAACCGATCCCGGCGGCCCACTGGACCAGGTGGTAGAGCGCGTCGCCGCCGGTGAGCAGGCGCAGGTGCAGCAGCAGGTACTCGGCGCCGGGCGGGATGGTCACCTGCCGGTGGATGGCGGTGGGCCAGAACTCCAGGCCGGCCTGGGCGACCCAGTGCTCCACCTTCGGCAGGTGGTACGTCTGCGAGTCGAAGTTGTTCGGCTCGGCGAGCAGCGCCACGACCAGTTCGACCAGCACCACCCCGACGACCGTGCCGGCCAACAGCCGCTCGCCCCGTCCGGCCGTACGCCGGAAGTCGGCCAGTCGGGCCGCCCAGCCGGCCAGGGTCGACGCGACGCCGCCCCGGCCGCCCTCCGGTGCCCGGCCAGGTACGGCGAGCGGGTCCGGTGCGGACACCGCGCCAACGCCGACCGGGACGGAGCCGCCGGTCGTCCCGACGGCCGCGCCGACCAGGGCCTCCCGGCGGGTCTCGGCGACCGTGGCCCGGTGGCGGACCTGCTGCCCTGCGCGTCGCCGTCCGGCCGCCACCGCCACGGCGGCGAGGAGCAGCAGCCAGGCCAGCGCGACGCCGGGCAGGGTGAGCGCGTGGACCGCACCGAGCGACTCCACGGTCAGCACGGCGAAGACGCCGACCAGCGCCGCGGCCCGGACGACGCCGAGGCGCGACGCGGCGACCACCCCGGCGGCAGGTGGCCGGAGCAGCGAGGTGAGCACCAGGAGCGTGACGACGGGGGCCGCCACGAGTATCCAGCCGGCTGCCGACATGGGCGGAAGTAAACACCATCTTCCTGAATGACCGGGTGCCGGACGCCGTGGTGGCGACCGGCGCGCGGCTGACCTGCCAGGCTAGGCTAGGCCCGACTTACTGTCGCCACCGTGGAGATTCCCGTGAAGCTCTCGATCCTCATGCCGGTCTACAACGAGGAAGAACGCATCGCGGCTGCCCTCAAGCAGGCATTGGCGGTCGACTACCCGTGCGAGATCGAGCTGGTCGTGGTGGACGACGGCAGCCGGGACGGCACCGGGGAGATCCTCGGCCGGGCGGACGACGCGCGGCTGCGGGTGATCACCCATCCGCGTAACGCGGGCAAGGGCGCGGCCATCAAGACGGCGGTGGACAACGCCGAGGGTGGATACATGGTCATCCTCGACGCCGACCTGGAGTACGACCCGCAGGACATCCCGCGACTGCTCGACCCGGTGCTCGACGGCCGCGCCACGGTGGTCTACGGCAACCGCACCTTCGGCAGCCACAGCGCCTACAGCTTCTGGTACGTGATGGGCAACAAGGGCGTCACGATGGCGGCGAACGTGCTGTTCAACTCCTACATCGGTGACCTGGAGACCTGCTTCAAGCTGATGCCGGTCGAGCTGTACCGGTCGCTGGACGTCCGCTCCCGGGGCTTCGGGATGGAGGCGGAGGTGACCGGCAAGCTGCTGCGTCGCCGGATCCGCCCGTACGAGGTGCCGATCAGCTACCGGGCGCGCGGGCGCGAGGAGGGCAAGAAGATCACCTGGAAGGACGGCGTCGAGGCGATCTGGATCCTCGGCCGGGAGCGCACCCGCCGCCGTCCCGTCAGCTCAACCCGCTGACCCCAGGAAGTCGCCGACCGCGCGGCGCAGCCCGGCCGGGTCCAGCCCGTGCCACCGGTCGTGGTCCTCGGAGGTGCCGTACCGCCGCAGGTCCGCGCGGCCCACACCGAGGCTGAGCAGCCGGTGTGGCCGGTCGGAGAGCGCCTCGGACACCACCCGCGCCGAGGTGCCGGCCAGGTAGGGCTCCACCAGGATCACCGTCGGGCCGGCGAGTGCCCGCAGCCCGGCCACGTCGAACGGCCTCGGCCGGTGGGTGTAGGCCACCGTCACCGGCAGGTCGGCCACCGCCGCGAGCGCGTCGTCCCGGACCGGCCCCACCGCGACCAGCAGCGCCGAGCCCGGCCCGGCGTCCCGCACCACCCGCAGCTCACCCGCGTCGGGGTACGCCTGCCCGTTGGTCCGCGTCGACAGCCGCACGTACGCCGAGTCCGACCCGCACACCACGTCCCGCAGCAGCGCCGGCACCTCGTCGGGGTGGCCGGGCACGTGCACGGTCCAGCCGTGCAGGGTGTCGATCAGGGCGACGTCCGCCGGTGCGAGGTGGGTCCGCCCGGCCGCCGCCCGGTCGTACGAGGCACCGACGCTGACCAGCACCGCCCCGACGCCCTGGTGGTCGAGGTCCAGCTTGATCTGCTCGTACGCCCGCTCGACCAGGAACGGGGCGTAGCTGTGCACGATCGGACGCTGCCCGGTGAGGGCGAGCCCGCCGGCCACCCCGACCATCAACTGTTCCCGGATGCCCACGTTGACGACCCGGTCCGGGTAGCGGCGAGCGGCCGGGGCGAAGGCGTCGGCGGAGATGTCGGCCAGCACGATCGTGGTCCGGGGGTCGTCCAGGAATCCGGTGGCGCTGGCGACGAAGGCGTCCCGCATGGTGATCACTGTCCGCTCCCCACGACGGCGACGACCAGGTGCGGGCGGTGCCCGTCGTGGCCGGTGAGGGCCGCGTGCAGGGCGTCCGGGTGGTGGCCGTCGACGGTGGCGGCGGTCCAGCCGTTGACGGTGAACCGGCTGGCCACCCCGCCCGGCCAGCCGTGACTGGCCGAGGAGTTGTCGACCACGATCGCGGTGAGGCCGGCCAGCGCGGTGGCCCCGGCGTAGGCGATCGCCTCGTGGTTGGAGCCCTCGTCGAGTTCGGCGTCGCCGAGCAGGACGTACACCCGGGGATCGGTACGGCGCTGGGCGCGTAGCCCGAGCGCGGTGCCGACGCCGAGCCCGAGGCCGTGGCCGAGCGAGCCGGAGCCGATCTCGACGCCGGGCACCCGGAGCCGGTCCGGGTGGTCGCCGAGGCGGCTGTCCGGGCCGCCCTGGTCGTCCAGCCAGTCGACCGGTACGAAGTCCTTCGCGGCGAGCACCGCGTAGTAGCCGGCGACGGCGTGGCCCTTGGAGAGCAGGAAGCGGTCCCGGTCGGGGTCGTCGACGGTGGCCGGGGTGACCCGCAGCACGCGGTCGTAGAGCACCCAGAGCACGTCGATCGTGGAGTACACGTTGGGGCCGAGTTCGCGGCCGGCGCGTACCCGTTCCAGTGGCGCGGTGACCGGGCCGGGGAGGGCGCGGTCCGGTGGGCGGGTGGCGGTCGTGGTGGTCATGCGGCTAGCCTGCAAGTTGAAGCCAACTTCAACTCAAGGCGACTGATGCACGAATCACTCACCATCGGGCAGCTCTCCGCGCGCAGCGGGGTCGCCCCGTCGGCGTTGCGCTACTACGAACGGCTCGGCCTGATCCGCGCCGAGCGCACCGGCGGCAACCAGCGCCGGTACGCCCGCACCGAACTGCGCCGGGTGGCGTTCGTCCGGATCTCCCAGCAGGTCGGCATCTCGCTGGACGAGATCCGCGCGGCGCTGGACTCACTGCCGTCCTCCCGTACCCCCACCCCGGAGGACTGGGCCGACCTCTCCCGGACCTGGCGGGAACGACTGGACGAGCAGATCAGGCTGCTCGGCAAGCTCCGCGACGACCTGGACGGCTGCATCGGCTGCGGCTGCCTGTCGTTGCAGCGCTGCACCCTCAACAACCCGGGCGACTCGCTGGCCGGTGAGGGCCCCGGCGCCCGCCTGGTGCTGCCCCGGGCCGGGGACCCCGTCACCCGACCGTGAGCAGCACCTTGCCCAGGTGGTCGCCGGACTCGACCAGCCGGTGCGCCCGCGCCACCTCGGTCAGCGGCAGCCGCCGGTCCACGACCGGCCGGACCGCGCCCGACTCCACCAGCGGCCACACCTGCTCCCGGACGCCCCGGACGATGTCCGCCTTGTCGTCCAGCGGGCGGGACCGCAAGGCGGTGGCCGCCACGGAGGCCCGCTTCGCCAGCAGCGCCCCCAGGTCCAGCTCGGCCTTCCGGCCGCCCTGCATGCCGATCACCACCAGCCGGCCGCCGTCGGCCAGCGCCGCCACGTTCCGGGCCAGGTAGGAGGCGCCGATGATGTCGAGGATCACGTCCGCGCCCCGCCCCTCGGTGACCCGCTGGATCTCCTCGACGAAATCCTGCTCGCGATAGTCGATCGCGTGGGCGGCGCCCAACCCGCGCAGCCGGTCGTGCTTCGCCGCCCGGGCGGTCACCACCACGGTCGCGCCCAGCGCCACCCCGAACTGCACGGCGAAGGTGCCGATGCCGCTGCCACCACCGTGCACCAGCAGCGTCTCGCCCGTGCCGAGGCGGGCCAGCCGGGCCACGTTCGACCAGACCGTGCAGGCCACCTCGGGCAGCGCGGCGGCGTCCACCAGGTCGACGCCGGCCGGCACCGGCAGAAGCTGCCCGGCCGGCACGGCCACCCGTTCGGCGTACCCGCCGCCGGCCAGCAGCGCGCAGACCTCCTGGCCGACCCGCCAGCCGGTCACCCCGGGACCGACCGCGCCGATCACCCCGGAACACTCCAGACCGGGGTACGCGGGGGCGCCCGGCGGCGGCGGGTAGCGCCCCTGCCGCTGGAGCAGGTCCGCCCGGTTGACCGCGCTGGCGGCCACGTCGACCACCACCTCACCCGGGCCGGGCTCGGGGTCGGGCACCTCCGTCCAGACGAGTGCGTCGGGGCCGCCGGGTTCCGGGATCGTGATCGCGCGCATGGCCCAGTCATACCCGATCCGGCCCCGACCCGTACCGGGGCGGCGATATCCGCCAGCCGGCGGCCGGGCCGGGCCACCGTTGACCGACGATGGCCGGATTTTCGACCATTGTGGACCGTCTGGCGGAGGTGACCCTGGTCATCGCAGGGATGAGCGACCTCTGGCGTACCGCGCCGGCCCCGCCCGGGGGTGGGAGGCCGACCCGCCGGACCGCCGTCCGTGGCAGACTAGGCAGCGATCGCGCACCCACGGGTGGCGGTCCGGGAGGGTTCGCCTAGTGGCCGATGGCGCTGGTCTTGAAAACCGGTAAGGCAGCGATGTCTTCGTGGGTTCGAATCCCACACCCTCCGCCGCGACGCCGACCGACTTGCCCGCGCCGGTCCGCCGGGCCGGCGCTTCTGGTTCGACCGGCGGCGTGGGCGGGGTATGAAGGGCGCAGGAAACCGCGCACACCGGAAGGACCCCGATGACCCTGGAACGACCGATCGCCCCGGACCCGTACGAGCTGCTGCCGACCGTCCCGTCGTTCACCGTCACCAGTGACGACGTGCACAACGGCGAGCCGATGGACGCGCGGCACGCGCACGGCAGCACCGGTGGCGGGAACGTCTCCCCGCACCTGACCTGGTCGGGCTTCCCGGCGGAGACGAAGAGCTTCGTGGTGACCTGCTTCGACCCGGACGCCCCGACCGGCAGCGGCTTCTGGCACTGGGTGCTGGTCGACGTGCCCGCCTCGGTGACCAGCCTGCCGACCGGGGTGGCGGAGGCCGACCTCGGCGGCGCGTTCAGCGTGCGCAACGACTACGGCGACACCGGGTTCGGCGGTGCCGCCCCGCCTCCCGGGGACCGCCCGCACCGCTACGTCTTCGCGGTGCACGCGGTCGACGTCGAGCACCTGGGCGTCCCGCCCACCGCCAGCCCCGCCTATGTCGGCTTCAACCTGGCCTTCCACACCCTGGCCCGGGCCGTGACCCGCCCCACGTACCAGATCAAGGACTGACCACCGCCGACCCCCGCGATCTTGCGCGTGCGGCCCCGGCAGGGACAGGAGTCGTGACGCCAGGGCGGTGCAAGATCGCGGGTGGGGGTGGGGTCAGGCCGGGACGCGGGCGACGGCGAAGACGGACTGGCCGAACGGGGGGCGGACGAGCTGCTCGGCGGCCTTGGTGGCGGGGAGGACGAGGGTGTCGTACACCTTCACCATCGGGCCCTCCTTCGGCATCAGCCGGAAGACCTTGGTGGCCATGAAGTAGCCGATCAGGCCGAGCGCGTTGGCGTAGTGCATCGTCTCGACCCGTAGCCCGGCGGAGGTCATCGCCGCGGTGAGGGTCTGCTTGGTGTACCGGCGCACGTGGCCGGTGGCGACGTCGGCCGGGCTCATCGCGAACTGGAACGCCGGCACGATGATGATCACGGCACCGCCCGGCCGGACCAGGTCCTTCATGCTGCTCAGCGCGCCCACGTGGTCCTCGATGTGCTCCAGCACGTTGTACGAGACGGCCGCGCTGTAGTCCCCGCCCTCCGGGTGCGGCAGCAGCATCTCGCGGACCTCGATGGTCGGCTCGTCGGCCAGCCGCTCCTTCAGCGCGACCAGCCGGTCCGGGTCGGCCTCGGTGGCGGTGAACCGGGGCACGTGCCGGGCCCACTCCAGCGCGTAGTCACCCAGGCCGCTGCCGATCTCGATCGGGTTGTCACCGAGGTGGGGCACCGCCAGTTCGACGAACCATCTGCGGTGGTTGACCGCGGTGGCCAGGCCCTCCAGGACCTCGGACTGGACGCGCTGATCCCCAGTGATTTCTACCATGCGTCGATTCCTCACGATATGACTGACCCGCGCCTGGACCGACAGAGTGAATCATCCGCAGGAGGGGCGGAGGAAACAGGGCACCGTGGTGGCCGAATTGTGGTCGGGGGTGGGCACGTGATCGGCGGTCGGCGAACCCGGCACATAGTACGCAGTCCGCCGAAACATGTCACGCCCCCTCCATAGGGCAACTACGCTGGGAATTGTTATGACTACTCCCGAATCGGACCCCGGGGTCGGCCGATCCGGCGTCGGGGACGCCGAGGTGGCGGCGGGCCGTGGCGTCCGCTGGCGGGAGGGGTGGCGGTGGGACGTCGCCGCCGTGCTCAGCTTCGTCCTGCTGGCCTTCTGGGTGACCGCCCGGTTCTGGCGCGGTCCCGGCGTCGGGGTGCGGGACAACCGGACGGACCAGGCGCAGTTCGAGTGGATGATGGCGCACGGCGCTCGGGTGGTCACGGAATGGGTTTATCCATTCAGCTCGGACCGGATGAACGTGCCCGACGGCGTGAACCTGATGGCCAACACGTCCGTATTATCCATTTCAATACCAATGACGCCGGTCACCGTCCTCTTCGGTCCGCACTGGTCATTCCTCGTCTTTCTCACCGCCGGAATGGCGGCCACCGGCACCGCCTGGTACTTCTTCCTGTCCCGGGTGGTCACCCGGTCCCGGGGGCCGGCCTGGCTGGGCGCGACGTTCTGCGCGTTCGCGCCGGCGATGGTGTCGCACGCCAACGCCCACCCGAACATCGTCTCCCAGTTCGTCGTACCGCTCATCGCCTGGCGCACCCTGCGGCTGGTCGAGCCGGGCCGGTGGCTGCGCAACGGGGTCCTGCTCGGCCTGCTGATCGTCTGGCAGGCGTTCCTCAACCTGGAAATCCTGCTGATGACCGCCATCGGGCTCGCCGTGGTGGTCGGCGCGCTCGCCCTCGGCCGCCCGCACCTGCGCCGGGGCACCCGGCCGTTCCTCGCCGGACTCGGCGTCGCCGCCGTGCTCTCCGTCGTGCTGCTGGCCTACCCGCTCTACGTGCAGCTCTTCGGACCCGGCTCGTACCACGGGCTGTCCCGGTTGATCCGGGGCTACCGCACCGACCTGGCCGCCTTCGTCGGCTGGTCCCGGGAGTCGCTGGCCGGGGACGCCCGTTCCGCCGGGCCGCTGGCCCGCAACCCCACCGAGGAGAACGCCTTCTTCGGATGGCCGCTGGCCGTCCTCACGGTCGCCCTGGTCTGGTGGCTGCGGCGCAGCGCCCTGGTGCTCGGACTGGCCGGCGTCGCCGTGCTCTTCGCCGTCCTGTCGCTGGGCCGGGAGGTCCAGTTGTACGGGCGGGACACCGGTGTCCCCGCCCCCTGGGCGCTGCTGGAGGACCTGCCCCTGCTGCACTCCGTGGTGCCCACCCGCTGGTCGCTGGCGATCACCCCGATCGTCGGGGTGCTGCTGGCCCTCGGCGCGCACCGGGCCCGGGAACTCGCCCACCGCCATCCGTCGGCCCGCCGGCAGATCCGCTTCGGCACGGTGACCGTCCTGCTGATGGCGCTGCTGCCGCTGCTGCCGACCCCGTTGCCGGCCACCCGCCTCGACCCGGTTCCGGTCTTCGTCACCTCCGGCGACTGGCGTCCGTACACGGCGGGCAGACGCAGCGTGGTGACCCTGCCGCTGCCCGACAACACCTACCCCGACCCGCTGCGCTGGTCGGCCCGTACCCGGCTGGAGATGCCGCTGGCCCGGGGCTACTTCCTCGCACCGGACACCCGGCCCGGGTCGCCCGAGCCGGACGCCGCGCTGTTCACCGCCCCGTTCCGGCGGACCAGCAACTTCTTCGGCGGGGTGGCACGGACCGGGGAGATCCCACCGGTCACCGCCGCCGACCGGGCCGCCGCCGTGGACGATCTGCGCTACTGGCGGGCCGGCGTGGTGATCCTCGGCCCACACCGCCACGCCGACGCGCTGCGGCAGGCGATGACCGCGCTGACCGGGATCAGCCCCACCCGGACCGGCGGGGTGTGGCTCTGGGACGTCCGGCCGCTCACCGGCTGACCGGTGAGCGCGGAGTCCTGCGCCGAGGTGGCCGGCCCGGCCGGCGGGCGGGACGCGGCGGCGCGGACCGACCGCGAGGACCGGGGGTCAGGCCGGGCGGACGCAGCAGCCCTGGCAGACCTTCGGGCTGGGCAGGGTGAACGCCAGGCAGCAGGTGCGCCGCTGCACGGTCGGCTCGCCGTTGCGACCGGGCACCAGCTCGACCAGGTCCGCCACGTCGAGCGTGTCGAGCAGGGTGCCGATGGTGCGCACCGAGGAACCCGGCAGGACGTCCGCCGCGCGCAGGATGCCGTGCGCGATGCCGGAGGCGACCGAGCCGAGCAGGGTACGGGTGCCCACTCGCACCTCGGCCTGGATCGCGGTGATCAGCGGGGCGAGGTGGGCATCGAGCAGCGAGGTGCGCAGCACCCGGAGCAGCTCCGCCTCGTCGGCGACCACCCGGACCTCGGGCCGACCGGCCAGGGCCAGCGGGTCACCGGGCAGCACCGCGACGGTGGTCGAGCGACGTAGTCCCATGGTGAGCAACTGCCGCTGGTCCTCGAAGTGGATCAGCAGGTCGGCCGGGTCGAGCAGCGGCACCCGGCGGGCCGAGGCCCAGCCGAGCACCACCGGCAGGGCGGCCCAGTAGCTGTAGGACTTCCAGGCCAGCGCGGCGCAGGCATGCGGGGTGCCGCCCCAGCGCCGGGCGGCGGCGCGCAGGAGGTCCGGCAGCCGGGTGCCGTCGAGCAGCGTGGTCGCGGGGCTCCAGCCGGCCTCGTCGGTCACCACCAGGCCGGGGGCGAGGCCGGGCAGCACGTCGGTGCCGAACATGGCCCGCAGGGTGCCGGTCACCGGGGCGAGCGGGCTGGCGAGGTCCTGCGCCGGCATCACCGCTGTCACCTGGCCCGTCCCCTCCTGCGACCTGCTCGGCCCGCTCCGCATGCCGCGAGGCGTCGTCCGTTGAGCTAAGGCTAGCCTAACCATGCCGGGTGACCTGAGGGAAGCCTCACCAAAGTCGGATCGGGAGGCCCGGGTCACTCCGCCGACGTCGTTGGCGGCGAACCGGCCCGGGCACCGCGTACTACCCGGCGGGCCGGGAGGAAAACCCGGCGCAGTGTCAAGGCATATGTCGGCAACGTGCCAGTTCAGTACGGGCGGGTCGGGAAAACGTGAAGACTTGTCGTCCCGGCTGCGTGAGGAAGCTGATGACGACCTCTCCCCTGGAGCGGGCCGCCGAGTCGTTCGCGGCGGAACTCGCCCGGCACCGGACGGGACGAGGGCTCTCCAAGAAACAGCTCGCCACCCTGATGGGCTTCGACCCGTCGTACGTCAGCCACGTCGAGGGGCGCCGGCACCGGCCCACCGAGGACTTCGCCCGCCGCGCCGAGGCCGTCCTCGACGCCAGCGGCGCGATCTGGCAGCGGTTCCGCGAGTACGACCAGCTCCGCCACGCCCGGGCCGCCCCCGGCCAGCGCGAACCGGCCCCACCCGGCCAGTGGCTCCCCCCGGGCACCGGCCTGGTCGTCGAACGGGAGACCGCCGCCCTCACCCTGGTCGACGGCACCTACCGCTGCCTGATCCGCCGCCAGCTCCACAACGCGGGCAGCGAACCGGTCACCCGCTACCTGGTCCGGGTCGCCGTCGACCGTTGGCCCGACGACCCGGGACGCTCCAACCGGCACCACCGGGCACACCCGCTCACCTTCGCCGAGCTGCGCTTCCGGGCCGTCCACCACGACGGCGGGGCCCGGGAGCCGATGCACTGGCGGGTCCGCCACGACCGGGACGCGTACAAGGAGATCTGGCTGCTCTTCGAGAACGCCGACGGGCCGTTCCCGCTGCACCCCGGCGAACGGGCCGAGGTGGAGTACGCCTACCGGGTCGGCCGGGACAAGTGGGGCCCCTGGTTCCAGCGCGCCGTCCGCCTGCCCACCCGGCACCTGGCCGTACGGCTGGACCTCCCGGCGGCGCTGGACCCCCGGGTCTGGGGCGTGGAGACCTCGCTCTCCGCCGACGAGGGGCCGCTGCGCACCCCGGTACGCCGGCACGACCGCGGCGACCGGGCGGTCTTCGACTGGTCCACCGACGATCCGCCGCTCAACACCCGCTACCGCCTCCAGTGGCGGTTCCGGCAGGAACCGGCGGAGACCGGCCCGGCGACCGAGACCGGCCCCGCCGACCGGCTGCGCGCCCTCGGCGTGCTGCCCCCGGCCGCCACGCCGCCCGGCCGGCCGGCCCGCCCCTTCGAACTGCCCCGGGAGTCCACCGCCGCCAGGGAGGTGGTCGACCGGCTCACCGACCTGCTGACCCGCGCCGACGAGCTGCACCCGTTCAGCGGCGGGATGGGCCTCGCCGCGCCGCAGCTCGGGCTGGACGCCGCAGTGGCCGTGGTCCGCCCCGCCGACCGGGCCGCCCCGCCGGTCGTCCTGGTCAATCCCCGGGTGGTCGACGAGAGCCCGGAGACCGTCGAGCAGTACGAGGGCTGCCTCTCCGCCGCCGAACACCGTGGCCTGGTGCCCCGACCGCTCCGCGTCGACGTGGAACACGCCCGCTGGGACGGCAGCCGGATCATCACCTCGTTCGCGTACGGGATGGCCCGGCTGGTCGCCCACGAGGTCGACCACCTTCAGGGGCGGGCGTGGACCGACCGGATGGCGCCCGGCGTGCCGCTGGTCCCCGTCGAGGAGTACCGCGACAACGGCGGCTGACCCGTCGGCACCCGGCGGCGGAGTCGTTCGCGGTGGCCTGGTCGGCGTCGCGGAACAACGCGCCGGCCCCGCAAGGGGGACCGGGTCGCGTGCCCCAGGGGGCGGGGGCACGCGACCCGGTTCGGGGGGAGGAAAGCTCTACAGGTTGCCGAAGGTGTCGTACCGGATGTGCTGCGGCGGGACCTCGTCCTCGGCGAGCGCCCGCAGGGTGGCCCGGACCATCGGCGCGGAACCGGAGACGTAGCAGTCGTGCGTCGTCCACGGGCCGTACCGGGCGATCACCTCGGAGACGTCCCCCTGCTCGCCGTCGAAGTCCGGGTCGTCGCTGCACGACGGGGTCACCGACAGCCAGGGGTGCGCGGCGACCAACTCCGCCAGCCCGGCCAGGCCGTACAGGTCGTCGGCGTGCCGAGCGCCGTAGAAGACGTGCACCCAGCGGGTCCGGTTCCAGCCGGCCAGCTCCTCCACCAGCGCCTTCACCGGGGCCAGGCCCACCCCGCCGGCCACGCAGAGGATGTCCCGCTCCGACTTCCGGTCCACCGTCATCGAACCCATCGGCGCGGCCACCCGGAGCAGGTCGCCCGGCTTGGTCCGGCGGACCAGCGCACCGGAGACCCAGCCCGCGCCGGCCGGCGTACGGACGTGGAACTCCAGCACGTTGTCGTCGTTCGGGGCGTTCGCCACCGAGTACGTCCGCCACACCCGGGGCAGGTGCCGGGGCGACTCGACGCTGACGTACTGTCCGGCCTTCCAGGTCAGCGGGTACTGGAGCGCGCGCACCGTCAACACGGCGGTGTCCCGGCCGTGCCGCTCGTGGGTCAGCACCTCGGCGTGCCAGTACGGCGGGTTCCCGTCCGCCTCCGCCCCGGCCAGCATCTTCTCCGCGATCGCCGCGTACGCGTCCCGCCAGGCCTGGTCGTACTCCAGGTTCCAGCCGTCGCCGGCGGTGCTGCGCAGCGCGTCCAGCAGCGCGACCCCCATCGTCGCGTAGTGCGCCGCGTCGACGTGGTACTTGCGGTGGTCCCGGCCCAGCGCGCGCAGGTACTCCTCGAAGCTCTCCGGGTCGTCGACCACCTGGGTGGCGGTGACGATGGCGTCCAGGATCCGGTCGCCCTGCCCGGTCATCTCCACCGGGAAGAGCCTGCGCAGCTCGGGGTCGAGGAGGAACAGCCGAGCGTAGAAGTGACCGCCCAACCGGTCCCGGTTCTCCTCGACCAGGGTCCAGCTCTCCTTCAACAGCCGTGCGAAGTCGTCCACGGGGGGTGCTCCTCCTCCTGACGGCGGATCGGGCCCGGATAGAATGTCCACGGAGCGTGCCCACCGGTCGCACAGAATGTGCGACCGGCTCACCCGGGTCGTCCGGCCGGTGCCGTCGACCCTCCCGGTCGGGCAGAGTGGTGCGGTGACCGTTGAGCAGCTCACCCGCCCGGTGGCCCGCCGGGTCCTCGGCACCGAGACCCTGCTGGTGCTGGGCCTCTCGCTCGGGCAGTCGGCCGTCTACGCCGTGGTGTCGCTGACCGCGAAGCTGACCGCCGAGGGGCCACTGTCGAAGCAGACCGCCTCACTCAACACCTCGCAGTCGGCCCGGCCCTGGCTGGACCTGACGTACCAGCTACTCGGCATCGCCTTCGCGCTGCTGCCGGTGCTGCTCGCCGTACACCTGCTGGCGCGCGACCCCGGCGACCCGGCGCGGACCCTCGGAGTGGACCTGCGCCGCCCCGGGTCGGACCTGGCCCGGGGCGCCGGGCTGGCCGCGCTGATCGGCCTGCCCGGCCTGGCCCTGTTCTGGGCGGCGGCGCAGCTCGGCGTCAACGCCACGCTGGTCCCCGCCGGCCTGCCGCACCTCTGGTGGGCGGTGCCGGTGCTGATCCTTGCCGCCGTGCAGAACGCCGTGCTGGAGGAGGTGATCGTGGTCGGCTACCTGGTCACCCGGCTGCGCCAGCTCCACTGGCGGCTCGGCGCGATCATCGCGGCCAGCGCGCTGCTGCGCGGCTCGTACCACCTCTACCAGGGCTTCGGCGCGTTCCTCGGCAACGCCGTGATGGGTGTCGTGTTCAGCCTCTGCTACCTGCGCACCCGGCGGGTGCTACCGCTGATCGTGGCGCACACCCTGCTCGACGTGGTCGCCTTCGTCGGCTACTCGCTGCTGCCGAGGGCATGGTTCACCTGGCTCTGACCGGACGGTAGGCGGCCACCGCCCGGGCGGCGAGCCGTTCGACGGCCGCCGCGTCACCGGCCGCCGTGGCGAGCACCGCCGCCCCCGGCAACAGCCGGGCGGCCAGTCGCAACGCCGCCCACCCGCCGGCCTGCGCGGCCAGCGGCGCGCCCAGCCGCCAGGCCGCCTCCACCGCGCGTGGCCACGGTCCGTCGCCCGGCCCGTCCGCCACCCGGGCCGCGTCCAGAGCGGTACGCGCGCTGTCGGCGTCCGGGTGCACCCGGGTCAGCACCAGCAACTCCACCGCCCGGTCCGGGTGCACCGGGTCCCGGTCGTACGCCGCCGCGACATGCAGCACCAGCCCGGCCTGCGTCCAGAGCACCGTCACCAGCTCGGCCACCGGCGCGAAGAGTCCGGCCACCGCCGCCGCGGCCCCGCCCGCACCGGCCGCCCGGACGAACCGCCGGGCGGCGAGCCGGGCCAGCCCGTCCGGACCGGCATCCGGGTACGTCACCCGCAACCCACGCGCCCAGTCCCGGGCCTGCGGCCCGATCCCCGCCACGGCCGCCAGGGCCAGCAGTTCGGGTGCGTAGCCCGGGTGGGCCAGCAACCGGTCCCGCAGGCCCGCCAGGTCCAACTCCCCGGCCTCGACGGTCGGCTCCCCGGTGCCGGCGGTCGGGCCCGGGTCGGTGCTGGTCCCGGCGCCGGCAACCGGGCCGGGCCCGCCGGTGGGGTCGGTGTCGCCGGACGGCGGCGTCGGCGGGCGACTCCTGGCCGCCGGTACCACGGCGGACGTGGTCGACTTCCGTGCTGCCGCCTTCCTCGGCGGCGTCGTCCTTCGGGGCGGCGTCGACTCCCCGGGTGGTGTCGACTCCCGGGGTGGTGTCGACTTCCGGGGCGGCGTCGACTCCCGGGGCGCGGAGGACAGGCCAGCCTCCTCGGCCGCCGCGGCGTCGCGGTCGACCTCCGGCGTCGGGGCGGTCTTCCGCGCCGCCGCACCCCGCCGCCTCGGCGACGTACCGGTCTCGGCGGGCACCTCACCGGCGCTCACCGGCTCCGCCCTGGGCGTCCGCCGGGCCCTGGTGGTGTGCTGCCGGGTGGGACCCCCGGCCGCCGGGTCCGCCGCGGCCCCCGTACCGCTCGGGCTGCCGGTTTCCGTCGGCGGCTGGTCGCCAACCGCCGGGGTCTCCGGTGTGGCGGAGTGTTCCTGACCTCGGCGGACGCGGGTGCCGCGCCGCTGCTCCGGCTTCCCCGAGGAGGTCGGATCCGGTCCGGGTTCCGGCTCCCGCGCCGACTCCGCCGACCCGACGGGGGTTTCCTGGCCCGACCGTGCCGGCGTGTCCGGTTTCCGGTCCGGCGGCACGGTCGGCGTCGGGTCCGCCTCGGGTGCGGCGGCCGGGCCGGGTGCCTGCCGGGGCCGGCCGGCGTCCGGCTGCCGGGGCAGCGCAGGCTCGGCATCGGGTGGCCGGAAGAGCACCGCGGGAGCGGCCTTGGCCGGACGCGCCCGCTTCGGCGTCGGCTGCTCCTCCCCGGCCACCGGGGTCGACCTGGGCGGCGTGGGCGGTGGCGTGAAGGTGGCCTTCGGGGAGCGGTTGCGCGCCTGGTCACGGGGTGCGCGACGGGGCGGGTCGCTCGGCGGCTGCTGCTCCTGCATGTCGATGGAGCGTAGTCCCGAACGTGACCTCGCACACGGTGAAAACACGTCGGCGCCCGGACCGGCGGCACCCGCCCGCGGTAGTCGCTTTGCTCCGGGTGGGGGCGGACCTGTATCCTCGTCCGCGGTGGTCCGCAGGGTCACCGGAGGAGACTTCGCCTAGTCTGGTCTATGGCGCCGCACTGCTAATGCGGTTGGGGTCTTAAAGCCCCTCCCGGGTTCGAATCCCGGAGTCTCCGCGCGAAAACCGGTTGTGTAGACTGGTCGAGCACCGAGCGCCCGTAGCTCAATGGATAGAGCATCTGACTACGGATCAGAAGGTTAGGGGTTCGAGTCCCTTCGGGCGCACAAGATCATCAGACGTCTGGCCTGCGGAAACGCGGTCAGGCGTTTTTTGTTGATCGTCCCGGTTGGTCAGTGGGTGTCGCGTGGGTGTCATGTGGGCGCCGTCACTTTCCGTAACCATGCTTGGGCCGCATGTGCGTTGACCTGCTCTTTCGTGGTGAGGTCACTAGTGCTTGACGGGTAGTGCTCTTGTTTTTTGGGCGGGGTGTGGGGCGGTTGCTCTGGCCCGTCTTCCTGATCTTTTCGCGGGTGCGGCGGGCTGCGGCGAGAACCAGTCGGGCAGTGGCTTCGGCGCTCCTACGCTGGGCATATGGCAGGACGCTGGTGTAGGTGTCAGCGGTGGTGACGATGCTTGCGTGGCCGAGCTGATCTTGCACGGTTTTGAGGTCGGCACCGGCTTCGTGGGCGAGGGACGCGGCGCCGTGGCGGAGGTCGTGGAGACGGATCGGCGGGATGTCGGCTCGCTTGACGAGTCGACTGAAGTGCCGTGTGGCGTATTCGGGGTGCAGGGGCCGACCGTCTGGGCGGATGAACACGTAGCCGCTGTCGTAACAGGCTCTGCCTGCCGCCTCCCGGGCGGCCTGTTGCTGACGCTGGCGGCGAAGGTGCTCGCGGAGCACGGCCACGGTGTGTTTGTCGAGAGCGACGGCGCGCGTGCTGGCAGTCGTTTTGGGTTCTCCTTCGATGACCTGGTAGCCGACGACGGTGCGGCTGCGGAAGATGAACAGAACGCCGTGGTCGAGGTCGATGTCCGACCAGCGCAGGCCGCATGCCTCGCCGCGACGTAGGCCGCGTAGGGCGATGAGCCACCACAGCGCGAAGAGCCGGTCGGTGGTCACCGCGTCGAGGAACGCGGCGAGATGAGGCGCGGTCCAGACGGCGACCGCTGGCCGTTGACCGGTTGCCCGCCATTCCGCGACGCGTGCGGGTGTCCACACCTGGGCGTGTGGCTTGCGGTAGGACGGGAGTTCGAGGTGACGAATCGGGTTGGCGTCGAGGAGGCCCTCCCGGACAGCGAGGTTAAGTGCCGCGCGAAGAGTGGTCCGCAGATGCTGCAGGCATGAGGGCGACTGTGGCTGACCGCGTCCGTTGGTGGTCTGTGCGATGTCGTCGAAGCCGCCGCGGATTCGGCGGATGTTGAGGTCAGCCAGGGTGATCCTGCCCATGTGCGGGATGAGGAATTGTTCGACGTCCCGGGCGTACTGGGCCCTGGTGGTGTCCTTGATCTTCGTGCGGGTGGACAGCCAATACCGCAGCCACCGCTCCAGGGTCCATCCCTGCGCGGTGCGTTCCTCGCCGGTCTGGGTCAGCCACTCGTTGCGCGCTTGGGTGGCGGCGGCCTTGGACCGGAAGCCGCCTCGGCGGGCACGTGCCGGCCTGCCGAACGCGTCGGTCGCGGAGCAGGCGAAGTACCAAGTGCCATGGCCGCGTTCCGGCAGGCGCGCGCAGTTGGCTTCGAGCCGCTTCTTCGTTTCATTGTGCCGGCAGCCACACCGCTTGTAGATAGTTCCCGAACCAGCCACGAGTCTCCCTTTTTCTTGTGCGCTAAGGAGGTATTTGTGAGGACTAGTCACATTCTTCGTGATGGTGTGGGGGGTAGACGGACAGCCAGTCCGTCGCGCGGTGCGGAGCTGGCGGCGACCCCGATCACCAGTACTTGCGGCCGTCTCCAAAGACAGCCATTATGGACGGACGACGAACAAATCCATCGCTCCCACGCGTCTTCAGACACCCCCATTGGGGAGGGGTCTGTTTAGCGAAGGGTGGAAGCATGGAGAGTGGTTCCCTGATCCGGCTGTTGTGCCTGGTCATCGCCGTCTTGTCGGGCGGCTTGACCGCGACGATTACCAGTTGGATCTCCTGGGCCATCGAGCCGAGCATCGGCCAGGCTTTGCTGTCGGGTGGGGTCGCGTTCGGCGGCTGCTGCGCCCTCGTCCTCACCGCGATCCGGTTCCTGTCCGGCCGCGACGCGTGACGCCCCCGGTATCCGGGCGATCCCTGGCGAGGGCTGGGGTCGTCCGGAGCCGACAACCAAGCAACGCTTGGCCGCCCGGCAACTTCGTAGGTCGTCCCGAATCGGTTTCTTGCTCGATGCCGGTGATGAACTGTGACTATTGGTCGGGACGGGTACCTCGCCCCACGCGCTGACCTGGAGCACCGCGTCGGGGACTTGCTGCGGCGCCTCTGCGGCAGGTTGTGCCCGATGCCACCGCCCACCGTCCGATGCTCATAGCGGCCGGTGAGCCGCTTCGGGTATCTGGTGACCATGGGTCCGGTGCTGCATGCTGGTGCCGTAGCGGTAGCACGATGCAACGGGGGAGGCGGCATGGTTCAGCTACGGCTCGTATCTACCTCCGAACCTCAGCGTATGAGGCTGCCCCTTGCCGACGTCGTGTGCGCGTTGCTTGCCAGCGGCCCGGTGACGCGTGCGCCGGTCGATCCTGCATGGCCGCTGCACCGTGCCTTGCTTGAGCTGCGCGAAAGGGCCTTGGCGGCAGGGTTAGCCGATCCGCTGAACGGGGCGCTGACCCGGCCGGACCCGCACGTCGGCGTCCGCGTCGTTGGGGCGGATCAGGCGCTGCGCTCGCTCCGGGTTGAAGGCTTGGTCGTGCCGGTCGGGTCCGGGGCGTCGGCGGGGTGGGAGCTGACCGCCGAGGCCGCGATGGCTGCCAGGCATGGTGGCCTTCGCACCTGTCTGGCTAATCCAGACCTACTGTTTTGGGCTGCTCAACGCTGGAAAGCGTCGCTGTGCGCTGTCGAAAAGGCCCGGTCCAGGGCATCTCGGTCATCGGGATCCACCACAGCTTCGGGTTCGAGTCGTCGCCAGGCTGCGCCATCTCGGTTGCGGTAGAAAACGTTCACGCGCATCCGGCCACGATGTCGCCCGGCGCCCAGCGGCACAGCCTCGACGCGGTAGGAACGGGCTCTTCCATCGCGGCCTGGCAGCCCCGAACCCTCCCACTCGCGGGGCCCGCCGTCGCGGGGCCCGCACAGCCGCCAGTCGATCGTCTTGCACTCCTGTAGCCGGCGAAGCGCGTCAATGGCGGATGCGGGCCTCGATGACGGCGCCTGCGCGGCCATCGACCGGACTGCCCTACGCACCTGCGGATTGACGTGCGGAGGAAACTCGGCGAGGCCGTCCGGGAACGCCCGCCGGTTGCGCCCCAATGCCTCCTCCATCTGGAGGGGGTCCATCCGATCGTAGGGGAACGGTCCTCGCAGCATCTCGAGCAGTGTCACGCCAAGGCTGTAGACGTCCGACCGCGCGTCCAGTACCCCAGACGCGTACTCCGGCGGCCGGTAAAGCAAGGTCCCGCCGTGCGCGCTGCAGGTCGGATCACCGTCCGACAGAGGAGCGGCGGACCCAAGGTCGCTGAGGTACGCCGTCTTGCGGTCCTGATCGAGCAGGATGTTGCCCGGCTTGACGTCGCGGTGCAGGAACCTGTGCTGGATGTGGAGGTGATCGAGCGCGTCCAAGACCTGTCCCGCGAGCAGCAGCGCCCGACGAACCCCGAAGCGGTGGCCCTCCTTCAGCGCGTCGTGGACACTCCCGCCGGGCTGGTAGTCCATGACGAGCGTCAACCCAAAGTTGATCTCTGGGTCCGGCTGGGCGTCGCGGATCCTGACGACATGATCGTGCTGAACCCGGTCGAGCAGTCTCGGCTCCTGATAGGCGACGGCGTCCTCGAGGCCGAGAAGGTCGATGGTCTTCTGCACCAGCATCCGCTGCAGCGGCTCGTGCCAGACGAGCCGGACTTCGCCGACTGCACCCCCGGGCAGAGTCCGGAGGAACGAGTACGACGGCTGATCGAGCCGATCGCCGTGAAGCACCTCAGGCCCCCGCCCTCACCGCGGCGGCAGCGAGCGCGGCCAGATTGCGGCCATCGCCCCAGTAGCGGCCACTGCGCGTGACTACGCCCTCACCAAGCTTCGCCAGCTTGCCGCGCCCAGTCAACGAGAACACGCCCTTGACCGCCTGGTGCGAGATGTACCGGCACGGAATGTCGGCCTTTGCGCACTCCAACCGCAGCAGCGTCTCCATGGCCAGCCGGTCCGTCCACCCGGTGTGCGTGTCCACGTGATTCGAGACGGCTCGCAGGATTACCACCTCAGACCCGCCGGCGTCGCGCAGCGCGCGAGCGGCGTCCTTTCCGAACTCGACCAACCGCTCAGGCTCGGAGAGGCCGTCTCGGAAAGCCAGCCGCTCGGGTTTGCCGTCCAGGATGCCCCCGTCATCGGCGACCACGAGGTACGCGTACGACGACGTGCACGCGACACCGAGCGTAACCATGCTCCACGCCCTCCCGACCTACAGCGGTCCGTCCCCACGCCTACCGGGTAGGTCTGGCACGTGTCGTTTCCCGGCCGGCATCGGGGCCGCAGGCGCGTACCGGACGGATGGTGGAGCGGCCCGACCGCAGGGGGCTTGGGTCGCCAAGGTGCCGCCCGAGCGTCGAAAGGCAGGGCTACCTGGTAGGAGGTCCCCCGACCGGCACGCCAAAAAGGTACCGGACGCGCCCCAGTATTAGAAGTTGACATTGTGGACCGAGCACGCACGCCTACCCGAGCTGACCGATTAGGACACTCGTCGAGCACACACCAAGGCGCTGTCGTGCGGACCCCCGCCTAGCTGGCAGGGGTGGACGATGCGGTGGTGGTGCGGGTGAGCATGCCGTCGGTGGGGGTGAGGGCGTGCACCGCCAAACCGGTCAGCAGGCGGATCCGGCCGTCGTCGACGTGCGCGCGCAGCCGGGAGCCCTGCTGACGCCGCCCCGCACACGGGCGACGAAGAAGACCCGCTGAACGTCACCGTCGCAGACGGCGACCACGTCGGCTGACCGGCCTGAACCCGACGCACCGCCATCGACCCACGGCAGGGCATTCACCGCACGTGCACATCGAGAACGCAAGCCCCGCGGCTGTCACCGGCTATCACAGCCTCGGCCGGACAACGGCCTCCCCACCCAGGCGCCCCGCGCTGGGTCACGACACGCGGCGGACCTCATCCGGCCCGAACCGCGAAACGAAGAGCCGGCCGAGGTCCTGCCAGTCCTGGACCGAAGCCCGTTCATCGGCGTGCAGCTCAAGACACTCGTTAACGGTCCAGTCCTCGTAGGTGACATACGGCTCGCACCACCGCCCGCTGCGCCACGCCGCCCGGGTGCCCTGGCGCCCTTCGGACCTGCTCATGCCGATCCAGAACAGATTCCCTGGATCGGTCCGGGGGCCAGCGAGGCTCGGAAAGCGCGTCGCCGGTGCCCACCTGCGCCAAGCGTGGTTGAACCCAAGCTCCAGATTCTGTTTGGCGCTGGACACCGCTTCGACGCCCTGCGCAAGCACACCTAGCGCCATTCCCTCGACCACATGCTTCACCTGCTGGTCCTTCGTCGGCATGCGCCGATGCTACGACGAGCCGCCAAAGGCACCCTTCACCGCGAGGACCGCCAACGGACTCCGGGCGGCAGGTGACGGCGATGCCCGCCTGTCGCCGCGCCGCCCGGCACTCCACCGATGACCCGTGTCAGCGGGACTTCTCCGGCCGTCCGGGCCGCCGCCGGCCTGCCGAGGACCGAAGGTTGGCGCCTCCTGTGGCCGAGGACGGCTTCCACCGAGGGCGGCAGGCAGGTGCCGCCGCTGGCCGCGCCTCCGCGGGGCGTTCCTGCGGTGGCTTCGGATGGTGGCTGAGCTGGCGCCGGATCTCCTCGCCAGGTTTGGCAGCGTCAAGGACCAGACGCGCGGTGGCTTCCGCGGCCTCGCGCTGAGACTCGGGCAGGACGCTGGTGTAGATGTCCGCGGTCAGTTGGATGGTGGCGTGCCCGAGTTGGTCCTGCACCGCTTTGAGGTCGGCGCCGGCCTCCCGCGCCAGGGTCGCCGCGCCGTGGCGCAGGTCGTGCAGCCGGATCGGCGGCAGCCCAGCCCGGTCAACCAGCAGCCGCATCCGCTGGGTGAGATACCCCGGGTGGATCGGCATCCCGTCGGGTCCAGTGAACACGTATCCGCTGTCGTGCCACACCTTCCCGGCTGTGGCCCGCAGGTCGCGCCGCTGGGCTTGCCGCTCGCGGTGCTGGCGCAACACCCGCACCGTGTGCTGGTCCAAGGCCACGCTCCGGCGGCTGGTCCCGGACTTCGGTGGCCCCTCGTGCACGTCGTAGCCGGCAGTGGTGCGCTGCCGCACCACCGACAACTGGCCCGCGTGCAGGTCGACCTCGCTCCACCGCAGGCCGGCGGCCTCACCGCGGCGCAGACCCCGCAGGGCGATCAGCCACCACAGGGCGAACAGGCCGTCGTCGCGGACGTAGTCCAAGAAGGCGGCCAGTTGTGTGGGTGTCCACACCGCGACGGTGGGCCCCTCCCCGGTGGCCCTCCACTCGGCGACGCGGGACTCGGTCCACACCTGGGCCTGTGGACGGGGACGCGCGGGTAGCTCCAGGTGACGGGCCGGATTGGTGACGAGCAGGCCCTCGCGCACGGCGCCGGTCAGCGCCGCCCGCAGCGTCGTGTGGATGTGCTGCAACGTGCACGGGCTCTGCAGTTGCCCGGACCGGTTGCGAGTGGCCGCGATCTGGGCGAACGCCGCGGCGAGCTGCCGTGAGCTCAGGTCACCGAGGATCAGCTGGCCGATGTGCGGGATCAGGAAACGCTCGACATCGTGGCTGTAGTGCATTCGCGTCGTCGGCCGGATCCGGGTCTTGGTTGACAGCCAGTACCGCAACCAGCGGGTGACCGTCCAGGACCGGCCGGCCTGCTCCTCCCGGGACAACGCCAGCAACTCGTCACGCGCCGTGCGCGCCGCCGCCTCCGACGCATAGCCACCCCGGCGGATCCGCTCGGTCTGCCCGAGCAGATTGCGGGTTGAGCAGTGGAAGTACCAGCTGCCGTGAGCGCGTTGCGTCAGCTGCGGACAGGACGCGCCGCGCCGCCGGCCCGTCTCCGGGTTCACACACCGGCACCGCTTCACGACGACACCCTGACTGTTCATGATCTCCCCCTCTGATCTGGTCAGGGGCTCATCGTCGCGGCACCGCAGGGAGCGACTGTGGGCTTCAACCCGAAATATTCGGCATCCGTCGAGTAAGAATGGAATGAGGTGAAACGTGGCTGACGCCAATGACGGTCAGGGGCCACGCCATTTGGCCGATGTCGAGAGAGCCAAGTTGAGGCAACCGGCGCGACGGCGTAAGCCGATCATCGATCACCGCGAACCAATCTTAGAACTGTTGTACGACTTGGCTCGGCGCCGGAGGTTGCTCGGCGGATCGTTCCGGCAAAGTCCGGGTCGCGGCCGTAGGGCGTGGCCGCCTCGCTGCCGATACCCGATGAGAGGCAATCGCGGCCGGTGCGCAACTAATGGCCTGCGTGAACAGCACGCGGGACTCCCAGCGTCAGTGCTGGATGGCCCCTGGTGTCTGCGGTGGCGGCCCGGCCGGTGTGGGCCGCGGATGCCCGCTACTGGCGTTTGATCGACCGCGTCGGACGCTATTTCTGTCAGTAGGGTGCGGCACACTCAGCAGTGCGGGCATGCATTGCGACGTGATTGGCGGCTATGAAGATCACAGGCGAACGGATCAGGGCTGCGCTGGACTTGAATCCGACCCTGACGCTTCTCAAGGCGTACTCCAGAGAGTGGGTGCTGCCTCTGTTCGCCGAGCACCTCGAGCAGGTTGACGGGTCGGTTTCGGCCGAGTGGTTCCACGAACGAGTTTCCGAGGCGCGCGAGAAGATCCCCGAGTGGCAGGGCACTGTCACGCCGGCCGATCACTGCCGGGACTGGATCGAGAAGCGCTGGCTGGAGACGGAGACGCTCAACGGACGTCTGAGGTACCGCCTGTCGCCCTACTCCCTGCGAGCGCTGCGGTTCGTCCGCGAGCTCGTCGAAGGTGAGACCACCGTCAGTGGCGCCCGCCTTGGCTCCATCTCCAACGCGGTACGACGCCTGGCCGACATGACCAACCCGGACCGGGGCGTGCAAGTGCGGCGCATTGACCAGCAGATCGCCGAGCTGCGTAAGAGACGCGAGGACATCGCCTCCGGTCGGGTGCGGCTGGCGACGGTGGAGGAGATGAAGCAGCAACTGCTCGAGATTCTTGCCATGACGCGGTCTCTGCCGGCCGACTTTCGGCAGTTGCGCACCATGGTGGAAGACCGTCACCAGGAGGTGGCGCGACGGGCAATGGTCCAGGGACCCCGCAAGGCGGACCTCGTGGAGGACTACCTTCGCGAGAACGATCTGTTGTCGAAGACAAGTCAGGGCACGGCATACCTCGGGTTTTCCCGGCTGCTGTCGTCCCGGCAAACCGAGCAGCTCCGCGCCGACATTGACCAGATCCTCGCGCAGGGATTCGCGCGCGAACATGTGACTGCCTCGCAGCGTGAAGAACTCGACGGCATGCTCTCGACTCTGCTCGCCGCGGAACTCGACGTGCAGAACAGCTACGTACGCTGGTCTGCGTCGCTGCGCCGCTTCCTCACGCGTGTCGCTCACGGTCGCCACCAGCGGCTGCTCACCCTCGCTGATCGCGCCTTGCACGCCGGCACCGCTTGGGTGCAGGCCGAACGGGGGCAGCGGTATGTCCCGCAGGACGTGCTCGGCGTGGGTCCACACGCCGTCATCGACATCTCTCAGACCCAGCTGTGGCGCGACCACGGCCCGCAGGAGGTCGTCGTCGAGGTCACTGAACAGCGCAGGACTCTACCCACGCAGGACCGGGCTGCCCTTCGGTTGGCGGCAGGAACCAGCCCGCGTGCCGTGGGACGAACCATCAACATGTTGCTCGTCGGCCGGCCAGTGGTGACCGGCGCCGAGGTCTTCGACGCCACCGCCGAAGAGTTCCAGCGCTTGGGCACCTTGGTGAGCCTGCTGGATCTTGCAGTCCTGCACGGACAGGTCGATACGAACCTCGTCGAGACGGTACGGCTGTCCGGAGACCGGGCCACCACCCTGATAGCCGCGCTGCCTCACCTCGTCTTCGATGCCCCCGTGCCCACGAAGGAGATGCCGTGAGCGATCGCATCGACGTCCTCGATGACGACTCAACACCCAGCGACAACCTGGACGAGTACGGCTTCGACGGCGACGATCCGGACAGCCCAGACGGGTCACGCCTGCCAGCCCCGGCGCGACGGGCGCTGGCGACCCTGCTGACCAACAGATTCATCACCCGCTCGCGCAACCGGGCCGCGTGGGAGGCGCTGCTGGCGTACGAGAACGAGATCCGTGAGCGTCTCGCCGACATGTACCTGCTCCTCATCGTCGATCGTTGCTTATCCCTTGGTCGTGGGAGTCCTTGTCGTCGCCTTCGCACACCAGCGGGGTGTCCTTCGAGGACTGGTCGATGCCCTGGGCCGCATCCTTTGGTCCCTGGGTGCGGCGGCCGTATGGATAACGACCCTGGCGATCCTCTTCGCGCCGTTTGCGCTCATCCTCATCCACCCGGTTGCCGAGCGCTTTCAGGAACGCTGGCCAAACCTCTCCCAAGAACTGGTCTCGGGCTTGTTCGTCGCCCTTGGAGTCACTGCCATCGGGGCTCTGGTCAAGACCGAGGTGGGAGCGATCGTCATCGGGTTCGCCTTCGATGGGCTCGCCAAGACCGCATTCCTCATGCCGCCGCTGCTGCTGTTGATGGTCTTCCTGTTGTGGCCTCTCGGCCTGGTGTTCACGCTGGTCGCGTGGCTCTCGGGCGGAGATGGGCTGAACGGCTGGGTTGGAGCGGTCTGCGGACTGGCCGCCGGCGTTGTGGGCGGTGCCGCCCACGGGTATTACTCGGCGCGCTTGGCGGCAGACGAAGTGGACATACGCACCTTTTAGCGGACTTCTAGTGGCGGTGAGGGGCGAATTGGCGGGCGTGTGGCCGATGGCATCAGCTTGGGTACGCTGCCGGCCCTGCTCGCGGCCGCGGGCCTGATTGGCCCGATCGCCAGCGCTACGCATTTCACCGCGTCGATCGGCTCGTGCCGCTGTTGAGCCACATCCGGCAAGACGCGCATGCGAGGAGCCGGTCACAGCACGAGACCAGCCGAGTATCCCCCGCGCACTGCAGCCCAACCGCTGTTATTCGCAGCCAATCTGCGTTGATACAACCCCCATGCGGTGGGTATGTAGATACGTCGTGCGGGTCCTACTCGACACCAACATCTGGCCATCTCTCGGAGATGAGGGCACCTCCCGCCCGTTCCGGGACTTCATGCAGTCGCGCGGACTGGAGGTTCTCGTCACCCCGAGCACACTCGTCGAGGTGATGGACCTTCCGGTGCCCGCGCCCAGGCAGCGCATCATCGAAGCGCTCATTACAGGTTCCCGGCGGCGCCTGCCAACCGAAGCCATGTCTGAGTCGGCCGAGGTTGTGGCCGAAATTCGGAGAGCGCGGCCAGCATGGCTGCGTGCGATGCCGGACACCGCCACCGTCGCCTCGCTCAACACGTTTTGGACCAGAACCATCTGGCGGCAGGCGCGAGAAACGTCAGAGCGACTTCATCTCTGGCAGCAGGCTCAGCCGCCCATCGCCCCACACATCGTGCGGCAGCAGCGTCGCCAACGCCACGATGTGCTAGAAACGCGGTTTAGTTTTCGCCCATTGACAGCTATCAAGGCCCGCCTTGCGCCCGAGACGCCGGATCACTACCGCGCTGGATGGATCGAGGGCGACGAGGTGGACGCGTGGCGGGCCGAGCTCAGGGACCTGTACTGGCATCAGCTCGTGGTGGTCCCCGGCCGCGCCGTCCGTGACCCGGCAAGACACGACCTTCGCGGACTGGGTCGGTGCCTACGTCGACCTTCGCCGCCTCGGCAGTAGCCGCGCGGACTTCACCCGGTTCTGGCTCTACGACGCGTCTGCTGAGGCTGTACCAAGAAACTGGATCCGATGGGCTGTTCGCCACATCCAGACCACGCAGAAGATCTCAGGCGGTAACCCGGCCGATGAACAACACAGCTCCTACCTGGTCGATGCGGATATCTTCCTGTCGGCCGACTCGCGCTACGTCAGCACTCTGAAGATCGTGCGCGACGACGCTCCATTCGCGATGGCCGAGCCGCGCCTCGTGTCCGGTGATCGCTGCGTTCCGATTTTGGACCGCCTTGCCGCTGTGCTGTGACGAGCGGTCAACCGCGAGAACACGACGCGGCCTTTGGGCCTCCTGACAGGCGTGAACGGCCCTGATCGTGGCAACGCGGCGGCACTGGAACGTGTACGTAGCGGCAACGCCGCTCTCGCATGCCACCAGCTGGGCAGTGGCACTCGTGCGCCTGATCGACGGGCGCATCGTCAACGAAGATGGCGACCGTCTACAGCGACCTACTCGCGGAACACCTCCTCAAGAACGTCGAGGCAGCCGAGCGCATCCGTGGCGGCCGGGCGACGTGCCCCGACAGCGCGCTGCGCTAACGGAACGTCCGGGTAGGTGGCCTTGTCCTTGGACGAAGCCATCTACTCCGCTAAGTCCGAGCTCCTCGACGGGTCGGACGGCTGACCGTGGCGGATGGGTGTGGCGCGGCTTCATCCGGTGGCACCCTATTCGTACGTATGGGCGAGTGTCGCGCCTCTTCATGGGCTCACTGAGCGTTACAGTGTCGAGCCGGGTGCTCAGATCATCGGCGAACGATCACACGGAGCGAGTGCTTTGACGTCAGCAATGGCTTCAACAGGGAGTAGTCGGGCGGCATCGCCGGCGGGCACGCAGCGCGGACCCGCACGGTTCTGGGCCGTGGACCTTCACGTGCACACCCCTGCCTCGCGCGATGTCGATTCGCACACCTACGGCGCGAGCGAGCCCCGTCAGATCGTCGACGCGGCGATCGATGCCGGGCTGCACGCGATCGCCGTCACCGACCACAACACCGCCGGTTGGTGTGACAGGATGGCTGAGGCCGCCCGCGACACGACGCTCGTGGTGCTGCCCGGCCTGGAGCTCAGCACGGCCGAAGGGCATCTCCTCGCCATCTGGGAAGAGGGCACCCCGGCCCAGCACATCGAGGACGTGCTTGTTGAACTCGGGGTGCCCCGCACCGACCACGGCGACCTGCACAAGGCCCTGGACAAGGGCTTCATCGACACCGCGAAGGTCATCACCGCCCGGGGCGGCTTGGCAATCCCGGCGCACGCCGAGCGGGAGAAGGGCCTGTTCCGGCTCGCCGTGGCCGACCGCATCAACCAGACGCTGCTCGACGCCGCCATCGGCGCGGTCGAGATCGTCGACCTCACTGAGGTCGAGCGAATCAAGGCGCGGCTCGACGGCCGGCGCGAGCTCGCGGTCGTCCGCAGTTCCGACACCACCGCACCCGGTGCCAGCACCCACGTCCTGCGTGGCATCGGCCACCGCCGGACCTGGATCAAGGCCTCGCGGCCGGACCTGTGTGGCCTGCGGCATGCGCTGGCGGATTCGGCGCTGCGTGTCCGCCTCGAAGAACCCATGGCGTCGGAGCACACGGTGATCGAGTCTGTGACCGTGACCGGTGGGTTCCTCGACGGTCAGCAATTCGAGTTCTCGTGCGATCTCAACTGCCTGCTTGGCGGCACCGGAGCGGGCAAATCGCTGCTCATCGAGCTGGTCCGGTTCACGCTCGACCAGCAGACCGATGCCGACGACTTTCCCCAGGTCCGCAAGGAGGTCGAGTCCCGGCTGAAGTACGCGCTCACCTCGGGCTCAACCGTCGAGGTCGTGCTCACCCGCGGCCACGCGCGGTGCCTCGTACGCCGTGCGTACTTCGAGGACGGCTCTACTCAGCCAGAGTTCATTGGCGACGCCGAGCATCTGACCGGTCTGTCCGGCCGGATCGCGATCACCGGTTTCTCGCAGGGCGAGGTGATCGAGTACGCCCGGACTCCGGTCGGCCGGATGGCGCTCATCGACGCCGCCCTCGACCTGAGCGAGTTCGAGATCCGCGAAACGGACGCGGTCAGCCAGCTCAACGACAACGGTCAACTCATCGGATCGCTCGAAACGAAGATCGCGCAGGCCCGCGCGAGGTTAGAGACCCTTCCGGAGGTCGAGAAGCGCCTGGAAGAGCTATCCGGCTTGTTCGACGGCGAGACCATCAAGATGCAGGCGAAGTGGAGTGCGGAGAAGGCCCTCTTCGAGCCCGTGGTCGGCATCCCCGAACTGAAGGTCACCGCCCGAACAGACAGCGGAGAGAAGTTCCGGGTTGCGCCCGCCATCGCCGACAACCAGGACCTCTACCAGCGAGCGCAGACGGCATACACACAGGTGCGTGAGGCGATCGAGACGGCGAACGCGCAGCTGGCGCAGGTCCTGCTGGTGGTGAACAAGGAACTCGTCAACATCCGACAGGAGTGGCACGACCGGTACTGGCAGTTCGACCACGAACTCGCCGAAGCGGTCAACCGTATCGATGTCGATAACAAGGGTCTCGCTGCCCTGCGCACCCGGCTCGTCGAACTTCAGACGGAGAAGGCGAAACTCGACGCGCAGCAGACCCAGCTCGACGACGAACTCGTGCCGAACCTGGCCACGGCCACGTCCTACCGGGAAGAGTTGATCGCCGAGCTCATCGAGGCGCGCAAGGCGCGGCGCCGGCGGCGTGAGGACCGGATCAAGGCGCTCAACAAGCTCATGGGTGGCATCGTTCGGATCAAGATGCTGTCCGAGAACGACGACTCGGCCTACCTGGCCGAGCTGACGGCTATCGCCAAAGGATCGCGGCTGCGGGCTCAGGTCCTCCAATTGATCTGCGAAGGGTCGATCCCGGTCAAGCTGGTCCGCTCGTTCCTCGATGATGACGTCAACGGTGTGTGTGACGCCACGGGCGCGGAGCGCAGGCACGTCGAGACGTTGTTCGAGTACGTGCGGGAGAAGGGCACCATCGAGGACTTCCTGCGGATGCAGACCCTCGACCTGCACGACGGCCTGTCCGTCGAGTTCCGCAAACACGC
The DNA here is from genome assembly GCF_044755745.1 of Micromonospora sp. NPDC092111. Taxonomy (NCBI): domain Bacteria; kingdom Bacillati; phylum Actinomycetota; class Actinomycetes; order Micromonosporales; family Micromonosporaceae; genus Micromonospora; species Micromonospora sp. NPDC092111. The sequence continues at coordinate 48,281 of NZ_JBIVRQ010000023.1, forward strand.
CAACGACGGGTATGTGGCGATTGAGCGGCTCGCGCATGGCCAGAAGTGCACGGCCATCCTCATTATCGCCCTCGCCGACGGCAACGATCCCCTGATCATCGACCAGCCCGAGGACGCCCTTCACGCACCGTGGATCGAGGAATACCTCGTGGCGAAGCTTCGCGACCTGCGAGGTAGCCGGCAGTACATCTTCGCTACCCGCAGCCCTGGCCTCGTCGTCTCCGCCGACGCGGAAATGATCATCACCCTGACCTCCGACGCGAACAACGGTGTCGTCGAGGCAACCGGATCCCTCGAGCGTCACGACCTCAACACCCTGGCGCTGTACCACCTGGAAGGTGGCCCGGTCCCCTTCAAGCGCCGGACGGTCAAGCTGGGTTCGTCGATGTTGTAGGTCAGGGTGGCTGGCGGCCCAAAACGCTACAGCCGCAATCCCATCGACCACCGGCTGTCGTGTGCGGCATGCCGTCCCCGAGGGACAGCGGGCGCAGGGGACAATGCGTACATGAGGGTCTTCATCAGCAGTGTTCGTCGGGAGCTCGAAGAGGAGCGCGACGCACTTCCGGGCTTGATCTCGGCGCTCGGGCACACGCCGGTGCGCTTCGAGGACTTCACCGCCCAGACGTCACCCAGCCGTGAGGCGTGTCTGAAGGGTGTCGCCTCGGCCGAGGTGTACGTGCTGATCCTGGGGCCCCGCTATGGCGACCCGTTGCCCGACACCGGGCAGTCACCGACCCATGACGAGTGGATTGCAGCGAAGGCCGCCGGGATGCCTCGGTTGGTGTACCGGAAGCTAGGCGTGACGTTGGAGCCCGCCCAGGAGGAGTTCGTTCGCTTCATCGGTGACTACGGCACGGGCGTGTTCTACGAGTCGTTCGCCACGACTGCCGAACTGCAGACGAAGGTCGCGACGAAGCTGAGAGAGCTGGAGAGCGCTGGGGATCCGCTGGCCTTCATGCCGCTGCCGCACCCGGTGACGGTGACGTGGCGCTCAGACTTCGAGGCTCGGCGTGGCAACACGTCGAGCCTTCCGCCGGCCGTCGAGGTTCATGTTCTTCCGGCCACCGGGACGAACCGGCCAGCTCGGGTGATGGCCGAGCTGGAACAGCTCCTGCCGACGCGACTGCGCGCCAGCGGTCAGATCGACGCGGCCGACCCACTAACCTCCACTCGCCAGGGCGGCGCCGTGGTCGTCACCGTTCCCGATAGGAACAGCCGATGGAACGAGGTCCGCGCGCCGCAGCTGCTCGGCATACGCACGGCCGCCGACGGGCAGACCTCGGCGTGGGCGTCACTCCCGGGCGACGGGATGGGTGCCATTCTCGACCCGGACGCCCTGCCTGATCAGATCGCCGGACTGCTGCGTCTCGTCGGCGGTCTAGGGGTTCTCGACGGCGACCAGGTGGCCATCGGTGTCGGCGTCAGCACCGAGGGGCTGATGTCGGTCGGCCGGGTCAGCGGGCAGCCCCGTCAGCAGGCCACCAGCCTGATGCTGTCGAACGACCCGATCCAGGTGCCACCTGACGAGCTCGTGACCCTAGCGGCGCTCGGTCCGGGGGCTGCCGAGGTGGGCCGCACCCTGAGTCGGACTCTTATCGACGCTGTCTCGGCCCGCCGGTAGCCGAGCAGATATTCGTCCCACCGTGAGCTTGTCCGGTTGTCGGTCACGCCCGGGCGGGCGGCAGCGGGGGGCCTTCACGGCCACGGCGAAGAGGGCGATCGTCGGATGGCTGCTCTACGTTCTCGCCGTCTCGACGCTTCAGTAGATCAGCTGACCGTCCATCACATCGTCGCTCTGATCGACAACGGGGTGCATGACGACTTTGACCTGGACTTCAAGAGGGACACCTTCGGCAACAGCGAGAGCGCGAGGGGACCTGCCCGCCGACGTCGCCGCCTCGGCTGACATGCACCTGCACCGCTTTCCGATGCTGCCCTCGCTGTTCCCGGCCCAAGGGGTGGGTGCCGGATTTGGTCATCGACGACAGCGGGCGGAACTCAATGGTCTCCTCAAACCCGCCAGCGCCGTGGGTAGTGACAACCCCCAATACATCCGTTCCCTCGTCTGCTCAAGCGACGCGGAACGATACCCCGTGTGTCAACGCTGTTGCGTAGATGGGAGGCGACCCATAGTCTGGCCTCAAAGCCGTAGGGCCGGTGGCACGACGAGCGAGGCGCAATGGGAGCACGAATAGGCACAGTGGCAAGCCTGCTTGCGACTGCATCAACGACGCTATTCACCGCCGGATTTCTTCTCGGCGGTGGTCCTCAATATTGGAAATTCGCCCTCTTTTCTGCCTCGCTTGTTTCCTTAGCGTTAGCCGTTACAAACATTCTTCGTCCTGGCGCTTTGCGCATCCGCTTCCTGCGGCCGCGGATCACTGATCCAGGCCCCAGGATTGCAGCATCCCGTGTCACCTCGTACATCCTTGAGGCGCAACTCCGACTGCTAGCCGATCTGCCGATGGCCTCGCCTGGCTCCCGCAACGCCAAGACTCACGGATCGGTGTGATCTTTCGATGGCGGGTAGTAGCGGTTCGCGACGGCTCGCGCAGCAGCGGGAGTATCTGCGAATTGACGCGAGCAAGCTGAGCCGGATCGTCGATCGAGCAGAGTTTAACCGAGTTACCAAGGCGCTGGAAAGGAGATTGCAGGATTTCGAGATGGATGGCTTCTCGGAACCTGCTGCCGTGGCTTTGGCCGAGTGTCAGACGCTTTATTTCCGCCAATTGGGCGAAGAGTCGATCTCTCTTGCTAAAGGAGACCGTCTTGACTCAGTTTCCGCAGACCATGTGCGACGTGCAACAAGCAGGCTCCGCCACGCAGCCGCTCCTCCCTGGAAAGCGGTCCTCAATATCATCGGTGGCGCTCTCTTGGGAACCGCGATCCAAGAGATTGTAGGAATTGTCAACAGTGATGGGCCGCTAGAAAAGGGCAGAGTGCTTGTTACGATGGCGTTGGTTGCGGCTGGTGTGGCGGCAGTAATTATCGCAGTGGTCGCGCCACGTCGGACCTAGCTTCCGATCCTCTGACCTCGATGACGCTGTTTGATCGATCAGGACGATTGGTGGCGCGCTGCTCCGCCTTGAGTCATCAGGCGCTGAAGCGCCCACCAGGGGTGCCGGTTGCGGGGCAGTGTTGACAGGGCGATGGCGTCCCAGGCCGCAATACCGGGGGTGTCATCAGCGAGGTGATGGTCGGCTTGGCCGATACTGCCGGTCCACGACTCTGTGTATCTGACGACCGGGATGAGTGCGAGCCCGTCACGGGCGACGCCCCACTGTGCGCGTGTCTCGTCGGCCAGGGTGAGGGTTGGCTTCGCCCCGGCGGCGAGGAGTTCGTTCAAGATGAACAGGTAAGTCTCGGGTAGGTTCGCCGCCGCCGCCAGGTCGAGCAGGACCGTCGCAGCATACGAGGTGCTGGGCGTGGCGATTTCGATGTGCTCGAGTTCCGGCCCGAGGAAGTGCGTCGCCTCCTCAGTCGGGCTGGCACCGACGGGGGCGAGGCCGAGGCCGGTGTCGTAGGCGTCGGCGACCCAGCCAGTTGCGGCACGCAGGTAGGTCTCGACAGTCGCCGGATCCTCGACGCGTAGGGAAAGCACGGCCGGGATCATGCTCGCCGCCCAGTTGTCGGATACGGGGTGCGCCGCTCCGGGCTGGTGGGTCAGCAGCGTTCTCACTGTTTGTCGTGCCCGGGCGGCTGTCGCGGCGTCAACGTCCGGTGATATGCCCAGGAGCCCCCAGATCTCGGCCAGGCGCAGGCAGATCACCGGATAGGTGAGGTGAATGAAGCCCGGTGCTATTTCCTTCAGGAGGTCCATAGGGTTGCTGGCGGCGTCTCCGTAGCGGTCGAGGAGGCGGGTGGCGTAGGCGGCGTGCAGCAGTTTGGCCGAGCCGGCCAGTTCTGCGGATTGAGGTGCCGTTGGCTGGCAGACGGCTGCGCGTAGAGCTGCGAGAGCGACGGTTGCTGCGAGGTCGGTGCGCCGATTGTCCCGCAGCCGGTTGGCCACAACTGCGGACTCGATCGCCACCTGTTGTAGCGGCCTGGTTGTCCACCGTCGGGTATACTGCTCGACGGCCTGATAGTTGATCTTTTGTTGGTCGATCTGCCCGAGGAGCTCCAGCAGGTCGCCGGGGCTGCCCGCAGCCAACCCACACGCGGGCGTGGCGGCGAGCATCGGACGCAGGGTGTCGCGGTCCCAGAGCTCGAACCCGGGCTCGCCGAGCCCCTGCACGCGGGTGTTGTAGTCCTGTGCTTGCAGTGCCGCTCCGCCGACCAACCGCCCCGTGGTCACAAGGACCGCGGCCCGGGGCAGGTTACGGTCGAAGTGAGGATGCGCGAGACCGTCCGAGCGAATCTCGTCGACCTGGTACCGGATGGTCCGCCACTCGGCAAGGTTGATGTCACCGGCCTTGCTCTGCAGTGCGTACTGCCGCAGTTCGCCGTCCTCGCGGCGTTTGGCGATGAAGTCTTTGCCAAACTCGAACGCCCCGTGTAGCTGATGGACGTCGGTGAAGCCGTTGGCTTGCAGCAGCGCGAGCAGGGGAGCGTCGAACTCGCGTTCAGTGACCGTCGCGAGGTACTGATCGATGACGCCGTCGAGCATCAAACTCCTCCCGCTTCCGTCGTAAAATGTCGTCTAGACGGGCTTCCTGCGCAGCTGTCGGAGGTCCTTGCTGGACGAGTCTGGCGTAGGTCTCCGGGTTCATGACGATCATCCCGCCGTGCTCCCCGTCATCACCAAACACTAGGTCGACTCGTTCGAGTGCGTCGATGATCAGGTCCCATGACATGGGGCCGCTGACTGTGTTACCGACCGCCTCCGCTACCTCGTTGACATGCGAGTAGAAGCCTCTCATGATGGTCGCGAGCTGCCTCTGCGCTAGAAAAGCCATCTCGGACAGCAGCAGTTGTCGTTCTCCCGCGATGGCCTCGCGGACGTCGAATGAGATCCAGGACGACGCGTCAATCGGTTCTACCTGTACGGTCCGGCCTTCACCGACATCCACTGACACGGACGAGACATCGTCCAACGGCACCCGCCGAATGCGCCTGTACACCGGGTCCATTGCCCGCATCAGCGCATCGGTCCCAGTCATGAGGAACTCGTATCCGGCGACGTCATATTCAGTCAACGTCACCTCGCGCTTCCGCCCCGACTCCTCCACAGCCACACTCTAAGACCGACCTCTGACATGGCCCCCGTCAGCGGCGCGACACGACCGCCTACGGACGTCCTGGTGATCCGGGCCGTCTAACTGAGCCGTGGATGGCGATCGAGCGCGGCACAACGGTGCTCGGGAGCCCAGTTTGTAAGGCTAACCAGTCCCAGGGCCAAGGGCCGGATGCGCTGGCAGCCTGACCTACCCGGTACTTCCGGGCCTTTAAGGTCGAGAGCGAAGCAGCTAGCGGCATCCCTCAGAGCGGCTTGCGAGCCCTGTCGAGGCGCCGCGTGCGTCTGACCCGACCCTCGGAAAGCGTGGCGGGGTCGGTGACGGCTCCGTTCGCGGCGGTCGTGGCTGCTCGGTGGCTGGTGTTGGCCTGACCCAGGCACGTCTTCGTGCGTCAGATGACCGCACGGTGGGTTCACGCTTCCGCGATTGATCAAGTAGATGGTGCTGATCAACTGGCCGGCCCTGGGCTGGCCTCGGCATCAACTTGACCTGTCCGGTCGGATCTTTGTCCGGGTGGTTGTTGACCAGTGAGCGTGATGCGACAGCATGTAATGGTGCTTCAGGACCCGAATAGATGGCGCAGGCTTGTTGCCGAGTACAGCGAGCTTTGCCAACTGGGCGCCGGGATGACCCCAAACGCTCGTGGCCAGCGGTTCAACGGGATGATCGCCGAGCTTCTGACGGCCTATGGCTTGCGAGCGAAGTCAGACCAGCGCAGCGTCGGCGAGTTGGACGTTGTCTTTAGCTACGCGGGCAGGCGCTTCATCCTGGAAGCCAAGTGGGAGCGAGGCAAGACGGGGACCGGGCCGATCGCGAAGCTCCAACGACGCGTCGAGCAACGCATGGCAGGGGTGACCGGAGTATTCCTGGCGATCAAAGGCTTCACCGACGATGCAATAGCTGAGGTCGACAAAGGGCGGCGTCTGGATGTGCTGTTGCTGGACCAGTCCCATTGGGAGGCGATGCTTAGCGGTTTCGTGCCGCCGCAGGAACTCTTCGATCTGGCTACTGACGCCGCTTCCTTCCACGGCCGCGCCTATACGCCGATCGCTGAGCTCCTGAGGCATCGGACCGAGACGCCGACAGTGACTCCTGAGCCGGTAGCGACAGGTCTGGACGGGCTCCTCCGAGTGGCCACCGTCCGCGCCGTGGGCCATACCGACGGGCGGCGCACAGGGATCGGCACCGACCGGGATGGCTCCGCGTTGATCACCCTCGAACAGGGCATCCTCGCGGTGGACCTGGTAGCTCGGCGTTCCCAATGGGTCGCACCTGTCTTCGGCTGCAGCAACGGCGCGATTGCCACTGCGGATGGTGCACTTCTCATGACCCGAGGACACGGCGTTGGTCGGTGGGCGGGAGGCCGGTTGACCGTGGTGTCCAGTGGAGCAGCAAGACTGGATGACAGTCACCTGCTGGCGAACCCGGACGGATCAACCTGGTGTCTCGATCGGGGATCGGCGGATGTCGCGCCGGCCCGCCTTATCAGGCTGGGCACCCAAGTCGGAGACGAGAAGTGGCGTGAGCTGCCCTTGACGGTGACGGCGGCAGCCTGGCTGAACAGCACGAGACTGGTCGTGTCAGACGGAACCGACCTCGTCCAACTGTCATCGCAGCTCACCGTGGAACGACGCCTGCCGGCACCGGCAGGAAGCGTCCTCGCACTCACTACTCTCAACGAACAGCAGGTCGTCACGCTTCTGGACGACATGTCGCTGGTGCTGTTCGACCTTCAGGCGAACGAACACAGGTCGTTGGGCTCCTTCAGCATCTCCGGGCATCCCGGTGCGCTCATGCGCCGCACCGATGAATCGCTCTACGTGATGGGGCGCCACCGCGCCAAGGGCGGCCACGTCACAGTCGCGGAGGTCGAAATCGTCGGCCAACGCCCCACCGACGGCAGAATCCCTCGCAGACCGGAGCCGGAGGTAGGCGGCAGTCGTTCCCGGGTGACACCGGTTGAGGCCGTTCAGCCTGCAAGAGGCCGGGCTAGGGCAACGGTGGGAGCGATCGCGGTGCCACCAGCGGCTCGGAAGCCCGTCGAACCTCCAGTAGCGGCGGATGCTGCTGGGCGTGCCAACCAGAGCCCGTCGACCGACGAGCGCCTCGCCGATCAACGCCGCGGCTATGCAGAGGGCATGACTGCGGCCGTGGCACTCCCCCTTTACGCCCTAGAGGGCCTCGTCGTCGCGAACTTCGAAGTTGCGAACTGGTTGAAGCCATGGCGGAACCACTGGGACCGCATCGTCTCCGGGCAAGCTGTCCACCGGGAGACACTGCCGGACTGGCTACCATCGATCGCCCAACTCCTCGGCGCTCACGCCGCACCCCCTCGCGTAGCTCATGCGCAGCTCACGCCCTCAGTGCCCTATGTCATCAGCTTCGCTGACGGGTTAAGGGCCGCCTGGCAAGACGCTGTCCGCAGCCGGCTCGTCCCTGGGGATCGAGAGACGCTCAGCCAATGGGTTCGCACCCCACCGTCGCAGCCCGGACTACCGCCAGCCCTGCACACCATCGCCGACCTGCAAACCGCCGCGAAGCGGGCCCGCAGGTCGCGGACCTGGAAGTGGATCGGGCGCGGCCTTCTGTGGCTGCTGACGTTTCTGTTCGGAGTGAGCGAAATCGCCGCCATCGCCATCACCGTGACCGGGCAATGGGTGCCCAACACCGCGGCGAATGCGGTGATCGGCAACGCCTGCTTCGGCATCCCCTTCGCAGGCCTCCTCTGGTTCGCCGTATGGGACCTGCGGCGGCTGGTCCACGGCGGCCAGCCTCCACCTAGTGTCCTGAGTCGTTAATTCGGCCGCAGTATGTGGCGAGGTTGTTCAGGATCTCGTCGGCGGTTCTGGTCCAGACGAACGGCTTGGGGTCGG
>NZ_JBIVRQ010000024.1:0-52530 GCF_044755745.1 Micromonospora sp. NPDC092111
ACGTTGCATGTGGATGCGCCGAGTCCGTTTGTGGACTGGTCGGCGGGTGATGTGCGGTTGGTGACGGAGTCGGTGGAGTGGCCGGTCGATGGTCGTCCCCGGCGGGCGGCGGTGTCGTCGTTCGGCATCAGCGGCACCAACGCCCACGTCATCGTCGAGGAGTACCCGCAGCCCGCCGCCGCGCCCGAGTCGACGCCCGAACCGGCCGTCGTGCTCTGGCCGGTCTCCGGCCGTTCCACCGCCGGACTCACCGCCCAGGCGACCCGGCTGCGGGACTTCCTCACCGACGAACGTCCGGTCGACGTCGGACACTCTCTCGCCGCGGGCCGGGCCGACCTGGACCACCGGGCCGTCGTCGTCGGCGGTCCCGCCCCCGACCTCGCCGCCGGCCTGGCGGCCCTGGTCGCCGGCACCGGCCTGTCGGGTCGGGTCACCACCGGTCGGACGGCGGTGCTGTTCACCGGCCAGGGTGCGCAGCGGGTCGGCATGGGTCGTGAGCTTGCCGATGCCTTCCCCGTCTTCGCCGCCGCCCTGGACGAGGTGTGCGCGGCGTTCGGGCCGCTGCTGGATGGTGATCTGCGGCAGGTGATGTACGCCGACCCGGACGGTGTGTTGGACCAGACGGGGTGGACGCAGCCGGCGTTGTTCGCGGTCGAGGTGGCGTTGTTCCGGCTGGCCGAGTCGTGGGGTCTGAGGCCGGACTTCGTGGCCGGCCACTCGATCGGTGAGCTGGCCGCCGCGTACGTGGCCGGGGTGTGGTCCCTGGAGGACGCCTGCCGGGTGGTCGCGGCGCGTGGCGGTCTGATGCAGGCGCTGCCCGCCGGTGGGGCGATGCTCGCCATCGCCGCGCCGCTGAGTGAGTTGGACCTCGGTGACATCGACGTGGCGGCGGTCAACGGCCCCCGGGCGGTGGTGGTCTCCGGCACCGAGGAGCAGATCGCCGCCCTGGAAGCCTCGCTGGAGGTGAAGACCCGCCGGCTGCGGGTGTCGCACGCGTTCCACTCGCACCTGATGGACCCGATGCTCGCCGACTACGGTCAGGTACTGGACGGGGTGACCGCTCACCCGGCGGGTGTCCCGTTGGTCTCCACCGCGACCGGTGACCTCGCCACCGACGACGAACTGGGCTCGGTCGGGTACTGGCAGGGGCAGGTGCGGGGGACGGTGCGGTTCGCCGACGCGGTGGCCGCGCTGGCCGCTCGGGGCGTCACCCGGTTCATCGAGATCGGGCCGGACAGTGTGCTCACCGCGATGGTCGCCGACTGCGTCGACGAGGCCGTCGCCGTCGCCCTGCAACGGCGCGACAAGAGCCAGGCACAGGCGTACGCGGCCGGGATGGCGCAGGCGTGGATCAGCGGCGTCGACCTGGACTGGGCGGCGGTCCATCCGGGCGGCCGGCAGGTCGACCTGCCCACCTACGCCTTCCAGCACCAGCACTACTGGATGCAGGACACCGGCGGCGGGCAGGACGTCACCGCCGCCGGGCTGCTCGCCGCCGAACACCCGCTGCTGTCGGCCGTCACCACCCTCCCCGACACCGACGGGCTGATCGCCACCGGGCTGCTGTCCCGGCGTACCCACCCGTGGCTGGCCGACCACGCGCTCGGCGACACCATCGTGCTGCCCGGCACCGGGCTGGTCGAACTCGCCGTCCACGCCGGTGACCACGTCGGCTGCGGCCGGCTGGCCGAACTCACCCTCCAGGCCCCGCTGGTCGTCCCCGACGACGGCGGCGTCCAGGTGCAGGTGGCCGTCGGCGCACCCGGCGACGACGGCGGTCGGCCGGTCACCGTCTACTCCCGACACCAGGACGCGCCCTGGACGCGGCACGCCACCGGTCTGCTCACCCCGGCCCCGACCAGCCCGCCGGCCGGCGGGTCGGCGGTCTGGCCGCCGGCCGCCGCCACCCCCGTCGACCTCGACGGACTCTACGAGCAGATGGCCGAGGCCGGCCTCGGGTACGGCCCGGTCTTCCAGGGCCTACGGGCCGCCTGGCGACACGGCGACGAGGTGTACGCCGAGATCGCGCTCCCCGCCGAGGTGACCGACGCCGACCGCTTCCACCTGCACCCGGGCCTGTTCGACGCGGCCCTGCACGCCATCGGCCTCAGCCGGGGCGAGGGAGCGCCCGCCGTACCGTTCTCCTGGACCGGGGTGACCATCCACGCCACCGGCGCGGCCACCTTGCGGGTCACCGTCACCCCCACCGGCGCCGACGAGGCCGCCCTCACCCTCACCGACGAGGCCGGCGTACCCGTCGCCCGGGTCGACTCGCTGGTGCTGAGGGAGATCGACCCCGGCCAGCTCACCGCCGCCCGTGCCGGCCGGCAGGAGCACCTCTACCGGGTCGACTGGCCGGCCGTGCCGCTGCCCACCACCCCGGCCACCGGCCGCTGGGCGCTGGTCGGCGCCGACGAGTACAAGGTGGCCGCCGCGCTCGACGCGGTCGGTGTCGCCGCCGAGACCCACCCCGGCTTCGACGCCCTCACCGCCGCCCTCGACGCGGGCGCGACCGCACCGGACGTGGTGCTGGTCGCCAGCGTGCAACCCGACCCCCGGGACCTGGCGGCGGGGGCCCGGCACACCACCGGGCAGCTCCTCGCGCTGCTCCAGAGCTGGCTCGCCGACGACCGGCTGGCAGCGTCCCGGCTGCTGGTCCTCACCCGGGGCGCGCAGGGCGCCACCGTCACCGAGCCGGCCGCCGCGGCGGTCTGGGGCCTCGGCCGCTCCGCGCAGGCGGAGAACCCGGGCCGGATCGTCCTGGTCGACCTCGACGACCACGACGAGTCGGCGCAGGCCCTGCCGGCCGTGCTGGCCGGCGGCGAACCGCAACTCGTGATCCGGGAGGGCGTCGCGCACGCCGCCCGGCTGGTACCCGCCGGGGCGCCCGACGGCACCCCGGGCAGCACCTTCACCGCCGACGGCACCGTGCTGGTCACCGGGGCCGGCGGCACCCTCGGCCAACTCGTCGCCCGGCACTTGGTCGACGCGTACGGGGTGCGGCACCTGCTGCTCACCAGCCGGCGCGGCCCCGACGCGGACGGCATGGCCGCGCTGCGCGCCGACCTCACCGCACGCGGCGCCGAGGTCACCGTCGCGGCCTGCGACATGGCCGACCGGGACGCGGTCGCCGCGCTGCTCGCCGGGGTGCCCGCCGAGCATCCGCTGACCGGGGTGCTGCACGCCGCCGGGGTGCTCGACGACGGGACCATCCCGGCGCTGACCCGGCAACGCCTCGACGCGGTGCTCCGCCCCAAGGTCGACGCCGCCAGCCACCTGCACGAACTCACCCGCGACGCGGACCTCACCGCGTTCGTGCTCTTCTCCTCGGCGGCCGGCGTGCTCGGCGGACCGGGGCAGGGCAACTACGCGGCGGCGAACGCGTTCCTCGACGCGCTGGCGAGCGCCCGGCACGCCGCCGGGCTGCCCGCCCAGTCCCTCGCCTGGGGGCCGTGGGCCGGCGGCGGGATGGCCGACGACCTCGGCGGCACCGACCGGGCCCGGATGTCCCGGGGCGGGGTGCTGCCGATGTCCGGCCAGGAGGGGTTGGCCCTGCTCGACGCGGCGCTGGCCCGTACCGACGCGGTGCTCGTCCCGGTCAAGGCCGACCTGCGTGCCCCGGCGGGGGAGGTGCCGCCGATCCTCGGCGCGCTCGTCACCCCGGTACGGCGGTCCGCGTCCGGCACCGCCCGGCCCGACCCGGCGGCGCTGCGGCGTACCCTCGCCGGGCTCGACCCCGACGCGCAGGAGGCGCGGCTGCGCGACCTGGTCCGGGCGCGGGCCGCGACGGTGCTCGGCCACGCCGGACCCGACGGCGTCGACCCGGCGCTGCGCTTCGTCGAACTCGGCTTCGACTCGCTCACCGCGATGGAGCTGCGCAACGCCCTCAACGAGGCCACCGGGCTGCGGCTCGCCACCGGCGTGGTCTTCGACCACGGCAGCGTCGCCGAGCTCGCCGCGCTGCTGCGCACCGAGCTGGCCGCCCCGCCGGCCGAGGACCACGCCGGTACGCCCGAGGCCGCCGCCGACACGATGAGCGCGTTGTTCCGTACCGCCGTCCAGGGCGGCCGGGTACAGCAGGGCCTGTCGCTGCTGCACGCGGTGGCCGACATCCGGCCCAGCTTCGACGGCCCGGTCGACCTGCCGGCGATCCCCGCCCCGCGCCGGCTCGCCCGGGGCGACCAGGGGCCGGCGATCGTCTGCTTCCCCTCGCCGATGGCGCTCGGCGGCGACCAGCAGTACGCCCGGTTCACCGCCGAGTTCGGCGGCACCCGGGACGTGTGGACCCTGCCGGTGCCCGGCTTCGGCCGTGACGAGAGCCTGCCCGCCTCGTCCGACGCGGCGGTACGGGTCTTCGCCGAGATGGTCCGCCCGATCGCCGAACAGGGGCCGTACGTCATCGTCGGCTACTCCTCCGGTGGGCTGTTCGCCCACGCCACCGCCGGTGAGCTGGAGCGGCAGGGCCTCGGCCCGGCCGGGGTGGTGCTGCTCGACACCTACCTGACCACCGGCAGCACCACGGCGACGTTCTTCACCCACATGCTCGAATCGCTGCTGGCCAAGGAGGCCACCTTCGGCGAGTTCAGCAGCGCCCGGCTCTCGGCGATGGGCCGCTACATCCGGCTGCTGGAGAGCTGCCCGATCGAGGCGATCGACACGCCGGTGCTCTTCGTCCGGCCGCAGGAGTCCATCGTGGCCGGTGGCGACGACGACGGGTGGCGGGCCACCTGGGAAACTCCGCACACGCTCCGGGAGGTGCCCGGCGACCACTTCACCATGATGGAGGGGCAGGCCGGCACGACCGCCGGCGTGGTCCGGGACTGGATCTCGCAGTGACGAAGGCTGGAGTGGACGACATGACACTGGCACCGACCGCCAAGGGCACCGTCGGGTTCGGCGAGCACCGGACCTGGTACCGGGTGACGGGGGAGCTGAACGGTGGCCGGCCGCCGCTGGTCGTGCTGCACGGCGGCCCCGGCAGCACCCACGACTACCTGCTCAACCTGGCCGAGCTGAGCCGGTCCGGCTGGCCGGTGGTGCACTACGACCAGCTCGGCAACGGCGGCTCCACCCACCTGCGCGACCGGGGCGCCGACTTCTGGACGGTGGAGCTGTTCCTGGCCGAGCTGGACAACCTCCTGCGCCAGCTCGGCATCGCCGACGGGTACGTGCTGCTCGGGCAGTCCTGGGGTGGTGTGCTGGCGGCGGCGCACGCGGTGGAGCGGCCCGCCGGGCTGCGCGGCCTGGTGATCGCGAACTCGCCCGCGTCGTACCCGCTGTGGCTGCCGGAGCTGGACGTGCTGCGGGCCGCGCTGCCGCCCGGGGTGGACGCGACGCTGCGCCGGCACGAGGCCGCCGGCACCACCGGCAGTCCCGCCTACACGGCCGCGATGATGGTCTTCTACCAGCGGCACGTGTGCCGGCGTAAGCCGCTGCCGCCGGAGCTGATGGCCTCCTTCATGGAGATCAACGGCGATCCGACCGTCTACCACTCGATGAACGGGCCGAGCGAGTTCCACATCATCGGCACGCTGCGCGACTATTCGCTGGTCGACCGGCTACCGCAGATCGACGCGCCCACCCTGGTCATCAGCGGCGAGCACGACGAGGTGACCCCGGCGGCGGTACGCCCCTTCCACGACCTCGTCCCCGGTGCCCGCTGGGAGATCGTCGAGGGGGCCAGCCACCTGCCCCACCTGGAGACCCCGGAACGGTTCACCGAGATTCTCACCGAATTCCTGGAGAAACTCTGAACGGATACCGGAAGTGCCCGTGACCGAATGGTCACGGGCACTTTGTCGTGCGGGTATCACTCACACGGCCGCGCCGAGCAGCCCGGTCATCGTGCGCCACAGCGTCTCCGCGGTGGCGAACGTCTCCATTGACATCGCCTCGTCGACGAAACGTACGTTGTACTCGCTCTCCAGCGTCGCCAGCAGCTCGACCATGGCGAGGGAGTCCAGGCCCGAGTCGCGCAGGCTGGTGCCGCCCAGCAGCGGCTCGTCCGGGCCGAGGAAGGGCAGGTGCTGGCGCAGGATGGTCTCGAACCGTTGATCCCACATGTCGGTGATTTCCTTCCGGTGCAGGGTGAGAAAACGCTAGCAACGGCCGGCGGGAGCTGACGACCCGACAATTCCGTCGGCCGCGTCACAGTGCGGATTAGGGGTCGTTAGGGGTGTCGATGCGGGTGGGACGCACTTAAGGTCGCCGATACGATCCGGCCATGAGTCGAGAGATGTTCGCGCGCACGCACGCCTCCGTGGAGACGCTGCACGAATTCCTGTTGGCGGGCGCGCGGTTGACGCCCGACAAGCCGGCGGTGATCCAGGCCGTCGGCGGCGAGATCGGCTCCATCTCGTACCGGCAGCTCGCCCAGCGGGTCGACGGCTACGCCGCCGCCCTCGACGAACTGGGCCTGGACATCGGCGACCGGGTGATCCTGGAGTCGGACACCTCCCCGGCCGCCATCGCCGCCTTCCTGGCCTGCTCCACGCTGGGCCTGACGTTCATCCCGGTCAGCCCCGAGACGCCGGCCCAGCGGCTCGCCCTGATCGCCGAGAGCACCCAGGCGGCGCTGCACCTGCAACCCGTCGACGGACGCCGGGAGGGGGTGCCCGCGCCGCTGGGCACCGCCCGGTTCGGCCCGGACGGCATCCAGGTGGAGCGGGCCGTCGCCCCGCGTACCCGGCACCGCCGGGAACTGGTCCCCACCGACCCGGCGTACATGATCTTCACGTCCGGCACCACCGGACGGCCCAAGGGCGTGGTGATGAGCCACCGGGGGGTGCTCGCCTTCTACCGGGGCATGCTCCGGCACGGCATCGTCGCCGCCGAGGACCGGGTCGCCACCACCTCGCCCCTGCAGTTCGACTTCTCGCTGCTCGACATCGGCCTGGCGCTGGGCAGCGGGGCGGCCGTGGTGCCGGTGCCCCGGTCGCTGCTGCGCTGGCCGCGCCGCTTCGTGCAGTTCCTCGCCGACACCGGGGCCACCCAGGTCAACGGCGTGCCGTCGATCTGGCGGGGCGTGCTGCGGCACGAGTTCGCCGGCCTGGCCGCGCTCGGCGAGCAGATCCGCGGCGTGCTCTACTCCGGCGAGAACTTCCCGCTGCCGGAGCTGCGCGAACTCCAGCGGGCCCTGCCGTACGTCCGGGTGGTCAACTGCTTCGGCAGCAGCGAGTCCATCGCCGCCTCCTTCACCGACGTACCCCACCCGCTCCCCGCCGACCTGGACCGGATCTCCATCGGCCACGCCCACCCCGGCGCGGAGATGCTGCTGATCGACGAGGACGGCCGGCCGGTGGACGCCCCGGGCGTGGTGGGCCAGATCCACCTGCGCAGCGCCGCCCTGTTCAACGGCTACTGGAACGACCCCGAGGCCACCGCCGCGGCGCTGGTGCCCGACCCGCTCAACCCGGCCGCCGGGCAGCTCGTCTTCCGTACCGGCGACCTGGCGTACCGGGGGGAGGGTGGCGAGCTGTACTTCACCGGCCGGGCCGACTCGCTGGTGAAGGTACGCGGCAACCGGGTCGAGCTGGGCGAGGTGGAGCGCCGGGTCCGGGAGTTCCCGGGCATCGCCGGGGCCGCCGCGCTGATGCTGCCGCAGCAGGGCAAGGACCCGGTGCTGGCCGCCTTCGTGGTGCTCGACGAGGGAGTCACCGGCGTCGAGGAGATGGAGCTGGGCGCGTTCTGCCTGGAGGCGCTGCCCGACTACATGGTGCCGCAGCAGGTGCGGGTCCTCGACGAGTTGCCGGTCAACGCCAACGGCAAGGTCGACCGGCGGGCCTTGGCCGCCCGTGCCGGGGAGCCCGCGCAGGGCTGACCCCCAGGGTGCGCCGCCCGCCGGTGACCCGGCCGAGCGCCCCGCCCGCCGGTGACCCGGCCGCGCGCCCCGCCCGCCGGTGACCCGGCCGCGCGCGCCGCCACCCGACGGCCCCTGGCCGGTCCCGTCAGGCGGGGGACCGGCCAGGGGCTCCCTGCCCCCCGGCCGCGCCCTGGCCTCGGACTGCGGTGCGGTGCGGTGCGCGATATCGCCGATACGGCGGTATCGGAGCGGGCGGATACCGCCGTATCGGCGACACGGAGTCGATCAAGGCGGCGTGCCGCCTACTGGAAGCCCCACCCCGGCAGCGGGGGATGATCTTGGTGGCGGATGGCCCCTCCAGGGCCGAGATCCTAACGATCTACCCGACGGCGGGCGGGGCGGGTGGCGGTCAGTTCTCGGCGGCCTCGCGGGTCAGCCGGGCCCGGTCGACCTTGCGGTTGGAGTTCAGCGGGAACTCCGGCACGTGCCGGTAGGAACGCGGCAGCATTCCCTTCGGCAGGAGCTGCCGGAGCTGCCGGGACAGCTCCGCCGGGGCAGTCGGTTCCCCGGTGTAGAAGACCACCAGCTCGGTGCCGCCGGCCCCGGACCGGGCCACGGTCACCGCGTCCTCGACGCCGGGGCAGCCGCGCAGCGCGTGCTCGACCTCGGCCAGCTCCACCCGCCAGCCGTGCACCTGCACCTGCGCGTCGAGCCGGCCCAGGTAGATCAGCTCCTTGTTCTCCAGCCGCCGCACCCGGTCCCCGGTGCGATACCAGCGCCGGCCGTCGCGGACCAGGAAGCGGCCCTCGTCGTCGGCCGGGTCGAGGTAGCCGGGGGTGAGCTGCGGCCCGGTGATGCACAGCTCACCCTCCACCTCGGAGGCCGCGCCGTCGGCGTCGAGCAGGACCCCGTCGTGCCCGTCGTGCAGGTGCCCGATCGGCACCAGGCCGTTGACGCAGAGCCCCGGCGAGGTCGCCGGCGACCAGCGGTGGCCGGTGATGGTGACGGTCAGCTCGGTCGGGCCGTAGATGTTCTCCACCGTCGACCCGGGGGCGGCGGCCTGCCAGTCCACCGCGTCCGCGGCGTGCAGCGCCTCGCCGGCGAAGAAGCTCCAGCGCAGCGCCGGCATCGCCGCCGGCGCCAGCCGGCCGGTCCGCCGGACCAGGGTGATCGCGCTGGGCGTGGAGAACCACACCGTCAGGCCCCGCTCGGCGACGAACCCCGGCACGTCCCGGTACGCCGCCGGCGGCACCGGGTGCACACTGGCCCCCGCCCCCCAGGCGCAGAACAGGTCGAACATCGCGCAGTCGAAGTTCAGGTCGAACGACTGCGAGAAGCGGTCCTGCGGCCCGAAGTCGTAGCGGTCGTCCAGCACCGAGAAGTAGTGCCGCAGGTTCCCGTGGGTGATCGGCACCCCCTTCGGGCGTCCGGTCGAACCCGAGGTGAACAGCACGTACGCCACGTCGTCCGCGCCGGCCGGCCGGGGCGCGTCCAGCGGGGTCGCACCGGTCAGGGCGATCCGCCGGCCGTCCCCGGTGCCGCCCGGGTCCACCACCGGGGCCAGTACCGGCACCCCGGCGACCGCCTCGCCCAGTTCGGCCCGGACCGCCAGCCCGGCGGAGTCGAGCAGCAGGGTGGAGACCCCGCACGCGGTGAGCATCCGCTCGGTGCGGGCCGCCGGGAACTCCGGGTGCAGCGGCACGGCGGTCGCGCCGACGTACAGGGTGGCCAGCAGGCCCGCGTACGACTCCAGGGTCTTGCCGGCCAGGATGCCGACCACCCGGGGTGGCCCGTCCGGCCCGGCGGCGAGCGCGCCGGCCCAGCGCAGCGCCGTCGCGTGCAGCTCGGCGTAGCTCACCGGGCCGTCCGGCAGGTGCAGGGCGGTGCCCGTGGGCGTGGCGGCCAGCCCCTGGCGGAACCGGCCGTGCAGCGCGTAGTCCGTGTCCTGGGTCATCTCGTCCCTCCGAGGTCGCCGGGCGCGCTCAGGCGGGCACGGTGCGGCGCACCGGCCGCATCGCCCGGCGCGGGTCCACGATGGTGGTGGCGAAGTTGCGGGTGGTGGCGCCCACCCGTCCCCACAGCCGGTCCGGCCCGCAGACGTGCACCGTCTCCACCCCGAACCGCTGGAACGTGCCGACCACCTCCGGCCAGCGCACCGGACGGACGATGCCGTCCAGCAGCATGGCCCGGACTCCGGCGGCGGTGTCCCGTACCGTGCCGTCCTGGTCGGCGACCACCGGGATCTCCGGGTCGGCGAAGTCGAGCGAGGCGAACAGCTCCTCCTCCACCCGGTCCCGCAGCGGCTGGAACGCGGCGGCGTGCAGCGGCGGGTCCATCACGTACAGCCGCAGGCCGCCGATCGCCCGCAGCCGTTGGGCCAGCCAGTCGGTGCGCCCCTCGTGCAGGGTGAGCATCCAGAAGTCGGTGTCCACGTAGCAGGAGATCTCGTACCACTCGCCGGCCTCGTCGAGTTCGGCCAGGATCTCCCGCAGCCGCTCCGCCGGGGTACGGACGAACGACATCGTCACCACCCCCCGCTGCTCGGCCGCGAAGTACTCGGTCTCGATCCGGGACAACCGGGCGGTCATCCGGACCGCCGCGGCGAAGTCCAGCGCGCCGCTGTACACGGCGGCGGCCTTCCCGCCGAAGCTGGGCCCGGCGACCAGGTCCGGCCGCAGGTCCAGGGCCCGCTCCGCCCAGCGGGCCAGCGCCACGCAGTTGACCAGGAAGGCCACCTGGGCGTACTCGGAGTAGTCGCTGGTGCTGTCCCGGTACCGGGCGAACAGGTCGTAGTCCA
Organism: Micromonospora sp. NPDC092111; assembly: GCF_044755745.1. Taxonomy (NCBI): domain Bacteria; kingdom Bacillati; phylum Actinomycetota; class Actinomycetes; order Micromonosporales; family Micromonosporaceae; genus Micromonospora; species Micromonospora sp. NPDC092111. The sequence goes on from NZ_JBIVRQ010000024.1 coordinate 10,599, forward strand.
GGGCGTCGCTCGCGGCGGCGAGCAGCTCGCGGGCGTCCCGGTCGACGAGCATGAACTTCGCGACGTCGGCGAAGTCGCACGGGCCCATCCCGGGAAAGACGATGGCGCTGGTCATCTCGGCGTCCTTGTCATCGGGGAAGCTTGGCGAGGGCCTGCTCGACCCGGGTCAGCGCGTCGGCGACGTGCGGCACGGCGAGCGGGTCGGCGGCGGCCTGGGTCTGCCGCTGCTGCTCCGGGGTGGTGCCGTAGAGCATGCTGGTCGCCGCGCGGAACCGCAGCGCCTCGGGCCGGTCGCCGAAGTGGTGCCCGGAGAGCACCGCGACGCCCAACTCCTCCAGCAGGCAGCGCTGCAACGACGCGCCGTCGGTGACGCCGTACTCGGCCAGCGGGCCGCGCAGCGGACCGAAGTCCGGGTAGACGTAGAACCCCCCGGTCGGTGGCCGGCAGGTGGCCCCCGCCGCCACCATGATCCGGTGCACCGCGCCGGCGACCGCGCCGTGCAGCGCGGCGTCCGCCGCGAGCCGCTCCCGGATCTCCGGCGGCTCCGCGAAGGCGTACCGGGCCACCGACTGCATCGGACCGGCCAGGGTGGACCAGATCTCGCTGGCCACCGAGGCGACGTCGGCGCGGATCCGCTCGCCCCACCCGCCGGCCGGGAAGCGGGCCGCCCCGATCCGCCAGCCGCCGAGCGCCAGGTTCTTGCTCAGCCCGGTGATCACCACCGTCCGGCGGGGCGCGACCTCGGCCGGCGAGAGCAGGTCGGCCCCCGGTGCGTGCAGGATGTCCCGGTAGATCTCGTCCGAGACGATCAGCAGGTCCTCCTCCTCGGCGATCGCGCACAACTCGCGGACCAGCCCGTCCGGGGCGTGCGTGCCCGTCGGGTTGTCCGGCGAGGTGAGGACGAGGATGCGCGGGTCCTGGCCGAGCACCCGCGCGGCGCGGATCGTCTCGCGCAGCGCCGCCGGGTCCGGCACCCCACCGCAGGACTCGGGGATCGGCACGCCCAGTACGGTCTTGCCGGCCAGCCGGGCCTGCGGGGCGTAGGTGACCCAGCTCGGCAGGGCGACCAGGGTGTCGCCGCCGACGACCAGTTGCAGGGCCATCAGCAGCGGCTTGCTGCCCGGGGCGACGATCACCTGGTCCGCCTCGGTGGGCAGCCGGCGGCGGGAGAAGTAGCCGGCGACGGCGTCCCGGGTGGCCGGGTCACCGACCACCGGCCCGTACGCGTTGCGGTCGGCGCCCTCGGTGAGCTGCCGGGCCAGCGGCGGGAAGACCGGCAGGCGGGACTCGCCGAAGCCCAGGTGCACGATGGACTCGCCGGCGGCGATCCGTTGCGCGACCTGCTGGTCCAGCGCGAGGTTGGGCGATATCTTCCGGCCGGCCATCGCCAGCTCCCTTCGGGTGGGTTCGGGTCAGGCGGGGACGGCCGTGTGCCGGGCCGCGCTGGGGCCGACCGCGGCCAGGATGTCCGCGGGCGCGGCCGGGTCGAGTTCCAGGTCGCTGAGCCACGCCGCGTCCGCCGACCAGCGGGCCCGGAACGGCCGGCCGACCAGCCGCCGGTCGCGGGCCTGGATCAGCCGGAGCTGGAAGAAGTCACCCTGCGGGGTCCGCTCGACGCCGTCGACGAGGACCTTGCCGGGGGTGGCCGACATGACCGGCCCGCGCACCGTCCGGGCCAGGCCGGGCAGGTCCTGGTACGCGGCCCGGAAGATGTCGGCCGCCCGGGTCAGCGGCACCTGGAAGTAGTCCCGGGGCCCGGTGTCCCGCTCGACGAACATGTAGTACGGCACCGCGCCGACGGCCAGCTCGGCCCGCCACATGTCGCTCCAGGCGCGGGCGTCGTCGTTGACGTACCGGATCAGCGGAGCCTGGCAGTAGACCACCGCCCCGGTGGACCGGATCCGGGCGATGGCCCGGGTGGCGACCTCGGTGGCCAGCTCACGCGGGTGGCTGAAGTGCGCCATCACCGCGACGTTGCGACCGGAGGCGACCACCTGCGCGAAGAGCCGCAGCAGGTCGTCGGCGTCGCTGTCGGAGACGAACCGGTACGGCCAGTAGGCGACCGCCTTGGTGCCGAACCGGATGGTGCGTACGGTGTCCACCCGCAGCAGCGGCTCCACGTGGCCGCGCAGCCGCTCCGTCGACATGATCATCGGGTCGCCGCCGGTGACCAGCACGTCGGTCACCGCCGGGTGCCGGTGCAGGTACGTCACCAACTGGTCCGGGCCGGGCGCGGCGAACCGCAGGTCGGCGTCGCCGACGAACTGTGCCCAGCGGAAGCAGTAGGTGCAGTAGGCGTGGCAGGTCTGCCCCTGCTGCGGGAAGTACAGCACCGTCTCCCGGTACTTGTGCTGCATGCCCGGCAGCTCCTGGCCGTCCAGGTGCGGCACGTTGTGCTGCTGCTGCCCGGACGGGTGCGGGTTGAGCCCGGCCCGGATCCGGGCCACCTCCGCGCGCAGCCGCTTGCGGTCGCCGGCGCGCAGCAGGTCGCCGAGGAGCCGTTCGTCGGCCGCGGCGAGCATGCCGCGCTGCGGGAACACCAGCCGGAAGATCGGGTCGTCGGGGATCCGGTCCCAGTCGATCAGGTGCGACAGGACGTACTCGTTCACCCGGAACGGCAGCACCTGGGAAATGGTGCGGACCGCGTGCAGATTGTCGGCCGACAATCCGTACCGGGCCCCCAGTTCGTCGATGTGGTGCGGACCGAAGGAGTGGAACCGCCCCGGTTCGGCGGTCGTGGAAACGAGCAGGGACATCAACCATCCTCCATGGGGGGTTGCGCCCACCGACGTGGCGTGACTCAATCACCGGTGCGCGCCCGCGAGAATCGCTCGACGGTCAACAGCGCGTTGCCTCGACACGAGGCTAGTGGCGGGCCGTCCGCCCGGACCCCTAGCGGCACCCCAGAGCCGCCCTTACCGAATCCGGTAGGGGGAAGGTAGGGGCCTCGCGGGGGTGTAGGTGGATTTCCTTTCCTGATTACGTATCCCTCGCCTGGTCCGGCCGGTGCCCGGCGTGTCGCCCGGATGCGCCGTACCGCACCGAGCGGCCGAAGAGACATCGACGCCAGCGCCGTACGCGTGCGCCCGGTGCGACCTGAGGGAGTGCCCCGTGACCATCGATCAGGAGATTCGCAAATACCCGTTCAGTGAGTCACCCGGGATCGACATCGACCCCACCTACGGGTTGCTGCGCAGCACCGAGCCGCTGGCCCGGGTGCAGTTGCCGTACGGCGAGGTGTGCTGGCTGGCCACCCGGTACGAGGACGTCAAGACCGTGCTCACCGACCCGCGCTTCAGCCGGGCCGCCGCGCAGGGCAAGGACCAGCCCCGCCTCCGCGAGGAGATGACCTACGAGGGCATCATCGGCCTCGACCCGCCGGACCACACCCGGCTGCGCAAGCTGGCCGGCAAGGCGCTGACCGCCCGCCGGGTCAACGAGATGCGCGAGGGCGCCCAGCGGATCGCCAACGAGTACGTCGACGAGATGATCGCCAAGGGCGCCCCGGGTGACCTGGTCGAGCTGTTCGCGCTGCCGTACCCGATCACCGTGATCTGCGAGCTGCTCGGCGTGCCGTTCGAGGACCGCGCCCAGTTCCGGATCTGGACCGAGGGCCTGACCAGCACCAGCGAGCAGCTCATGGTCTACGTCGAACAGCTCTTCGGCTACATGGGCAACCTGGTCGCGCAGCGCCGTGAGCAGCCCACCGACGACCTGCTCGGCGCGCTGGTCAAGGCCCGGGACGAGGGTGACCGGCTGACCGAGCAGGAACTGCTCTCCATCGCCGGGGTCGGGCTGCTGCTCACCGGCGTGGAGACGGTGTCCACGCACATCCCCAACTTCGTCTACGCGCTGCTCACCCACCCGGAGCTGATGGCGCAGCTCCGCGCCGACCGGAGCCTGGTGCCGGCGGCCGTCGAGGAGCTGCTGCGGATGATCCCGCTCAACCCGGCCGCGATGTTCCCCCGCTACGCGGTGGAGGACGTCGAGCTGAGCGGGATCACCGTGCGCGCCGGCGAGCCGGTGCTGGTGTCCCTGCCCGGCGCCAACCGCGACCCGGAGGTCTTCGACAACCCGGAGAGCTTCGACTTCACCCGGGAGCAGAACCCGCACGTCGCGTTCGGCCACGGCCCGCACCACTGCCTCGGCGCGCAGTTGGCCCGGATGGAGCTGCAGGTGGCCCTGCACACCGTGCTGGACCGCTTCCCGGAGCTGCGCCTGGCCCAGGGCGACGAGGGCGTGTCGTGGAAGTCCGGCCTGCTGGTCCGGGGCCCGAACCGGCTGCTGGTGGCGTGGTGACCACGGTGGACACCCGCTGGACGGTCACCGTCGACCGGGACGCCTGCATCGGCACCGGGGTCTGTGCCGGCGCGGCGCCCCGCCAGATCGAGATCCGCGACGGCAAGGCGTCCGCGCTGGCCCCGCAGACCGCGCCCGACGAGGCGGTCATCGACGCCGCCGACATGTGCCCGATGTCCGCGATCACGGTGCGCGACGCCGCCTCCGGCGCGCTGCTCGCGCCCGAGGAGTGAACGACCACCGCCCCGACCGGTGAGCCCTGCCGGTCACGGGCGAGGCCGCCGCGACCGGTCCCCCCTACCGGGCGCGGCGGCCTCGCCGTGACCGGGCACCGAAGCCGACACACCCCGGGTGTCGCACCCGGAGACCTAGTGGAGCGTGCCATGAGCGAGTCCGTGAACCCCACCGGCGCCGAGCCCGACGCGCTGTCGGCACTGCGGCGGCGGCTGGACGGCCGCACGGCCGACGAGCAGGACCGGGCGCTCACCGCCCTGGTCCGGGAGCAGGCCCGCGACGTGCTGCGGACCGTGCTGCCGGACGGCCCGGACGCCGTCGAGCCCGGTCGGCCGTTCCGCGACCTGGGCTTCGACTCGCTCGCCGCGGTAGAGCTGCACCGCCGGCTCACCGCCGCCACCGGCCTGGACCTGCCGGTCACCCTGGTCTTCGACCACCCCACCCCGCAGGCCGTCGGCCGGCTGCTGCGGGGCCTGCTCGGCGGTGACGCCGCGCCCGCGCCGGCCGTCGCGCCGCTGCGCCGCCCCGCCGCCGACGACGAGCCGATCGCGGTGGTCGGCATCGGCTGCCGCTACCCCGGCCACAGCACCTCCGCCGACGAGCTGTGGCGGCTGGTCGCCGAGGGCCGGCACGTCATCTCCGACTTCCCGACCGACCGGGGCTGGGACGTCGACGGCCTCTTCGACCCCGACCCGGGCAAACCCGGCAAGACCTACGTCCGCCAGGGCGGGTTCCTGGAGGGCGCGGCCGAGTTCGACGCGGACTTCTTCGGCATCAGCCCGCGCGAGGCGATGACGATGGACCCGCAGCAGCGGCTGGTGCTGGAGACCGCCTGGGAGGCGCTGGAGGACGCCGGCATCGACACGGCGTCGCTGCGCGGCAGCCAGACCGGCGTCTTCATCGGCGCCGAACCCCAGGAGTACGGCCCCCGGCTGCACGAGGCCCCCGAGGGCCTGGACGGCTACCTGCTCACCGGCAACGCGCCGAGCGTGGTGTCCGGCCGGCTCGCCTACACCTTCGGCTTCGAGGGCCCGACCCTGACCGTGGACACCGCCTGCTCGGGTTCGCTGGTCGCCCTGCACCTGGCCTGCCAGGCGGTGCAGCGCGGGGAGTGCAGCACCGCGCTGGCCGGTGGCGTCGCGGTGATGGTGCACCCGGGCGCGTTCACCGCGTTCAGCCGGCAGCGCGGTCTCGCCCCGGACGGGCTGTGCAAGCCGTTCGCCGCCGCCGCCGACGGCACCGGCTGGGCCGAGGGCGTCGGCATCCTGGTGCTGGAACGGCTCAGCGACGCCCACCGCAACGGGCACCAGGTGCTCGGCGTGATCCGCGGGTCGGCGATCAACCAGGACGGCGCGTCCAACGGGCTGACCGCCCCGAACGGGCCGTCCCAGCAGCGGGTGATCCTGCAGGCGCTGGCGTCGGCCGGCCTGGCCCCCACCGACGTGGACCTGGTCGAGGCGCACGGCACCGGCACCCGGCTCGGCGACCCGATCGAGGCCCAGGCGATCATCGCCACGTACGGCCGGGAACGCCCCGCCGACCGGCCGCTCTGGCTCGGCTCGCTCAAGTCGAACATCGGTCACTCGCAGGCCGCCGCCGGTGTCGCCGGGGTGATCAAGGTGCTGATGGCGATGCGGCACCGGGTGCTGCCGCGTACCCTGCACGTCGACGCGCCCACCCCCAACGTCGACTGGTCCGCCGGCACCGTCGCGCTGCTCACCGAGGCCCGCGAGTGGGCCGACCCGGGCCGGCCGCGCCGGGCCGGGGTCTCCTCGTTCGGGGTCAGCGGCACCAACGCGCACGTCATCGTCGAGGAACCCCCGGCGGTCGGCGACGAGGCCGTCCCCGACGTGCCGCAGTTGCCCAGCGAGGTGCTGCCGGTGGTGCTCTCCGCCCGCAGCGAGGCGGCGCTGCGTGGCCAGGCCGCCGCGCTGCTCGCCGCCGTGGACACCGGCGGGGACGCCCCGGAACTGCTCGACGTCGCGTACTCGCTGGCGACCACCCGTACGGCGCTGGAGCACCGGGCGGTACTGGTGGCCCGGGACCGGGCGGCGGCCCTGCGCGACCTGGCCGCCCTCGCCGACGGCGGCAGTGTGCCCGGCGTGCACCTGGGCCAGGCCACCGGCGGTGGGCTCGGGTTCCTCTTCACCGGGCAGGGCAGCCAGCGCCTCGGCGCGGGCCGTGAGCTGTACCGCAACTACCCGGTCTACGCCGCCGCGTTCGACGACGCCTGCGGCTGGCTGGACCTGCAACTGGACGTGCCGCTGGCCGACGTGCTCTTCGCCGAGCCCGGCACCGCCGAGGCGGCGCTGCTGCACCAGACCGCCTACACCCAGTGCGCCCTGTTCGCCATCGAGGTCGCCCAGTTCCGGCTGCTGGAATCCTGGGGGGTACGCCCCGACCTGCTCGCCGGGCACTCGATCGGCGAGCTGGCCGCCGCCCACGTCGCCGGGGTGCTCTCCCTGGAGGACGCGGCGCTCCTGGTCGCCGCCCGGGGGCGGCTCATGCAGCAGCTCCCCACCGGGGGCGCGATGATCTCGGTGCAGGCCACCGAGGAGCAGGTGCGTCCGCTGCTCGCCGGCCGCGAGGCAGAGGTGGGTGTGGCGGCGGTGAACGGCCCGACCTCGCTGGTGGTCTCCGGCGACGAGGACGCCGTGCTGGAGGTCGCCGCCGCGCTGGCCGCCGCCGGGCACAAGACGAAGCGGCTGAAGGTCAGCCACGCCTTCCACTCGCCGCTGATGGCGCCGATGCTCGCCGAGTTCGGCCGGCTCGCCCACGTGCTCGCCTACCGGCCGCCGACCATCCCGATGGTGTCCACGGTGACCGGCCGGCCGGTGCTCTCCGGCGAGCTGTGCGACCCCGAGTACTGGGTGCGGCACGTCCGCGACAGCGTCCGGTTCGCCGACGCGGTCCGGTCGATGGCCGACGAGGGGGTCACCACCTTCCTCGAACTCGGGCCGGCCGGGGTGCTCTCCGCGATGGGTCCGGCCTGCCTCACCGAGGACGACGACGCGGTCTTCGCCCCGCTGCTGCGCGCCGACCACGACGAGGAGACCGAGGTGGTCTCCGCCGTCGCCCGCGCCCATGTGCGCGGCGTGCCGGTCGACTGGGCGGCGTACTTCGCCGCGCGGGGAGCCCGCCGGGTCGCCCTGCCCACGTACGCCTTCCAGCGCCGCCGGTTCTGGATGGCCGCCGGTGGTGGCAGCGCCGACGCGACCGGCTTCGGTCAGCTCGCCGCCGGCCACCCGCTGGTCGGCGCGGTCGTCGGCCTGGCCGGCGGCGACGGGGTGGTGCTCACCGGCCGGGTGTCGCTGCGCAGCCACCCGTGGCTGGCCGACCACACCATCTCCGGGGTGGCGCTGCTGCCCGGCACCGCCTTCGTCGAGCTGGCGGTCCGCGCCGGTGACCAGGTCGGCTGCGCCACGGTGGAGGAGTTGACCCTGGAGGCCCCGCTGGCGCTCGACGAGCGCGGCGTCGCCCTCCAGGTGGTCGTCGGCGCCGCCGACCCGGCGGGACGCTGCCCGGTGGCCGTCTACTCCCGCCCCGACGAGCCGGACGGCCAGCTCTGGACCCGGCACGTCAGCGGTTTCCTCGCCCCGGAGGCCGCCGACGCCGGGCAGCCGCTCACCCAGTGGCCGCCCCGGGACGCCCAGCCCGTCGACCTGACCGACATCTACCCCGAGCTGGCCGGCCAGGGCTACGGCTACGGCCCGGTCTTCCAGGGCCTCAAGGCCGTCTGGCGGCGGGGCTCCGAGGTGTACGCCGAGGTCGCGCTCCCCGCCGACAGCCGCGCCGACGCGGCCCGCTTCGGCCTGCACCCGGCGGTGCTGGACGCCGCCCTGCACGCCATCGACGCGGCCCGCCGGGGCGAGCCCGCCGACGACGAGGTGCGCATCCCGTTCGCCTGGAACGACGTCACCCTGCACGCCGCGGGCGCGGCCGAGGTGCGGGTACGCATCGCCCCGGCCGCCGGGGACAGCGTGTCGGTGACCCTCGCCGACGCCACCGGCGCACCGGTCGCCTCGGTACGCTCGTTCGTCTCCCGGCCGGTGTCCACCGCCCAGCTCACCGCCGCCCGGGGCGGCTACCACGAGCGGCTGTTCCGGCTGGAGTGGACCACACTGGGCCAGCGGCCCGCGCCGTCGGGCACCCCGCGCTGGGCGGTGCTCGGCGCCGAGCGGATCGGCGCGGCCACCCGGCACGCCGACCCGGCCGCCCTCGGCGCGGCGATCGACGCCGGCGCCACCGCCCCCGAGTGGGCGTTCGTCGGGGTCGCGGCCGGGGACGTCCGGGCCGCCACCACCGACGCGCTGGACATCCTCCAGACCTGGCTGGCCGACGCCCGGCTGGCCGGCACCCGGCTGGTCTTCGTCAGCCGGGTCGACGACCTCGCCACCGAGGCGGTGTGGGGCCTGGTCCGGGCCGCGCAGACGGAGAACCCGGACCGGTTCGTCACCGTCCGGCTCGACGACGCCCCGACCCCGCTGCTGGCCGCCGCCCTGGCCACCGGCGAGCCGGAGCTACGGCTGCGCGACGGCGTGACCAGCGTCCCCCGACTGGCCCGGGTCGCCACCAGCACCGCCGCCCCTGCCCCGACCGGCACCGACCCGAGCGGCACCGACCCGACCGGAGGTGACATCGCCGGCACCGGCTGGCCAACCGACGGCACGGTGCTGGTCACCGGCGGCACCGGCGGGCTGGGCGCGCACGTGGCCCGGCACCTGGCCGGCAACCACGGCGTACGCCACCTGCTGTTGACCAGCCGCAGCGGCCCGGCGGCGGCCGGCGTGGCGGAGCTGCGCGCGGAGCTGGAGGCGGCCGGTGTCACCGTCGAGGTGGCCGCCTGCGACGCCGCCGACGCCGACGCGCTGGCCGCGCTGCTCGCCGCCGTTCCGGCCGACCGGCCGCTGCGGGCGGTGGTGCACGCCGCCGGCATCGTCGACGACGGGGTGATCGGCTCGCTCACCCCGGACCGGCTCGACGCCGTGCTGAAGGCCAAGCTGGACGGCGCGGTCAACCTCGACGCGCTGACCCGCGACGCCGAGCTGACCGCGTTCGTGCTCTTCTCGTCGCTGGCCAGCCTGCTCGACTGCGCCGGCCAGGGCAACTACGCCGCCGCGAACGCCACCCTGAACGCGCTCGCCACCGCCCGCCGGGCCGCCGGCCGACCCGCCGTCGCGTTGACCTGGGGTCTGTGGACCGGCGACAGTGGCATGGGCGGCAAGCTGGACGCCGCCGCGCTGCACCGCATCGACCGCTCCGGCATGCCCGGGCTGACCCCGGCGGAGAACCTGGCCCTGCTCGACGCGGCGCTCGGCGTCGACGAGCCGGTGCTCGCCCCGATCCGGGTCGACCTGGCCGCGCTGCGCGCCCGCCCGGACGGCGTACCGGCGCTGCTGCGGGGCCTGGTGCCGCTGCCGGCGCGGCGCAGCGCCCAGGCGGCCGGCCCGGCGGACGCCACGCAGGGGCTGACCCGGCAGTTCGCCGCGCTCGGCCCGGCCGAGCGGGACCGGTTCACCCTCGACCTGGTCCGCGAGCACGTCGCCGCCGTGCTCGGGCACGACAGCGCGGACGCGATCGAGCCGCGCCGGGCCTTCAACGAGCTGGGCTTCGACTCGCTGGCCGCGGTCGAGCTGCGCAACCGGCTGAAGGCGGCCACCGGGCTGCGGCTGCCGGCGACCCTGGCGTTCGACTACCCGACCCCGGCGGCGCTGGCCGAGTTCGTGGTCTCCACCGTGCTGGGCACCGGCGCGGACGTGGCGACGCCGGAGCTCGCGCCGGCCTCCTTCACCCAGGAACCGATCGCGATCGTCTCGATGAGCTGCCGCTTCCCCGGCGGGGTGGCCACCCCGGAGCAGCTCTGGGAGCTGCTGGAGGGCGGGGTCGACGCGGTCTCCCCGTTCCCCGCCGACCGGGGCTGGGACCTGGTCGGCATGTACGACCCGGAGCCCGGCAAGCCCGGCCGGACGTACTCGATGGAGGGCGGTTTCCTCTACGACGCGGCCGACTTCGACGCGGACTTCTTCGGGATCAGCCCCCGCGAGGCGGTGGCGATGGACCCGCAGCAGCGGCTGATGCTGGAAACCTCGTGGGAGGTGCTGGAGCGGGCCGGGATCGACCCGACCTCGCTCAAGGGCAGCCCGACCGGCGTCTTCGCCGGCGTCATGTACCACGACTACGCGCTGCGGCTGCACCAGGTGCCCGACGATCTGGCCGGCTACCTGGGTAACGGCAGCCTCGCCAGCATCGTCTCCGGCCGGGTGGCCTACACCCTGGGGTTGGAGGGGCCGGCGGTGTCGATCGACACGGCGTGCTCGTCGTCGCTGGTGGCGATCCACCTGGCCGTGCAGGCCCTGCGGGCCGGCGAGTGCTCCCTGGCGCTGGCCGGCGGCGTCACCGTGATGTCCACCCCGGACACCTTCCTCGACTTCAGCCTTCAGCGTGGCCTGGCCAGGGACGGCCGGTCGAAGTCCTTCGCCGCCGGAGCCGACGGCACCGGCTGGGGTGAGGGCGCGGGCATGTTGCTGCTGGAGCGGCTCTCCGACGCCCGGGCCAACGGCCATCAGGTGCTCGCGGTGATCCGGGGTTCGGCGACGAACCAGGATGGCGCGTCGAACGGGTTGACCGCCCCGAACGGCCCGTCCCAGCAGCGGGTGATCCGGCAGGCCCTCGCCTCCGCCGGTGGCATCCCGGCCACCGAGGTGGACGCGGTCGAGGCGCACGGCACCGGCACCGCGCTCGGTGACCCGATCGAGGCGCAGGCGCTGCTCGCCACCTACGGCCAGGGCCGGCCGGGCGAGCGTCCGCTCTGGCTCGGGTCGATCAAGTCGAACATCGGGCACACGCAGGGTGCGGCGGGTGTGGCCGGGGTGATCAAGATGGTGTTGGCGATGCGCAACGACCTGTTGCCCCGCACCCTGCACGCCGACGAGCCGTCGCCGCAGATCGACTGGTCGGCCGGGGAGGTACGGCTGCTCAACGAGGCGCAGCGGTGGCCCACGCTGGACCGGCCACGCCGGGCGGGGGTGTCGTCGTTCGGCATCAGCGGCACCAACGCGCACGTGATCCTCGAACAGGCGCCCCCGGTGGAGGAGCCCCCGCCGGCCGAGGGCACCGCGGCCGTCGCCCCGGCGGTGTTGCCGTGGTTGCTGTCCGCGCGGTCGGTGGAGGCGCTGCGGGCGCAGGCCGGCCTGGTGGCGGATGCCGGGGCCGGTCTGGACGTGGCGTTCTCGCTGGCGACGACGCGGGCGGCGCTGGAGCGTCGGGCGGTGGTGGTGGCCGCGGCCGGCGAGGACGCGGTACGTGCCCTGCGGTGTGTGGCGGCGGGGGCCGACTCGGCCGACGTGGTGTACGGGTCGCCGTCGGCCGGGAAGTTGGCGGTGCTGTTCACCGGCCAGGGCGCGCAGCGGTTGGGTATGGGCCGTGAGCTGGCGGCGGCGTATCCGGCGTTCGCGGAGGCGTTCGCGCAGGTGTGCGCGGAGGTGGACGCCAAGCTCGACCGGCCGCTGCGGGAGGTGCTGTACACGGAGTCCGATGTCGCTGACGCGGCGTTGTTGGATCAGACGGTCTACAGCCAGGCGGCCTTGTTCGCCATCGAGGTGGCGTTGTTCCGGCTGTTGGAGTCGTGGGGGGTCCGGCCCGACATGGTCGCCGGTCATTCGATCGGTGAGGTGACGGCGGCCCACGTGGCCGGGGTGTTGTCGTTGGCCGATGCGGCGACCCTGGTGACGGCGCGTGGCCGGTTGATGCAGTCGATGCGGGAGGACGGCGCGATGGTCGCCGTCGAGGCGTCCGAGGCGGAGGTGCGTGCGGCGCTGACCGGTATCGAGGCGCGGGTGGGTGTCGCGGCGGTGAACGGTCCCCGCGCGGTGGTCGTCTCCGGTGACGCGGAGGCGGTGGAGTCCGTCGCGGCGGGCCTGCGGAGTCAGGGGCGGCGGACGAAGCGTTTGCGGGTGAGTCACGCGTTCCACTCGCCGCACATGGAGCCGATGCTGGCGCAGTTCCACGAGGTCCTCGCCGGTCTGGTGTTCGAGCGGCCCCAGGTGCCGGTGGTGTCCAACGTGACCGGTGCGGTGGCGGGTCCGGAGGAGTTGCGGGACCCGGGTTACTGGGTGCGCCACGTCCGGGAGGCGGTGCGGTTCGGTGACGGGGTGGCCGCGCTCCAGGCGGCGGGGGTCACCACGTTCCTGGAGGTCGGCCCGGACGCGGTGCTGACGGCGATGGGCCGTGACTGCGTGACCGACGAGGACGCGGTGGCTCTGGTTCCGGTGCTGCGTGCCGGCCGGGACGAGCCGACGACCCTGCTGACCGCCCTGGCGACCCTGCACACCCGGGGTGTGGCGGTGGACTGGCGGGCCTGGTTCGCGCCCACCGGCGCCCACCCCACCGAGCTGCCGACCTACCCCTTCCAGCGCCGCCGCTACTGGATCAACGCGACCAACGCGGCGACCGACGCGGCGTCGGTGGGCCTCGGGGCGGCGGTTCACCCGCTGTGGGGCGCATCGGTGTCGATGGCCGAGTCCGGTGAGGTGCTGTTCACCGGCCGGTTCTCCGTGGACACCCACCCGTGGCTGGCCGACCACGCCGTCTCCGGCACGGTGCTGCTGCCCGGCACCGGCTTCGTCGAACTGGTGCTGCACGCCGGTGACCACGTGGGCCTCGGGCACCTCGAAGAGCTGACCCTGCACGCCCCGCTGCTGCTGCCCGGCGGCGGCGCGATGCAGGTCCAACTGCTGATGACGCCCGCCGACGAGTCGCACCGCCGTACCGTCAGCGTGCACTCCCGTCCCGAGCACGCCGACCCGGACCTGCCGTGGACCCGGCACGCCACCGCCGTGCTCGCCGATTCGCCGGCCGAGCCCACGTTCGACCTGACCGCCTGGCCGCCGCCGGGCGCGGTGCCGGTGCCGGTGGCCGGGCTCTACGACGATCTGGTGGCGCAGGGGTACGAGTACGGTCCGGTGTTCCAGGGCGTGCAGGCCGCGTGGCGGGCCGGCGAGGTGGTGTACGCGGAGGTGTCGTTGCCGTCGGAGGCGCACGCCGACGCGGCCCGGTTCGGTCTGCACCCGGCGCTGCTGGACGCGGCGCTGCACGCGGTGGGAATCGGCGAGGAGGTGCCGGCGGACCGGCCGCCGTCGGTGCCGTTCGCCTGGACGGACGTGACGCTGCACGCCGCCGGTGCGACCGCGCTGCGGGTGCGGGTCACGCCGGCGGGTGCGGAGTCGGTGGCCCTGCACCTGGCCGATCCGACGGGTGCGCCGGTGGCCGAGGTCGGTGCGTTGGTGTCCCGGCCGGTGCAGCTCGCCGCCGTGGCCGCCACCGACGGCAACCTCTACCGCGTCGACTGGACCCCCGTGCCGGTGGCCGCCGCCCCGACCACCTCCTGGGCGTACCTGGAAGACCTCGCCGACGACGTGCCGGAGCTGGTCCTCACCCGCCTCACCAGCCCGGATGCCGGCGGCCCGTCGGTCACCCCGGACGGGGCTGTCGCCGACGGCTCGGCCGTCGACGTCGAGTCGGCGGCGCGGGCCGTCGCCGCGGCGGCGCTCGGGCTGCTCCAACGCTGGCTGGCCGACCCCCGGTCGGCGGAGTCCCGGTTGGTGGTGCTGACCAGTGGTGCGGCCGACCGGGTCACCGACCTGGTCCAGGCTCCGGTCTGGGGTCTGGTCCGGGCCGCGCAGATGGAGAACCCCGGCCAGTTCGTGCTGGTCGACGCCGCCCCGCAGACTCCGGTGGAGGACATCGTCGCGGCGGTCGGCACCGGTGAGCCGGAGCTGTCGTTGCGCGACGGGCAGGTACGGGCGCCGCGGCTGGCCCGCGCCGCCACCGGCGACACCGGGTGGCGGGCGGCGGGCACGGTCCTGGTGACCGGCGGCACGGGCGCGCTGGGCGTGCTGGTCGCCCGGCACCTGGTCGCCGCGCACGGGGTCCGCGACCTGGTGTTGGTCTCCCGGCGCGGGCCGGCTGCGCCGGGCGCCGTGGAGTTGCGCGAGGAGCTGGCTGGTCTCGGTGCCGCCGTCGAGGTGGTCGCGGCCGACCTGGCCGACCGGGACGCCGTCGCCGCCCTGGTGGACGGGATTGCCGGGTTGGCGGCGGTGGTGCACACCACCGGTGTCCTCGACGACGGGCTGGTGACCTCGCTCACCGCGGCACAGCTCGACGGCGTGTGGCGGGCGAAGGCCACTCCCGCCTGGCACCTGCACGAGTTGACCCGGGACCGGGACCTGTCGGCGTTCGTGCTCTTCTCCTCGGCCGCCGGGGTGGTGGACGGCTCCGGGCAGGGCAACTACGCCGCGGCGAACGTGTTCCTCGACGCCCTGGCCGAGCATCGGCGCGGGCTCGGCCTCGCGGCGACCTCGCTGGCGTGGGGGCTGTGGGAGGAGCGCGGCGGGATGACCGCCCACCTCGGCGAGGCCGACCTGGCGCGGATGGCCCGCTCCGGCATCCTGCCCATCAGCAGCGAGCAGGGTCTGGCGTTGCTGGACGCGGCGGTCGCCACCGGCGGGCCGACGTTCGTGCCGATCCGGCTGGACACCGCCGCGCTGCGCGCTCAGGGCCAGCAGATGTCGGCGCTGTTCCGGGGCCTGGTCCGGCTCCCGGCCCGCCGGGCCGCCGAGGCGGGCCGGACGCCGGTCGGCGGGTCGGCGCTGCACCGGCGACTGACCGGGCTGACCGACGCCGAGCAGCGGCGCCTGCTGCTCGACCTGGTCCGGGCCGACGTGGCCGCGGTCCTCGGCCACGACAGCCCCGCCACCGTGGAACCCGCCCGGGCGTTCCGGGAAATCGGCTTCGACTCGCTGGCCGCCGTGGAGCTGCGCAACCGGCTCAACACCGCCACCGGGCTGCGGCTGCCGGCCAGCCTGGTCTTCGACTACCCGAACCCCGCCGCGCTCGCCGACCACCTGCACACCCGGCTGCTCGGCGCGGCCACCCCGGCCGCCGCCACCGTCACCACTGTGATCGCCGACGACGAGCCCGTCGCGATCGTCGCGATGAGCTGCCGCTTCCCCGGCGGCGTACGCAGCCCCGAGGAGCTGTGGCAGCTTCTCGTCGAGGGCGTCGACGCCATCGCCCCGTTCCCCACCGACCGGGGCTGGGACCTCGACAATCTCTACGACCCGGAGCCCGGAAAGCCCGGCAAGACGTACGCGATGGAGGCCGGTTTCCTCTACGACGCGGCCGACTTCGACCCGGACTTCTTCGGCATCAGCCCCCGCGAGGCGATCGCGATGGACCCGCAGCAGCGGCTGCTGCTGGAGACCTCGTGGGAGGCGCTGGAGCGGGCCGGCATCGACCCCACCTCGCTGCGCGGCAGCCCCACCGGCGTCTTCGCCGGGGTGATGTACCACGACTACGCCAGCCGGTTGCCGGAGGTCCCCGAGGACCTGGTGGGTTACCTGGGCAACGGCAGCATGGCCAGCGTGGCCTCGGGTCGCATCTCGTACACCCTGGGGTTGGAGGGGCCGGCGGTCAGCGTCGACACGGCGTGCTCGTCGTCGTTGGTGGCGATCCACCTGGCGGTCCAGGCCCTGCGGGCGGGGGAGTGCTCCCTCGCCCTGGCCGGTGGCGTCACCGTGATGTCCGCCCCGGACACCTTCGTCGAGTTCAGCCTCCAGCGTGGCCTCGCCGCCGACAGCCGGGTCAAGTCCTTCGCGGCCGGCGCCGACGGCACCGTGATGTCCGAGGGCATCGGCATGCTGCTGCTGGAACGCCTCTCCGACGCCGAACGTCACGGCCACCACGTGCTCGCCGTGGTACGCGGTTCGGCGATCAACCAGGACGGCGCGTCGAACGGGTTGACGGCTCCGAACGGTCCGTCGCAGCAGCGGGTGATCCGGCAGGCCCTCGCGGCGGCCGGTGGCATCCCCGCGACCGAGGTGGACGTGGTCGAGGCGCACGGCACCGGCACCTCCCTCGGTGACCCGATCGAGGCGCAGGCGCTGCTCGCCGCCTACGGGCAGGACCGTCCCGAGGACCGGCCGCTCTGGCTCGGGTCGATCAAGTCGAACATCGGCCACACCCAGGGTGCGGCGGGTGTGGCTGGTGTGATCAAGATGGTGCTGGCGATGCGCAACGACCTGTTGCCGCGCACGCTGCATGTGACCGAGCCGTCGCCGCAGGTCGACTGGTCGGCCGGCGACGTGCGGCTACTCACCGAGCCGCAGCGGTGGCCGGCGGTGGACCGGCCCCGCCGGGCGGGGGTCTCGTCGTTCGGCATCAGCGGCACCAACGCCCACGTCATCCTCGAACAGGCGCCCCCGGTCGAGGAGCCGCCGACGGACAGCTCCGAGCCGGCGATCCTGCCGTGGGTGCTGTCGGCCCGTACCGACCAGGCGCTGCGGGAGCAGGCCGGGCGGGTGGCCGCCGTCGCCGAGGGCGGCACCGCCCGGCCGGGTGACCTCGCGTACGCGCTGGCGACCGGGCGGGCGCTGCTGGACCGGCGGACGGTGCTGGTCGGCGACCGGGCCGGCTTCGTCGCCGGAGCGCGCGCCTTCGCCGAGACGGGCACCGCCCCCGGCGTGCTCCAGGGCGGCACCGTCTTCGTCTTCCCGGGGCAGGGTTCGCAGTGGCTGGGCATGGCGGTGGAGTTGCTGGACTCGTCGCCGGTGTTCGCCGAGCGGATCAACGAGTGTGGCACGGCGTTGTCGGAGTTCGTGCCGTGGCGGCTGACCGAGGTGCTGCGGGGCGCGGAGGGCACGCCGTCGGTCGACCGGGTGGATGTGGTGCAGCCCGTGCTGTGGGCGGTGATGGTGTCGCTGGCCGGGTTGTGGCGCTCGTTCGGGGTCGAGCCGGACGCGGTGATCGGTCACTCGCAGGGCGAGATCGCCGCTGCCGTGGTGGCGGGTGGGCTGTCGTTGCGTGACGGCGCGGCGGTGGTGGCGCTGCGGAGTCTGGCGATCGCGGAGGATCTGGCGGGCCGGGGCGCGATGGCCTCGGTCGGCCTGCCCGAGCGGGCGGCGGCCGAGCGGCTGACCGGTTACGCCGGGCGGATCTCCGTGGCCACCGTCAACGGCACCTCCTCCGTCGTCGTCTCCGGCGACCCCGACGCGGTCGACGACCTGGTCGCCACCCTCACCGCCGAGGGCGTCCGGGCCAAGCGGGTCAACGTGGACTACGCCTCGCACTCCGCCCAGGTCGAGCTGATCGAACAGCGCCTGCTCGACGTGCTCGCCGGGCTCACCCCCCGTGCCTCGACCGTGCCGTTCTACTCCACCGTCACCGGCGAGGTGCGGGACACCACCGGCCTCGACGCCGCCTACTGGTACGCCAACCTGCGGCAGACCGTCCGCTTCGAGGAGACCACCCGCGCCCTGCTCGCCGCCGGGATGCGGGTGTTCCTGGAGTGCAGCGCCCACCCGGTACTGACCATGGGTATCGAGGAGACCGCCGCCGACGCGGGCGTCGAGGTCGCCGCCGTCGGGTCGCTGCGTCGGGGCGAGGGTGGGCTGCGACGGTGGCTGACCTCGCTGGGTGAGGCGTTCACTCGGGGTGTCGCGGTGGACTGGTCGGCGGTGCTGCCGGCGCGTCCACGCGGCGAGGTGCCGCTACCCACCTACCCGTTCCAGCGCCGCCGGTACTGGATCAACGCCACCGGCAGCACCGCCGACCTGGCCTCCGCCGGGCTCGGTTCCGCCGGCCACCCGCTGTGGGGTGCGGCCGTGTCGATGGCCGAGTCGGGTGAGGTGCTCCTCACCGGGCGGATCTCCCTGGACACCCATCCGTGGCTGGCCGACCACGCCGTCAACGGCACGGTGCTGCTGCCCGGTGCGGGCTTCGTCGAGCTGGTGCTGCACGCCGGTGACCACGCCGGCCTCGGCCACCTCGACGAGCTGACCCTGCACGCCCCGCTGCTGCTGCCCGAGCGCGGCGCCGTCCAGGTGCAGCTCCTGCTGGGCGCTGCCGACGACGCCGGCCGGCGCGCGGTCACGGTGCACTCCCGGCCGGAGCACACCGAGAGCTGGACCCGGCACGGCACCGGCACCCTCTCCGCCGACGCCACCGACCCCGCGTTCGCGCTGACGGCCTGGCCGCCGCCGGGGGCGGTGCCGGTGCCGACCGCCGGTCTGTACGACGACCTGGTGGCCCAGGGCTACGAGTACGGCCCGGTGTTCCAGGGTGTGCAGGCGGCGTGGCGGGCCGGTGACGTGGTGTACGCCGAGGTGGCCCTGCCGGAGGAGGCGCACGCGGACGCGGCCCGGTTCGGTCTGCACCCGGCGTTGTTGGATGCTGCCCTCCAGGCGGTGGGTATCGGTGCGCCGGTGCCGGCCGGTCGGCCGCCGTACCTGCCGTTCGCGTGGACCGACGTCACCCTGCACGCCACCGGCGCGACCGCCCTGCGGGTCCGGGTCACCGCCGCCGGGCCGGAGGCCGCCACCCTGCACCTCGCCGACCCCGACGGGGCCCCGGTGGCCGTCGTCGGTGCCCTGGTCTCCCGTCCGGTCCAGCTCACCGCCGCCGCCCCGACCGACGGTGACCTCTACCGGATCGACTGGACGACCGTCCCCACCGGCACCGCCACCGAGTCGTGGGGCTACCTCGAAGGGATCGGTCTCGGCGTCCCCGACGTCGTGCTCGCCCCGCTCACCCCGGCCGGCGACGACACCGACCCGGCCACCGCCGCCCGGACGGCGGCGGCGCAGACCCTCGCCCTGCTCCAGTCCTGGCTGGCCGACCCGGCGCAGGCCGCCGCCCGGCTGGTGGTGGTCACCGACGGCGCCGTCGACGGCGGCACCGACCTCGCCCACGCCCCGGTCTGGGGTCTGGTCCGGGCCGCCCAGGCGGAGAACCCGGGCCAGTTCGTGCTGGTGGATGCTGATCCGGAGACTCCGGTGGAGGAGATCCTGGCGGCGGTGGGCACCGGCGAGCCCGAGCTGTCGCTGCGGGACGGGCAGGTACGGGTGCCGCGGCTGGCCCGGTCCGCCGGCACCGGTGCGGTGTGGCGGGCCGACGGCACCGTGCTGGTGACCGGTGGCACGGGTGTGCTGGGTGCGTTGGTGGCCCGGCACCTGGTCACCGGGCACGGGGTACGTGATCTGGTGCTGACCTCCCGGCGGGGGCTCGCCGCCCCGGGTGCGGCCGACCTGATCGACGAGCTGACCGTCCTCGGCGCGACCGTCGAGATCGTCGCCTGTGACATGGCCGACCGGGACGCCGTCGCCGCCCTGCTGGACGGCATCCCCACGCTGACTGCGGTCGTGCACACCACCGGCGTCCTCGACGACGGGCTGCTCGCCACCCTGACCCCGGCGCAGCTCGACGCGGTGTGGCGGGCCAAGGCCACCCCGGCGTGGCACCTGCACGAGCTGACCCGCGACCGGGACCTCACCGCGTTCGTGCTGTTCTCCTCCGCCGCCGGGGTCATCGACGGGGCCGGGCAGGCCAACTACGCCGCCGCGAACGTCTTCCTCGACGCCCTCGCCGGGCACCGGCGGGCCCTCGGGCTACCGGCGGTCTCGCTGGCCTGGGGCTTCTGGGAGCAGCGCAGCGGGATGACCGCGCACCTCGGGCAGGCGGACGTGGCCCGGATGGCCCGCTCGGGTGTCCTCGGGATCAGCTCCGACCAGGGCTTGGCCCTGCTCGACGCGGCGGTCGCCAGCGCCGAGCCGGTGCTGGTGCCGATCCGGCTGGACACCGCCGCGCTGCGTGCCCAGGGCCCGCAGATGCCGGCGCTGTTCCGGGGTCTGGTCCGGCTGCCCGCCCGCCGGGCGGCCGGCGCCGGGGCCGCCCCGGCCACCGGCCCCGGACTCCACCGGCAGCTCGCCACCCTCGGCGCGGACGACCAGCACCGGATGCTGCTCGACCTGGTCCGGGCCAACGTCGCGGCGGTCCTCGGCCACGACAGCGGCACCGCCGTCGAACCGGCCCGGGCGTTCAAGGAACTCGGCTTCGACTCGCTCGCCGCCGTCGAGCTGCGCAACCGGCTCAACACCGCCACCGGGCTGCGGCTGCCCGCCACCCTGGTCTTCGACTACCCGAACCCCGGCGCGCTCGCCGACCACCTGCACCACACCATCGTCGGCAGCCCGGTCGACGTCCGGCCGGCCGACGCACCCCGCCCGGTGGCCGACGAACCCGTCGCGATCGTCGCGATGAGCTGCCGCTTCCCCGGCGGCGTACGCAGCCCCGAGGAGCTGTGGCAGCTCCTGGTCGACGGGGCGGACGCCATCTCGCCGTTCCCCACCGACCGGGGCTGGGACCTCGACCACCTCTACGACCCGGAGCCCGGCAAGCCTGGCCGGACGTACTCGCTGGAGGGCGGTTTCCTCTACGACGCGGCCGACTTCGACCCGGACTTCTTCGGGATCAGCCCCCGGGAGGCGATCGCGATGGACCCGCAGCAGCGGCTGCTGCTGGAAAGCTCGTGGGAGGCGCTGGAGCGGGCGGGCATCGACCCGACCTCGCTCAAGGGCAGCCCGACCGGCGTCTTCACCGGCGTGATGTACCACGACTACGGCAGCCGGCTGCCGTCCGTCCCGGACGAGGTGGCCGGCTACCTGAGCAACGGCAGCATGTCGAGCGTCGCGTCCGGCCGGATCTCGTACACCCTGGGTCTGGAGGGGCCGGCGGTCAGCGTCGACACCGCCTGCTCGTCGTCGCTGGTCGCCATCCACCTGGCGGTGCAGGCGCTGCGGTCGGGGGAGTGCTCGCTGGCGCTGGCGGGTGGCGTGACGGTGATGTCCACCCCGGCCACCTTCATCGAGTTCAGCCTGCAGCGTGGGCTGGCCGCCGGCGGCCGGTGCAGGTCCTTCGCGGCCGGCGCGGACGGCACGGCGATGTCCGAGGGTGTCGGCATGCTGTTGCTGGAACGGCTCTCCGACGCCGAGCGGCACGGCCACCACGTGCTGGCGGTGGTACGCGGTTCGGCGATCAACCAGGACGGCGCGTCCAACGGGCTGACCGCCCCGAACGGTCCGTCCCAGCAGCGGGTGATCCGGCAGGCCCTGTCCGCCGCGAACGTCACCCCCGACCAGGTGGACCTGGTCGAGGCGCACGGCACCGGCACCACCCTGGGTGACCCGATCGAGGCGCAGGCGCTGCTGGCCACGTACGGGCAGGGGCGGCCGGAGGACCGGCCGCTGTGGCTCGGTTCGGTCAAGTCGAACATCGGGCACACCCAGGGCGCGGCCGGCGTCGCCGGGGTGATCAAGATGGTGCTGGCGATGCGTAACGGGGTGCTGCCCCGGACGCTGCACGTGGACGAGCCGTCCCCGCAGGTCGACTGGTCGGCCGGGGCGGTGCGGCTGCTCACCGAGGCGCAGCGGTGGCCGGCGCTGGACCGGCCGCGTCGGGCCGGGGTGTCGTCGTTCGGCATCAGCGGCACCAACGCCCACGTCATCCTCGAACAGGCGCCCCCGGCGCAGGACGCCCCGGTCGAGCCCGACGCGACGGTCGCCCCGCCCGTCCTGCCGTGGCTGCTCGCCGCCCGCTCGGAGGAGGCGCTGCGCGCCCAGGCCGACTTGGTCGCCGGCACCGGAGCCAGCCTCGACGTGGCGTACTCGCTGGCCACCACCCGGGCGGCGCTGGACCGCCGGGCCGTGGTGGTCGCCGCCGCGGGAGACGACGCGGTCCGCGCCCTGCGGGCGGTGGCCCAGGGGGGCGACGCCACCGAGGTGGTCCGGGGTACGCCGACCGCCGGCAAGCTGGCCATGCTCTTCACCGGTCAGGGTGCCCAGCGTCTCGGCATGGGCCGCGAGCTGGCCGCCGCGTACCCGGCCTTCGCCGAGGCGTTCGCGGAGGTCAGCGCGTACCTGGACGCGACGCTCGACCGGCCGCTGCGCGAGGTGCTGTACACCGAGCCGGACGTCGCCGACGCGGCCCTGCTCGACCAGACCGTCTACAGCCAGAGCGCGCTGTTCGCCATCGAGGTGGCGCTGTTCCGCCTGCTCGACTCGTGGGAGATCCGGCCCGACCTGGTCGCCGGGCACTCCATCGGCGAGGTCGCCGCGGCGCACGTCGCCGGGGTGCTGTCGCTGCCCGACGCCGCCACCCTGGTCACCGCGCGGGGCCGGCTGATGCAGCGCATGCGCGAGGACGGCGCGATGGTGGCCGTCGAGGCGTCCGAGGCGGAGGTACGCCGGGAACTGGCCGGCCGCGAGGCCGAGCTGGGCATCGCCGCGGTCAACGGGCCGCACGCGGTGGTGATCTCCGGCGACCACGACGCCGTCGGCGCGATCGCCGACGGTTGGCGGGCCCGGGGCCGCCGGACCAAGCGGCTGCGGGTCAGCCACGCGTTCCACTCGCCGCACATGGAGCCGATGCTGGCCGAGTTCCACCAGATCCTCGCCGGCCTGACCTTCGCCCCGCCGAGGGTGCCGGTGGTGTCCAACCTGACCGGCCGGCTCGCCGACCCCGACGAGATCCGCGACCCCGGGTACTGGGTGCGGCACGTCCGGGAGGCGGTCCGGTTCGGCGACGGCATCACCACCCTGGCGGCGGCCGGCGTCACCACGTACCTGGAGGTCGGCCCGGACGCGGTGCTCACCGCGCTGGCCCGGGACTGTGTCGCCGGCGCCGACGGGGTCGCCCTGGTGCCGGTGCTGCGTGCCGGCCGGGACGAGGCGACGACCCTGCTCACCGCCGTGGCCACCCTGCACGCCCGGGGGGTGCCGGTGGACTGGCGGGCCTGGTTCGCACCGACCGGCGCCCGGGTCACCGAGCTGCCGACGTACCCGTTCCAGCGTCGCCGGCTCTGGCTGGACGCGGCGGCGGACGGCGGCGGCGACGTGCCCGGCCTCGGCCAGCGCCCGGCCGCCCACCCGCTGCTCGGCGCGGTGGTCGGGCTGGCCGGCGCGGACGGCACCGTGCTGACCGGCCGGCTCTCCCTGCGGACCCACCCGTGGCTGGCCGACCACGCCCTCGCCGGGACGGTGCTGCTGCCCGGGACGGCCTTCGTCGAGCTGGCCGTCCGCGCCGGTGACCAGGTCGGCTGCGGCCTGGTGGAGGAGTTGACCCTGGAGGCCCCGCTGACCGTCCCCGCCCGGGGCGGGGTGGACCTGCAGGTGGTGGTCGGGGCACCCGACGGGACCGGCCGCTGCCCGGTCACCGTGCACTCCCGCCCGGCGGACGGCGTCGACGGGTGGACCCGGCATGCCACCGGCGTGCTGGCCCCGGTGGCGTCCACCGTCCCCGCCGCGTCGGCCGGCGACGCCTGGCCGCCGGCCGGCGCCACCCCGGTCGACCTGGACGGACGCTACGACCGGCTCGCCGACGCCGGCTACCACTACGGCCCGCTGTTCCAGGGGCTGCGGGCCGCCTGGCGGCGTGGCGACGAGGTGTACGCCGAGGTGGCGCTCCCCGAGGACGCCCGGTCCTCGGCCGGGCGGTTCGGCCTGCACCCGGCGCTGTTCGACGCGGTGCTGCACGCCCTCGACCTGGCCGAGGCGGACCAGCCCGACGATGGCCGGCTCCAGGTGCCGTTCGCCTGGCGGGGCGTCGCCCTGCACGCCACCGGCGCGGCGGCGCTGCGGGTACGGCTGACCCGGACCGGCCCGGAGGAGGTCGCCTTCGAGCTGGCCGACGCCGACGGCGTTCCGGTGGCGTCGGTCGCCTCGCTGGCGGTCCGGCCGCTCGCGGCCGACCAGCTCGGCGCGGCGGCCACCGCCCACCGGCCCGCGCTGTACCAGGTCACCTGGACTCCGGTGCCGACCCCGGACGCCGGACCGGCCGACCGGACGGTGGTCCTCGGCAGCGACGACCTCGGCCTCGGGGTGCCCCGCCACCCGGACCTCGCCGCGCTCGCGGCGGACGTCGAGCGGACCGGTGTCGCGCCGCAGACCGTCGTGGTGCCCTGGCGGGCGGCGTCGGACTCGACCGTGCCGGCCGCCACCGGGGCGCTGGACCTGGTCCAGCGGTGGCTCGCCGACGACCGGTTCGCCGGTGCCCGGCTGGCCCTGGTGACCACCCGTGCGGTCGCCACCGGTGACGGTGAGGACGTGCCCCGGCCGGTGGACGCCACCGTCTGGGGCCTGGTCCGGGCCGCCCAGGAGGAGAGTCCGGGCCGGCTGGTCCTGGTCGACGTCGACGGCGCGGACCGGGCCGGGCTGCGCGCGGCGCTCGCCGCCGGTGCCGAGCCGCAGCTCGCGGTGCGCCCCGGCGGGCTGCTCGCACCCCGGCTCGCGCCGCTGCCGGTGCCCGCCGGCGAGCTGCCGGCCGGCCCGGACCCCGACGGCACCGTGCTGATCACCGGCGGCACCGGTGGGCTGGGCCGGCTCGTCGCCGAACACGTCGTGGCCCGGCATGGCGTACGGCGGCTGCTGCTGGTCAGCCGGCGTGGCCCGGCCGCGCCCGGTGTGGACGAGCTGGTCGCCCGGCTGGCGGCGGCCGGCGCGGAGGTGACCGTGGCCGCCGGCGACCTGGCCGACCGGTCGGCGGTGGCGGCCCTGCTCGACGGGGTGCCCACCGCGCACCCGCTCACCGGGGTGATCCACGCGGCCGGCGTGCTCGACGACGGCCTGCTGCCCGCGCTGACCCCCGAGCGGCTGGCGGCCGTCCTGGCCCCCAAGGCGGAGGCCGCCCGTCACCTGCACGAACTCACCCTGCACCTGCCGTTGCGCTGGTTCGTCCTGTTCTCCTCGGCGGCGGCCACGCTCGGCGGTGCCGGCCAGGCCAACTACACCGCGGCCAACGCCTACCTGGACGCCCTCGCCCAGCACCGCCGGGCGCATGGCCTGGTCGGCACCTCGTTGGCCTGGGGCCTGTGGGCCGAGTCGGGCAGCGGGATGACCGGCCACCTGGGCGAGGTGGACCTCCGGCGGATGGCCCGGTCCGGGGTGACCGCGCTGTCCACCGTGGACGCGCTGGCGCTGTTCGACGCGACCACCCACCCCACCCCCGCCCTGGCGCTGCCGGTACGCCTCGACCTGGCCGCGATCCGGGCCCGGTCCGAGGGGGTGCCGCCGCTGCTGCGCGGTCTGGTCCGCGCCCCGGCGCGTCGGGTGGTGGCCGGCGCGGCCGGTGCGGTGGCCGGGGAGCGGTCGCTGGCCGACCGGCTCGCCGGCCTGCCGCCGGAGGAGGCCGACCGGCTGGTCACCGAGCTGGTCCGGGGTCGGGCGGCCGAGGTGCTCGGCCACGACCGTCCGCACGTCGTCGACGTGGACAAGGGCTTCCTGGAGCTGGGTTTCGACTCGCTGGCGGCGGTGGAGTTTCGCAACAGCCTCGGTGCGGCCACCGGGCTGCGGCTGTCGGCGACGCTCATCTACGACCACCCCAGCCCGGCGGCGGTGGCCCGGTTCGTGCGGACGGAGCTGGCCGGTGACCTGCCGGCCGCCCCGTCGCTGGAGGCCGAGCTGGCCCGGCTGGAGGCGCTGATGGACGGCACCGTGCCGGACGACGCGGAGCGGGGACGGATCACCGTCCGGCTCCAGGCGTTGATGTCCCGGTGGAACACGGCGTACGGAACGGCCAGCGTGGAGCCGGTCGCCCGGGACCTGGCGGCGGTCTCCGCCGACGAGCTGTTCGACATCCTCGACGACGAACTGGAGGCGTCGGACTGACCCCACCGTCCGCTGGACCCGAGGTCCGTCGACGCCCACGGGCGGCCGGCGGACCTCGGGCTTCCTCCCCGTGGACGGGTGGGTATTTGTCCACCTTCGGCGTGGGTCCATGACCGTATCGCGTTACTGCCCGACCTCGTACGGTAGTGGCCGGGGCGGGGTGGACGTACCGGTTCGCCGCAGGTGCCACCAGGGTGGACGCGGAGAGGCAGGGAGGATGCGGGTGCGACTCGAACAGGGGATCGTCGCGAAGGTCACCCGGAGCGGGCAGCTTGAGCTGACCTCCGAACGGGACGGACTGCGATACCGGTTCGGGGCGACCGCCGCGGCTATGTGGATCGCGTTGCAGCAGCAGGGCGGCTCGCTGGAGCGCGCGGCCGGTGTCCTCGCCCGGCAGTGGGCGGCCGATCCGGCGGCCACCCGGCGGGACTTCGACGTCTGGTTGGCGGACATGCTCCGGGCCGGGCTGGTCCGGGTGGAGTGACCGGCCGGCCGGGGGTGACCCCTATCCGGCCCCCCTGTGCCGGGCCGGCCGCCGGCCAGCGGAGGAGGCGACCCCTGTTCCGGGAGTGGGTCAGTCGCCGGCGGTGTCGTTCACCGCGCCGACGATCAGCCGCAGCGCCGCGGCCAGTTCCTGGCCGGACGGGGCGGCCTCGGGGTCGAGCAGGCGCTGCACCGTCAGCCCGGTCATCAGCGCCAGCAGGAACGACCCGACGGCCTTGCGGGTCTCGTCGCTGACATTGTCGCCGCCGTTCTGGATGACGAAGGCGGCCAGCGCCGGGCGGGCCCGGGCGTAGCTGTCGGCGAGCTGTTCGCGCAGCACCGGCAGGTGCTCGGCCAGCGCGAACGCCTCGATCCCGGCGACCCAGAGCGGCCGGTGCGTGCCGAAGGACTCGACCAGGCCGGTCCACATCGACTCCAGCCGGTCCATCAGGTCGGGTTGGGTGCCGTCGCGCAGCACCCGGTCGATCTCGACGCCCCACTCCTCGAACGCCTGCACCAGGGCTGCGGTCAGCAGCGCTTCCTTGGACCCGAAGTGGTAGCCGATCGACGCCAGGTTCGTGTCCGACGCCGCGACGATGTCGCGGGCCGTGGTGCGGGTGTAGCCGCGTTCGTAGAGGCAGACCCTGGCCCCAGCCAGGAGGCGTTCCCGATGACCCACGGCGTCACCCTACTCGGAACCACCCCCTAATTCATCAGCCGGATATATACGTTTGTATAAATCCGGTGGTAGCTTTCGGCCATGGCTACAGCGCAGGCAAAGGCCGGCCGCCGCGAGTGGATCGGCCTCGCGGTACTCGTCATGGTGACACTGATCATCAGCATGGACATGACCGTGCTGTCGTACGCCCTGCCGTTCATCACGGCGGACCTTGAGCCGACCAGCAGCCAGCTCCTCTGGATCACGGACGTCTACGCCTTCGTGCTGGCCGGCCTGCTGATTCCGATGGGGACGCTGGGGGACCGGATCGGGCGCCGCCGGCTGCTGATGATCGGCGCGGCGGTGTTCGGTGTCGCATCCGTGGCCACGGCCCTCTCCAGCAGTCCCGGCATGCTGATCGGGACCCGGGCGGTGATGGGCGCCGCCGGCGCGACGCTCATGCCGTCGACCATGTCGTTGATCCGGAGCATGTTCCACGACGAGAACGAGCGCCGGGCCGCGATCGGGATCTGGGCGGCCGGCTTCTCCGCCGGTGGCGTCATCGGCCTGGTGGCCGGCGGGGCGTTGCTCCAGTACTTCTCCTGGGGCACGGTCTTCGAGATCAACGTGCCGATCATGCTGCTCCTGCTGATCCTCGCGCCGTTGCTGCTGCCCGAGTTCCGCAACGCCGCCGCCGGTCGACCCGACCTGCTCAGCACCGTCCTCGCCTTCGTCGCGGTGCTCCCGGTGATCTGGGGCATCAAGCAGTTCGCCGAGGACGGCCTGACCTGGCCGCCGGTGGCCGGGGTCGTCGCCGGCCTGCTCTTCCTGACCGTCTTCGTGCTGCGCCAGCGACGCCTCGACGAGCCGGTGATCGACGTGCGACTGTTCCGCGCCCCGGCGTTCAGCGCCGCGGTGGTGATGAACGTGCTCGCCAACTTCGCACTGGTCGGGTTCATGTTCTTCATCAGCCAGTACCTCCAGTTGGTGCTCGGGCTGCGTCCGCTCGCCGCCGGCCTGTGGTCGCTGCCGTCCGCCGGGGCGGCGGGCGTCGGCGCGGCGGTGCTGGCCCCGATGCTGGCCCAGCGCTTCAAGCGCGCCTACGTCGCCGCCGGCGGCCTGCTGGTGGCGACCGTCGGCTGCGTGGTCTTCACCCAGGTCGGCGACGAGTCGGGGCTGGCGTTCATCGTGGTCGGCCAGGCACTGATGGCCGGGGGCATCGCGATGGTGCTGACCCTGAGCGCCGAGCTGATCGTCTCCACCGCGCCGCCCGAGCGGGCCGGCGCCGCCGCCGGGCTCTCCGAGACCGGCAGCCAGTTCGGTGCGGCGCTCGGCGTGGCGATCCTCGGCAGCATCGGCGCGTTCGTCTACCGGCAGCAGCTCGCCGGCCCGGCGCCCGACGACGTGCCGGCGGACGTCTGGGTCGCGGCCCGGGAGACGCTCGGCGGCGCGGTCGAGATGAGCCGGACGCTCTCCACCACCCCGGCAGAGACGTTGGTGACGGTGGCCCGGGCGGCCTTCGCCGACGAACTGCGGGCCGCCGCGAGTGTCTCGGGCGTCATCCTCCTGGTGACCGCGCTGCTGGCCGCCGTGCTGCTGCGCAACGTGGGCGCGTCGGTGCCGTCGCAGGCCCCGCCCGCCGGCCTGGACGACGCCGCCGCCCCGACCGGTGCCGGGTCCGCCGACGCCGCCGCCCCGACCGGTGCCGGGTCCGCCGACGGTGCCGCCCCCGGTACCGCCGCCGCCGACGTGGGGTCGGCGTCCGTCGACCCGGCGTGGGTGTCGGCCGACGCGCCCGTCGACGGTGCCGGACCCGCCGACGCGGAGCCGGGTCCAGCGATCCGGATCGGACCGGAGCCGGCCGCCGCGCCCCGACCGGCGCACCCGGTGGCCTGACCGCAGTCCCCTGTGGTGACGGTGACGTTCCCGCCCCTCGCGGGAACGTCACCTTTTGCGTACCCGGTTTTCGCAGCTCGCCGTGGGTTCGGGCTAGGGGGCCGGTGCCCCGCTTAGGGGTTGTCGCGGTAATCCGGGCGTTCCTAGGCTCGCTGCGTCAGAGGGGGTACCGGCGCGTCGCGGGGGTGCCGCGCGGCCGGTGCCGCCCGGCCCGCCGGCAGGGAGCAATGATGGCGATCACCGTTGACGCACCGGAGCGGACCGAGCCCGTCGACCTCCACCCACGCGCGCCGTCGGTGCGCCTGGGCGGCCTCCTGGACGTCGACTCCCCGGTGGCGCCGCCCGCCGCCGCCGTCATCGAGCCGGTCGACACCCGCAACCAGCTCACCCGGGCGTCGGCCGAGACGCCACGGGGGCGCGGCCGGCACGGGAACATCCCGCTGTAGACGTCCCGCTGCGGGGCGCCCCGCAGCGCCGATCCGTAGAGGACCAGTGATGACGGCAACGCTCGAGAACGACCTCTGGGTGCGGCGGTTCCATCCCGCGCCGTCCAGCGCGATCCGGCTGGTGGCGCTGCCGCACGCCGGTGGCTCGGCCAGCTACCTGTTCCCGGTCTCCCGGGCGCTCTCGCCCGCCGTGGAGGTGCTGGCGATCCAGTACCCGGGCCGGCAGGACCGCCGGCACGAGCCCGTCCTGGACTCCGTCGCCGCCCTGGCCGACGGGGTGTTCGGGGCGCTGCGGCCGTGGCTGGACCGGCCGGTCGCGCTCTTCGGCCACAGCATGGGCGCGGTGCTCGCGTACGAGGTGGGGTTGCGCCTGCAACACCGGACGGGCCGGCCGCCGCTGCGGCTGTTCGCCTCCGGTCGCCGGGCCCCGTCCCGGGTCCGCGACGAGCGGTACGTGCACACCCGCGACGACCGGGGCGTGCTGGCCGAGCTGGCCCGGCTCAGCGGCTCGGACCCCCGGGTGCTGGGCGACCCGGAGCTGCTGCCGATGATCCTGCCGGCGGTGCGGGGGGACTACAAGGCCGTCGAGACGTACCGGGCCGACCCGGCGCACCGGCTGGACGCCCCGATCACGGTGCTCACCGGCGACGCGGATCCGATGACCACGCTGGACGAGGCGCGGGACTGGCGGCACCACACCACCGGCGAGTGCGACGTGCGGGTCTATCCCGGTGGGCACTTCTACCTCAACGACCACGCCGGCGACGTGATCCGGCTGATCGGCACCGAGCTGGAGCGGCTGGTGCCCGCCGAACCGGCCGGCTGACCCGGACAGCGACGAAGGGGGCACCGGTCGCCGGTGTCCCCTTCCCGTGCCGTCATTCGGCGATCTTCGTCCGCATGGTCCAGCGGAAGACCACCACCCGCGAGGCGTCGTCGAGGCCGTCGTGGTCGCCCGAGCGCTCGAAGTGCTCGTAGCCGCCCAGGTAGGGCACCTTGATCCGGCCGGTGCCGGCCGGGGCGCTCTGCGCCCGCGCGGTCGCCGGCAGGCCGGTCGGTCCACCCTCGAGCACCACGTCGACGTGGTCGCCGCCGCGAACGTCGCTGAATCGCCGCGCGCTGCTCACCTGTGTGAGATCGTCCACGCTCTCCTCCTCGGCTGGTGGCGGAGACGTTTCCCCGACACCGTGTTGTGCGTCACTGCCCTCGGATGGCTCCAGCCTGGCGGGACGGAAGGCCCCCGCATACCCGGAAGCGACCCCTAACTGCCCGGTCAGCGACCAGATTTCAGCGCCCGGCCAACCTGCGGTCACTTTCCGGGCAGTCGAGTCGCATTTGCGATAGCCTCCGACGATGTCGCAAGGTCGACAGGATTGCATGGAGCTCACGAATTGCATTCGTAATAGTCCTGTCTCCTCGTTGAAACTCAATTTTTGCTCAAGAGTCAATTGCCCGATTCGCTGCTTCTCGCCCGGTCGGTGGTGGTGTGACGACGTCGTCGGGGTCAGGGGGTCCGGTGTGGACTTGCTCCAATCCGTCCGGTTGGGTCCCGCCGCCGCACCTCCTTCCCTGGTCAGGGCGCTTGGTGGCGGTCGATTCGGCGGCCATCAACGCAGGTGGGAGGCGCGAAGTCGTTATTGGATCATGTAATTGCTACCGGGCGGTAATTTCTCGGTGCGCACCGACAATCCGACATAACGCCTCGCCGGCGCGTAATGTTGGTGACGAAGCATCACCACCCCACTACCCTCTTGTACGGGTGTCTATGTATGCTGTGCTCGCCGTCGAGGCGCGGGAAAGTTGTCAACAAATTGGCGACCATCATTGCAATACCCGGTTTGCGGGCTGGCCTGGTCGGTGGGCCGGGTGAGCCTCGGCGAACCGCGTGGCATCGAGACGATGGACCCGTTGGGGCAGGTCCCGGCAGTCGACAGCGCCCCGTTCGATGCGTGATCGCTGACCTGTGGGGGGAGACGGGTGGAATTCGTGGAGAGAAGCCGCGAGCTTGACATCTTGCGGGAGCTTTACTCCGGAAGCGCCAGCGGCAGGGGGCGGGTCGCGCTGATCAGCGGCCCCGGTGCCACCGGCAAGACGGAGCTGCTGCGGGCCTTCACCGACCACGTCGACGCGGCGGGCGGGTTGGTGTTGAGCGCCGCCTGCTCCCGGGCCGAGCGCCTGCTCCCGGCCGCCGTGATGGGGCAGCTCTTCAACAGCGTGCCGCTGCCGGCCGAGGTGATGCGACGCATCGGCGCGTTCCTCGACCTCGGGATCGCCACCACCGAGGGCGACGCCGACATCAGGGCCGTGCGCGGGATGTGTGTCGAACTGCTCGACATCGCCCGTGACCGGCCGCTCGTCCTGCTCGTCGACGACGTCGAGTTCGCCGACGAGACCACCCTGCAGACCCTGCTCTACCTGCAGCGCCGGCTCACCGCGGCGTCGATCCTGGTGGTGCTCACCGAGTCGCCGCAGCCGCAGCCCCTCAACCCGGCGTTCCGCGCCGAGCTCACCAGGCAGGCATGCTTCTGCAACATCCAGCTCTCGCCGCTGTCCGAGGCGGGGGTCGCCGAGGTGCTCCGCGGCTGGACCGACGAGAAGTCGGCCACCGCGCTCGCCCCGGCGTACCACCGGATCAGCGGCGGTAACCCGCTGCTGCTGCACGCGCTCGGCCAGGACCGGCGGGCCGACGGGGCGGCGGACGCCGCCCAGGTGGTGGTCGGCGACCAGTTCCGCCAGGCGGTGCTGGCCTGCCTGCGGCGCTGGGACCCGGCGATCCTGGAGATGGCCCACGGCCTGGCCCTGCTCGGCGACTTCGCCACCCCGGCGCTGCTCAGCCGGCTGCTGGACAGCAAACCGGCCCGGGTCGAGTGGGTGCTCAACGCGCTGACCACGTCCGGCCTGCTGGACGCCGGGCGCTTCCGGCACCCGGCGGCGCGCGCCGCCGTGCTGCACGACCTGGCCCCGGAGGCCCAGTCGGCGATGCACGCCCACGCGGCCGCGCTGCTGCACGCCGAGGGCGCGCCGGCCTCGGCGATCGCCGGGCACCTGATCGCGGCCGGCGGTCTCGCCGAGCCGTGGGCGATCACCGTGCTCCAGGACTCGGCGACCCACGCGCTCGCCGACGACCGCGTCGACGACGCGGTCGAATCGCTCAAGCTGGCCCACGAGATGTGCGACGACGTACCCCGGCGGGCCGCGATCACCGCGATGCTCGCCGACTGCCAGTGGCGCATCAACCCGGCCGCGGTCAGCCAGCACCTCCAGTCGCAGCGCGAGGCGCTGCGCGCCGGCCACCTCTCCGGACGGCACGCCGCCGCGTTGCTGCGCTACCAGCTCTGGCACGGCCACCGCGAGGGCGCCCAGGAGACCCTGCGGCACCTGCGCGACGCGCGGCGGCAACTGGACCCCACCACCGCCGCCGAGCTGGAGGCGTGCACGGAGTGGCTGCGGCTGCACTTCCCGGTCGCCTTCGCCGAGCTCGACGACGCCCCCACCGCTGCCGGCGGGACCGCGCCGGCGGTCACCCAGCCCCGTCCCGGCGGCGCGCTCGGGTCGGCCACCCCGTCGCTGACCACCGTCCTCACCGCCGGGGTGACCGACGAGGTGATCGCCCGCGCCGAACAGGTGCTCGGCAGCTACCTGCTGGTCGACGTCGGTCTGGAGTCGGCGCTGTGCGCGTTGCAGACGCTGGTCTACGCCGACCGGATGGACCGGGCGGTGCACTGGTGCGACGTGCTCGGCGCCGAGGCCGGCGCCCGGGGTGCCACCACCTGGCACGCCCTGCTGTCCGACGTCCGCTCGCACATCGCGCTCCGCCAGGGCGACCTGCCGCTCAGCGAGCACTTCGCCCGCGAGGCGCTGGACGCCATGTCGCCGCACAACTGGGGTGTCGCGATCGGCTCCCCACTGTCCAACATGCTGCTTGCCAAGATCGGCATGGACAAGCTCGACGAGGCCGAGGCGCTACTCAAGCACGTGATCCCGGACGCCATGCGGGACACCTGGTTCTGGCCGCTCTACCTGCGGGCCCGGGGCCACCTGCACCTGGCCGGGGGACGGGTGCACGCGGCGCTCGCCGACTTCGAGACCTGCGGGCAGTTGGCCACCCAGTGGGGCCTGGACCTGCCGACCCTGCTGCCGTGGCGGGGCGACCTGGCCCAGGTCTACCTGCGCTCCGGCCGGCCGGAGATGGCCCGGGGCATGGTCACCGAGCAGTTGGGCCGGCCAGGTGCCGGGAACGCCCGTACCAGGGGGATCTCACTGCGGCTACTCGGGTCGGCGCTGGACGTGAAGCAGCGGGTCAACACCCTGCGCCAGGCGGCCAACCTGCTCCAGGAGTCCGGCGACCGGTACCAGCTCTTCCTCGCCCTCGCCGCGCTCAGCAGCGCGCACTACGGGCGCGGGGAGTTCAACACCTCGCGGGTGGTGGCCCGCAGCGCGATGCAGCTCGCCAAGGACATCCAGGCGCAGGCGCTGTGCCGTCGGCTGCTGCCCGGCGGCGACGCGGCCGGCGGCGAGGAGGCGGACGTCCCGTCGGAGCACGAGGAGATGTCCCGGCTCAGCGACGCCGAGCAGCGGGTCGCCACCCTGGCCGCGCTCGGCCACACCAACCGGGAGATCGGCAAGAAGCTGTACATCACGGTGAGCACGGTCGAGCAGCACCTCACCCGGGTCTACCGGAAGCTGAACGTCCGGCGACGCACCGAGCTGTCGCTGGGGCTTCCGATGGACGCCACCGGGGCCGGACTGCTGGCGGTGGCGCCGAGTGGGGCCGACCGCGCCTGGCCGCAGTGGGAGTCGGCGGCGGTGCAGGCGAGCTGAGCCGGTGCGGGCGGCTCGGAAACCCGACCCGAGGGTGTGGGTCTAGGCCCACCGCTTCGGGTCATTAGCTCCATAGAGCACCGCCCGCCCGATCCATACCGTGAACATATACCCACCGCCGTCTGGCGACGTTCTTCTGCGGGGAGCATGAGGTGAACAGGAACAAGGATAGTCGGACGCCCATCAGCGGGTCCGGCGACGCGGTCCGTTTGGGGGACGTCCGCAAGACGTACGGGCGCGGTGAGAACCGGGTCGACGCGCTGCGCGGCGTCACGATGAGCTTCCCGCGGGGCAGCTTCACCGCGGTGATGGGGCCGTCGGGCTCCGGCAAGAGCACCTTCCTGCACTGCGCGGCGGGGCTCGACGTGCCCTCGTCCGGCTCGGTGATGCTGGACGGCAAGGAACTCAGCGGCATGAACGAGAACCAGCTCACCGCCCTGCGCCGTGAGCGGGTCGGCTTCATCTTCCAGGCGTTCAACCTGATGTCGGCGCTCAACGTCGAGCAGAACGTCGGCCTGCCGTTCCGGCTGGCCGGCCGCCGGCCCGACCGCTCCTCCGTGCTGGAGGTGCTGGGCCGGGTGGGGCTGGCGGAGCGGCGCAAGCACCTGCCGAGCGAGCTCTCCGGTGGCCAGCAGCAGCGGGTCGCGATCGCCCGGGCGCTCATCATGCGGCCGGCGGTCATCTTCGCCGACGAGCCGACCGGAGCGCTGGATACCCAGACCACCATCGAGGTGCTGCAACTGCTCCGCGAGACGGTGTCCAGCGGCGGTCAGACGATCATCATGGTGACCCACGACCCGGTCGCCGCGTCCGCCGCGCACCGGGTGCTGTTCCTCGCCGACGGCCAGTTCATCGGTGAGCTGGAGGCGCCGACCGCCGACGTGGTGGCCGAGCGGATGACCCACCTGACCGCGTGGCAGCAGAACCGGGCGCCGCAGTCCACCGGCGGGGGTGGCTTCTGATGACGTACCTCGCGTGGCGCACCCTGCGCTACCGCAAGCTCGCGTTCATCGCGACGTTCATCGCGGTCTTCTTCGGCGTGGCCCTGATCGTCGCCTGCGGTGGGCTGATGGAGACCGGCATCCGGTTGGCGGTCCCGCCGCAGCGGTTGGCGGCGGCCGACGTCGTGGTCAGCGGCAAGCAGACCTACGGCGTGCCCAAGAAGGACCCGCAGGACACCAAGGACATCAAGTCCGTGCCGCTGGCCGAACGGTACTGGATCGACCCGGGCCTGGTGAGCAGGATCCAGCAGGTGCCCGGGGTCGAACGGGCGATCGCCGAGTCGTCCTTCGCCGCCACCGTCGTCCGCGACGGCGCTCCGGTGATCGTCGGCACCCAGTCGCTGGGCCACGGCTGGGAGTCGGCCCAGCTCGGGCCGTACAAGCTCGACGGGCAGCCGCCCGCGCAGGCCGGCCAGGTCGTGCTGGACCGGGCGGTGGCCCGGCTGGCCGGGGTCAAGGTCGGCGACCGGGTCGACGTCGTGGTCGGCGGGGTAACCTCCTCCTTCCAGGTCAGCGGCATCGCCGCGCCGCCGGGCGAGGCGGACCAGACGGCGCTCTTCTTCTCCGGCGACGACGAGCGGCGACTCAACCCGCACACCGGCAGCGCGGACGCGATCGGCGTGCTGGCCAAGCCCGGCACCGACGTGGAGGCCCTACGCGGCAAGATCGAGCGAACCCTCGCCGACCGCAAGCTGGTCGTGCTGACCGGCGACGACCGTGGGTCAGCCGAGTTCCCCGAGGCGGTCGGCGGGCAGGCCCAGCTCATCCCGCTCTCCGGCGTGTTCGCCGGCATGACGGTCTTCGTGGCGATCTTCGTGGTCGCCAGCACCCTCGGCCTGTCGGTGCAGCAGCGGCAGAAGGAGATCGCGCTGCTGCGCTCCATCGGCGCGACGCCCCGGCAGATCCGTACGATGGTGCGGCGCGAGGCGCTGGTGGTGGCGGTCGGCGCGGCGATCCTCGGCTGCGTGCCCGGCGTGGTCCTGGGACCACTGCTCTTCCACATCGTCTCGAAGGCCGGGGTCATCTCGCCGGTGGTCGAGTTCCACCAGGGCTTCCTCGCGTACCTGATCGGCCCGGCCGTCGGGATCTTCGCCGCGCTGATGGCCGCCAACGTCGCCGGTCGGCGTCCCTCCAAGATCCGGCCCACCGCCGGTATCGCCGAGGCCGCCATCCAGCGCAAGTGGGTCAGCTGGCCCCGGGTGGTGTTCTCCATCCTCTTCTTCGGCGGCGGCTTCGCGCTCCTGCTGGTCACGGCGATCGCGATGAGGGGTGCGGTGGCCTCGGCGACCGCCGGGCCGGCGGTGATGTGCTGGGCGATCGCCATCGCGTTGATCAGCCCGGGGCTGACCCGGCTGCTGGCCGCCATGCTCAGCGTGCCGGTGCGGGCGTTCTTCGGGCTCGCCGGCTACCTCGGCACGATCAATGTGCGGACCCGCGCGGTCCGGGTGGCCTCCGCGGTCACCCCGATCATGCTGGCGGTGGCCCTGGCGCTGGCCAACTTCTACCTCCAGACCACCCAGAACGAGGCTGCCGAGCGCTACTACTCCGACAACCTCCGCGCCGACGCGGTGCTCAGCTCGACCACCGGTGGCTTCCCCGCCGGCACCGTCGAGGCGATCCGCTCCGCGCCGGGCGTCGAGGCGGCGTCCGCGTACGTCACCAGCGCCGGCTGGATCAACAAGCCGTACGACGGGTCGCACGTCGAGTCGCCGTGGCCACTCCAGGGGGTGAGCGGGGCCAGCGCCGCCAGCATCACCGGCGTGCAGACGACCGCCGGCAACCTGACCGACCTCACCGGCGACACGGTGGCGTTGCCCGAGGTCGCCGGGAAGAATCTCAACGTCGGCGTCGGCGACCAGATCACCCTGCGGCTCGGTGACCGGTCGGCGGTGGACCTGCGGGTGGTCGCGCTCTACCCGGCGAAGGAGGGGTACGAGACGATCCTGCTCCCCGCCGAACTGCTCGCCGCCCACAGCACCACCGGGCTGGCCCGGCAGATCCTGGTCACCGCCGCCCCCGGCACCGACCGGGACGCGCTCACGGCCAGCCTGCGGGAGAAGACCGGCGGCCAGCCGGGCACCCTGATCGAGGGGCACGACGCGATCACCACGTTCGCCGAGCGGACCAAGACCCTGGCGTGGGTCAACTACCTGCTCGTCGCGCTGGTCGCCGGCTACACCATGATCTCGGTGGCGAACACCCTGATCGTGGCCACCGCCGGTCGCCGCCGGGAGTTGGGCATGCAGCGGCTCATCGGCGCCACCCGGCAACAGGCCCTCCAGATGCTCGGCATCGAGGCCGGCATGATCGCCATCATCGGGATCATCCTCGGGACCATCGCCTCCATCGTCACCCTGATGCCGTTCAGCATCGTGGTGCTGGGACGG
Organism: Micromonospora sp. NPDC092111; assembly: GCF_044755745.1. Taxonomy (NCBI): domain Bacteria; kingdom Bacillati; phylum Actinomycetota; class Actinomycetes; order Micromonosporales; family Micromonosporaceae; genus Micromonospora; species Micromonospora sp. NPDC092111. The sequence continues at coordinate 48,315 of NZ_JBIVRQ010000024.1, forward strand.
CCCGTCCCCTCCGGGTCGCTCTGGATCTACCTGTCCGTGGTGGCCGGTGCGGCGGTGCTCACCTTCGCCGCCACGTTGCTGCCGGGACGCCGGGTGATGCTCTCCCGGCCGGCGGAGGCCGCCGTCGCCGTCGAGTAGCACGGTAGGCACCAGAAGCGCCCCCCGGCGATCGACCGGGGGCGCTTCTCTGCGTGCTGTTGGTGTCGCGGGTGGCAAGGGCGACCAGGCCGTTGTGGGCGGGCGTCAGGAGACGTCGGCGCGGGTGCCGTTGAGGTACGCCAGTACGGCCAGCACCCGTCGGTTGCTGTCGTCCGCCGGCACCAGGTCGAGTTTGGTGAAGATGCTGGTGGTGTACTTGGCGACCGCACCCTGGCTGACGATGAGGCGCTGGGCGATGGCGGTGTTGGAACACCCCTCGGCCATCAGCTTCAACACCTCCCGCTCGCGCGGGGTCAGCGTGGACAGTGGTTCCCGGCGGGACCGGCCGGCCAGTAGCTGCGAGATCACCTGCGGGTCCATCGCCGTGCCCCCGCCGGCGACCCGCCGGATGGCGTCGACAAACTGGTCGCTGTTGAGCACCCGGTCCTTGAGCAGGTAGCCGATGCCGCCGCTGGCGTCGGCAAGCAGCTCCTTGGCGTAGAGCTGCTCGACGTGCTGGGAGAGCACCAGGATCGGCAGCCCCGGGCAACGGCGGCGTGCCTCCAGGGCGGCCTGTAGGCCCTCGTCGGTGAACGTCGGCGGCAGCCGCACGTCGACCACCGCCACCTCGGGGCTCAGGGTCACCAGCGCGTCGAGCAGGGCCGGGCCATTGTCGACCGCGGCGACGATCTCGAAATCGTACGATTCGAGGAGCTGGACCATTCCCTGCCTCAGGAGGAAGAGGTCCTCGGCGAGTACAACGCGCACGGCAGCTCCAGGATCGCGACGGTCGGCCCACCTTCGGGACTGCTGAGGACGAGCGTCCCGTCGAAAGTAGCACAACGCCGCTCGATACCCCGGAGACCGGTGCCATTCGACGCGTCCGCACCGCCCCGGCCGTTGTCGATGACGACCGCCCGCAGCGAACCCTCCTCATGGCGCATGTCGATGCTCGCCCGGTCGGCATTGGCGTGCTTGGCGACATTGTTCAACAGCTCGGAGATGGCGAAGTAGACGGCGGATTCCGCCGGGGCGGCGAGCCGCCCCGGCACGTCGGCGGTGACGTCGACCTCCATCGGGCTCTCCAGTGCGATGGCCCGGATGGCGTCCTCCAAGCCCCGTTCGGCGAGCACCGGCGGGTGGATGCCCCGGATCAGGCAGCGGAGTTCCTCCAGCGCGGTGGCGGTCGCGTTGCGCGCGTCGACCAGCAGGGTCTCCGCGACGTCCGGATTGGTACGCAACTGGCGGGTTGCCGCACCGAGCTTCATCCCGATCGCGACCAGCCGGGCCTGCGCGCCGTCGTGCAGGTCGCGTTCGATCCGGCGCAGCTCGGTGGCCTGGATGTTGATGACGTCCGACCGGGTCTCGGACAGGTGCCGCATCCGCGAGGCGATCACCGCGCGCTCGCTCGGCCCCAGCAGCGCCTTGGCGAAGAGCGCGTGACCGGCCACCATGTGCGGGGTGGCGGCCAGCCAGATCCCGAACACCGCCAGGCTCACCAGCGCCCCGAGCACCGCGTGCGGCCAGGTGTCCATCGCGGTGAAGCCGTACCAGAAGTCCACTCCCGACTCGCGCATCAGCATCCAGAAGCCGGCGGAGAGCACCAGCCCCTCCACCGAGTAGATCAGCAGGGTGGCCGGCAGTAGCCCGAGTGCGAACCCGACCACCACGTTGAGCAGCAGGAACAGCAGGTCACGCCAGGTTGCCGGGTCGGTCAGGATGGACCGGCAGCGCTGCACCCAGCCGACCACCCCCGGCTCCAGCGAAGGCCCGGGCAGGTAGGGCGTCCCGATCGGGACGCCGGCCTGGCCGGCCAGCTCCCGGCACAACCCGGTCAGCCGGCGGACCAGCGGCGTGATCAGTGGCAGCAGCAGTACGCCGATGCCGAGCAGGATGAACGCCGTGGCGAGCGTGGTGGCGACGAAGAGGACCAGGCTGAGCGCGGCGGTGGCGACGAGCACGACGCCCCGTCCGGTGGCGTGAAGGGCTCGCGACAGCGTCTGCCCCAGGACCCGAGTGGCGATGGCAGCGTCCATGTTCTCCGGCTCTCCCGGTCACGGCAGATTGATGGTGGTGCCCGCGCTCAGTGGCGTGTCGTAGACCACGAGCTGGCGGAGTTCGGTGCCGACCGGCGTGTCGTAGACCAGCGACCCGCTGACCGTCGCGCCGGGCTTGATGCTCTTCGTCAAGCGCTGTGTGTCCGGATAGTAGAGCAGTGAACGGCTGTCCGGTGTGTAGCCGCGCCCGCCGGCGTCGACCAGCCGTTGGCTGAGCGGCCAGACAATGGCGCTCTTGGATCCCTTGTTGGCCACCTCGACGTCGACCATGCAGAAGACGCCGTCCGCCTGCTGGGTCAGCGGCCAGAAGCCGATTTCCCGCGTCCCGCAGTGCACCCCCCGCACGGTGAACTCCAGCGACCCGTCCCGCCCGCTCGCCGTGCCGGTCGACGGGCTCGACGCGGGGGAGGGGCTGGGCGACGGGCTGGGTGCCACGCTGGTCGGCGCGGACCGGCCCGGGTCGGCGGTCGTCGCGTCCCGGTCGTCGGCCTGGCGCAGCGCGACGACGGCCAGCACGGTGGCGGCGGCCACCGCCACCACCCCGGTCGCCACCGCGGGCCAGGACGGCGGCGACCGGCGGGCCGGTCCCGGGGCGACCAGCGTGGCCGGGTGGCCGACGGCGGGGTACCACCGGGTGGCGTCGTCGAGCTGCTCGGTGGTCGCCGTCACCGGCTCCATCGCCGACCGGATGCTCGCCGTGTCGGCGCTGCCCACCAGGACCAGCATCGCCTCCCGGGCGGTGGGCCGCTCCCGGGGGTCGGCGTGCAGCGCCCGGGCGACCACCGCCGCCAGCCCGGCGGGCAGCCCGCTCAGGTCGGGAGCGCCGGCCGGGCGTACCCGGGGGTCGACCGGCAGCCGGCCGGTCGCGGCCCAGCCGACGAGGATGCCCCAGGAGTAGACGTCGGCGGGCTGCGCCGGTGGGAACCCGGCCAGCCGTTCGGGGGCCAGCCAGCCCGGCGTGCCGTACGACGGGCCGGTGGTCGGGTCGAGCGCCTCGATCAGGCTCGCCAGCCCGAAGTCGATGACCTTCGGCCCGAACGGTGACAGCAGCACGTTGCGCGGGGTCAGGTCGCCGTGGGCCAGCCCGGCGGCGTGGATCGCGGTGAGCCCGGCGGCCACGCCGACCGCGAGCGCCTCGGCCTGTGGGCCGGAGAGCGAGCCGTGCCGGGCCACGTGCTCGTGCAGGGACAGCCCGGTCACGTACTCGGTGACGAGGTAGGGGATCGGGCCCTGCGGATCGGCGTCGAGCACCCGGGCGGTGCAGAAGTCGGCCACCCGGCCGGCGGCGGCGACCTCCCGGGCGAACCGTCGCCGGAACTCCGGCCGGGACCGGAGTTCGTCGTGGACCACCTTGACGGCGACCCGGCCCCCGCCCGGCGCCTCGGCCAGGAAGACCACTCCCATGCCGCCCGAGCCGAGCAGGCGACGCAGCAGGTAGGGCCCGACGCGTGCCGGATCGCCGGGGCGGAGCGGTGACCCCGGTTCGATCGCTGCGCCGCTGGTCAGCTCGCCCATGTATACAAGTGTCCCATGTTCGGGCGCGGCGCGGACCCCTCGGCGGTCCCTTGCGGACCCACGGTGACGGCGGCCCGGCGACGGGGTTTCCGGTAGGGGATCGCTAAGGGTTGGCGCGGTCCGGGGCGCGACCTAGCGTGTGGTCGCACGCGCTTTCGCCGGCGGTCGATGCAGTCGGCGGCACCGTCGTCATGCGACGGGGCCGCCGACCACCGGGATGGGGGCCTCCGGTCCGCGCCGTGGGTGGGACCGGTGCCGCCAGGGGGCCGGCCCGTCGCGCCGGGTGCCGGACCGTCGTGGTGCGGTGCCGCGCCGAGAGAGAGGGACGTGACCGCACATGACCTCAGCAGCACGGCACGGTGGTGGCGGCGCGACGGACGCCGGTGGGCCCGGGGCGACCCGGGTGCGTCGACTGGACCGGGTGGTGATCCGGTTTGCTGGTGATTCGGGCGATGGTATGCAGTTGACCGGTGATCGGTTCACGTCGGAGACGGCGCAGTTGGGTA
>NZ_JBIVRQ010000025.1:0-52316 GCF_044755745.1 Micromonospora sp. NPDC092111
ACGAAGCGTAGAGAACTCCGATGATCAATGGACCCGTGCCTGCTTGCTACCTCGGGGTCGTCCGCCCAGACGCCCTACCTATTGCCGGTCGCTCTAAGTAGTGGTTGTTTTGTTGGCTCTGGCATAATGGTTGCTTATGGCCAGGGACCTTGAAACCGCCTTGCTGCGGTCGTTCGTCGCCTCGGTGCGGGAGGGCAGCATCAGCCGTGCCGCGACCGCGCTCGGACAAACCCAGCCCGCTCTCAGCCAGCAGTTGCGCAAGTTGGAAGGCGTCGTCGGCCAACCGCTGCTGCACCGGTCGACGTCCGGCGTCTCGCCGACCCGGGCTGGTGAGGAACTCCTACGTATGCCGAACGCATCCTCGCGCTCTCCGCACAGGCACTCACCGAAACCGGACGCGCGCTCACCGGCCACTGTGGCGTCGGGCTGCTCGAGGACCTCGCCGCGTCCCAGCTGTCGCAGGCCCTCGCCGACCTCGCCCGGCTGCACCCCGACGCGACGTTGGAGGTGCTCACCTACTCGAACGCCGCCATGCGGGATGCCTACGACGCGGGCCGCGTCCAACTCGTCCTCGATGCGGTGCCGGACATTCCCGGGCCACCGCGCTGGACGGTGCGCTGCCCGCTGGTGTGGGCGATCGGCCAGGGCGTGGACGTGACCGCCGATCCGCTGCCAGTGGTGCTGTTCTCGAACCCGTGCTTCTGGCGTACGTCGGTGCTGGAAGCCCTGGAACGTGCCGATCGGCGCTGGCAGGTGACCTTCGAAAGCAACAGCCTGGTCGGGGTGCTCGCCGCGGTACGGGCCGGGCTCGGCGTCGCGGCATTCATGCCCGCGAACCTCGAACCGGGCATGGCCCGCCACGACACGGGCGCCCTGCCGACCCTGCCGGACGTGGAGCTCGGTCTCGCCCGGCACCCACGGACCGAGGGTGATCCGCTGATCGACGCCGTGGAGACCGTGCTCCGTCGCATCGTCTGATGCACGCGCCTCATCATCGGGCAGGCGGTCACCCACCCACCTGCCGAGCCGACGACCGCCATCATGATCAGAGTGCGCCGCTGTCGTCGACTCATCAGCGCGAAGCAGGCGGTGAGCGCCACCAGCTCCACCTCGGCCCATTCGCCGGTGAGGTCGACGCGGATCGGTCCGCCCAGTCGGCCGGCAAGGCGCACGGCGAGACGACGCCCGTCGCGTACCAGCTCGCCACCGCAAACGACCGGGGACCCAGCGCGCCACGCCGCCGGGCCCCGGCACGTGCGACCGGTGCGGGTCGAGCCGCACCGCCACGCCGTGCTCGGCGTGGGCGGTGGCCCCGATGCGTCGGCGGTCGATCGGCTGCGGGGCACCGACGGCAACCGCAGCGCACCCGGCCTGATGGGTGCCGCGGTGGACCCGGCCGGACCGGCGATGGATGTGATCGGCGCCGCCGACCCGTGGACCGACCTGTGGTTCTACGCCAACCCGAGCTGGGTGCTGCCGCGGTGAGAGCGGTCGGCGTCAGCCTGGGGCACCGGACCGACGAGGAGGCCGAGCACTGGCTGCACGAGGTCGTGCGGCCGCTCGGCCTCCGCGGCCTGATCGCCTGCACGCACCTGGTACGACAGCCGTATCCGCACGTCGCGATCAGCCTGGCCGGGGCCGGGCCGGACGCGGTCCCTGCCGGGTCGGGCGGAGCGGACAGCCCGCCGTGGCTACCGACCACGCCGGCGGAGCTGCGTGCCGCCGCCGAGCACGACACGGCCGAACACGCCGCGTTGCGTACCGGCCGGGCGGTGCTGTTCCCGGGGGTGGAACGGCTGACCGGGACGATGCGGGTGGGGGAGGTGCTGGCCGCCAGCGCGATCGACGAGGTCGTCCTGCTGGGCGGCCAGCCCGCCGGCCCCGGAACCCTGTTGCTGACCCGTGATTTCGTCTGCCCGCAGTGGCGGGACGCCGCGCTCACGGTGATCGTGACGCCCGCCGGGCCGGACCGGGTCGCGCCCTTCGAGGTGCCCAGCCCGACCCCTTGCTGCGCGGACCACTGAGGGGCCCGGTTGCCCGGCGAGGGTGGCGGCGGGCGATCCGCCGAGACTCGCCTGGCCGGGTCTCAGGCGCAGGTGCCGCTGACGAGGAACCAGCAGGCCGTGTGGGGTGAGGTCTTGAAGAAGCGGAGCAGCAGGTTGCCCACCTTCTGCCGTCCTGAGTTGGACGGATGCGTACCGTCGGAGCCGAGGTCCGACCGCTCCCAGACGAGCCCGTCGGAGCGGGGCTGGAGGCCGTTGGCCCAGAGGTAGGGGCCCCAGGCCGCCCACGCCGTGGTGTTGTTGTAGTCCAGGTTGCCGGCCCGAGGATCGGTGCCGCCTCCCGACATCTGGGTGATCTGCGCCTGGATCACCCACTTGACGCCGAAGCCGGTCTCGTAGGCGTACGGCTCGGGGTTCAGGCCGGTGGTGGCGTAGCCGCCGTAGATCCGGCTGGAGAAGAAGACCTGCTGCAGGTTGGGGTAGCGCTTTTTCAACGCCCGGAGGATGTTGCCCTGCTGGGTGACGAGTTGGTAGGCGTCGGCGTTGCTCGCCGGCAGGGACACCGACGGGTTGGCGTTGGCGACCTTGACCCAGGCGACCTGGACCTGTCGTTCGGTCAGGCCGAGGGGCGCCAGTCTGGTGTCCCGGACGCGGTCGTAGTTGGCGTCGGCCGGCGCGTCCCAGGTGCCGGCGGTCTGGCCGCCCGCGGCGCCGTCGACGATGACCAGCTTGTCATGGTTGACCTGCGGGTCCGCGGCGGCCTGACCGATGAGGGAGAACGGTGCGCACGTCCCGCTGGCATCTCCCGAGCAGAACTCCTGGGTAGTGTTGGACATGCCGATGGAGAGCAGGACGTACCTGCCGTTGGCGCTCGGCGCGCCGGTGGTGTCGAGCGGCCGTACGCGGAGGGCTCGGGTGACCCCGGCGGTGCGGTGGGTGTCCGGCATGGTGTTCCGCCCGGCCGGATACAGCCCGCCCTGGAAGCCGAGGTAGCTGCCGGTGCCGAGGTCGTTGATGGGGGCCACGGCTGCGGCGACCGCAGCGGGCATGCCGATGGCAGTGACCGTCACGAAGGCGGCCAGCATCGCCAGGAGCCGTCGAACACTGATAATCATGACGCAGAACCTAGGAAACGAAGCGACGCTCGTCAATTCACTGGGTGGGTGTCGCCGCCTCGACCACGCTGTTCGGCGCGGTTGCTCGCGGCGGTCAACTTCCGGCCGGCGATCTTACGCCGGGGCGAGCCGCGGCCGACGGGGCGACCGTAGGCTGCCTCCGGCAGTTGCCGTTCCAGGTCTTTGCGGATCGCGTGCAGCTGGGCCAGCTGTTCCTGGACCGACGGCTCCCGGTGCTGGTCGCCGGGTTCCGGCCGGCTGGTCCGCCGCGCTGCGGCACGTTCGTCCTGGTGGGCTTCCTGCAGCGCGGTGAGCACCGGGCCGACCAGCGGTGGTGTCCTGGTGTCGTGGCTCGGCGCCACCGCGTCCATCGCGGTGGACCAGCACCGTGGTCGAGGACGTCGCACCCGAGGTAGGAATGCGGCGGCTCGCCGAACCGCGGTACGCCGAGGCGATGCGCGACGCGCAGGAGACCCTGGACCGGGAACTGAGCGCCCGCACCGACAGCGTCGTCAGCCGCCCGCTGATCGGTTGAGCTGTCGCGCTCGCTCTGGAACCAGAAGAGTAAACCGGATCTTGGAGTCTTGCGGCAACGGTGTACCTAAGTGTGGTGCCGTGTTCGACCGGTCATACGAAGACCCGATCGCCTCGGCGGCATCCTCGGCGAGTACGAGCATGCTGCGTGACCTGCACAAACGAGGTTTTCGTCGAGTGCAGAGTCGTGCGCAGGTGGGATCGCGCCTTCGGCAGTAACCGGTTACATTCCTCGAACCGGATCAACCACGACCGCCAGGAGGTACCCGGTGACGAATGCCAACGGACCCGAGCCGTCCGACGCCCGGACCGATTGGGAAGCCCGCATCGCCCGTCGCAGCGACGAAGGCGGCACGGCCGCGCTACCCGACCTGCCACCGCCAGCCGGGCTGACCGCCACCCCCGGCCACGGACACGTCCGCCTCTCCTGGCAGCCCGTCGATGGCGCGGTCGGCTACCTGGTGCATCGTGCAACGCTGGACGGCGGCCGGGTGTCCCGGCCGTTCAGCCCGGTGGACCACCTCGGCGGAGACGTGCTCTCCGTTCCCGACACCTGGTACGTCGACACCACCGGCACCCCCGGCGAACGGTACGCGTACGCCGTGGCCACCGTACCCGAGGTGACCGTGATCGGCGCGTTGAGCGACCCGGTTCCGGCGGCCGTCCTGCCCGCCGCCGGCGACCCGCCCACCGTCACGCTGCACCTCGACTCAAACGCCGCGGGCACCACCTTGCACCGGCCCTGGCAGCCGATGATCGGCAGCGAGCGGCTGTCCCAACTGCTCTGCCGGGACCGCTCCGGCGGCCGGGAGATCGGCACCGAGTTGCTGGCCGCCCTCCGCCGGGTACGCGACGAGATCGGCGTGACCACCGTACGGGCGCACGCGATCCTGCACGACGACCTCGGCGTCTACCGCGAGGTCGACGGCGAGCCGGTGTACGACTTCAGCCGGGTGGACCAGGTTTACGACCTGCTCCTGGGCACCGGAATGACGCCGGTGGTGGAGATCGGGTTCATGCCCCGCGACCTGGCCAGCGACCCGGACCGCACGGTCTTCGAATACCGGGGCATCATCTCCCCGCCGCGCGACTGGGACCGGTGGTCCGGGCTGGTTCGGGCGCTGGTCGCCCACCTGCTGGAACGGTACGGCGAGCAGGTGCTCGGTTGGGACTTCGAGGTGTGGAACGAGGCCAACCTGGAGGTTTTCTGGTCCGGCAGCCGGGAGGAGTGGATGCGGCTGTATGACGTGACCGCCCGCGCCGTCAAAGACGTCGACCCGCGCATCCCGGTCGGCGGCCCGTCCTCGGCAGCCGCCGGCTGGGTGGATGCGCTGCTGAAGCACGCCGTCCGATCCGGGGCGCCGGTCGACTTCGTCTCCACCCACACATACGGCAGCCCGCCACTGGACCTGCGGCCCACGCTGGCCCGGCTCGGCTTCCCCGACGCGCGGATCCTGTGGACCGAGTGGGGCGTCACCCCCACCCATTTCCACCCGGTCAACGACGGCACCTCGGCCGGCACCTTCCTGCTCACCGGCATGCGGTCGGCCGCCGGCAGGGTCGACGCGCTGTCTTACTGGGTAGCCAGCGACCACTTCGAGGAACTCGGCCGGCCGCCGAGGCTGCTGCACGGCGGGTTCGGGTTGCTCACCGTCGGCGGCGTCGCCAAGCCGCGGTACCACGCGCTGCGCATGCTCGCCCGGCTGGGCGAGACCGAATTGCCGGTACGGGCTACCGGCGACGGCGCTGACGGCCTGGTGCAGACCTGGGCCAGCCGGCGCGCGGACGGGAGCCTCGCCGTCCTGGTCTGGGTGTCTACCCTCGACCAGAGCAAGCGGGACGGGGATCCGGCGCTGACCCGGCGGATCCGGCTGGTCATCGACCATGCCGCCGGGCGGCCGGCGCTCGTCACCCGGCTGGACCGGGAGCACGGCGACATCACCACCCTCGCGGACCGGCTGGGCGTCGCCGACTGGCCGACCGACGAGCAGTGGGCGGCCCTACGCGCCGCCGACCAGCTCACGGCGGAGAAGGTGCAGCCGGACGTTGAGGAGGGGACCGCGGTGATCGAGTTGGTCCTGCCGCAACCCGGGGCGGTCCTGGTCGAGGTCTCCGGGGCCTGAGGCGGGCCCACCCCCGGGAGAAGTAGGCCCTCAGCCGGTGGCTGAGGGCCTACTTCTCGGATCCAGCGTGGCCGGGCCTTTGCCTAACCGAACGACGCATGCCCCATGGCACGGTCCACGGGTTGGACAGGTGTCTACACCCGCACCGCGATGTCACTCGCCGTCATGAAGCGGCCCCGCGCAGCTGTGGAAGGTCCTGGTTGGCCGGGACGTTGAACGTCTCCTGTGCGATCAGCGGGCGGATCCGGCGTTCGAACTGCGGCGAGACGAACGCGTGGCGGATGAGATCGTTGGCGAGCTCGTTGCCGAGCGCCCCCATGATCATTGCCTGGTCGAGCGAGAGATGACGCTTGGCCACGGTGCCGCTGCCGACCGCGACCGCGTCGTAGAAGCCGCCGGGGCCGTACGAATCGAAGTTCGCCTTGAGCCGGGCGAGGTTGTCGACGACCGCTCCCTTGGCGTACGGGAGAGCGAGGAACGCGGCGTGCGGGGTCACCACGCCGTCGCCGTACTCGGGCTCCGGGCCGGCCGGACGGCAGTCGCCGAACCCCGCGTCGTATTTCGAGCGCTCCATATCGGACGGATAGCCGTCGGTGTCCATGCCCATCGCGTCGACACCCCAGGCCATGTAACCGCCGGCCGGGTCGCTGGCTGGGGAGAAGCCCCAGTAGCCGTACCCGGCGTCATTCATCCCGTGCTCGATCTGGCCGGCGACCGTCGCGGGGTGGTTGCGGCCCCAGCTGTTGGGTGCCCACCGTGCTTCGGGCACGAACAGGTCGGGCATCAGCGCCTCGAACATGTCGCCGCCCCAGCTCGGTACGAACTGGATGTCGCGGTACTGGTACGCGCCCTCGTACACCGGAACGCCCTCGTATGTGCTGTTGAAGCCGACCGGCTGCATCTCGTGCCAGCTCCAGTCGCAGGTGGCCGGCAGGGTACGCATCGTGTTGTAGTACGCCTTTGGCGGGATCTGACCCATCGCGATGCCGAGGTACGTCGCGATGCGCGGTTCGGTGACCGTGATGTCGTAGTGGTTGCAGGTGAACCAGACGCCGTCGCGCTGCCGTGAGCATCCCGGGGGCGGCGCGTCCCAGAAGCCGCCGGCGATCAGGCCGCTGGCCCCGGACGGGGTGGCCGCCGCCGGGTTGTAGTAGAAGCCGAAGTTCATCTTCCGCAGGATCGCGTCAGCCTTGCCGCGCAGCTCCGGCACGGCGCCCTTGACCACATTGAGCGCGGCCGCGAGCCAGCCGTTGTCCACACTCGACAGGAACGGGTAGACGGTGTTGCCGTCGTCGGGCCAGACCGTGACGACGGAGCCGTCCCGCGGGTCGTACCAGTTGTAGTACATGCCCGACGCGGTGTGGTGCTTGAGCCGGGCGAGCGTGTCCAGGGTCTTGGCGATCCGATCGCGGGCTTCCGCCTTGGAGATGATGCCGAGCTCGCGGGCGACCACCGCGGACCACATGTAGCCGCCGATGTTGGTGGGGGACGTGTAGGTGGAGCGGCTGCCGGCGGCCAGGTCACCGGTGATGTTGTCGGCGACCAAACCGGTGCCGGGGTCGGTCATGGCGGCCATCGACCGCCAGGTGTCCTTGGCGTAGCCGAACAGGGCCCGGTCGGCGCCGCGCTCGTCGGGTGCCGCGACGGCGGGCGAGCCGCCTGCCAGCACGAGCGCCAGCGCGAGGAGTGGTGCGAGAAGGCGTCGCATGGGTCTCCTTGTCTGGTTCCGGGGATGGATCATTTGATTCCAGTGGTCGCGATGCCGCGCAGGAAGTGCCGCTGGAGGACCAGGAACACGATGAGCACCGGAAGCACGACGACGACCGCTCCCGAGAGAAGCAGACCGTAGTCGGTGCGGTTCTGGCCGACGCTGTAGAGCGCGAGGGCGACCGGCAACGTGTACTTGTCCTCCGTGGTGGCGACCACGAGGGGCCACAGGAAGTTGTTCCAGGAAGCGAGGAACGTGAGGATCCCGAGGGTGGCCAATGCTGGCCGGCACAGCGGAAGCACCACCCGCCAGAAGATCCGGAACTCGCCAGCGCCGTCGACCCGGGCCGCCTCGATGAGGTCGTCGGGGATCGACTGGAGAAACTGCCGCATGAGGAACACGCCGAACGGTCCGACGAGGAACGGCAGGATCAGGCCGGCGTACGTGTTGGTCAGGCCCATGTTGCTGACCAGCACGAACTGCGGGACGAAGGTCACCATGCCAGGCACCATGAGCATGCCGAGCACGGCTAGGAAGAGCGCTCGCTTGCCGGGGAACCGCAGCTTGGCCAGCGCGTATCCGACGAGCGAGCAGAACAGCAGGTTACCGATCGTGACCAGGGTCGCGACCAGGGCCGAGTTGAAGAAGTAGAGCGGGAAGTCCAGCCGGGAGAACAGCTCGCGGAAGTTGTCGAGCGTGATCGTCTCGGGCCACCAGGTCGGCGGCACTTGGCGGATCTCGCGTTCCGGCTTGAGCGACGAGAGCGCCATCCAGACGAACGGTCCGACTACGGCAAGCAGCCCGAGGACCAGGACGACGTAGAGCACGGTCTTGGCGACCCGGTCACGGGTACGCAAGGCGGTGTCCTTTGTGACCATCGTCAGTCCCTCTCCCCAAGCAGGCGAAACTGCACAACCGACAGCGCCACGATCGCCAGGAAGAGCACGTAGCTGGCGGCGGCGGCGTAGCCGTAGTTGCCGAAGCCGAACTGGTTGTAGATGTGGAACGACACCGACAACGTCGAGGAGAGCGGACCGCCCTGCGTCATGACGAACGGCTCCTCGAAGAGCTGGAGGTAGCCGATGCCGGTGACCACCCCGCCGAAGAGCAGCGTCGGCCGGAGCATCGGCAGGGTGACGTTGCGGAACTGCTGCCACCGCGTCGCGCCGTCGAGCGTCGCCGCCTCGTAGAGGTCGGCAGGCACCGCCTGGAGTCCGGCCAGGAAGATCACCATCAGGAAGCCGAAGTTGCGCCATGCCGCCATGGCGATCAGCGACGGCAACGCGAGCCTGGTGTCGAACAGCCAGCTCGGCCCGTCGATCCCGGCCAGTCGCAGCAGGTTGTTGACCAGCCCGATCTCGGGGTCGAGCAGGAAGCGCCAGACCACCGCGATCGCCACGATGCTGGTCACGACCGGTAGGTAGAAACCGACCCGGAACAGCGCGCGGAAGCGTACGAGCCCGGAGTTGAGCGCGGTCGCCGCGGCCAGCGCCAGCACCATCGTCAGCGGCACCCCGACGACGACGAACGCCAGCGTGTTGACCGACGACCGCAGGAACAGGTCGTCGGAGAACAGGCGGGTGTAGTTGTCGATGCCGACGACGTTGACGGCGAGCGGGTTGCGCAGATCGATGGAGCGCAGATCGGTGAAGCTCATGAGCAGCGACGCCACCACCGGCAGCGCCATGAACACGAGGAACAACACGGTGAAGGGCGCGGAGAAGGCCCAGCCGGTCAGCGCCCGCCGCAGGCGTTGACGCCGCCGGACCGACCCGGCGGGCCGGTCGGGGCTGGTCGCCCCGGCCGGTCGCGCCGGTGCCGTCGCCGCGGAGGCGCCGGTCATGTCAGCTCCCGGTCCCGATGGCGCTCGCCTGCTGCTGGATCGCCTTCGCGGTCGCGGCCGGGTCGACGTTCTGCTTACACAGCTTCTCGACCTCGAGGTCGAACGCGGCCGCGATCTGCTCCCAGGTCGTGATCGCCGGCGGCGCCTTGGCACTCTTGAGCTGCTGGCCGAACGCGGTCAGGAACGTGTCGCCGGTAAGCGTCGAGTCGGTCCAGGCCGATTGCACGGCGGGCAGATCCTTGACCGCCTGGTACCACTTGACCTGCACCTCGGGCTTGCTCAGCCACTGCACGAACTTCCAGCCGCCGTCACGGTTCCTGGCGTCCTTGAAGACCGCGAGGTTGCTGCCGCCGATGAACGAGGCCGACGACTTCTTCGTCGGCATCTGGGCGACCGCGTACTTGTCCTTGAAGCCGGCGCCGCCCTGCTCCTCGACGATACCCATGTGCCACGGGCCGGAGATGAACGCGCCGATCTCACCCTTGACGAAGCCGGGCTCGAGCGAGCCGTCCGGCAGCGCGGTCGGGGACAGACCCTCCTTGAAGAAGGACTGGTAGTAGCCGAGCGCCTCGATCATCTCCGGGGTGTCGAAGTTCAGCTTGTCGGCGCTGGCCACGTCGGCGCCGTTGGACCAGGCGAACGGCAGGACCGACTGCCAACTGCCGGTCTTGCCGGGCTGGAGGTTGAGGCCCCACTTGGCGCCGGCCTTCTCCTTCATGCCCTTGGCCATGGCCTTGAGGTCGTCCCACGTCTTCGGGCCGTCCGGGAACCCGGCCTTGGCGGCCAGGTCCTTGCGGTAGTAGATCAGCCGGGTCTCGACGTACCACGGGACGCCGTACGAGGTGCTGTCAACGATCGTGGTGTCCCAGGCGCCGGGGAAGAAGTCGTCCTTCTTGATCAGATCCGACGGGGTCGGGTCGAGCGCGCCGGTCTTGGCGAACTCGCCCTGCCAGGTGGTACCGATCATCGACACGTCCGGGGTCTGCTTCGCGGCGATGGCGCTCGCGATCTTCTGGTGCGCCGCGTCCCAGGGCACCGCCGTCACGGAGACCTTGGCGTCGGGGTTCTCGGTGGAGAACTCCTTCGCGAACTCGGCAAGCTTCTCGCCTTCGCTGCCCATCGCCCAGACGGTGATGTCCCCGCTCGCCTTGCCTGCGTCGACGGACTTCGCCTCTTCCTGGCCGCCGCCCGAGTCACGGCCACAACCGGCCAACGCGACCGACGCGGCCAGGACGACCCCAGCCGCAGCGGCTAACCGCCTACTTCTCATGTCGTACCTCCAGGGGGGTGGTGGTTTCCAGGGTGTGAGCTGTTCACCTGCCGGCACCTCCAGTAAGGGGCGCCGGACAGCCGCAACTGCGGCGCAGGACGAGTTCGGTCGGCAGCACGAGACTGCCCGCAGGGGTGTCGCCGGGCTGGCCGGCGGCACGCAGGATCAGCCGGGCCGCCTCGGCGGTGAGCTCGCATACGGGTTGCCGGACGGTGGTCAGGGCGGGGTTGACGAGCGCGGCGGCCGGCATGTCGTCGAAGCCGGTGAGGATCAGATCCTGCGGCACCCGCAGGCCCCGGCCAAGGGCGCCGACCAGCACACCGAGAGCAATCTCGTCGTTGGCGCAGACCACCCCGGCGGGCCGGTGCGTGCCGCCCAGCAACTGGTCGGCGACGAGCACCCCGTCGGCCTGCTGCATGCTGACCGCGACCGGCTCGGCGGGCGGCTCGATGCCGAGGTCGCGGTGCGCCCGCCGGAAGGCGGCCCAGCGTTCACTGACGTCGGGCGAGCCCGCCGGGTTCCCAAAGAAGACCAGATCGCGCAGGTCGTGGTCGGTGAGCAGGTGCCGGGTGAGCGCCAGCATGCTGCCGGCGTTGTCGGCGCGTACCGAGGGGATGTCGCCGGGACCCTCGCCGGCGACCACCACCACGGGGACCATCTTGGCCAGCCGGAGCAGCGCCTCGTCGGAGATGGTGCCGCCCATGACGGCGACACCGTCCACCCGGCGGCCCATCTCCAGCACCTGGTCATCGGAGTCGGAGCGTAGGTGCGTGCAGAGGATGTGCACGCTGGCCCGGGACGGCACCGCCTCGGACTCGAAGCCCTGGATCAGTTCGGTGAAGTAGGGGCCGGACAGGCCGGGGAAGACCAGGCCGAGAGCACCGTGCCGACCCGCGGCCAGGGCCCGACCGAGGTGGTCGGGGCGATATCCGTGCTCCTCGATCGCGTTCAGCACCCGACGGCGCATCTCCTCGGAGACCTGTCCGGTGCCGTTGGAGACCCGGGAGACGGTGGCCACGGAGACGCCGGCGAGCTTCGCAATCTCGCGAACCGTCATGCGGCTGTTGCTCATCGCTCCCTCGATCCGTAACGTGCGGTTAACAGAAACCGGTTTCAGCCGACCATAGGCAGCCGAGACGAAGTTCACAAGTCTCTGATCCACAATCTGCCCGGTGAGGAGCTCTGCCCCAGATGACAGAAGTGCTGCTCCGGGATCGCCGGATCCTCGTCGACGGCCAGCCCGAGCTACTGCTCGCCGGCGAGGTGCACTACTTCCGCCTCGCCCGGGCCGACTGGGCAGACCGGCTCGACCAGCTCCGCGACTGCGGCGGCGACACCGTCGCCACCTACGTGCCGTGGCTGTGGCACGAACTCCCCGACGGCTCGGTCGACCTGACCGGGCGCACTCACGAGCAACGCGACCTGGCCGGCTTCCTCGACCTCGCGCACCAGCACGGGCTACGGGCCGTGGTCCGCCCCGGCCCGTTCATCATGGCCGAGGTCAAGAACGAGGGCATCCCCTACCGGGTGTACGACGAGCACCCGCACCTGCTCCCCACCACCTGGGACGGCGCGCCGATCAGCACCCGCACCATCGACTACCTGGCGCCCGAGTTCCTCGCCGCCGCCGACGGCTGGTACGCCCAGGTGATGCCGCTGGTCGCGGAGCGGCTCGCGGCGCGCGGCGGCCCCGTGGTGGCGGTCCAACTGGACAACGAGATCGGGATGCTGTCGTGGGTGACCAACTCCCCCGACCTCACCGACGGACTCTGCGCCGACCTGGCCCGATGGGCCGTCGAGCGGTACGGCAAGGACACCGCCGCGGCGCGGATCGGCGCCGACCCGGCCGATCCGGCGGCGTGGTCTGCCGCGCTGCGCACCCCGGCCGAGGAACGCTCCCTGGCGCTGCACGACGACCTCGGACGCTACATGCGGGACCGCTACCGCCGGTACGTGACGGCGCTGCGGACCAGCGCCGAGCGATACGGGTTGACCGGGGTGCCGTTCCTGGTCAACGTGCACGGCACCAGCGGCGGGCGGGGGCGCACCTTCCCGATCGGGATCAGTCAGCTCATGGAGTCGTATCGTGGGCAGCCGCAACTCACCTCCGGCTCGGACTACTACCTCGGCGACCTGACCGTCACCAACGTCGCCGACCTGTACGTGTCCAACGCGTTCCTGGCCGCCGTGCACGACGGCGACCAGCCGCTGACCTGCCTGGAGTTCGAGGCCGGCAACGGCGACTACGGCGAGGACCTGTCGACGCTCTACCCGCCCGAGGCGATCGACCTGAAAACCCGGCTCTGCGTGGCACAGGGCAACCGCCTGCTCAACCTCTACCTGTTCGCCGGCGGCCACAACCCGCCGCTGGCCGAGCCGGTCGGCGACGGCAACGACCGGATCGCGTTCACCGGCGAGCGGCACGGCTTCGCCGCCCCGGTCGGACCGGAGGGCCGCCTCAACTCGACGTACGCCGCGGCCCGACGGGCGCTACACACCGTATGCGGGGTGGCCGACCTGCTCGCCGACGGCGACGAGGAACACGACGGGTTCGCCCTCGGCTTCGTTCCCGACCACTACCTGACCGAGTACCACCACCCGGCGTCCACCAACCGCGCGGAGCAGATCGCCGAGCTGGAACGGTTCCGCGGCATGGGCGCGCGGGACGTGCTGGCGCGGGCGCTGCTGCTCGCCGGCTACTCGTTCCCCGCGGTGGACCTGCAGGCTCCGGCGCCGGGCGGCGCGCCGCCGGTGCTGGTGCTGGCCACCGCCCCCACCCTCGGTTCGGACGTCCAGCAGCGGCTGGTCGACCATCTGCGGGCCGGCGGCCGGTTGTTGCTGCACGGACCGCTGCCCACCCGCGACCACGACGGCACGCCGTGCACCCTGCTGGCCGACGCGCTCGGATTGCGGGCAGACGGCTGGCTGGAGGGCGGCCCGCACTACTTCCCGTCGGTGGTGGGCCGCGACTGGGCGGCCGGCCCCGCCGAGGTCCGGGTCGGCTACGCCCAACTGCTCACCGGGTCCGGTGAACGGCTGCTCACCGAGGTCGGCTCCGGCCGGGCGTGCGGCGCCGAGGTGACCGTGGGCGCCGGCCGGGCTATGGTGATCGCCACCGACTACCCGTGCCACCTGGACTTCTGGCAAGCAGCGCTGGACCGGCTAGGGGTGCGGCCCCGGCTCCGGCACGACGCGGGCGAACCCGGGCTGCTGGCTACGTCGACCGTGGACCGATCCGGCCAGCGGCTGCTTCACCTGATCAACGTCGCGCCGTCGGCGATCGAGTTCGGCTTGTGGCACCGGGACGAGCCGGTGCTGTCCGGCCGGCGGCTGCGGATCGACGCCCGCGCCGGACTGATGCTGCCCGCCGGGGTCCGCGTCGGGCCCGCCACGCTGCTGGAGAGCAGCTGCGAACTGGTGGCCCGGAACGGCTCGGAGGTGCTGCTCCGGCCGACCCAGACCGAGGATGTTGCTGTCTTCGCCACCGACCGGCCGGTACACGCCGACCGGGGCAAGCTGGCCGTCGCCGGCGGTCGGACCACGCTGACCATGAGGGCCCTGGATGGCGAACCGGTCCGGGTCAGCATCGGCTGACCCCCACCCCAGCGCAAGGACGGCGGCCTGGCACCGCTGGCCTCAGCGTCGGGCGCCGCCCGGTCGGCCTCGGCCGGTCCCGGAGGCCCGCTGACCGACGCGCGGAGCCCGTACCACCGAGGAGTTGCCCGACCCGGGGCGGAAGTCGCGCGCCGCACCGGCAACCATCTCGTCGGGATCGCTACCGAGCGCCTGCCGGATGTGCGGCGGGACCACCTCCGACGTCGCCATCGCCATCCGCACCTGCACCGAGCGGTCGTCAACCAGGTCTCGCAGATCTGCCTCGGTCAGCTCGACCGTGAGCACCAGCGCAGCGCGGACGTCCGCCACGGGATCCTGGGCGAGTGCGCTGCGCTGGGCGGTGGTGGTCCGCGGGTTGCGGGCGAGCCCCTTGCGTACGCGTGCGGTGCGATCGGCCATCAGTGTGGTGATCACGTCGGGGTCGTGGGTGTGGGTGGCCAGTCGTTCCCGTACCTCTGGTGAAACGTCGTCGACCAGCCGCGCGGCGAGCTCGGGCTCCAGTTCGCGCCTCTCCGCGAGGAGACCACGAAGCTCCTTGTCGGGGGCCTCCGCCATCACCCGGCGAATCGACTCGTCGCAGGCCGGGTTGCCGGCGACCCCCCAGCGGACCCACCGGTCGGCGTCCTTGACGAGTCGCAGGAGATTGGCGACCGAGGTCGAGGGGTTCCTCGCCACGGCCTCCCGGACGTGACGATCATGGTCCCGGGTCAGTGGTCGCAGTGCCTGCGCGGGCGCGTCGGTGCGGGTCGCGACCGCCGCACGGACCACGGCCGACGGGTCGGACGCCAGGTCGATGAGGGTCATCTGCGGCGTAGTGGGATCCTGCGCGAAGGCGAGGCGCGCATCGACGCTGCCACCCGTCACACCGTCTGCGGCGGCACCTGACCCCCGGTGACGGTTGGACCCGCTGACATCCTGCTGTTTCCCCATGGGCGCCATCATGTCACGGGCCGACCGGGGAGCCGCGAGCCCTGACCAGCGCTTTGCCGGCGGCCGAAGCATCACCTCCGCGGATCGAGCGCCTCGGCGGGCGGAGAAGCATCGGAACCGACCCTCAGGGGCGAAGAACCGCCTTGATCAGTTCCTGCCGTTGGTCGAACCGTCGGTAAAGGTTCGGGGCGTCGTCCAGGCTGCCGTGGTGGGTGATGATCGTGCCGGGTCGGGCCCGTCCGGAGGTCACCATGTCGCGCAGCAGCCGGGTGTAGCGGCGGTCGTGGGTACGCCCGAATCGCACCGCGATGCCCTTGGCGAAGAGCGTGCCCCAGGGGGCGGTGAGGTGTCCGTCGGTGGTACCGCCCGCTTGGGGTGTGCGGTCCTTCTCCGGGTATACGCCGGCGACGCCGATCGCGCCGCCGGGATTGACCAGGCGGGCGGCGTCGGCGAGCACCTGGTCGGCGCGCTCGCGGTCGGGGTGGGCGCGGTCGTCAGCCTGGAAGCCGACCGCGTCGACGATCTTGTCCACACCCGGCAGCTTCTCCTCGCCCAGCGGCAGGCCGTGGCGGGCTCGGTCCTCGCGGATCTGCTCGACCGGATCACCCTGGCGGAAGTCGATGGGCACCGCCCCCAGTTCTCCGGCCTTGTCCAGCCGGGCGTCGACGTGGTCGACGCTGTAGACGACGCGGGCGCCGAGCAGGCTGGCGGAGTACGCGGCGAGCAGTCCGATCGAGCCGGCGCCAAACACGGCGACGGTGTCCCCGGCCCGGACGTCCGCAAGGGTGGCCGCCGCGTGCCAGCCGGTGACAAACGCGTCGGCGAGCAGAACGAAATCGTCCTCGTACGCGTCGCCCGGCTCTCCCGGCACCGGTAGACAGTTCGTGTCGGCCCACGGCACCCGCAGCAGTTCGGCCTGCGCACCCGGATAGGGGCCCATGCCCGCGTAGCCGTACGCGGCGCCCGGCCCCTCGGCCCGTGCCCGAAGGCACAGGGCGGACAGTCCCCGGGCGCACATGGCGCAGACGCCGCAGAACAGGTGGGTGGGAACCACCACCCGGGTGCCCGGGCCGACCGTCTGCACCGCAGACCCCACGCGCTCGACCACACCCAACGGCTCGTGACCGAGAACCAAACCGGGCTGCGCGCCCGTGCGCCCGTCGTACATGTGCAGATCCGTGCCGCACAGAGCCGTGGAGGTGACCCGCACAACCGCGTCGGTCTCCTCCCGCACCGCCGGCTCGGGAACATCGCACACATCGACGCTGCGCACGTCGCGATACACGACAGCTCTCATCCCTCACGCCCTCGTCATCGGGGGATCGCTGATCATCGTCAGCACGTGCGCGGTCCACGGGGCGACGAGGCGTTTGTCGATTTCACCCCGGACGATGCGGTAGAAGTCGGACGTGTTCATGTGTCTGTCGAGGGCCGCCTGGTCGGTCCAGTTCTCGTACAGGAACATGACGGACGGGTCCTCGACCGACTGGTAGAGGTCGTAGCCCAGGCACCCGGGCTCGGCGCGGGTGATCGGGACCATCTCCAGGTGACAGTCGCGAACCGCGGCCTCCTCGCCAGCCCTGATCGTGAAGAACGGCACGAGGGTCACCTGAATCGGGGAGTTCCCGACCGGCCGCGGGCGCTCGGAGCGGGCGTCGGGTTCCGACAGCAACCGCACTCGCCACTGCGCGTACTGGGTGACGATCTCTCCCGCGACGGTCTCCGTGAGGCACCGCCGCACGTGCGCACTCGCCATATGCGCGTCCAGGGCCTGCTCGTCCGCCCAATTGCCGAGCACGTAGAACGCGGCCGGATTGTTCTTCAGCTGATGCACATCGTAGGTGAGGTTGCCGCCTTCCTCCCGGGTCACCTGCCAGAGCTGCAGAAGTGCGGCTCGGACGGCGTCCGCGCGCCCGGGACCGGCGATGAACTGAGCCAGGACCGCCGGTCGGGGCGATGCCGGCGGCAGCACGGGCTCGCTTCGTCCGCGTTCATTTCTCATCACCATCGCCCCCATCTGCGGCCGGAGCATGCCCTCAGTAACGCTGCTCCTGTTGCACCGCCGGACTCAGTGGCCCCGGGCGCGCGCCGCGCCCCGACCGCTGTACGACCACAACGGGCTCCGGCGCTGTTCGTGGGAGCCGTCGGCCCATGCGCCGTGGACGAGGACGATGTTCGGTCGGCCCTTCATGTGGCTTCCTTCCCTCCGGGTGGCTGCTCGCTGCCCATGCCGCCCGCGGGCGACGGCGAAATTCGCACGTTGACTGTGCGCGCCGCCCTGACCGGGGGCAGTCAACCTGCGAGTACCAGATCCGCCAAGGCGTAAACGTGCTCGATCCGGCCCAGTCGAGAACCCCGGTACCGGGCCGGCGCGTCCGAGCGCCAGACCCTCAAGTCCAGGCAGCGTCGTGCTCGGCCCGGCGATGTAGCGAGTCCTCTACCAAGTTCTGCACTAGCCGGGCGAAGGTGAGCAGCCCCTGCTCGCGCGCGTCCTGGTCCATGCTGCCGCCCCTCCGGTGCAGGGCGCCCCTCACGGCAACGACAAGGCCACCGGCTCGTACCGGCACAACTCGGGCGGCGTCGATGGCGACCTGCAGGTTCGCGGAGTACCGGTAGTTCTTGCTCTGGGCGGCCAGGCGGTGGTCCCGGGTCGGGATGAGGATGCCGTCGACGACCGCGATCTGGTCGACCCGGCAGTACGCGGCGACCAGCAGCACCCGGTCCGGCAGGTCGAGAGCCCACTGCCGGCCCGGCCGGCCGTCAGCGGTCGCGTCCCCGCCACGCTCGGCGACCAGCCTGACCAGGCGGCGGAACTGGACGGGCTGCAACCCCGGGAAACGGGAAGATCCGCGCTGATGACCGGAACCTCTCCCATACTCACACCGGACCTGCGAGCACTACCAAAGCTGCGACTTGAACACTATCGCCACGTGGCCGGGCAGCTCGACCTTGAACGATCCGGTATTCATAGCGTGACTGGGAAGCTTCCCCTTCGATCTCAGGTGACGGTGGGCGGCGCTGCCACTCCGGAAGCAGAGCCGCCCACCCCCTACGGTGCTGTTCCCGGTGGCCGGAACTCGAAGACCTGCCCCCGGGCGGTCGGGTCGCACGCCTGCTGCACTAGACGGGCGCCGGCCGTCGTGGAGCTGCCGACGATGCCCAGACAGTGCCCGCTCTGCAACGGGCGGATCAGATAGCCGGCGAGCGGCGCGCTGACCGGCTCCAATCGGAACCGGTGTGCCGCGCTGACGTCGGCCGGGCAGGCGCCGTCGGCGACCGCGCTTCCCACGGCGGTGGTCGGGCTCAGCACCAGGGTGCAGCCCACCCCGTTGACCGGGTGCGTGCTCTTGATCCAGTACCGGCCCTGCCCGGCCGCCTCTACTCGCATCGGCGGCGACGCGGTGGCGCACGATGCCTGCTGCAGAAGGTGGTTCGGGTCGCCGGGGACCTCACCCACGCAGAGCCCGGAGTGCACCGACCGGATCTGCGTGGCACCCGGGGCCGGCATGCCGTCGTCGGGTACACGTTGCAGGTCGAAGACCTGGCCCGGGGCGGACGGGTCACAGGTCAGCTGAACGGCGACCGAACCGGGCGCGGTCGCGTTGCCGGCCACACCGACACAGAGGCCGCTGTGCTCCACCTTGACCAGGTGCCCGTGCAACGTCGGGCCGAACACCGGGATCAGCCGGAACCGGGTCAGCCGCTCCGGCTTTCGGTCGACGCAGTAGTCGTTCTCCAACCGCGCACCGACAGCCGTGGAGTTGCCCACCACGCCGGTGCAGCCCGTCCCGTGCTGCGGATGCGCCGTCATGATCCGGTACAGGTCGTCGCCGGCGAGTTGGAACGACAGGTCCGGGATGGCGTCCCGGCAGGCGGTCAGGAAGAGGTGGCCGACGGTGTCCAGGGGATTCTCGCCCAGGCAGAGGTTGGCATGCTGGGCGAAGAGCCGCAGCGGGCCGGGCTCCGGCGGGGCGGCGATGCCGGCGAGGGCGCGCACCTCGTCGATGCCCGCGGCTCGGTCGAGCACCCGGACCTGGTCGACGACCCCCTTCCAGGGCGCCTGCCAGCCACCGTTCCACCAGGCCCGGCCGATCTGCAACGGTCCCCGCGCCGACCAGGGCCGGGTGTGGGTCTGCGGGACACCGGCGAGCCGACCATTGACGTAGAGCCGGAGTTGACTCGCCGCCTTGTCGTAGACGCCGGTCAGATGAGTCCAGATACCCAACTGCGGCGCGGCGGTGGAGACCACCGTCGAGACCCGGTCCATGCTCGGCATGCTCCGGTCGTCATGGGGAACGGTGAACGCCCACCGGTTCCTCTCCTGGCTGTACTCCAGGCTGAAGCCGCTGCTCTGGGTGGCCTGTTGACTCACCGCCACCCGGCGTCCCCCGACGTCGGTCAGCTTGACCCAGGCGGCGACGGTGAAACTCTCGGTGGTCCGCACGACCGGGCCGGCCGTGCTCGCGTACCCGCCGGTGCCGTCGAACCCGAGGCCCTTCCCGCTCGTCCCGTAGCCGGCGACCGTACGGTCCACCCCCGGGCCGATGGTGATGCTGTGCCGGTTGCCGGTCCGATCCATGCGCGCCATGGTGGACATGCCGGTCGGCTCGGGCTCGAAGTCCCACTCCCCGCCAGAGCCCTCCAGATTGTCACCGAGCAGGCCGAAGATCTCTCCCTGGGACAGCGCCCCAGCGGTCAGCACCGGCTCGTCGATCGCCCCGGCCCACCACTCCACATGCCAACCGTTGTTGCGGCCCCGCCCGATCAGCGACTGGCCGGCCGCGTTCCACGTGCTGCGGTGCGCCAGCGTCCCGGAGAGCGCCCCGTTGACATAGAGCCGGAGCTGGCCCTGGTCGTGGTCGTAGACCCCGGCCAGGTGGGTCCACTCGTTGAGCACCGGCGCGACCGCCGAGTGCACCGCCGGCCAGAACTGTCCGTCGGCCGCGTCGGCCCGGGCCATCGCGAAGGACCAGCGTCGCGCCCCGGCGTCGTAGCGCAGCGTGAAGCCGCTGGACGTCTTGCCGTCCTGGCTCAGGACGGTGCCGGTGGTGTCGTCGCGGGTCAGCTTCACCCAGGCGGCGGCGGTGAAGCTGCGGTCGGTACGGACCACCGGGCCGGGTGCCCAGGCCATGTCCCCGTCGCCGTCGAGGTGCAGACCGCCACCGTTACGCCCCGGCCCCCACGGCTGCCCGGTGGTGGCCACCGCGAGGGTGTGCGTGTTGCCGGTCTCGTCGACAGCGGTCCGCCCCTCGGTCTCCTCCAGGTGCCAACGGGCCTCCGGCCCCCACGGCTCCCCGGCCATCACCTCGCGGATCTCCGCCTCGCTGGTCACCCGAGCGAAGATCCGTACGTCGTCGAGGCTGCCCGCCCACCGAGCCGGGTGCGCGCCGTGCCAGTAGCCGCTGCCGATGTTGACCGGTCCGGTCGCGTTCCACGTGCTGCGGTGCGCCGCGGTACCGGCCAACGTGCCGTTGACGTAGAGCCGCAGTTGTCCGGCCTGGTGGTCGTACACGCCGGTCAGGTGGGTCCAGACGTCGAGCTGGGCGGTGATGCCACTGGCCGCGGCGACGTTCACCGGCACCTGACTGTCGGTGCTGTCGGAGGTGGCCATCTCGAAGACCCAGCCTCGCGGCCATAGATTGTACTCCAGCTCGAAGCCGGGGAACCGTACGCCCGACTGGCCCAGCGCGGTGAACCAGTCGTCGTCCCTGGTCAGCTTGACCCAGGCCATCGCGGTGAAGCTGGCGTCGGTGCGGACCACCGGGCCGGCGGTACGGGCGTAGGTCTGCTCCGAACCGTCCAACTCCAGACCGCCGGACCCTCGGCCCGCACCGAAGGTGGCCGCCCCGGTCAGTGTGGCGTTGTGGATCCCGCCGGGAACGTCCCACGCCTCGCTCCCGTAGTCCTCCATCGACCAATTCGCGACGGGAGGAGTCAACTGCGTGTCGTCGGTCTCGAAGTCGAAGCTGGTCTCCGGACCCAGCAGTCCGGCTCGGTCCACCCCGCGTACCCGCAGGGTGTTGTGGCCGCGGGTCGGTGTCACCTGGACCCGGGCCTGCCCGCTGACCGCCGGCGCGTCCGGCTGCTCCTTCTCGTTCACCGAATAGCGGAAGGCGACCACATCGGCGGCGCCGTTGGCGCCGAAACGGACCTCGCCCGGCTCGTACGTCCGCCCGGCGACCCCATCGGTCACGAAGATCGGTGAGGTCACCGTCGGCGCGACCACCGGCGGTTGGGCGTCGAGGACGAACCGGCACCAAGCGCTCCAGGGTCCCGCCGTCCGGGAATCCTGGGTACGCGCCCGCCACTGGTAGGTGGCCCCCTCGGTGAGTACGGTGCTGATCCGGGCGGTCACCGGGTTGCCGGAGAGCACCGCCTGGTTGCCAGGTGCCTCGCCGAGCAGTCGTCCGGCGCTGTCCGCCCACTGGAAGGCCACCGAGAGGACCTGGCCCTCCCAGTCGCCGTCCAGCGGCACGGCGGTCAGGGTCGGTTGGTCGCTGGTGAGATAGCCGGCCGAGTTGTCGGTGCAGCCGCCGAGTTCGGGAGCTTCCGGCACATTGTTGTACGTGATCGTGAGTTTCGCCTGCGGAAGGAACTCCTTGGCACCGTTCGCACCGCTCGACTCGTCGGAGGCGAGACCCAGGGTCAGGGTGCGGGCCCGGACGGATGCCGCCTCGGCCACCGCTCTGGTGGCGGTGAGTTCTATGTCATTCGGCACCTGGCAGCCGGTACCCTCACCGCCGTACGCCTCGGTGGCGGTAGCCAACCTGCGATCGGCGAGCAGCGGCGGAGCGGTGGTCCAGTTCATCGCCGACGTGATCGGCGCGGTGTGAAAGAGGTGCAGCGGCTCCTTGGTACACGACCACGACCAGGTGACCGGAATGCTGAACTCCGCTTCGATGATGTCCCTACCGGCCACCCCGGACGTGTCCATCTCGAAGTAGGACCGGAACCGGTCGGTGCTCGACTCCCGTGGGTCGCGGCCAACCTGCGGACGGAACTGGGTGCTGTCCCACCAGTTCTGGTTCGGCAGGTCCTTCTGCACCATCAGCCAGTGCTCCTGCCCACTTGTCAACTCTGGGTCCAGGTAGAGCGGAAATCGCACCGCCGGATCGAGCAGCAGCGCCGGGTCCGGCACCAGCGTGAGCCGGTCACCGGTCAACTCCAGCGCGATCGGGGCCCGCCGGTTCGCCCGGTCCGACCCGTCGGCGGCCGTCGTGGAGTCCCACATCCAGGCACTGCCGGAGCTGAGGACGGTCCGCCCGGCCCGGTCGGTGACCAGCAGGCCACCGGCGGCGTTGCGCTTCGCGGTCAGCTTCGTCGTCCGCAGCCCGAAGGAGTACCGGCGCAACGCCGGCTGGCGGGCGGCCTCGGCGGTCCTGACCACCAGCACGTGCGTGAAGCCGGTCGCGGTGGCCTGCACGCGCAGGTCCACTCCCGGCAGGACGTCGACGTAGGTGGCGGTCTCCCCGACCAGCACCGGTGCGGGCAGCGGCGCCGGCCAACTCAGTTCGAGCCGGCCGCCACCCACCGCCAGGGTGGCCAGCGGGGTGGACCCGCCGCCCGAGAGGGTCAGTCCGGCCGCCGCGACGGGTGCGACGGTGCCGTCCGGCCGGGCCCGCAGCCGGGTGTCCACCGGCACCCAGTCCTCGCCCCGGCGGACCCGCTCGGGCCGCTGACTGATCTCGGCAGTGAAGGTGCCGTCCGGATTCACGAATACCTGCCTGGTCGCGGTCGTCTGCTCGGGCAGTTCCACACGCGTACCGCTGCGGGCTGCCCGGACCGCGGCGGGCACGGCCGGCGGTGCAGCCGGGGGGCCGACCACGACGCCGCTACCCGGCGCGGTGGATGCCGGCGACCGGGGAAACGTCAGCCCGGCGACGATGACCGCGAGCACCAGCCCGCAGAGCAGCCAGAGCCGCCGGCGGGTCACGACCGCCGCCAGGAGAACGTCGGCAGGTCGAGCCGGTGCTCGGAGGGCAGGTCGAGCCAGGAGACCGGGCTCGCCCAACCGGACGGTTCGGTGACGCGGTACGTCGTCGGCGCCGGCACGGCGGGCACCGAGCGGTACCGCGCCACGGTGTCCAGTGCGGAGGCCGACTCCCACACCACGCTCTGCTCGATCGGACGCGGATAGAGGCACTGGTTCCACCCGACGCAGGATCGCTCCTCGTACTGCACGACCGGCACCTCGTAGTCGTCGTAGTAGTCGTCGTAGTAGTCGTCGACGGTGTAGTAGCCGTCGTTCCGGCGGTAGCCCTCGAAGTAGACACCGCTGCTGGCGCCGCTTGGCCTGTCCTCCCAGGTGAAGACGTCCCCGCCGACCTCGAACTCCCAGTCCACATAGGTGGCCGCCCGGTACTCGACGGCCCGGTGCAGCCGTTCCTTGCTGCTGGTGAGCAGGGATTTGGTGCTCCGGGTGGCGGTCGCGCCGATGGTGATGCTGCTCTTCGTCGAGGTCTTGGCCGGCTTGTCCAGCTTCTGGGTGGTGCGGATCAGCGAGTGCTCCACGGTCTTCTTCTTGGTGAGCAGCCCGTCCGGGTCGGTGAACGTGACCGGGTTGTTGTTCGCGTACGCGTAGCCGCCCAACTGCTGCGGATCTGCGACGTCGGTGACCGGGTCGACCGAGACGAACCGCCCGGTGTCCGAGTCGTACTGCCGGGCGCCGAGCTGCACCAGCCCGCTGTCCGGGTCGGCGCTGCCACCGACGAAGCCCCGGTCACCGACCCAGCCGTCGACGGTGGCCCGGGGCTGGCCGTACGGGCCGAGCAGCCGGCTGGTCGCGGCCAGCGTGGTCGAGTCGAGCAGGGTTTCCGCCGTCCCGTGATGGTCGCTGGCGAGCCAGCTCACGGTGCCACCCCGACGCAGCGCCACGGTGCTGCCGTTGTGCCGGTAGTAGCGGGTGCCGGTCACCACGCCGGCCGGGTCGCGGTGCAGTTCGGTGTCACCGACGTAGAGCGTGGTGCCGCTGGCGTCGCGGCGCAGCACCCGGTTGCCGTCGGCGTCGTACCCGAAGGAGGAGGTCCGGCCGGCGGCGGTGACCGTGGCGAGCCGGCCCTCGACGTCCCAGCCGAGCTGTTGCCCAGGTCGGGTCAGGGTGTTGCCGTCGGCGTCGTAGCTGAAGGTGTCGGTCCGGGTGCCGGCCGGGCCGTCGGTGCGGACCGAGCGCAGCGTGTGCGGCTGTCCGCTGCCCGCCGCCGGGTAGGAGTAGGTGCGGGTGCTCTGCCCGGCGGCGCCGCGGCGAATCTCGGCGGCCCGGTTGCCCGCGTCGTCGAAGCTCCACGAGTCCCAGTAGCGGGCCGGTCCGCCCAGGCCGGCGACGCTCGGTGCCGTCGCGCAGTCGCCGCCGGCGGGTGTCCACCCTTCGACGAGCCGGCGCAGGCCGTCGTAGCGCAGGCACTGGGTGTCCGCGTTGGCCGCGTCGGCGATCCGGGTCACCCCGCCGACCTGGTCGTAGGAGTACGAGACGTCGGCGGCGGCGCTCTGGCCCTGCCGGCGGGTCTCGGCGCGGGTCAGCAGCCGGGTCACCGGGTCGTACCCGAACACCCGGGTGACCTGCCTACCGGTCGCGCCGAGCTGGTACGACTCCACTTCACCGGTGCGGGTGTAGGTGGTGGCCGCGACGTAGCTGCTCTGACCGAGCAGGGTGGTCGGCAACCCGCTGGCCTCGTAGCCGTGCCGCAGCGTCTCGGTCGTCGGCAGTCCGCCCAGGTTCGCCACCGGCAGGGTCAGCGTGGCGGTGTACGGCTGGTCGTCCTCGTACCAGACGTGTCCGGTCCGGTAGGTGCCGGCCAGTCCCGGCTCGCTCACGGTGAGCGCCGTGCCGGTGAGCCGACCGCGCAGGTCGTACCCGCTCACACCGGTGACGATGTCGCCGGTGGCGGCGTGCCGGGTGCTGCTGGCCAGCCGACCTCGACCGTTTGTCGCGGTGTCGTACGCCCAACTCGCGAGGGTGGTGGTGCCCTCGCGCACCGCCGTGCGGCGGCCCAACTGGTCGTAGTCGTAGCCCAGTGTCCGGCCGTTGCCGTCGGTGCTGGTCAGCACCCGCCCCTCGGCGTCGTAGCTGGTCGAGCGGATGCCGGAGTTCGGCGTCTCGGCGCGCACCTGCCGGCCCCGCCGGTCGTAGCCGTAGCGCCACACGTTGCCGGCGTGGTCGGTGATCGTGGCGAGTTGACCGGTCAACGTGTACGCGTACCGGGTCGACTGGTACGCACCGCTCGGTGCGCCGCCGAGGAACTGGCGCAGCTCCACCGTCCGGTCGCGGGCGTCCCGGATCTCCACCGTGGCGGTGCCACCGTCCGGCGGGTCGACCGAGACCCGGTCACCGCCGTGGCTGGTGCTGGTCCGCCACTTCTCCACGCCCTGGCCGTAGAGCACCTCGGTGCTCTGCCGGCCGGCGCCGTCGTAGCCGAGCCGGGTCTCCGCCGCCAGCACGGCCGGCTGGGCGACCAGCCCGGTGCCGGGTGCCCCGCTGTCGAAGCGCGGCGCCGACGTGCGGGCCACCCGGCCGTGCGAGTCGTAGCGGGTGTCGGTCAGGATCCGACCGCCGCCCGGAGCCGGCTGCTGCACCTGGCGGCTCCGCAGGAACCCGTCGAAGAGTTCGGTGCTGGTCCGGTAG
The DNA here is from genome assembly GCF_044755745.1 of Micromonospora sp. NPDC092111. Lineage (NCBI taxonomy): Bacteria > Bacillati > Actinomycetota > Actinomycetes > Micromonosporales > Micromonosporaceae > Micromonospora > Micromonospora sp. NPDC092111. The sequence continues at coordinate 25,760 of NZ_JBIVRQ010000025.1, forward strand.
GCCGCCCCGGTGCCGACCAGTTGTTGGCTCGTGACGACGCTCGGACCGGTGCCCGGGACCAGGTAGGAGTAGCGGTGGTTCGGCGTCGCGGTGGTCGCCCGGCCGGGCAGCCACACCGAGGTCAGTCGGCCGAGCGGGTCGTACGCGTTCGTCGTCACGGCACCGTTGGCGTCCCGCGTCGACACCGGCTGCCCGAGCAGCGGATCGGTCGTGGTGGTGACGGTGAACCCCGCCGGGTCGGTCACCGCGGTGCTGGTCAGCGGCCCCCCAACCGCCGGGGTGTACGCGGTACGGGTCAGGTCGCCGGAGGCGTCACGTCGATCCAACGGGCGGCCGTGGTCGTCGAACGTGCTGCGCTCGGTCACCTGGTAGCCCGACTCGGTGCCCTCCTCGACCCGGGTGACGTCACCCTTCGTCGGCGGGCTCCCCCAATCGGCGGCCTGGTCGTGGAAAAATCGGCGATCGGTCAACACCTCGGTGCTGTCGCAGTCCCCCGCCACCGTGTGCTGTCGGGACCGGGTGTTCAGGATCCAGTTCGTCTCGTTGACGGCATAGGTCTGCACCTCGCAGGTGTCGTCGCCGGGCAGGGCCACGTCGCCGAGGTCGTGCGTCCCGGTGAGCAGCCCGTAGCCGTTGTAGTGATAGCGCTGCTCGGTGACCCGATTGCCGGTGGGCAGCATCGTCGTGGCGGTGCTGGACTTGATCTGGGTGACCCGGGCGCGCAGCGGGGTGCCGGCGCGGTCGCGGGTCGCGCTGACCGGCAACTGCATCGGCTGCGCCACGGTACGGGAGAGCACCGTCGTGCTGTCGCCGTCGAAGACGGTGGTCTGCCGGGCGAACCCCCGCAGCGGCGCGTCGTCCGGGAGCTCGTCGATCGTCACGTTCTTGGTGGTGCCGTCGGCTTTGCGGTCGCCGTTCATGCCCCGCAGGTAGACGTGTTCGGTCAGGGTGCGGGGACCGTCGCCGGGGTGACCGGCGCGGATGCGGACCCGCTGGTAGCCGCGCCACTGCCCCCACGACTTGTACCGGTCGGGGACGAGTTCGGCGTCGTCGTGGTGCCAGGCTGCCGAGCCGTCGTACTCGTACTCGGTGATCTTGGGGTTGGTGCTCTCCCCGCCGACCAGGTCGGTCTCGGTGACCTTGGTGACCAGGTACTTGGCGAACCAGTCCCGGGTCGGGGTGGCCAACTCGGTCGACCAGTAGACCGGGAAGCAGCGGGCCGTGTTCGAGTCCGGCGTCGGCAGCGCGTCCGGCCGGCAGTCGGTCGCGGCGTAGCTGATCTCGGTCCGACCGCCGGTCTCGTTGCGGATCACGCCGAGCCGGAACTTCCGCATCGCGGCCTGAGTGTCGCCCACGGTGTCGATCCGGTTCGGGGTGCCCTCCCCCTCGGGCGTGGTGCCCGGATCGAAGTCGACGGCGGGCATGCTCGCGGTGCCGCGGACGTGACCGGTGTGCACGATCGACTCCAGCCAGAGGGAGGCGTCGGAGCGGTCGTCTGGTTTCGGAAAGGAGTGGGTCAGGCTCCAGGAGTCGACGTCCCGGTAACCGCCGTCGTTGACCTGGGTGGTCACCTTCGCCAACCGTTTGGTGCTCCAGAAGGTCGGCGTCGACACGGAACACTGCGAGGTGCACCCCTGGTCCAGCGGGGTGTCCGGGAAGTCCGAGGGCTGCGACTGCTGACAGGCCGACCCGGGGCGGCACCGCTCGGCGCTGTCGAACCGCACCCGCGCCCCCGCCGGCGCGGTGTAGAGCGTCTCCAGGCGTTTCCCGTACTCGATGCGAGAGACGGTGGCGGCCCGGACGTACGGCGTCGGGTTGCCGGGGGTGGCGTTGCGGCCGTAGTTGTTGGTCTCGCGGTCGTAGTGGTAGGTGGTCACGTCGCCGTGCGGGGTGACCACAAAATCCACCATCCACCGGTACGCCTGCTGGCACCACGACGTCGCGAAGGAGCTGCCCTTGCACGGCTCATCGGCGTGGTTACCGAAGACCGGCACGGTGAGGGTCGAGTTGGTCTCGGGCGCACCGGCGGTCCAACCCGGCATCCGGTTGCGGCCGAAGTAGTACTGCGTGCCGTCCGGCGCGGTCATTCGCCAGTACTCGCCCCGGTCGTCCGGGCTGGGTGAGCCCTCGTCGCCGTTGACCGCGCCGGTCAACAGCTCGGTACGCCAACCCTCGTCCTGCTCGGCCCGCCAGGCGCCGGTGGCGTCGTCGCGAACCAGCTCGCTGCTGAGGCCGGGAAGCGAGACCGTGGCGCTCTGCACCAGCCGCCCCGCACCGTTCGTCGCCCAGCAGAGGTCGCCGACGCCGGCCTGGCCGTCCTCGACGCAGGGCTGGTACGACCGCTCGATGAAGCCGGGTTGCAGCTCGAAGCCCTCACCGGCCCAGGACGGCTGGTTGTTGGTGGCGGCCGTGCGGCCGTCGACCCGCCCGGACGAGTAGTCCAACCCCAACTCCGGGGCACCACCGGGCAGTTGCGGCGTCCGCAGCGGATACGACCACTGGAAGTCGCCGGACTGCGGGCCGACCTGCCAGGTCGCCGACGGCGACAGCGAGGTGGGCTTGAAGCTGCCGGCCGCGCCGCTCGCCCCGGCGGTCAGCGCGTACGTCCCGTCGGTGACCCGGGCCGAGACCCGACCCGCACCCTGATCGTTCGTGGCCGCAACCGGTTGGCTCTTACCGCAGGCCGGGCCGGCGCTCGGGGCGCAGTCGGGCAGCTTGACCAGGCGCAGCCGGGCGGCGTAGTCGCCGCCGAACGCGCCCCGGAAGCCGGAGTAGTCGATGTCGACGGTCGAGCGGCGGGGTGTGCGGTCCTCGTCGGTGGCCGCGTGCCGGACCGTGACCACCAGACCGTTCACCTGCGCCCGGGCGGTGGCCGCGCGGTCCAGCACCTCGACGCCCACCCGACCCGCGCGTCCGTCGGCGGCGGCCACCCGGACCGGCAGTCGACCGGCCCGCACCGGGGCGGCACCCCGGTCGACGTCGACGCGCCCCGCCTCGGGCCAGACCACCGGCGGCACGGGGCGGGCGGCGAGCTTCCGGGAGACGTCCTCGCCTCGGGGGGCGACGGGCACCAGCGCGCCCGGCCGCTCGGTGGGCGGGGCGGCGGACCGGGCCGGTGACCCGAGCACCGGCAGTGCCGTGACGACAAGCGCCGCCACCAGCAAGCCCCTACGGACAACGCGCATGCCAACCTCCGCGACGACTGAGCCCGACCCGTCGTGGAGGACGGGCCGGGCTCAGCGTGCGAGGTCGGCGTACAGCAGGCCGTACATGCCGGGGTATGCAACGAGGCCCACGGCCGGGCTGACCGCAGAGCTCGCGTGACCGCTACCTGTCGGAGCGATGGAAGTGGCTGGTCCAACGCCGACTCGGACAGTCAGTCAACCGGTTAAGGCTCTCTGGTCGGGGGCATCTTTCCATTCCTGGCACGATAGATCCCCGTTTTCGCGGGAGATAACCCGTACTTGCCCCAACTGTATCCCTGGGTAAGGCCAGCAATTTGTGACGATCGCAGCCACTTGGCGGCCTTACGTGCTGTGATGTCCTCGTCCATCGCTCGGGCAACCGCGAGGTGAGTGGGAACTCCGATCGCCGTGGCCGCAAACAGCCCAGCCGTCACCGCACAGCCGATGCCGACTGTGCCGACACAGACCGCCGCGACCGCGAGCCCTGTCAGAAGGCCGACGCCGAAACCCGCAGCTTTGTGTACCAGGGCACGCTTTGTCTCCGTATTGATCAAAGGTTTCTTGGGTTTCGATTTGGCGGGCGCCTTGGGCGCGGCCTTGGCCTTGGGCTTGTTGTCCGCGATGTCGCGCCGGCAGGCGGCGTTGCAGCCCTTTGCGGCGTCAGCTCTAGCCTTCTTCGCCGTGGCGTTGCGCTTCTGCTGTTCCTTGGCGGCCTTCTTCTCCTTCGCCTCGTACGCCTTCACCCCCTTCTTGTTCATCTTCTTGCCGTCGGCGCTCACGCACGAAGCGCCACACTTGTTCCGCGCGTACGCTGCCTTCTGCGCCGGCGACGCCGCGTAGGACTTCGCCTTCTTCTTCGGGGCAGCCTTCTTCGGGGCGGCCTTCTTCTTCGCCGGCGCCGGCTTCTTGGCCTTCGGCTTGGCCTTGGCGCTGCCGCTGTTGTCCGCCATCAGCTTCAAGCCGTCCGGGTCGCTGAACGACGTCGGATTGTTGCTGGAGTAGGCGTACCCGTGCATCTGCTGTGGATCGTCGATGTCGATGATCGGGTCGACCGAGATGAACCGACCCGTCCCCGGGTCGTACTCCCGCGCGCCGAGATGGGTCAGCCCGGTGCCCGGGTCGATGTTCCCGCCGACGAAGCCCCGCTCCCCCGGCCAGGTGCCGGTGCCACCCCGTGCCGTGCCATACGGGGTCAGCAGTCGACGGGTCACCGCCATAGTGGCCGAGTCGATGGCGATCTCACCGGTGCCGTGGTGGTCGGACGTCAGCCAGGAGACCTGGCCGCCCTTGCGCATGGCCACCGGCTGGCCCTGGTAGGCGTAGTAGCGGGTGGCGGTCGCCGTGCCGCTGGTTGGCTGGTGCACCTCGGTGTGCCCCAGGTAGAGCGTGGTGCCGGTGGCGTCGCGGCGCAGCAGCCGGTTGCCCTCAGCGTCGTAGACGAACGAGGTGGTCTTGCCGTTCTCCGTGATGATGGAGACGTGCCCCTCGGCGTCCCAGTCCAGCACCTGCGCCTTGCCGTTGACCGTCCGGCCGGTGGTGTTGCCGTCGGCGTCGTAGCGGTAACTGTCGGTCAGTTCCCCGCCCGGACCGGTGGTCCGCACCGATGTCAGAGTGTGCGGCTGGGCCGCACCGGCGGCCGGATAGGTGTAGCTGGCGGTGGTGTCTCCGGCAGTCGCGTGCCGGGCCTCGGTCAGCCGGTTACCGACCTTGTCGAAGGTCCAGCTGTGCCAGTACGCCGCCGGACCACCGAGTGCCGTCGCACTGCGTGCCGTCGTGCAGTCACCGGCGGCCGGCGTCCACGCTTCAGTCAACCTCCGCAACTGGTCGTACTCGAAGCACTGGTTGTCGTTGGTGACAGTGTCGCCGACACGCAGGAGGTTGCCGGCCGGATCGTAGGAGTAGGTGGCGTCGGAGACCGGCGTGGTGCCCGGTGCCTGGGTCTTGGCGCGAGTCAGTCGCCCGGTCGTCTCGTCGTAGTCGAAGTCCCGGGTGACCTGCTTGCCGCTCGCGCCGAGCACGTACCGGGCCAACTCCCCGGTGTTGTCGTAGCCGGTGCTGGCGACGTAGGTGTTGCCGGTGGACAGCAGCGAGTTGGGCAGGCCCAGCGAGGTGTAGAAGGACTTCACCGTCTCGGCGGCGAGGTCCCCCGCGGCCGGCAGGTTGGTGTCGGTCACCTGACCAGCCGCGTTGTACCGGAACGTGGTGTCGTACGAGCGAGCAAGGCCGCCCTCGACCGCCGGGATCACGACCGATACGCCGGTGGGCTGACCGGCCGGGTCGTAGCCCAGCACCTGGTTCTCGTAGACGGCGGAACCGACGTACCGCTTCGACGAGGTGCCCAGTCCCTTGCCGCCGGGCAGGCTGTCGTACGTCCACTCGGCCAGTTTCGGCCCGGCGGCGGAGTTTTCGTGCACCTCTTTCTGCCGGCCCACCTCGTCGTAGACCGTGACCACCGTGCGGTTACGGCCGTCAGTGGTGCTGACCGGCCGATCCGCCTCGTCGTACGCGGTCCGTTGGGTGCCGGCGTCCGGGTCCTCGGTACGGATCTTGCGGCCGCGCAGGTCGTAGAAGTGTCGCCAGACGTTGCCGGCCGTGTCGGTGACGGTGCTGAGCCGCCCGGCCCGGTCGTAGCCGTAGCGGGTGCTGTCGTAGCCACTGGTGATGCCCGCGGTGTGCTGGCGCAGCTCGACGGTCCGGTCGTGCGCGTCGAGGATCGTCGTGGTGGCGGTGTCCCCGGCCGGCGGGGTGACCGACACCCGGTCACCGCCGTACGTGGTGCTGGTTCGCCACTTCTCCACGTTGCGGTCGTAGAGGATCTCCGCGATCTCCCGGTCCGCTCCGTCGTAGAGCGTCCGGGTCTGCGACGGCACCTCGGTGTCGGCCACCGCGACCAGCGCCTTTGCCGGCAGGCCGGCGGTGTAGTAGTCGGCGTTCTCCTTCCAGTCCCGCCCGTGGGAGTCGTAGAAGGTGTCGGTGACGATCCGTCCGGAGATGTTCGGTGACTGCTCCTGGGTCTGCCGCTCCCGCAGGAATCCGTCGAGTAGCTGGTACGAGGTGGCGTACGCGGTCCCGGTGCCGAGCAGGGTCCGGGTGCCGAGCACGCTCGGAGCGGTACGGCGCACGTCGTAGGTGTACTCCAGGTTCGGCGTCGCGCTCGCCTTCGCCCGACCGGGCAGCCACACCTTCGTCAACCGGCCCAGCGGGTCGTAGCTCAGGTCGGTCTGCCGACCGTTGGCGTCGACCACGGTGAGCGGGTCCTCGGTCAGCGGGGCAAGGGTCACGGTCGACGTGTGCCCCAGCGGGTTGGTGTCGCTGACCGAGGTGAGCGGACCACCGACGGTCGGCGTGTAGGTGGTCGTGCTGGTGTGGCCGAGCGCGTCGGTGCTCGACGTCGGGCGGCCGTGGGCGTCCAGGGCAGCACTGCCGACGGTCTGCCAGACCGGTCCGTTCGACCAGTCCTTGGCCTCCTCCGTTTTCGTCACGTCACCCCGGGTGGGTGGGGTGCCCCAGACCTCGTTGTCGTAGTAGATCCGCTCGTCGCTGAGCAGGTCCGCCGGAAGATTCGCGGTGACACCGCAGGGCACGAGCACGGTGGTGGATCGGGACGCCGTGTCGATGATCCAGGCGGTGCGGTTCTTCGCGTACGTCGTGGTCGTGCACTCGTCGTCGTCGTCGACCGCGATGTCGCCACGATCGTGCACCTCGATCGGCAGACCGTCCTCGTCGTAGCGGTACAGCACCTCGGTCGTCCGGGTGCCACCGGCGGCCAGGGTCTCGGTGCTGCGCTCGGACCGCTCGGCGGTCACCCACGCCGCCAGGTTCGTGCCGGTCGACCGGGGCCGGGTGGCCGTGTTCCTGATCTCCAGAGGTTCACTGACCGACCGGGAGACCAGAGCACCTCCGACACCGTTGTAGACCGAGGTTTCCCGGGAAAAACCGCGCCGGATGGACAGGTCGTCGAGCCCGTCCACCTGGACCGTCTTGGTCCCGCCGGTGGGCGACTCGCGGTCGCCGTGCATCCCGCGCATGAACACGTGCTCGGTCACCGTCTGCGGCGCGTCCACGCCGTTGCCGCTGATCTCCCGGACCTTCTGGAAGCCCCGCCACTGTCCCCAGGTCTTGAACCGATCCGGGGTCAACTCGGCGTCGTCGTAGTGCCAGGCGCCGTCGGTGCCGTACTCGTACCGGGTCACCTCGGGCGTACCGCCGCCGACCAGGTCGGTCTCGACGACCTCGGTGACCACGTATTTCTGGAACCAATCGATCGTTGGGGTCTCGAACTCCTGGGCGTAGTAGCCCGGGAAGCACCGTGCGGTGTTGGAGTGCGGGGTCGGCAGCGCCGACCGGACGCAGCCGGTGGGTGAGTACCTGACCTGGGTCTGCCCGCCGGTCTCGTTGTTGACGGCGCCGATCCGGAACTTGTTCATCGCCGCCTGGGTGTCCAGGCCGTCGACCCGGTTCGGGGTCCCCCCGCCCTCGGCGGTGAAGAACGGGTCGAAGTCGATCATGGGCAGGGTGGCGCTGCCGCCGACGTGCCCGCTCTGCGCGATCGACTCCAGCCAGAGGGAGGCGCTGGAGCGGTCCTTCGGGTCCGGGAAGGTGTGGGTCAGGCTCCACGAGTCGACGTTCTGGAAGCCACCATGGTTGACCTGGGTGGTCACCGTCGCCAACCGCTTGGTGCCCCAGAAGGTCGGTGCCGACTGCGGGCACGTGCCGCCCGAGCAGGACTGGTCCAGGGGTACGTCCGGGAAGTCCCCGGGCTGGCCGACCTGACAGGCCGAGCCGGGCAGGCAGCGGGGCGCGGTGGCGAAGAGCACCCGGGCGCTCGCCGGTACGGTGTAGACGCTCGACGCGCGCAGCCCGTACTCGACGCGGTTGAGGTAGCCGGCCCGCACGTACGGCGTCGCCGCCGCCGGGGTCTTGTTCCGCCCGTAGTGGTTGATCTCCCGGTCGTAGTAGTACGCCATCGCGTCGCCGTGCGGGTCGACCACGTAGTCGAGGTTCCACCGGTACGCCTGCTGGCACCACGACTCGGCGAACGTCGCCCGGTGGCAGGGCTCGCCCGCCTCGTTGCCGAAGACCGGCATCGTGTACGTGGAGTTGGTCTCGCCCCGACCCGACGACCAGCCGGGCAGCCGGTTCAGGCCGAAGAAGTACTGCGTACCGTCCGGGGCGGTCAGTTTCCAGTGCTCGCCGCGGTCGTCCGGGTCGGTCGACCCCTCGTCGCCGTTGTCCGCACCAGTCAACAGCTCGATCCGCCAGCCGTCGTCCTCCTCGGCCCGCCACACTCCGGTGGCCTGGTCGCGGACCAGCTCGCCGGAGACACCCGGCAGCGACACCACGGCGTTCGCCGTCTCCCAGCACTGGTCGTTGACCCCGGCCTGACCGTCCTCGGCGCACGCCTTGTAGGACCGCTCGATGAAGCCGGCCTGCAGGTCGAAGCCCTCGCCGACCCAGGAGGGCTGGTTGTTGGTGGAGGCGGTCTTCCCGTCCACCGCACCGGACGAGTAGTTCAGGCCGAAGTCCGGCTCGATGCCGGGCACCGACGGCACCTGCATCGGGTACGACCAGGTGAAGTCGCCGGACTGAAGGCCGACCTGCCAGGTCGCCGACGGGGCCAGCGAGGTGGGCCCGTAGCTGCCGGTCGCGCCGGCCGCGCCGGCGGTCACCGCGTAGAGGCCGTCGGAGACCCGGGCGGTGAGGGTGCCCGCCCGGGCGTCGTTGCGGGTCACCACCGATTGCCCCCGGCCGCACCCGACGTCCTCGGTGGCGGCGCACTCCGGCACCTTGACCAGCCGCAGCCGAGCGGCATAGTCGCCGCCGAAGGCGTTGCGGAACCCGGAGTAGTCCACGCTGACGCCGAGCTCACGCGCCTTCTGGTCGGTGTGACTGAGGCGGAGCAGCAGACCTGCCGGACCTCGCCGAGCGGCGGCGGAGCGGTCCAGCACCTCCACCCGTACCGGGCTGTCCGCGGCTACCGAGACCGGCGATCCACCGGCCTGGCGCAGGCTCGGCGCGGTCAGCGCGCGGTCGGCCCTGGCTGCGGCGCGCTCCTCCGGGGGCGGCGGGATCACCACCGCGACCTCGGCCTTCGGCCAGGTCACGCTGGGAGCCTTGGTCACCAGCGGGGTACGGTCGACCGGCCGGGGCCGGGTCGGCACCGCGCTGGTGGGCACCGCGCTGCCGGCCGGGCGGAACGGGGCAGCCGAGGCCGGCGTCGGTGGCGACACCGGCGCCACCGCACCCAGGGGCGCGGCAACCACCGCCGCCAGTAGTAGCAGGATCCCGTGACGAAGACGTCCGGGTCTCGATCGAGCGGTCACGATGACTCCAGAGTGACGAGTTGGCCGACGGTCGGCCGGCTGAACGCTCGCCTAAAGCCGTACGACGACCCGTATACGTCGCCGTACTCGTAGTGCCGGGAGGCCGACCGGGCGACTCGTACGGTGGCGCAGGAGTCACGCGGCTCGGGCGTTCGGGTTTGTTCCGCACTGTTCGCGGCAGTGACCGAACAGCCGCCCGCTGCCGAGACTGACCCAGCGATCTCCGGCGTGCCCTTGGAGGCGGCAGTCCGCCGCCTCCCAGCCGGAGAGGCACGGGGGCGGATGAGCCATGAGTCTCTCGGTCGAGCTGCTCGGCCCGATGCGGGTGAGCGTCCACGCCGAACCGGTGTTACCGCCGCCCGGGCGGCAACGCTCCCTGCTGGCACTGCTGCTGCTGAACGCGGAGCGGACGGTCAGCCGGGACCGGGTCATGGCGGAGCTGTGGCCGAACGCCGCTCCCCAGTCCGCCGCGGTGAACCTGCGGACATACGCGTGGGGGCTGCGGAGTTGGCTGGCCCGGGTCACCGGCACCGGCGCGGGCGGTCAGCTGGTCCGTAACGGGACCGGCTGGGCGCTGCGGCTGATGAGCGACACGACGCTGGCGCTCGACGTGGTGACGTTCGAGCGGGATGTGACCGTTGGCATCCGGGCACTTGCCGACGGCGACCTGACGTCCGCCGCACGGCACCTGCACGGCGCGACGCAGGCATACCGGGGCGTCCCGCTGCTGGATGTTCCGCAGGGGCCGGTGCTGTCCGGCTGGGCGGTACTGCTGCACAACAGGTGGGTGGAGGCGACCGAGGGGTACGCCGAGACCCTGCTGCGGATCGGGCGGTTCGGCGCGGTCCGGGAGCTGCTCCAGGGTTTCGTGGGGCAGCAGCCGGGTCGGGAGCGCGCCTGGGGTCAGTTGATGACCGCCTGTTCGCGTGGCGGGGACACCGCCGGGGCGGTCGCGACCTACCGGGCGGCCCGGACGGCACTGGTCGAGGGGTTCGGCGTGGAGCCGAGCGCCGACCTGACCGCGCTGTACCAGGCGGTGCTGCGGCGTGAGCCGGAAATGACCCGGCCGCCCGAGTTCACCGCGACGCGGGGGCCGGTGCCGGTCGTCGGACCGGCCGGCCCGCTGCGGCAACTACCGGCCGACCTGCCCGTGCTGTTCGGCCGGGAATCAACGGTACGTGAGCTGCTGGACGCACTGCGTCACACTCCCGTCGTCCCCGGCAGGTGTCGGGTCGCGGTCGTCGTAGGACCGGCCGGCGTCGGCAAGACCGCCCTCGCGATCCACCTCGCCCATCTGCTGCGCCCCGACGGGCACGGCGCGCACCTCTTCGTCGACCTCGGCGGACCGACGCCGGCCGTGGCCTCGTCCCCTACCTCGCAGGACACCGCCGCGGGCGCGCTGGACCCGGCGGTGATCCGCCTGCTGCATGCCTTCGGGGTGACCGGGGAGCACCTTCCCGACCTGCCCGCCGACCGACACGCGTTGCTGCGCGGCTGCCTCGCCGAGAGTCGAGCGCTCCTCGTCCTGGACGACGCGACCGACCTGTCACAGATCCGGGCGTTGTTGCCAGGCGAGGCGGCGTGCACGGTCATCGTGACCAGCCGGCACCGCCTGGCCGGGCTGACCGCCGTGCACCGTGTCGACCTCGGTCCTCTCGAACCAGCCGCAGCCGAGTTGATGTTTCACATTGGAGCCGGTGTAGCCAGCCCGGACGAGTCGACTCGATCGGTCGTCGCGTCCTCCGCCGGCCTGCCACTGGCGCTGCTGATCACGGCCGGCCGGCTCGCCGGACAGCCACCGGCGATGATCCGCCGACTCGCGCTCGCGCTGCGGGACGAGCACCGTCACCTCGACGAACTGGTGCTCGACGATCTCTCGGTCCGGGCGCGCATCGCGGTCTCCTACCGCGCGGTGGGTCTGTTGGAACAGCGAGCCCTACACCTGATAAGCACGACCGGCGAGGCCGGGATCCCGGTCGGGCCGCTCGCCGCCGCACTGGGTCTTCCTCGGCACCGGGTGGAGCTGGTGCTCGAACGACTCGCCGACGCGCACCTGGTGACGTTGACCGAGCCAGAGAATCGTGTGTTTCGCTACCGGACGCCGAAGCTGGTCCGACTGTTCGTCAGCGAACAGTCCGAGCCGACTACAGGACACTAGATTTCCGCTGAGGGACGAACGCCGCGCCACCCTGGCGAGGCGACGGTTTCGGCTCGAACAGCGGTGGCGGAGCGTCCGGGCGGGCAGCTACCGCCGCCCGGCCCGGTACCGGTCGCTTACTTGTGGCCGTTCTTCTGGAGGAAGGTCCGGACGGTCTCGTTGAATTCGTAGGGGTTCTCGATCATGGGGTAGTGGCCGGTGCCTTCGAGGACCACAAGTTGGCTACCAGGAATGCGGCTTTGGGTCGCTGCGACCTGCTCCTGGTAGACGAGCCAGTCCGCTTCGCCGCGGAGCAGGAGTACAGGGGCCTGGATGCGGCCGACCTCGTCGCGTTTGTCGAAGCCGGCGTAACCGATCAGGTCCCCGGCCATCACCTCGGGAACGTTGCGCCGGATCTGCCACACGGCCTCTCGCGCGCGGTTCGCGGGAGTGCGCGCGCCGGTGAGTGATTCGCAGAACGTTTCGACGATCTGCTGGCCATTGCTGAGCAGCATCTCGAGCAGGAATCCGGACATGGTGGGGGTGTAGTCGGCACCGCAGGACGAGACGACCGCTGCGTACGCCTGCGGCTTGCGGGATGCCAGTTCGAGGACGAGGTTGCCGCCCATGGAGCAGCCGATGATGGCCGGCTTTTCCAGTCCGAGCGCGGCCATGAACGCCTCGTTGAACTCGGCATGGCGGGTGAGGCTGCGAAATGGGCCCTCCGCGGGCATGTCGGTCTTGACATGGCCGGGCGCGTCGAGGGCGATGATCCGGTATTGGTCGGACAGGCCGTCCAGGACATAGCGGTACATGAGCGAGTCCTGACATGCGGCGTGGAAGCACACGATGGCCGGGCCGTGACCGGCTTCCTCGTAGTAGGTCCGGATGCCGTCGACGGTGATGTACCGGCCGACTGTCGGTTCGCCCGAGGGTCGCGGATCGGGAGACGGCGCCGGCCCGGCGAGCGGCGGTGTGCCCACGCGGGACATAGCCTTGAAGAGCAGATGGATGACGCGAATGTTGTCCATGGCGAGGACGGCGTCCCCGAGCATCTCCAGGTTGCCAAGGCCGGGGGTGGTCGCTTTCATGAAGTCTGATTCGCCCGCGATGATGCGGTCCCATTGCTCGCGCGGAGCTCGGAAGATGATGTCGGCACCGCGAGGCGAAGGACCGTCGGCGACGTCGACTATGCGTCCGCCGCTGATGTCGAGGTCGGTGGTGCCGGGGTCGTAGTCGATCCGGACACGGCCACGGAAATGCCGGGCGGCTGCGGTGAACCGGCTGTCCGCGTTCGCCTCGTCGGCGAGCGCCTTCCACCAGTTGGGGGTCAGCTGTGCGGTCATGGTTTGGGGCTCCTGTCTCCTTGTCGGCACAACGGTTTAGTCCCGGGGCTCGGGCAGCGGCTCGCTCGGGCGACGGCGGGCGGGCACCTCGATGGCTTCTAGGTGTATGCCGTAGATGTCCTCGAAGTCGAAGTACGCGAAGCCGCCGTCACCGTCGAGGCCGTAGCCGGAGCCGGACTGAATGGTGGGGTGGCCCGCCGCCTCGAATCGCGCGACGGCGTCGGCGATCGAGGGCACGAAGAACCCGAAGTGGTGCAGTCCGTAGCCGTGTCGCGCGATCCAGTCGTGGTAGATGCTCGGGCCGGCCAGCGGCTGGATGAGTTCGATCTGAGGTGAGTGTCCGATCAGCGCCAGCCTCATCGAGAACCGGCCGGGCTCTCCGTGGTAGCGGAGGTTCTCGACGTTGTCGAGCCCGTATGTGTAGATGCGCCACGTCTCGTCGCGGTGCAGCGCACTCCAGCGGCCGATGGCGACGCCGAGATCTTCGACCAGGAACGCGACCTGGTCGACGCGGCCGGCGCCGATGGCTGACTGCAGGGTGGCGGCCAGTTGGGTGTCGCTCGTGTGGTTCATCGGCGGTCCTGTCCGAGGAGCCTGCGGCTGGTCGTGCTGAGCGCGACGGCCGCCAGCAGGACGGAGCCCTGCACCAGGTAGAGGGCGTAGGACTGCGCTCCGAGTATGGCCAGCCCGTTCCCCGCGATGCTCACGACGAGAACGCCGACGAAGGTGCCGAGGATATGGAACTGCCCGTCACGGATCACCGAGGCGCCCAGGAAGGCCGCGGCGAACGCGCTGAGCAGGAAGCCGTCGCCGGCGGTGACCATGCCGCTGCCGATTCGCGCGGACAGCAGCACTCCGCAGATGCCGGCGCAGACAGCGACCCCGACGAAGGCGGCGATCGTGACGCGCCCGACGTCGACGCCGGCCAGGCGCGCCGCCACGGCGTTCGAGCCGGTCGCCTGCAGGTGGTGGCCGAGCAGCGTACGGTTCAGCACCACCCACAGGACGACGAGCACCACGGTCATGATGATGACCGGAATGGGGATGCCCCCGGGCCGTCCCCGGGAGATCTCGGTGAATCGCCCGGCGCCGAGGGTGATCGGCGCGCCGTTGCTGTAGAGGAAGTTGAGCCCCAGCAGCACTGTCGAGGTACCCAGGGTCGCGACGATGGCATTGATGCGTACGTGGGCGACCAGGATGCCGTTGACAACGCCGACGAGGGCGGCGGCGAGCAGCGCGCCACCGACAGCGAAGAGTACGGGTACGCCGCTGCGTTCCATCAGACCGACGCAGAGGATGCCCGAGAAGCTGACGACGTTCGCGAAGCTGAGGTCGAACTGTCCGGCGACCAGGACGTACGTGAGCCCGGCGGCCACGATCGCGAGGAGCGCGCTCTGGTTGAGCACATTGATCAGGTTGCGTTCGCTGAGGAACTCGACCGGCCGGGCGATGCCGAAGCCGAGGATCATGGCGCCGAGCACGATCAGGGTGCCGAAGCGGGCGAGGAACGCGAGGACTCGCTGCCCCGGGTCGGTGGTGGTCGCGACGGGCGCGATGGCGGTGGAGGTCATGGGGATCCCCGGGTCATTGGTAGCAGAGGCGGAGCATGTCGTTGACGGTGATCGAGGAGCCGGTCAACTCCCCGACGGTGGCGCCGGCGTTCATGACGACGACGCGGTCACATTCGAGGAGCTCCTCGAACTCGGAACTGATCACGAGGACCGACATGCCGGCGCGGGCGATGTCCCGGATCTGCTGGTAGATCAGGGCCCGTGCACCTATGTCCACGCCCCTGGTGGGCTCGTCGAGGAGCAGGATCACCGGCTCGGTCTGCAGCCAGCGCCCGATGATCACCTTCTGCTGATTCCCGCCGCTCAGGCCACCGACCGATTGGCGGACTCCGCCGCGCCGAAGGACGACGCCGAGATCGTGGGCGAGCGCGGTGGCCTGGCGCTCGGCCCGGCGAGCGGAGATCAGCGGGGGAAAGCTCAATCGGTGCCTGCGCCAGGTGTTCACGAAGAGGTTGCTGGTAACGGACAGGCCGAGGAACAGCGCCTCGGCACGCCGCTCCTCGGATACGAAGGCGATCCGGTGATCGATGGCGTCCGCGATCGACCTCGGGGCGTAGGGGCGCCCGGAGAGCAGCATCGACCCTGAGTCGATCCGGTCAGCGCCGAAGATCGCACGGGCGAACTCGGTGCGGCCGGATCCGACCAGTCCCGCGATGCCGAGCAGCTCGCCTTCGCGCAGGTCCAGTGTCACTCCGCAGAGCACCCGGCCGCGGCGGAGGTCGCGAACCTGGAGTACCGCCGGCCGGTCGTCGCCGGCGATGCGCCCGGCGGATCGGGGCGCGCTGGTCTGGTCGCCGACGATGGCCCCGACGAGCCGGTCGCGGGTGAGTTCCGGCCGCTCCACGGCGGCGGAGACTGTGCCGTCCCGGAACGCCGTCACCCGATCGCAGAGGCTGAGGACTTCATCGAGCCGGTGGCTGATGAAGACGACCGCGACGCCCTGCTCCGCCAGGTCGCGGGCCACCTCGAGCAGGCGCGCCGACTCCTGCGCGTCGAGGGACGCCGTGGGCTCGTCCATGGCGATCAGTTTGCAGTCGTGGACCAGGGCCCGAGCGATGCTGACGAGCCATTTCTGGTGGACGGTCAGCCGCGCCACCGCCCGGTCGAGACGGAAGTCGATGCCGACCGTCCGCGCCGCCTGCCGCGCCCGGGGGTGGACGCCGTCGACACGCCGGAGCGCGAGCGACGCTCCCTCGTGGCTGCCGAGCATGATGTTCTGCGCGGCCGTGAACGTCTCGACCAGGTTGAGCTCCTGGTGGATGAAGGCGAGTCCGAGGCGGGCGGCCACGGCCGGGCCTGCGATGTGCGCCTCGGCTCCGCTGATCCGGATCGTGCCCGCGTCGGGCTGTTCGAGGCCGGCGAGCAGGCGCACCAGGGTGGACTTTCCGGCGCCGTTCGCGCCGACGAGCCCGTGAACCTCGCCGGTGCGGAAGGTCAGGTCCACGCCCTGGAGAGCGCGGATCGCGCCGTAGGTCTTGGCCAGACCGCGTACCTCGACGAACGTCTTTGCCGCATCGTCCGACACGGGTTCAGTTGAGTTCAGGGTGCTGCTTGAGGAAGTCATTGACGTTGTCCTTGTCGATCACCTGGGTGGTGCCGCCGATCTCCTCCGACGCGGCCGAGGCGGGATCGTCGACGGCGGCGATCAGGCGCTTCGCGAGTTCCTCGCCCTGGCCCGGCCCGTCGATCCAAAGGGTTGCGGTCAACTCGCCCCGCTGGATGAGCTTCAGTGCCGGTGCGGTGCCGTTGAGGCCGTAGCTGAGGATGTCGGGGCGGGCGGCCTGTTGCAGAGCCGCGGCTGCTCCGGTCGCCGGGTCGTCGAAGCAGGACCACACGGCGAGCGGTGTGCTGCCCTTCGGGTGCGAGGCCAACCAGCCGAGCGTTGCCTCGGAGGCGGATGTGGCGGCTCCCGGAATCGTGATCTGCTGCTTCGTCACCCGGATCGCGGTGCCCTTGACCGCCTCGTCGAGCGCCTTCTCGCGGTTCTGGCAGGGCAGGCCGGGCCGGTAGCCGAGAACCAGCAGCTCGCCCTCGCGCCCGAGATCGCTGACCACCCGGGCGGCGATCTCGTCGCCGAGGGCGGTGTCAGCGGCGAACGGCACGCCGGGGGCGAGGCCGCCGCCCCAGTTGGCGACCGGGATCTCGGCTTGCGTGGCCGCCGCGACACCGGCGCTGAGCGCCGAGGACGGGAACACGCTCACGACCATGGCGTCGACGCCGCGTGTCACCAGGTTCTCCATGGCGCTGTTCGCCCCGTCGACCGAGCCCTTGGCGTCGACCGTCACGGTCGCCCAGCCCAGCGCCTCGGCATAGTCGGCGGCACCCTGCAGAGCGCTGTTGGAATAGACGTCGTCACCGCTGAACTGGACGATGCCAAGCGTCCTGCTGCCGGCGGACGAGGCCGCTTCGCCGGAGCACCCCGCCAGCGGGGCAATGAGAGCCGCTGCGGCGAGGGCCGTCGCCAGCGGACCGGGTCGCTTTGGTCGCTTCATGGGATGTTCCTCCGCCGTGTTGTGTCGCCTGAGCCGTGAAGCGCGGCGACGGGTGATTGGAGCCACATCGTGCGCTGAGCCCAGTCCAGGTGTCAAGATTTCGGATCCAATCCGTGGCGCAACTGCCTGCTATGCGCACCTTTTGTCCCTTTAGTAAACGGAAGTGTATTCAACTAGTCTTGAGTAGACGCATCGCTGACGCACCTTTTGGATCCAGGCAGGCACCGGGATCGGGTGCAGACCTCACATATTCGCGGTGGGACCCTTGTGATTGGGTTCAATCCGGTCTAGTTTCTCGCGTATCAACCGTTTGGGCGACGGGAGTCACGGATGGGATCCGATCTGGCCTGGACCGGCGGTCGGCGGGTGGTTCGTCGTGCGGCATGCTGATCCGATGAACAACGAAAATCCGGACGAGAACGCAGGCGCGGATCCCGAGCTGATCAAGACCGGCGTCAGTAGCAGGCGCATCGCCGATCACCTGCGCAGCGCCATCCTCAGCGGCGAACTCGCCCCGGGCACCCGCCTGCGCCAGGAGGAGATCGCCGAACAACACGGCTCCAGCCGGATCCCGGTCCGAGAGGCTCTGCGGATGGTCGAGGCCGACGGGCTGGTCACCGTGAAGTCGTACAGCGGTGCGCGGGTAGCGAAGCTGGACTACGAGGAGTTCGATACCGCCTACCGGATCCGCGAGCGCATCGACCCCCTGGCTCTGGCCCAGAGCCTCCACGGCATCACCGAGGACGACATCGCGCGGCTGGAGGAGTTGGAGACCGAAGTCGAGGCCGCCACGTCACCCGACCGGTTCGTGCTGCTCGACCGGGAGTTCCATCTCGCCACGTACGCCGGTTGCACCGACCGGCAACTGCTGTCCACCGTGACCCGCTTCTGGAACACCACCCAGCATTACCGGCGCGCGTACGCCCAGCTCATCGACGACCACGGCCGAGCGATCATCAAGTACGAGCACCGGCTGCTGATGGACGCGATCCGCCGCCGCGACCCGGTCGACGCCGAGCGCTTCCTCTCCGGTCACATCCGGCGGACCCGCATCACCCTCGCCGAACGCCGCGAACTGTTCGAAAAACACTGAGGGGGACCCGTGGCCTACAGCGCCGTCGTCGAACAACGCCTGCAAGCCTGGCGCGGCAGCCTGGGCGACCTGAGCCATCCTGAACGGTGAGACCGGCGGCCGGAGCCTGGACCAGCTTCGAGCGCACTACGTGGCCATGGTGTCCCGCCATCCGATGGCTGACGGCGTCGTGGTCGACGAGACCATGCTCGGCGCGGTCCCCGTCACGCGGGCCACCCCGGCGACCGGAACCGCCGACGCCCACCTCATGTACTTCCACGGAGGTGCCTACCTGTTCGGCGCGCCCGCCGGCTACCTCGGGCTGGCCGCACGGCTGTCCCTCGCCAACAACGCCGTGGTGCACCTGCCGGACTACCGCCTCGCGCCGGAACATCCGTACCCCACTCCGATCCTGGATTGCGTCGATGCGTACGGTGCGCTGCTGGAGACCGGCGCCGAACCGGGGAAGATCCTCTTCGCCGGCGACTCGGCCGGTGGCAGCCTGACCGTCTCGGTGATGGTCCACGCGCGCGACCGTGGATGGCCCCTCCCGGCCGGCGGTACCGCGATCTCCCCGTGGCCGCGGGTGGCTTCAGGCGAGGATCTGGAGCGGCCGTTCCAGAAGGCCGGTCAGTGCGCTCATCCATCGCGCTGCGGTGACGCCGTCGATCGGGCGATGGTCGACGGCAAGACTGAGCCGCATGAGGGTGGCGATACGTATCTCGCCGTCCACGACCACGGGGGCCGGACTCGCCGCGCCGACCGCGAGGATCGCGGCCTGGGGCGGGTTGATGATCGCCGCGAACTCCTCCGTGCCGTACATACCGAGGTTGGTGACCGTGAGGGAACCGCCCTCAAGGTCGCTCTGCCGCAGAGTACGTGCATGGGCCCGCTGGATGAGGTCGCGCGTCCGGCCGGCCAGTCGCCGGATACCCATGCCGTCGACGTCCCGGACCACGGGAGTGACCAGTCCGTCCTCGGTGGCAACGGCGATCGCGATCGCCGCGCCTTCGAAGTGGCGGATCGACTCGCCGTTCCACTGGACGTTCATGCCGGGGACCCGGGCGTATGCCGCCGCGGCCGCCTTGACGACGAGGTCATTGAGCGTGACGGCGACATCCTCGCCGTCGTTGAGCTCGCGCCGCAGTTCCAGGAGGCGGTCGACCCGCGCGGTTCCGCGCAGGTAGAAGTGCGGGGCGGTGCTCTTGCTCTCGACGAGGCGCCGCGCGATGGCCTGACGCATCCGGGAGATCGGGACATCCTCGAACCTGGGCGTCGCCTCACCGTCGCCGATGGTCCGGACCGGCGGTTCGGCGGCCGGCGGCGGGGCCGCGGGCGGTGGGCTCGCGGCGGCGATGGCGGCCTCGACATCGCGGCGGCGGATGCGGCCGTTCGGTCCCGAGCCGGCGATCTCCGCCACGGTCAGGTCGGCCAGACGCGCCAGCCGGCGAGCGATCGGGCTCGCGAAAACCCGGTGCCCGTTGCCAACGGTGGGTTCCCCAGCCACGGGTGCGGCGTCCGCAGCGACGCCGAGCGACGCCAGCAGCGTAGCGATATCGTCGTCGCTGTCGTCGGGTCCGCCCCAGATGGCGATCGGTGATCCCGAGGCGACGGTCTCCCCCTCGTCGGCGAGCAGCCGCAGAAGCATCCCACCGGCCTCCGCCTCGACGTCGGCGACGGCCTTCTCGGTCTCGACCGTAACGATCGCCTCGCCCTCGTCGTACGGGGTCCGCAGCGGGACATTCCAGCTGGCGACCACGGCTTCCCGAGAGTTCGTCGCCAGCTCGGGCAGGCGCAGGATTTCGGCCACGGATCACACCTCGGCAATCTGACGGAGCTTGGCGGCGACTTCCTCGGTGCCCGCGAAGGCGGCACGTTCCAGCACCTTGCTGATGCTCGGTGATGCCTCGCCACCGGTGACCCGTTCCACCGGCGCGTCGAGCCAGTCGAAGTGCCGGCGCTGGATCTCATCGGCCAGCCATCCGCCGTACGAGGTGCCGCGAGCTCCCTGCTCGGCGATGAGCACGGTGTTGGTCTTGCGGACGCTGGCCGCGATGGTTTCCCAGTCCAGGCTGGCCCGGTCGAGCCACCGCAGGTCGATCACCTCCGCGTCCACCCCGACCTCGTCGACGGCGTTCAGCACGTGCTGCGTCATCGCGAGATAAGTGATGATCGTGAGGGCCGCCCCGCTGCGGCGCACCGCCGCCTTCCCGACCGGTAGGTAGTGGTCGTAGTCGCCCGGCGCATCGGGTCCCACCGAGTTGTAAAGGTCGACGTGCTCCAGCACGACGACCGGGTCGTCGCACGCCAGGGCCGTGTTCATGAGGCCCACGTAGTCGAACGGCGTCGAGGGGGCGACGATTCTCCAGCCGGGGGCGGTGGCGAGGATGCCGGCCGGATCCATCGAGTGCTGCGAGCCGTAGCCGGTGCCCATGGCGACCTTGCTGCGGAGCACGAAGGGAACCTTGCCGGTGCCACCGAACATGTGGCGGGCCTTGCCGATCTGGTTGAAGATCTGATCGGCCGCGACCCACATGAAGTCGGCGTACATGAACTCCACGACCGGCCGGAACCGTCCGTCCATGGCCATGCCGCCGCCGAGTCCCGCGAACGCGTTCTCGGATATCGGAGTTCCCAGCACCCGGTCGCCGAAGCGCTCCTTCAGACCGCGGGTGGCTCCGTTGGTGCCGCCGTTGAGGCGGTGCACGTCCTCGCCGAGGACGACGATGCGGGAATCGGTCTCCATCCGGCGTGCCATGACGCGGGCGACGGCCTCGATGAACTTCGACTCCCTGATCGGCCCGGGATGGTCATCGAGGTCTGTGAAGGTGATTCCGGCCAGTTCGCTGAGATCCCCGCGGACACCCTCGTCGACGAAGCCGGGGTCCGGCCACTCCACCGGTCGAATCCGCCGCTCCTTGGCCTTTCCACCCGGTCGGGACTCGAGGATCACGTCGCCCAGTTCCACCATGAGCGCCTTGGCTCGCTGCCGGCTGTCCGCGACGTCCTCGAGGGTGAGGATCCCCCGGCGGACGAGATGCCTGGCAGTGGTGTCGAGCGGATCGCGCCGACGCCACTGTTGTTCCTCCTCCTTGGTGCGGTACCGAAAGGCGGACCCGGGGAACGGCCCGTTCTGATGGAAGTACCGGTAGACATCCGCCTCGATCAGTGTCGGTCCGTTGCCGGAGCGCATGTGCTCCAGTGCCTCGCGCATGGCGAGGTGGACCGCGAGCGGGTCCATCCCATCGACGCGCCAGCTACGGATGCCGAAGCCGGGGCCGCGGCCGGAGAGCCGCGGTTCGCCGGTTACCTCGCTGACGTGGGTGGACACGGCGTACTGGTTGTTCTCGACGAAGAAGCACACCGGCAGCGACCACGCGGCAGCGAGGTTGAAGGTCTCGAGTACCGATCCGATGTTGACGGCGCCGTCGCCGAAGTACGTGACGGTCACCGCGTCAGTCCCAGCGTGTCTGTGGGCCCATGCGGAGCCCGCGGCGAGCGGGACGCCGCCACCGACGATGGCGTTCGTGCCGATCGCGCCGGCGTCGTGCCATTGGAGGTGCATGCTGCCGCCACGGCCATGGCTGAGGCCCTCGTCGAGCCCGCAGATCTCCCGAAGCGTCCGCAGCAGCGCCTCGCGCACGTCGTCGGGTACGGGCTTCGTCAGCTCGATACCTTCCGGACGCAGATGGGTCAGCACCTTGGCCAGGAACTGGTGATGGCCCCGATGCGAACCGTTGACGGTGTCCTGCGAGGTCAGCGCGATGCACGAGCCGACGGCTCCGCCCTCCTGCCCGATGCTGGAATGCGCCGGGCCGTGGACGAGTCCTTCGGCGGCCAACTCCAGGACGAACTCCTCGAACGCCCGGATCAGGACCAGTTGGCTCAGCATGTTGCTGAGCAGTTCCGGGGACGCGGCGTCCCAGTCGGCGTCGGTGACGGCGAGCTCCGTCCAGGCGGCCGACGGCTCGATCGGATGGGAGTTCGGCATCTCACTTCCCTTTCAGAGCATGATTGACGGACGGGTATCTAGCCGGCGAGCACGATCAGCCGCTCCTCGGTCATCTCGCGGACGGCCCAGGCCGGCCCCTCACGGGTGTTGCCGGAGTCCCGCTTGCCGCCGTAGGGCTGATGGTCGACGCGCCACGTAGGCACCGCGTTGATCAGGACGCCCCCGTAATCGAGGACGCGCGCCGCAGTGAGCGCCTTCCCGAGGTCTGCGGTGTACACCCCGGCCTGCAGGCCAAAACGTGTGTCGTTGGCCATGCGGAGCGCTTCCGCGAAATCTCCGTATGCCGTGACCGCGACCACGGGACCGAAGACCTCCTCGGCGCACACCTTCATGGACGGGCGCGCATCCACCAGCACCGTGGGACGCAGGACCCCGTCGCCGGTCACGTCCCCGCCGGTCGCCACCCGTGCCCCTTGAGCGACAGCCTCGTCGATCCACGCGATCACACGGTCACGAGCCGCATGCGAGATCAGTGCGGACACATCCGTCGCCTCGTCCAGCGGGTCGCCGACCACCAGCCGTTCGACGGCCTCGGTCAGGGCCGTGATGACCTCTCGCACCACGCCGGCGTGAACCAGGACGCGCTGGGTGGAGACGCACGACTGCCCGGCGTGACTGAACCCGGCCACAGCGATCTTGGCGACGGCGTCCCGCCAGTCGCTGTCCGGTTCGATGATGACGGGCGCATTGCCTCCGAGTTCCAGGCTCACCCGCTTGCGAGGTGCCCGTTGCCGGATCGCCCAGCCGACGTCCGGTGACCCGGTGAAAGTGATGAGCGCGACGTCGGGGTGGTCCACGAGCGCGCCGCCGACCGTGGGACCGTCACCCGGGATGACGTGCAGATAGCCCGGCGGGAGTCCGCACTCGTCGATCAGCAGTTCGGCCAGCAGGACCGAGGAGAACGGGGTCTGCTCGGCGGGCTTGAGCACCACGGGACAGCCCGCCGCAATCGCCGGCCCGAGCTTGTGCACCACCAGGTTGAGCGGGAAGTTGAACGGCGCGATCGCCCCGACAACGCCCACCGGCACCCGCAGAGTGAAACCGATCTTGCCCTCGCCCGCCGCGGCAGCCTCCAGGGGCACCGTCTCGCCGGTGAGACCGCGGGCGACCGCCGCGCTGAAGACGAGGGTGGACACTGCCCGCCGCACCTCGGCACGGGCGGTCCGGATGGGCTTGGCGGACTCGAGAGCGATGCAGCGGGCGAATTCCTCGCCACGCCCCGCCAGCCGCACCGCCGCCCGGTCCAGCACCTCGGCCCGTCGCCAGGACGGAAACGGTGTGTCCAGCGCGGTCCGCGCACCAGCGACCGCGCGGTCGACCTCCGCGACGCCGAACGCCGGCACCACACCGAGCAACCGGCCGTCGTACGGCGCCTCGACCCGCATCACCTGGTGGCCGGCTACCCACTCGCCATCGAGCGGGACAAGGGTGACTGCCGGCCGATCGCCGTCGGAACTCAAACGCGCCATGGCGTTGGACGGTAGATGCTTCACCTGCACCCGTCAACCGGATCGGATCCAATATCCCGCCTTCCGCGCCACGGCGGATGCGCTGGGCCAGGTGGGGCTGTTGACAATGTATCCAAACCGATGGCACTGTGACCCAGGTCGCACCGCACCACCACACCCGGAAGGGGTGAGCCGATGAAGACCGCAGGAAGAATCGCCGTTGCCGGCGGGGAACTCCATGTCGACGACACCGGAGAGGCCGACCTTGTTCCGGTCGTGTGCCTCCACTCGCTATTTCTCGACCATCGTCAGTTCGACGCGTTCGCGGCGGCTGCGTCCGGGCAGCTCCGGATCATCCGGCCCGACTTTCGCGGGCAGGGCAGAAGCAGCGGAGCCGTTCGCGACATCATCACCGTGGAGAGCTGCGCCGGCGACATCCAGGCCCTCCTCGACAAGCTCGGCGTCACCGAGGCGCACTTCCTGGTCTCGTCCATGGGCGGCGATGTCGGCTTGCGCGTGGCGGCCCACCGGCCCGACCTCATCCGGTCGATGGTCATCACCGGATCGTCCGCCCGGGCAGAGCCGCCGGGTCAGTTGCGGGAGTTCCTGCAGTGGGTCGAAGATGTCGGTAAGCGCGGCTTCACCGACGATGTGCTCCGCACCACCATGCGCATCATGCTCGGCGAGACCACGCTGCGAGACCCCGCCAAGCGAGACGTCGTCGACCTGTGGACCGCGCGCATAGCCGCTCTCAAACCCGGGCTCAAGCCGGCCATGGCCGGAGTCATCCGCCGGCGCTCCGCCCTCGATCTCCTCGAGGACATCACCGTCCCCGCCCTGGTGATCTCGGGCGAGGAGTGCATCGCCCGACCCTCGACCTGGGCGAAGGAGCTGGCCGCGAGCCTGCCTGATGCCCAACTCTGGATGATGTCAGAGATCGGGCACAGCCCACTTCTCGAAGAGCCCGACCTGGTCAACCAGCGAGTGCTCGCCTTCTTCCGTGAACACTGAGCTCTTTCATGGTGGGTGTCGGCTTGAGGGTGGCGACGGCGCGTGTGCCCTGATCACAAAGGTATTGGGTCAGGCCGCCGTACTGATGGTGGTCTGGCACCATCGGCGTTCGCGTTCAGAGCGGATCCATTCCCAGACTGAAACTGCCGACCCGCCGACCGGCAATCGCCGTGCGTCAGCGCGAGCGGATGCACCACCACGGTGCCACGTTGCAAGATCAATAGCAGATCAAGATCATCAGATGGTACGCCATTGGCGGTACAGACCTGAACGCGAAGTAACTTTCAGTGCCCATTCGCACCATATCCGTTATCGAAAAGGGGGTGAATTCTGGTGCGGCCATCGAGGCTGCGACCGCGAGGTCGTGGAGGTAGGGCTGTCATCGGGGAGGCAATCGGGAGAACGTGCAGGACGGCCAGGTCGGTCAATTCGGCCTCGCGGTTTGTCGCGGTGATCGCTCCGCCGAGTTCCGATTCGACCTATCGTCCGTGGCGGCACCGAGGAAGTACCGCACGCCGGCGCGCTGCATGCGCTTGTATCGCGAGTCGGACCCGAAGCCCGTGATCCGGCGCCTGGCGAGCAGTTCGGCGTGCATCGTCAGCTGGATTACTGGCGGCCACTCATGACTCGGGCCTGGCCCTGAGTCGGGGGCATTGCTGAGGTTCTGGACTTGCGGCGGCGGATGTCCCGCACCGTCATCCGCACCCCCTCGGTGAAGCCGATCGTCGGCTGCCATCCGAGCATTGCCCTGGCCTTGCTGTTGTTCAGCGCCATGTTCCGGATCTCACCGGACGGGGGTAGCTGCCGGTAGCGCGGGCTCATGGTCGCGCCCGTGGCCTCGCTCACGGCCCGATACACCTCGTTGATGCTCGTCTGTCGCCCGGAGGAGACATTGACCATACCGAGAGCCCTGTGGTGGCAGCCGATGGCCACGGCCTCGGCAACGTCGCTGACATGCACGAAGTCACGAGTCTGCTCGCCGTCGCCGTTAATTGTCACCGGGAGCCCGTCGAGCAACGCGTCGGTCATCAGGGACACCACCCCACAGCCCGCGCCGTCCTGGCGTGGTCCGTAGACGTTGCTGAGCACCATCGCCGTGTACGGCAGGCCGTGGTGTCGCCCGTACCAGTCGAGATACCGCACCGCAGCGGCCTTGCTGATGCCGTAGGGGCTGACCGGCGCCATCCCGTAGTCCTCCTCGATCGGCAGCTCAGCTAGGGGCACGGTGCCGAAGATGGCGCTGCTCGTGGCAAAGACGAACAGCCGTACGCCGCTACGTACGCAGGCGTCCAGGACGTTGACCGTGCCGAAGACGTTGAGGTCTGCGTCGTAGAGCGGGGTCCTTTCGGCAGCCGAGACATTGGACTGGGCGGCCAGGTGGACCACGACATCGGGTTTCCAATGGTCGATGATTTCCACCCCTTCGGGGGTGCGGATGTCGCCTACCACGACATCGCCGTCCGTAAGTCCGCCGAGCCCCGCATCGGCGAGGTTCTTGGCCCGCCCTGTCGAGAAGTTGTCGAGCACCCGAACCTGACTGCCCATCAGCATCAACCGGGCGAAGCGGTGCACGATGCGGGCGAGCAGGTCGTCCAGACCCGTCCGCCATCCGACGATCTCATCGATCAACACAAGCGCAAGAGCCTGCCCGGCCTCCGACCGACCACAACAGACTCGCGGTGCGATCGCTCAGTCAGCCGGGCACATAGCATCGACATCGACAGCCTGCCCCATCGGCGGCAACTCGGCACGAATCATGCCGATGAGCTGGCAACACTCCCGATCGCACAGCTACGGCTGGAGTACCTCGGACCACGACCATCACCCACGCCATCAAACTAGCAACGAACCAACGACTCAGGACACTAGTGTCCTGAGTCGTTAATTCGGCCGCAGTATGTGGCGAGGTTGTTCAGGATCTCGTCGGCGGTTCTGGTCCAGACGAACGGCTTGGGGTCGG
>NZ_JBIVRQ010000026.1:0-46768 GCF_044755745.1 Micromonospora sp. NPDC092111
CGGTGGTGGGCTGAGTCGGGCAGCCATAGCGGGGAGCTTCGTCATTCTTGACTTTCCCACCAAGGGTGCCCGGTCCGCCGAGCCGACGACGGTTTACAACGAGGGATTGTCCGGAGCCCTCTACCTCGATCGTGTCGAAGAGGTCAGGGCCTACGCCGGTGTGTGGAGCACGCTCACCGCCCAGGCGTTGAGCGTGCAGGAATCACGCGCGCTCATGCAGGAAATCAAGGAGAGGCACCATGACCGAATTCACCGGCGGGATCTGGCGGAAGAGCAGCCGCAGCAGTGACCAGGGTAACTGCGTGGAGGTTGCTGACAATCTGCCCGCCGTGATCGGAGTTCGCGACAGCAAGGATGTCGGCGGCCCGGTCCTGGTCTTCCCATCAAAGGCGTGGCGGAGCTTCCTTACGGGCATCCCCCAGACCCGCTAAGCTCTTAAGGGCGAGGGCGCAAGCTCTCGTGTGCCTCACGGGCGCGATAACAAAACGGGGCTGGTCGATGACATTTCGCCGGCTCATACGGGCATCCAAGGAGGGAGCACCATGACTGCAATCGATAGCGCCGTCTGGCGCAAGAGTAGCCGCAGCAGCCCTCAGGGCAACTGCGTGGAGATCGCCGACAACATGCCTGCGGTGGTGGGCGTTCGGGACAGCAAGGACGTCGCCGGCCCGATCCTCACCTTTCCCCGCCAGCAGTGGCGCTCCTTCACCCGGTCCGTCCAGGCCGACACCCTGCACCCGGCCTACTGATCGGCTCTGCTCAGCGGGCCAACGCACCGTCGCCGTCCCCACGGCCGCCGCTGCCTCTTTCCCGCCACGCTTGCCGCCCCTTACCACCCGCGCACTCCCGCGCACTCCCGCGCACCCCGCGCTCCCGCGCACCCCGCTCACGCGGCGGTCCCGCTGGTTTCGTCGGTCTCTGCGGGTTCCGCCGGTCAAGATCGTGCTGGAACATGGATGTAGTGGTCTCCCGAGCACCAGGAGGCCACTACATCCATGTTCCAGCACGATCTTGCGGCTGCACGACCTTCCCCGCCCCGTTCCAGCACGATTCTGCGGCTGCACGATCTTCTCCGCCCCGTTCCAGCATGATTCTGCGGCTGCACAATCTTCTCCGCCCCGTTCCAGCATGATTCTGCGGCTGCACGATCTTCCCCCGCCCCGGGTGGCGCGGCACGGGAGCCGGACCCGTTGGTCATCGTCGCCAGAAGCAGCTCTGCCCCTCGCCAGCGCCGTAGCCGTCGCTGGACACGTTGAAGTTGTGCACGCGTACCAACTGCTTCATCGCAACCTCTCTGGTGGCAATCTGCAACCGGTCGGTTGCCTAGCTGGACTGACCAGAATGTAACCAGTTGCCCCCGACAAGCTCGCGGCCCCGGGTGCCCCGCCTCGGCCGACGGGTGGTGAAGCACGCGGTGCCGCCGAGCTTTCGATCCGATCGAAGCGGATCGACCCGCCGGGCGGGTATGTCGACCGACGCGGATATGCCGGTCCGGCATATTTATGCCAGAGCGGCATACCGCTCTCCGCACATAACATCCGGCCATCGAACACCGGCAAGCCTGCGGACCCGGGCGGCGAGCACGTCCAAGGAAGGGTTGCGCCGGTACGTGCCGGCAGGTGAGCTGAGCCAGCAGGATCGCGGCGGGCAGGGCTCTCCGGCCGGGAACGGTGCGGTCGGCATCACCCGCAGTTGCCGGCCGCGCCGGTCAGGTCGGTGCAGTGTGCGATCGTCGCATCGTCCGCCGGCACCGCGTGGCGTGCCTCCGCCTGCCGGACCTGATGGATGATCTCGGCGGGTCCGCTCGACGCCAGGACAGCCAGGACCTCTGGCCAGTCGGCGAGCCGGAACCGGTCCACGACGCGGCTGGCACCGTTGCTGAGCAGGACCGCGCTGGTCAGCTCGGAGATCGGACAGCTTCCGGTGATCGCCTCGTCTGCCGCCCGGGGGTCGTCCTTGGCCACCCAGAAGCCGCCCGGCTGGTTTCGGTTGGCGCGCAGGTCCCGCAGGATCCGGTGGTACTCGTCGCTACCCTCGGCGGCGGCCTCGAACGCGGACTGGTAGGACCGGCTGATGATGACCTCTCGGGGATCGGAGACGACGGACGGCGTACCGCCCGTCCGGTCGAGCACGAGGAACGCGTCGCCGAGCACCAGATGCTCGGCGCGGCCGTCGGACAGGCGCAGGATGGCCACGGCCGCCGACGGGCTGATGGGGTTGGTGACGTCGCAGGTGCGCCGGTGATCGTCCGTCACCCGCGCGATGGCCTCGGCGAGCAGTGCCGTCAGGCTGCGGTCCCGTACGACCGACAGGAGGCCGAGGAGACTGCCGCCCAGGCGGCTGGCGTACCAGGCCACGCCGTGCCGGCAGATCGATTCGGTGCCGGCGATGCCGGCCCCGTCGACCAGCACCGCTGCCGTCGGTACGGCACCGGTGAAGTCCTCGTTCACCCGGCCGGTACCTGCCGTGGCGCTCGTCATCGTCACCCGCATGGTCGGGCGTGGCGGCTGCGGCGAACCGGTCAGCCGTGACAGCCGGCGGGGCTGTCGCCCCCGGACGGCACGGCGCGGACCACGGCGTCCGAGATCGGGGTGAGCCACTGCAACGGACCCGGGTACGCCCGGGGCACGGTCACCGTGACCGGGGTCTCCCGGTCGAGCGTGGTGAGCACGGTCGCCTCCGGCTGTTCCGAGGCGAACCAGCAGACGTTGTTGACGGTCCAGACGTCGGCGGTGGCGTCGACGGACGGCTCGGTGCCGCCGCAGGCGACGGTCAGCGCCGGGTCACCGTACGCGGCGTTCTGCTCGGCTCCGGCGGTCACCGGCCGCTGGGCGAGGTCCCGCACGGTGTCCGGGAGCTGCGACACCAGCGCCCGGCAGACCACGGTGGGCCGCTCGGCCAGCGCCGGGGCGGCCATCTCGATCGGCGCGGTGGACTGCGGGCGGGCGCTGGTCGGCGTCGGGCTCGGCGCGGCGGCCGGGGTGTCCGGGGTCAGCTTGGCGAAGGTGAAGCCCGCCACGGCCACGGTCACCGGAACGGCGACCAGGGTGGCGAACAACGCGGCCCGGCGGGTCGATCGGTCCCAGCCGGGCTTACCGGCGGCGGTCGTCGCGGCGGGGTCGGGCTTACCGGCCGCCGTCGGCGCGGCGGCGTCGGGTGCGTCGGCGGCACCGGCCGACGCGGCGGGGGAGGAAGTCTGCTCGTCCACTTACAGGCGCACCACCGAACACGTGAGAGTGCGGGTGATGCCGGGCACCATCTGCACGTTGCTGACGATGAGTTTACCGAGTTCGTCGACGGTGTTCGCCTCGGTGAGGACAACCACGTCGTACGGCCCGGTGACGGCGTCGACCCGTACCACGCCGGCAAGGTCCGCGATCAGATCGGCCACGTCACGTGCCCGGCCCACCTCGGTCTGGATGAGGATGTACGCCTGTACCACGACTCGACCTCCGTCCGTCGCCGCCCAGGGGCGGCCCGAAGGGTGAAACTACCTTACGGAGCAGGCGTGATCCCTATCGGTGGTCGAGGGGAAGCAGTGAGCGAGCGCGTCGGAAGGAAGACATGAGCGTGGCGGGTGTGGGCGAGTTCGGTCTCATCGACCGGGTGACCGCCCGGTTGACGTACGGATCGGCGTGCCTGCTCGGGCCGGGTGACGACGCCGCCGTGGTGGCCGCCCCGGACCGTCGGGTGGTCGCCTCCACTGACGTGCTGGTGGAGGGGCGGCACTTCCGGCGGGACTGGTCGAGCGCGAAGGACGTCGGGCATCGGGCGGCGGCGGCCAACCTGGCCGACATCGCGGCGATGGGGGCCACCCCCACCGCGCTGCTGGTGGCCCTGTGCATGCCCACCGACCTGGACACCGGCTGGGCGGAGGAGTTGGCCGAGGGGCTGGCCGCCGAGGCGGCGCTGGTCGGCGCGGGGGTGGTCGGCGGGGACATGTCGGCCAGCCCGACCCTGACCATCGCGGTCACCGCCCTCGGTGACCTGGCCGGCCGGCCGCCGGTGGTCCGCTCCGGTGCCCGGCCGGGGGACGTGGTGGCGCTCGCCGGGCGGACCGGCTGGGCCGCCGCCGGGCTGACCGTGCTCTCCCGGGGCTTCCGCACGCCGCGCCTGCTGGTCGAGGCGTACCGGCGGCCGGAGGTGCCCTACCCGGCCGGGCCGCACGCCGCCCGGCTCGGCGCCACCGCCATGATCGACGTCTCGGACGGGCTGCTGGCCGACCTGGGGCACGTGGCGAAGGCCAGCGGCGTCGGTGTGGACCTGCGCCGGGACGCCTTCGAGGTGCCCCGGCAGATGCGCGACGCCGCGCAGGCGCTCGGCGTCGACCCGTACACCTGGATCCTGACCGGTGGCGACGACCACGCCCTGGTCGCCACCTTCCCCCGCGCGGTGGCCCTGCCCGAGCCGTGGCGGCCGGTGGGCCGGGTGGTGGCGGGGGCCGGGGTGACCGTCGACGGTGAGAAGCACGACGGTCCGGCCGGCTGGGACCACTTCCGATAAGGGGCGGTCGTACCCTTCACCCCGTGAGTGAGATCGAGATCCGGCCGCTGGGCTTCGACTCGCCGGTGGCGCGGACGCTGATCCGGGCGGCCCTGGCCGACCTGGGCGTCCGGTACGGCGGCAGCGGCGACGAGACCCCCGTCGACCCGACCGAGTTCGTGCCACCGGACGGCGACTTCCTCGTCGCCCACCTGGCCGGCGAGCCGGTCGGCTGCGGGGGCTGGCGCAGCCACGGCGACGACACCGCCGAGCTGAAGCGGATGTACACCGCCCCGGCGGCCCGGGGACGCGGGGTGGCTCGGGCCGTGCTCGCCGCCGTCGAGGAGTCCGCCCGCCGGCACGGGCGCAAGCGGATCGTCCTGGAGTGCGGCGACAAGCAGCCCGAGGCGATCGCCATGTACACCTCGGCCGGCTACGAGCGGATCCCCAACTTCGGCTTCTACGCCGACGCGCCGGGGTGCCTCTCGTTCGGCCGTACCCTCTGAGCCTCGGCCCGGCGGCGTCAGCCGACGCTGAACCGGAGCTTGCCGGCGGCGGCCCCGGCGGCGTCGGTCGCCCCGGCCGGGTCGGCGCCCCAGGCCAGCACGTGGCCGCTGCGGCGCACCGACGAGGTCACCTCGCCCACCCGGTCGCCGACCGCAACGTCGAGCTGCACGTCGAGGACGCCGGGGACCCGGCGGGCGTCGCGCAGCCCGTCCACGGCGGCGACCGTCCCGGGCGGCGGGAGCAGGAACTCCACCGCCGCCGCCCCGGACGGCCGGGCCGGCAGCCGGGGCCGCTCACCGCGCAGCGTCCGCAGGTACGCCTCGATGAAACTGCACTCGTACGCCACCGAGAGCAGCGCGGCGATCATGTCCCCGGGCAGCCGGGCCGCGCACTCGACCAGCGTCGGCACCCCGTCGGCGACGATCCACTCGCTGTGCAGCACGCCGGTACGGAAACCGGCCGCCGCCGCCAGCCGGGTGGCCACCGCCACCAGCTCCGCGCGGGCGGCCGGCGGCAGCGCCGAGGGCACGGTGTGGCCCGTCTCCACCGGACGGCGACCCGGCAGCACCCGCTTGTCGGTCACGTTGCCGAAGCACACCTCGCCGTCGGTGACCAGCAACTCGACGCTGTACTCGGGGCCGACCAGGGTCTGCTCGACCAGCACCTCGGTGGGTAGCTGGTCGGCGGCCTCCACCGGCTTCTCCGGGTCGGCGGTCGCCGCCCAGGCCGGCCCGATGTCGTCGGAGTCGGTGATGAGCTGCACACCCAGGCTGCCGGAGCGGCGGGTCGGCTTCAGCACGCACCGGCCGCCGAAGCGGTCCGCGAACGCCACCGCCCGCTCGGGGCAGTCGACCAGCTCGTACGCCGGGTTCGCCAGCCCGGCCCGGTCGGCGAGCTGGCGCATCCGGTGCTTGTCGGAGAAGACGTCGGCGGCCTCCGGGCCGGCCCCGGGCAGGCCCAGCCGGACGGCGAGCCGGGCGGCGGAGCGCACGGCGTACTCCAGGCCGGGCATCACCAGCCGGGCGGTGGCCAGCCCCGGCTCGCGGGCCAGCAGCGCGTCCACGTCCAGACCGGTCTGGTAGTCGGCGGCCACCAGCCGGGAGACCACCGGGAGGGCGGCCACCGCTGTGTCGACGCCCCGACGGCGGATGATCTCGGGCTCCTCGATCAGCACCACGCTGCCGGGCGGAAACTCCTCGGCGAACCAGTGCAGCATGCCGAGGGAGGCCCCCACGACGATCATCTCGTCCCGGCCCAGGTCGAGGTCCACCGGTCGTCCTCCGTACGGCGTCAGGTGCCGGGAGGATGATGACCATGGCGGTCACCCGGCGCAGGCCGACCTTAACCGGACACCCGTCCGCCGTCGACGCCGCCGTCGGCCACCCGTGACGGCCCGGTCGGCCACCCCTCGTACGCCGGTCGGCCAGCCGCCGTACCCTCCGGTCGGCCAGTCGGCACCGCCCGGTCGGCCGTAGCCGGACACGACAGTACCGGCGGACCGCGACGGCCCGCCGGTACTGGTGGATCTATGCAGGTGGAGGCGTTACCGCGTCAGGCGCGGGTGACCTTGCCGGCCTTGATGCACGAGGTGCAGACCTGCATCTTCTTGGTGTTGCCGCCACCGGCCGGGGTACGCACCGACTGGATGTTCGGGTTCCAGCGGCGGTTGGTCCGCCGGTGCGAGTGGGACACGTTGTGGCCGAAGCCCGGTCCCTTGCCACAGACGTCGCACAC
This sequence comes from Micromonospora sp. NPDC092111, assembly GCF_044755745.1. NCBI lineage: Bacteria > Bacillati > Actinomycetota > Actinomycetes > Micromonosporales > Micromonosporaceae > Micromonospora > Micromonospora sp. NPDC092111. Next base: position 6,724 of record NZ_JBIVRQ010000026.1, read on the forward strand.
GCTAGCCACGGGATACTCCTGGGATTGAAACGTTCATGGGGTCGCCGGCAGGTGCTGCCCGGGCAACCTGGTCAGGCTACCCGATGAACCGAGTGCCGGACCAACCGGCCCGGTCGGGCCCGCCCGGGAACGCGGCCGGTCACCGTCGTGGACGCCGCGCCGGACCGGTGGACACGGCCGGCCGAGCCCGACGCGTGTCGGTGCGCGCCAGTAGGCTTCTGGCCGTGCTGGACACCCTCGACGCCGCCGCGGTACGCCGCTGGTGCGCGAGCGGGCTCACCGCGCTGCGGCGGCACCAGGGCGAGATCGACGAGCTGAACGTCTACCCCGTCCCGGACGGCGACACCGGCACCAACCTGGTGCTCACCCTCACCTCGGCCCAGCAGGCGCTGGCGATGGACCTCGGCACCCTGCCGGAGGACGGCGCCACCCCGCACGGGCAGGCATTGCGCCTGATGGCCCGGGGCGCGCTGCTCGGCGCCCGGGGCAACTCCGGGGTGATCCTGTCGCAGATCCTGCGCGGCCTCGCCGACGCGCTCGGCGCCGTACCCACGGTCGCCGGCCGGGCGCTGGCCGCCGCGCTGCGCGACGCCACCGCCGCCGCCTACGCCGCGGTGGCCCGCCCGGTCGAGGGGACGGTGCTCAGCGTCGTCGCCGCCGCCGCGACGGCGGCCGAGCAGGCCGACACCGACGACCTGCGCACGGTGGTCCGGGCCGCCGCCGGGGAGGCCGCCCGCGCGCTGGCCCGTACCCCGGAGCAGTTGCCCGCGCTGGCCCGCGCCGGCGTGGTCGACGCCGGCGGCCGGGGGCTCTGCCTGCTGCTCGACGCGCTGGTCGAGGTGGTCACCGGGGAGCGCCCACCCCGGCCGGCGCCGGTGACCCGCACGGCCCGTCCGCCGCTCACCGCCGTCCGGGAGTCCGGCTCCACCGAGTACGCCTACGAGGTGCAGTTCCTGCTCGACGCCCCGTACGGGGCGGTGGCCCGGATGCGCGCCGAGCTGGCCACCCTGGGTGACTCGCTGGTGGTGGTCGGCGACGGGGCCTCGCCCGAGGCGTCCACCACCTGGAACGTCCACGTGCACGTCAACGACGTCGGCGCGGCGGTCGAGGCGGGGGTGGCCGCCGGCCGGCCGTACCGGATCGCGGTGACCCGGTTCGCCGACCAGGCCGCGCCGGCCGCCCGGCCCGACCCCGACGGTCCCGCCGTCGACGGCCGGGCCGCCGTGGTGGTCGCGGCCGGCGCCGGCATCGCCGAGCTGTTCGCCGGCGAGGGGGCGACCGTGGTGCCGGGCAACCCGTCCACCGGCGAGCTGCTGGACGCGATCCGGGCCACCGCCGCCGCCCGGGTGGTGGTGCTCCCCAACGACCCGAACACCCAGGCGGTGGCGAACGCCGCCGCGAAGGAGGCGCACCGGCTGGGCGTCAAGGTGAGCGTGGTGCCGACCCGCTCACCGGTGCAGGCGCTGGCCGCGCTCGCCGTGCGGGACCCGCAGCGCCGGTTCTCCGACGACGTCATCGCGATGGCCGAGGCCGCCGGGGCGTGCCGCTACGCCGAGGTGTGCCACGCCAGCCGGGAGGCGTTGACCGTCGCCGGCCCGTGCCGGCCGGGTGACGTGCTGGCCCTGGTCGAGGGGGAGGTCCACCTGATCGGCACCGACCTGGTCGACACCTGCGCCGCCGTGGTCGACCGGATGCTCGGCGGCGGGGGCGAACTGGTCACCCTGCTCTCCGGCGCGGACGCCCCGGACGGTCTCGCCGAGTCGGTCCGGGCGCACGTGGCCCGGCGCTGGCCCTTCGTCGAGGTCCACGCCTACCCGGGTGGCCAGCCGTACTATCCGCTCCTGGTGGGGGTCGAATGACGACGTCCGAGCCGGCCACGGTGGGCACGCCGCTGAAGAAGCTGGTCGGGGACAAGACGGCCAAGGCGCTCGCCGGGCACCTCGACCTGCACACCGCGGGCGACCTGATGTACCACTTCCCGCGCCGCTACGACGAGCGCGGCGAGCACACCGACATCCGCTCGCTGGACGTGGGCGAGCAGGTCACCGTGCTGGCCCAGGTGCAGCGCACCGCCGTACGCCCGATGCGGCAGCGCCGGGGCAACCTGCTGGAGGTGACCGTCGGCGACGGCTCCGGCGGGACCCTGACGCTGACCTTCTTCGGCAACCAGGCATGGCGGGAACGGGAGCTGCGGCCCGGCCGGTGGGGGCTGTTCGCCGGCAAGGTCACCGAGTTCCGGGGCAAACGGCAGCTCAACGGCCCGGAGTACGTGCTGCTCGGCGAGGGCGGCGAGGGTGAGGTCGCGGCCTCCGAGGAGGTCGAGGAGTTCGCCGGCGCGCTGATCCCGGTCTACCCGGCCGCCGCGGCCGTGCCGACCTGGGTGATCGCCCGCTGCGTCCGGGTGGTGCTGGACACCGTCGCCCCGCCGGACGACCCGCTGCCGGCCGACGTGCGGGCCGGCCGGAAGCTGGTCGGGCTGGGCACCGCGCTGCGTGAGATCCATCGGCCGTCCAGCAAGGAGGAGCTGTACCGGGCCCGCCGCCGGCTCAAGTGGGACGAGGCGTTCGCCGTGCAGCTCACCCTGGTACAGCGCAAGCTGCGCGCGGCATCCTGGCCGGCCCGCCCGCGCCCACCGAAGCCGGGTGGCCTGCTCGACGCGTTCGACGCCCGGCTGCCCTACGAGTTGACCGCCGGCCAGCGGGACGTCGGCGTCGAGATCGCCACCGACCTGGCCGCCCCGCACCCGATGCACCGGCTGCTCCAGGGGGAGGTCGGCTCCGGCAAGACGGTGGTGGCACTGCGGGCGATGCTCCAGGTGGTCGACGCGGGGGGCCAGGCGGCGCTGCTGGCCCCGACCGAGGTGCTCGCCGCCCAGCACCACCGGGGCATGCTCGACCTGCTCGGCCCGCTCGCGCAGGCCGGTGAGCTGGGCGCGGCCGACGACGCCACCCGGGTGGAACTGGTCACCGGCTCGCTCGGCGCGGCGGCCCGGCGGCGGGCCCTGGCGGAGGTCGCCGAGGGGCGGGCCGGCATCGTGCTGGGCACCCACGCCCTGCTCTACGAGGGGGTCGACTTCGCCGACCTCGGCCTGGTGGTGGTCGACGAGCAGCACCGGTTCGGGGTGGAGCAGCGCGACGCGCTGCGGTCCAAGGCCGACCAGCCGCCGCACGTGCTGGTGATGACGGCCACCCCGATCCCCCGCACGGTGGCGATGACCGTCTACGGCGACCTGGAGACGTCCACCCTGTCCCAGTTGCCGCAGGGCCGCTCGCCGATCGCCTCGCACGTGGTGCCGGCGGCGGAGAAGCCGGCCTTCCTGGACCGGGCCTGGCGCCGGCTGCGCGAGGAGGTCACCGCCGGCCACCAGGCGTACGTGGTCTGCCCACGGATCGGGGAGGCGAGGCCCGGGGCCGGCGCGGCCAACGCCGACGAGCCGGGCTTCGGCCCACAGGGCGAGTTCGTGTCAGGCCCGCAGGGCGAGGAGGAGCCGCCCCGGGAGGACGACAACGGGCGGCGGCCACCCCTGGCGGTGACCGAGGTGGCACCGCTGCTCGCCGAGGGGCCGCTGCACGGGCTGCGGATCGGCGTCCTGCACGGCAGGCTGCCCGCCGACGAGAAGGACGCGGTGATGCGGTCCTTCGCCGACGGCGCGCTGGACGTGCTGGTCGCCACCACGGTCGTCGAGGTGGGCGTCAACGTGCCCAACGCCACCGTGATGATCGTGCTGGACGCCGACCGGTTCGGCGTCTCCCAACTGCACCAGCTACGCGGCCGGGTCGGCCGGGGCTCGGCGGCCGGGCTGTGCCTGCTGGTGACCGAGGCGGCGGAGGGCTCCTCGGCCCGGGAGCGGCTGGACGCGGTCGCCTCCACCACCGACGGGTTCAAGTTGGCCGAGCTGGACCTCGAACAGCGCCGGGAGGGCGACGTGCTGGGCGCGACCCAGTCCGGCCGCCGCTCGCACCTGCGGCTGCTGTCGCTGCTGCGGGACACCGACCTGATCCGGGACGCCCGCGCCGAGGCGATCACCCTGGTCGAGGAGGATCCGGAGCTGGAGCGCCAGCCGGCGCTGGCCGCCTCGGTCGCCGCCCTGGTCGACGAGGAACGCGCGGAGTACCTGGAAAAGGGCTGACCCCGCGCCCTCCGTGCTCCCGCGCCCTCCGCGCTTCCGTGCTCTCCGCGCTTCCGTGCTCTCCGCGCTTCCGTGCTCTCCGCGCTTCCGCGCCAGTCCTGCGTCGTGGGCTCCGCTGCGCAGCCGGCCACCGCAGTCGGTCGGCGGTAGTCGGTAACGACGAGATCAGCGTGATCCCCTGCCGGATCCGTCGCCCAGGCGAGCGGCAGCCGGCACCGTCGCTGCTCGTCCACGGTGGTCGTCCGGGCGGCGGCCCTCGGGGACGGCGAGGGCGCGCCGACCGGTCGGTCGACGCGCCCTCGGATCAGTCCTCAGGTGCCAAGCGGAGAGGTTCGCCGCGCCGCGCTCAGGCGGGAAGCCAGTCCTCCCATACTCAGGCGGTGGGCCAGCCCTGCCGGGCTCAGGCGGTGAAGCGCACCCGGCGGCGGCGGGCCACCACGTACATGACCGCGCCGGCGGCCAGCAGCAGCGCGGCACCGGCGGCGATGGTGGTGGTGGCGGAACCGGTCAACGGCAGGCCGCCCCCCTCACCGTCGCCACAGTCCTCGGGCTGGGTGTACTCGATGGTCTCCGAGCCCTCGACCACGTCGTAGGAGACGGTGACCTTCAGGCCCGGGTACGCGTCGAAGCTGACCGTGCCGGTTTTGCCCGGGGTCGACTCCAGCTTCTTGGTGACGCCCTTCTCGGTGGTGAGGGTGGCGGTGAAGGGGACGCCCTTGGCCGGGTTCTCCACGATGAAGGTCATCGTGTCGCAGGTCTCCTCCAGCCGGAACACCGGCTCCGCCGGCTCGGCCGGCGGGGTGGCGGCGGGGCTGGACGGCGACGGGCTGGCCGAGGTGGTCGACGGGCTGGGCGACGGCGACCCCGGGGTCTCCGGGGTCTCGGTCGGCGCGGGGCTGGTCGGGCTCGGCGAGGGCGACTCGGTCGGCGCGCAGACGGCCGCCGGCTGGGCGATCACCGTGCGCTCCTCGGTGATGATGCGGTCCCGCCGCTCCCAGCGGGCCTCGACGGTGAGCTTCAGCTCGGGCAGCTTGCCGGTGAAGGTGTGCGTCTGGCTGCCGGCCAGCGGGCCGTCGCCCTTCTTGGGCAGCGCCGCGCCGACCGCCAGCGCGCCGGAGAACTCGCCCGGCACGCTCGACTCGAGCTTGGTGATGGTGGCGTTGAGGTCGCCCTCGCTGTTGCCGACGGACCAGTTGACGGTGACCCGGCCGTCCTTCTGGGCGCAGTAGGTGCCCGAGGGCTCGGGGTGGTGGGCCAGGGCCGGGCTGGCCACGGTCGCGACGCCGGCGAGGCCGATCAGCGCGCCGGCGGTGACCGCGGCGACGCGCCGGAACTTCAGGCGGTTCACGTGTACTCCTGACGAGGGGGGTGGGGTGCGCGCGCCGGGCGGTGGGAGCAGGCGCGGCGACCGGTCGTGGGCTCCGCCCGGTGCGCCCCTGGGACGCCGTCGGGCGTCCGCGCGGGTGCGGGCGTGCCGGGTGAATGTACCGAGGGGTGGCAGGTGGCCCGGCGACCGTCAGCCGTTGTGACCATTTCGTGATCATCGATGGACGTAGAGTCAGCGGACGGTCGCGCAGCACCACCGTGGACGGTGCCGCGGCCCACAGACGGGCGGCTCACGGACGGGCGGCTCACGGACGGGCGGCCCACAGACGGGCGGCCCACGGACGGGCGGCCCACGGACGGGCGGCCCACGGACGGGCGGCCCACAGACGGGCGGCTCACGGACGGGCGGCTCACGGGCGGGCGGCTCGCGGGCGGGCGGCTCGCGGACGGGGCGGCCCGCGCGGCCCGCGAGGAGCGGCCCGGGAACGACGGAGGCGGGGCCCCCCCCCCGGCCCCCGCCGGCGCCGGGGGGGGGGGGGGGGCGGGGGGCGCCCCCCCCCCCCGGCGGGGCGCCAACAACAGCCACCCCCCCCCGCCCCCCCCCACCCCCCCCCCCCCCGCCCCGCCCCCCCCCCCGCCCGCCCCCCCCCCGCGCCCCCCCCCCCCCCCCGGGCCCGCCCCGCGCCCCCCCCCCCCCCCCCCCCCCCCGCCTCCGGGGTCGTACGGGTCAGGCGGTGAAGCGGATCCGCCGGCGTCGGGCGACGACGAAGAGCACCGCGCCGGCGGCCAGCAGCACGGCCGCGCCGGCCGCGATGGCGCTGGCCGCCGCGCCGGTCACCGGCAGGCCGCCGTCCTGGTCGCCGCCCCCGGTGCCGCCGGACCCGCAGTCCTCGGGCTTCTCCCAGGCCAGCGGGCCGCCGGAGTCGAGGGCGCCGGTGACGGTGACGGTGAGGTTCTTGCTGGCCGCGAAGCTGACCGTGCCGGTCCGTCCGGGCTCGACGGTGAGCTTCTTCGGCTCACCCTTGTTCGGGGTGAAGGTGGAGGTCAGCGGGGTGCCGTCCTCCGGGTTGCTGATCCGGAAGATCATCTGGTCGCAGGTGGACTCGTGGCTGGCGTCGGGGGTGCCGATCGACGGCTGCTGGCAGTCGTCGGGCTTCTCCCAGCCGCCGGTGAAGTCCTTCATGCCGGGGGCGACCACGGTGATCTCCTGCGCCTCCCCGGGGGCGAGCTTCCGCGTCACGATCTTGCGCATCGGGACGGCCACCTTCTCGGTGAAGCCGCCGCTGCCGGTGATGGTGAAGGTCGCCGCGGCGTTGCCGCTGCGGTTGACCAGGGTCAGCTCGACGTTGCCGTCGCAGTCCGACCCGGCGATCACCTCCGGAGCCGCGACGCAGCTACCGGACCCGCCGTTGTACCAGGCGCGCGGGCCGGTGGACCGGGAGCCGATGCCGGCGGGGCTGCCGACCTTGCGGTCGCCGTACCGGTCGCTGGTGTCGGTGAGCGGGTCGATCACCTTGCTGCCGAAGACGAAGTCGACCTGGGTGTAGCAGTGGGGCACCGTGACGGCGAAGTCGAGGGTGGCCAGGCCCAGCTCGCCCGGGGCCACCCCGGTGAACTTCTTGACCGAGGTGTCCAGCACGTACTGCGGCACGGCGAACTGCGCCGACGGCGTCACGTACGACACCAGGGCCAGTTCCTGCTCCTCGCCCCGGCAGAGCGGGCCGTTGCTGAGGGTGATCGAGGCCCGGCCCGCCGGCCCGTCGAAGGTGTGCGTGTAGCGCGCGTCGGCGGCGGTCACACAGGTCGGCGCGGCCGGCTGGCCGGCCGGGGTGCTCGCTGTCGCGCCCGGTGTGGCGGTCGCGCCGGGTGCGGCCGTCACGCTCGGTGAGGCCGTCGGGGTCGGCGGGGCGTTGGTGGCGCTGGCCGGCGCGGTGAAGGTGAATGCGGTGGCCAGGCCGGCCAGCGCGGCGGCTGCCACGGCGAGCGGTCGCCGGTGCGACAGCGGGGGGCGGATCACGCGTACTCCCGGGTGAAGAGGCGTCAGGGCGCGGCGGGTGCGGCGCTGCCGGGTCGCGGGCGGGTGCGCGGCGCCGCGACGGCGCCTCCCCGGCGCGTGACCGGTGGAGCGGCACCGGCGTCGGGCCGACCATAGTGGGCCCGCCACCCGAGGCACAGCGCACAGGTTCCGCTAAGGACGTTGTTATGTACCCGAGATGTTCGGTGGACGGGAAGTGATCAACTCGGCACCGGGCCGGCACACACCGGGTCGCCCGGTCCGCTCCGGCCGTCGCGTAGCGTCACTCCCATGAGCAGGGGGAGACCGTGACCCGGATCGTGGCCGGGACGCACGGCGGGCGGCGGATCGCCGCGCCGCCCGGCGCCGGCACCCGACCCACCTCCGACCGGGTACGCGAGGCGCTGTTCAGCGCGGTGCAGGCCGAGGTGGACCTCGGCGGCGCGCGCTTCGCCGACCTCTACGCCGGCTCCGGCGCGGTCGGGTTGGAGGCGCTGTCCCGGGGGGCCGAGCACGTACTGCTGGTCGAGGCGGACTCCCGGGCCGCCCGGGTGGTCCGGGAGAACGTCGCCGCGCTCCGGGCCGCCCCGGCCGCCCGGCTGGTCACCGGCAAGGTGGCCGGCGTGCTCGCGGCCGGCCCCGGCGACGAGCCGTACGACGTGGTCTTCGCCGACCCGCCGTACGCGGTGCCGGACGCCGAGATCACCGCGATGCTGGCCGCGCTGGTCGACCACGGCTGGCTCGCCCCGGACGCCCTGGTGGTGGTGGAGCGGTCCACCCGCAGCGGGCCGGTCGACTGGGTGCAGGGCATCACCGCCGGGCGCAGTCGGCGTTACGGCGAGACCACCCTTTGGTACGGTCGCCGATCATGAGACGTGCGGTGTGTCCCGGCTCGTTCGACCCGGTCACCAACGGACACCTCGACATCATCGGACGGGCCAGCCGGCTCTTCGACGAGGTGATCGTCGGCGTGCTGGTGAACCAGTCGAAGAGTGGCCTGTTCACCGTCGAGGAGCGGATCGACATGCTCCGCGAGGTGACCGCCTCGTACGAGAACGTCCGGGTCGAGTCCTTCCGTGGGCTGCTGGTCGACTTCTGCCGGGCGCAGGAGGCGAGCGTGCTGATCAAGGGCCTGCGGGCGGTCAGCGACTTCGACTACGAGTTGCAGATGGCCCAGATGAACATCGGCCTGGCCGGGGTGGAGACGCTCTTCATGCCGACCAACCCGCTGTACTCCTTCCTCTCCTCCAGCCTGGTCAAGGACGTGGCCAAGTGGGGTGGCGACATCTCCTCCCACGTCCCCGACGTGGTCCGTCAGCAGTTGATCACCCGCCTGGCCCCCGGTTCCCGCCCCTGACCCCACCCCGCCGGCCGGTGGGCGACGCGCCGGGGTGGGTGGATGGGGCGAGGGTGGCTCGCGCACGACATCATGTGTTGCAGCGCCGAACCCGGGCGCAGGCCGCATCATGTAGGTCGGCCGACGAACGACAGGAGTGAGGTACCGGTGGACCCGCTCGATCGCATCGACGAACTGATCGCCATGGTGGAGCAGGCGCGCTCCGTCCCGATGTCGCGCAACAACTGCATGTTCGACCGGGGCGAGATGATCGGCGCCCTCGACGAGTTGCGCGCCGAGCTCCCGGCCGACCTGCGTCGGGCCGCCGCGCTCCTCGGCGAGCGGGACAAGATCATGGAGGCCGGCAAGCGGGAGGCCGACCGGATCATCAGCGAGGGTGAGGCGGAACACGCCCGCCTGGTGTCGGTGAACGAGATCACGGTGTCCGCCGAGCACGAGGGGGCGCGGATCATCGCCGAGGCCCGGGCCGAGGCGCAGCGGCTGCGGGAGGAGGTCGACGACTACGTCGACACCGCGCTGGCGAACTTCGAGCAGTTCCTCACCCGGGCGCTGGCCTCGATAGAGCGTGGCCGGGACAAGATGCACGCGCTGCGGGAGATCGGCACCTTCGGTGGGGACGAGGCGGAACGCCCGCTACCCTTCTGAGCGGCACCTCATCCCACCGACGGACGGGTCGGGCGTCGCCCCCGGTTCGACGGCCCGGCGGTCGCCCAGGTACCCTTTTTTGTCGGCCTCTCACCGGCCGGAGTCTGACTATGCCCAAACGCTCGCCTTCATCACTCAACCCCAGGTCGCCGCTGGTCCTCGACACGAGGGACCTGCCGCGCCGGCCTGGTGCGTTGCGTACGGTCAAGCGGGTCGTGCCGGCACCGGCGGACCTCGGCGTGGAGTTGATCGGCGTGCCGGAGGGCGCGGACCTCGACCTCGACCTGAGGTTGCAGTCGGTGTCCGAGGGTGTGCTCGTCTCCGGGACCATCACCGGTTCCGTCCGGGGCGAGTGCGGGCGCTGCCTACGCGAGATCAACGACTCGGTGGTCGTGAACGTCCAGGAGCTGTACGCGTACGAGAACAGCACCACGGACATCACGACCGACGAGGACGAGGTGGGCCGGATGCAGGACGATCTGATCGACCTGGAGCCGGCGCTGCGGGACGCGGTGGTGCTCACACTGCCGACCAACCCGCTCTGCCGGGAGGACTGCCCAGGCTTGTGCCCCGAGTGCGGGGTGCACTGGGACGATCTGCCGGCCGACCACAGCCACCAGCAGATCGACCCGCGTTGGGCGGGCCTGTCGCAACTGAACCGTACAGAGGAGTAGGAACCGTGGCCGTCCCGAAGCGCAAGATGTCGCGCAGCAACACCCGGTCCCGCCGGGCGAACTGGAAGGCGGCCGTGGTCGCGACCGTGGCCTGCCCGCAGTGCAAGTCGGCGAAGCTGCCGCACGCCGCGTGCTCCGTCTGCGGCACGTACAACGGCCGCCAGGTCCTCGAGGTCTGACCTGGACGCCGAGTGACGCCCCCGACCAGCGGTCGGGTGGCGCGCGCACCCAGGCGATCGCCCGGTGCCCCGGCTCCCTCCGACGCCGGCCGGCCCGCTCCGGCCGGCGTACCGATGGAGCCGGGCACCGCGCGGATCGCCGTTGACCTCCTCGGCGGGGACGATGCTCCCGCCGTCGTGGTTGACGGCGCTCTGCGTGCCGTGCGTGCCGACCCTGACCTGCACCTGCTGCTCATCGGCCCGACCGAGGTCGCGGCCGGGGTGCTCGACGCCCTGACGCCGGTGCAGCGCACCCGGATCACGGTCCGCCCGACCCGGACCGCCGCCGGGTCCACCGACCACGCGCCGCGCGCCGACAGCACCGTCCGGGCGGCCGTCTCGGCGGTCCGCGACGGCGCCGCCGACGCGCTCGTCTCCGCCGGTTCCACCGGCGCCACCGTCTCCGCCGCCGCCCTCGGCTTCGGCCGGTGGGACGACGTCCGCCACCCCGCGCTGGTGGCCACCCTGCCGGCCGTGTCCGGCCCGGTCGTCCTGCTCGACGTCGGCGGCTCGCTGGAACCCCGCCCCGCCACCCTGGCCCAGCACGCCGTGCTCGGCGCGGCCTACGCCGCCGTCGCGCACGCCGTCGCCGCGCCCCGCGTCGGCCTGCTCTCGGTCGGCACCGAGGCCGGCAAGGGGGACCGCCCGCGCCGCGCCGCCGACCCGCTGCTCGCCACCACGCCACTGCCCTGCGACGCCCGCTACGTCGGGCTGGTCGAGGGGTACGACGTGGCGCTCGGCGTGCGCGCCGACGTGGTGGTCACCGACGGCTTCACCGGTAACGTGCTGCTCAAGGCCATCGAGGGCGCGTACGCGATGGCCGGCGGCCCGCCCGCGAGCGGCGGTGCCCCCCGGGCGGCGGCCCTGCTCGGGGTGGCCGGCACCGTGGTGGTCTGTCACGGCGCGGCGGCCCCGGCCGACGTCGCCTCCGGGATCGCCCTGGCCGCCCACCTGTGGCGTCGCCGGGCCACCGACCGGGTCCGGGAACTGCTCGCCCCGGCCCGGGACCCCGTCCCGCCCGGTGACGAGGCCGGCGCAGCGGTGTGCGGATGACGCCGGCGGTCGTCAGGTGCGCGAGGAGTGAACGTGTGAGCCCCGCAGTCGCGAACGAAGCAGAGGTAAGAGCATGACGAACGACAAGCGGCGGCGCGCGCCCGTCGGTCACCTGGAGGCGGCGTTCGGTGTGACGCTCGACTCCGAGTTGCTGGAGCGGGCGCTCACCCACCGCTCGTACGCGTACGAGAACGGCGGGCTGCCGACCAACGAACGGTTGGAGTTCCTCGGCGACTCGGTGCTCGGTGTGGTGATCACCACGGCGCTCTTCCGCAACCACCCGGACCTCCCCGAGGGGCAGTTGGCGAAGCTGCGGGCCAGCGTGGTGAACATGCGCGCGCTGGCCGAGGTGGCCCGGGGGCTCGGCCCGGACGGGCTCGGTGCCTACCTGCTGCTCGGCAAGGGCGAGGAGAGCACCGGCGGACGGGACAAGGCGAGCATCCTCGCCGACACCCTGGAGGCGCTGCTCGGCGCGATCTACCTCCAGTACGGGCTGGACACCGCCGCGCTGGTCATCCACCGGCTCTTCGACCCGCTGATGGCCGAGTCGGCGGGCCGGGGCGCCGCGCTGGACTGGAAGACCAGCCTCCAGGAGTTGACCGCCGCGTTGGGGCTGGGTGTGCCCGAGTACCGGATCGAGGGCACCGGCCCGGACCACCTGAAGACCTTCACCGCGTGGGTGGTGGTGGCCGGCAACCGCTACGGCGGGGCCGAGGGGCGCAGCAAGAAGGAGGCCGAGCAGCGGGCCGCCGAGGCGGCCTGGCGGGAGCTGACCGAGCAGGCCGAGCGGGACCGGGCCGAGGCGGCACCGGACGGGGCCGCCGGGCTGGACGGGGCCGCCGGGGCGGAACGGGCCGGCGCGGACCAGACCGCCGAGGCGGGCCTGGGCCGTGCCTGAGCTGCCCGAGGTCGAGACGGTCCGGCAGGGCCTGGCCCAGTGGGTCACCGGCCGGCAGATCGCGGCGGTGGAGGTCCGCCACCCCCGGGCGGTACGCCGGCACGTACCCGGCTCGGCGCACTTCGCGGACGTGCTGGCCGGCCGGACGGTCACCGACGTCCGGCGGCGGGGCAAGTACCTCTGGCTGCCGTTGGACAGCGGTGACGCGCTCGTCGGCCACCTGGGCATGTCGGGGCAGCTACTGCTCCAGCCGGCCGAGGCGGCCGACGAGCTGCACCTGCGGGTCCGGTTCCGGTTCGCCGACGACGGCCCGCAACTGCGCTTCGTCGACCAGCGCACCTTCGGCGGGCTCTCGGTCAGCGAGGGCGGCGCGGAGCTGCCGGCGGAGATCGCGCACATCGCCCGGGACCCGATGGACGCCGAGTTCTCCGACGCCGGGTTCGTCGCCGCGCTGCGTCGCCGCCGCACGGAGGTGAAGCGGGCCCTGCTGGACCAGACACTGATCTCCGGGGTGGGCAACATCTACGCCGACGAGGCGCTGTGGCGGGCGAGGCTGCACGGCGCCCGACCCACCGACGCGCTGACCGCCCCGGCCGCCGGCCGGCTGCTCGGACACGTCCGGGACGTCCTGGCCGAGGCGATCGGGCAGGGCGGCACCAGCTTCGACGACCTGTACGTCAACGTCAACGGCGAGAGCGGCTACTTCGACCGGTCGCTGAACGTCTACGGCCGGGAGGGGGCGCCCTGCCGGGGCTGCGGCGCCCCGATCCGCCGGGAGGCGTTCATGAACCGGTCGTCGTACAGTTGCCCGCGCTGTCAGCCACGACCCCGGGGCGCCCTGAGGGGATGACCCCGAGCCGGTTCGGGGTCGCCGGGGTGTGCCACGCCGACGCCACCCCCGACCGCCGCCGGAATTCGCCCGATCCACCCGGTCGGCCCGCCCCGGCCGACCCGACCCGACGGGTTCCGGCCGTCCGGGACAGGCCGGGGCCGTACCCCGATGTCTCCCGCCACCGCCGTCCCTAGCGTCAGCACGGTGGGCATGGTGCCGACGGGAGGGGGCCCGGACATGGGCGGCAGACCGGTGACGGTGCGGTTGGCGCGGTGGAGCGCCGAGCACCCGTGGCGCGCGATCGCGCTCTGGGTGGTCTTCGTGGCGGTGTGCTTCGTCGGGGGCAACGCCGCCGGAATGAACGAGGCCACCGAGGCGGACCAGGCGATCGGGGAGTCGGGCCACGCGGACGTGATCGTCACCGACGGGAAGTTCGCCGACCCGGCGGTGGAGAACGTCCTCATCACGCCGCGTACCGGGGCGCTGGACCAGGCGGCGGCGAGGGCGGCGGCGGCCGACGCGGCCGACCGGCTCCGGCAGCTCACCGGCGTCGCCTCGGTCGGCACGCCGGTGTCGTCCCGGGACGGCGACGCGCTGCTGCTGCCGATCACCATGTCCGGCGACCGGCAGACCGCCTCGGAGCGGGTGCAGCCGCTGCGCGACACCACCGCCCAGGTGCAGCAGGCATACCCGCAGCTCCGGGTCGAACAGGTCGGCGGCCCGTCGATCAACCAGGCGTTGGACGACACCCTGGGCCGGGACTTCACGCGGGCCGAGCTGCTCAGCCTGCCGGTCACCCTGGCCATCCTGATCGTCGCGTTCGGCGCGCTGATCGCCGCCGGGGTGCCGGTGCTGCTGGCGCTCTCCTCGGTCGCCGCCGCGATGGGGCTCTCCACCCTCGCCTCGCACCTGGTGCCGGCGACGGACACCACGGCCAGCGTGATCCTGCTGATCGGGATGGCCGTCGGGGTGGACTACTCGCTGTTCTACGTCCGCCGGGAACGTGAGGAACGGGCGAAGGGCCGGTCCGGTCTGGACGCCGTGGAGATCGCCGCCGAGACCTCCGGGCACGCCGTGGTCGTCTCGGGCTTCGCGGTGATCATCTCGATGGCCGGGCTGCTGCTGGCCAACGACGCGGTCTTCTCCTCGCTCGCCGTCGGCTCGATCCTGGTCGTCGCGGTCGCGGTGACCGGTTCGCTGACCGTGCTGCCGGCGCTGCTGGCCAAGCTCGGCCGGTGGGTGGACCGGCCCCGGGTGCCGCTGCTCTGGCGACTCACCGCGCCCCGCGTCGGGCGGGCCGGGCAGCCGGCCCGGCCCCGGTTCTGGCCGGCGGTGCTGCGGCCGGCCCTGCGCGCGCCCCGGGTCACCCTGATCGTGTCGGTGGGGCTGCTGCTCGCCCTGGCCGCCCCGGCGCTCGCCATGAAGCTGAAGTTCCCCGGCATGGAGGACCTGCCCCGGACCACGCCGGCCATGCAGGCGTACGACCGGCTCACCGCCGCCTTCCCCAGCACCGGCACCAGCCACACGGTGGCCGTGCGGGCGCCGGCCGGGCAGGCCGACCGGGTGCACGCCGCGCTGACCGGGCTGGCCGGCCGGGCCGGGGCCGACCCGCTCTTCGCCCCGGTCGAGGCGGACGGCCCGAAGATCGAGGTGTCGGCGGACCGCCGGGTGTCGGTGCTGGAGCTGGCCACCCCGTACGCCAGCCGGGACGACGCGGCGGTGGACTCGCTGCGTAAGCTCCGCACCGACCTGCTGCCGGCCGCGCTGCGCGGCATCCCGGGCGTCGAGTACGCCGTCGGCGGCGGGGTGGCCGCCAGCGAGGACTACGCGCAGCACATCCGGGAGAAGCTGCCGCTGGTGATGGCCTTCGTCCTGGCGCTGACCTTCCTGGTGATGACCTGGACGTTCCGCTCGGTGGTGGTGGCGCTCACCTCGATCCTGCTCAACCTGCTCTCCGCCGGGGCCGCGTACGGCCTGCTGGTGCTGGTCTTCCAGGGCAGTTGGGCTGAGGGGCCGCTCGGCTTCACCTCGATGGGGGCGATCGTGTCCTGGCTGCCGCTCTTCCTCTTCGTGGTGCTCTTCGGACTCTCCATGGACTACCACGTCTTCGTGGTCAGCCGGATCCGCGAGGGGATCCGGGGCGGCATGTCGAACCGGGACGCGGTGGCGTACGGGATCACCTCCTCGGCGGGCGTGGTGACCAGCGCGGCGATCGTGATGGTCGGTGTCTTCGCGATCTTCGCCTCGCTGAGCACGATCGACATGAAGCAGCTCGGCGTCGGCCTGGCCGCCGCCATCCTGCTGGACGCCACGATCATCCGGGCGGTGGTGCTGCCGGCGCTGATGACGCTGCTCGGCGACGCCAACTGGTGGGCCCCGCGCTTCCTGCGGGGGCGGACCCGGGCCGCCACCTCGCCGACCGACCCGCCCGCCCCGACCCCGGAACTGGTCGGCGCCCGCTGACCCGCCGACCGACCGACGGCGGCCCGGACCGGACAACCCGGCCCAGGCCGCCGCCCGGTTCGTGGGCCTCCCCGGCTCCGGCCTCGGCCCCTCGGCCTCGTCTCCGGCCCTCGGCCTCGTTCCTGGCCTCGTCCCCGGTCGGAGTGGCCGGGGTCAGGGCAGCCGGCAGGGGTCGAGCCAGGCATCCAGCGCGCGTTTCTTGCGGATCGAGGCGAAGCCGTACCCGAGGGTGGTCACGCAGAAGCCCGCCGGGTCCCCGGCGTACTCGACGTGGAACACCGGCTTCCGCGCGTCGGCGAAGGGCAGCAGCCGGGCGCAGTGGCGTAGCCGGACGCACTCCTCGTTGACCGCGAAGTCGAAGTCCGGTGCCAGCGCCGCCACCTGACCGACGTCGTTCAGCAGGCCGGGGGAGAGGTCCAGGGACCGGCCCAGGTCGGCCACCCGCCGGTTGAACAGCAGTTGGTCGTCGAAGCCGAGCGGGAAGCCGGAACGGTGGTCGTAGCCGTCGGCGTCGGCGAGGGCGACCGCGCCGAAGCCCTTGCCCCGGCACAGCCGGAACCGGTCGGCCAGCACGGGGCGCAGCAGGTCCCAGCGCCGGACGTCCAGCCAGCGGGTGCCGGGCCGGCTGGCCGGGTCGCCCCGGACCACCGCCGGGAAGCGGGTGGCGTCCGGATCGGTCTCCGCGTACGTCCCGACCGGCACGTGACAGACCAGCCGCCGGTCCTTCCGCCGCAACGCGCCGGTCTCGGCGGCGGTCACCCGTACCGGGTCGAGGAGGAAGACGTCGGCGTCGACGGTGGTGTCGACCGGGTCGGTGAGCTGCCACTGCCACCGCCACCGGTGGGCGGACCCGGTGGGCCAGGGGGTCGGGGCGCCCGGCGGGCCGAGGTCGGGACGGCAGGCGTACGCGGGGGCCAGCAGGGCGAGTGCCACGGCGGCCGGCAGGGCCCGGCGGGCCGGGTGCCGGCGCGGGCGGGCGGGGACGGCGGCCGGCGCATCGCGGGTCGCGGCGGCCGGCAGCGTCCCGGGGGACCGCTGGTCCGGCCAGGACCGGGCCGGCGGGGTGGGCCGGATCCGCATCGGCAGCTCCCGGGTTCCGTGCGGTGCCCGCCGCCGCACGCCTCACCCGGTCAAACGAACACCCCCCGGTGACGACGCGGCCACGTCGTCACCGGGGGCGGACCCGTCCCCGCTCAGCGGGGGGCGGCGAAGTCCTGCGTCCAGTACGGCCCGTTGCTGCTCGCCACGCCGACGCCGATCTCGGTGAACGCGCAGTTGAGGATGTTGGCCCGGTGGCCGGGGCTGTTCATCCAGGCGTCCATCACCGCGGCCGGGGTCTGCTGGTTCCAGGCGACGTTCTCGCCATAGGTACGCCAGGAGTAGCCGACCCGGTCCAGCCGCGCGCCGGCGTCGCTGCCGTCGCTGCCGGTGTGCGTCATGGTCTGGTGGTCGGCCTGGTCCTGGCTGTGCCGCTGGGCGGCGAGCATCAGCTTGTCGTCGACCGCCAGGGCGCCGCAGCCGGCCTTCGCCCGCTCCGCGTTGACCAGGTCGACGACCTGCTGGGCCTGGCTGCCCGCGCCGGGATTCACCGAGGACTTGGTGCTGGTCGCACCGGGGGTGGGGGCGCTGCTGGCCCGGGTGCTCTGCCGGGACGCCGCCTGGGTCCGCTTCGGGGTGGGGCTCGGCGTGGCGGTCCGGCTCGGCGACGGGCTCGGGGACACCGACGGGCTCGGGGCGGCGGTGGGGGAGGCCAGGCCGTCCGTGCTCGTCGTGGTGCCCGGCACCGCCGGGGCGGCGGCCACGGTGTCGTCGAAGGATGCCTGGTCGGCCCGCCCGTCGTCACCCGGGAACAGCAGGGCTCCGGCACCGAGGCTGACCACCAGGGTGGCCGCCGCGGCGGCTCCGCCGACGAGCAGCGGGCGCGGCAGCCGGCGGCGGGGCCGGCGCGACCCGGCCCGGTCCGTACCCCGGTGCGCGGCGCCGGGGTACGCGATCGCCGGGGCGAGGGCGGTGACGTCCCGGTCGGCCGGCTGGTCGACCGGCGCGGCGGCGGCCGGGTACGGCCGGTACCCGGCCGGCTCGTCGGTCCACTGCCCGGCGGGTTCGTTGCTCCATTGCCCGGCCGGCTCGTCGGTCCACTGCGCGGCGGGTTCGTCGCTCCACTGCCCGGCCGGCTCGGCGACCCATCCGCCGGCCTGTTCGCCCTGCCACCGCCCGGTTGGTTCGTGCTGCCAGTGCCCGGTCGGGTCGGCGGCCCGGTGCCGGGTCGGGGTGTCGGCCCACTGACCACCAGCGTCGGCCCACTGGTCGTGCGGCCCGGCCCACTGCCCGCCCGGTTCGGTCCGCTGGTCGTGCGGCCCGGCCCCGTGGTCGGTCGGGGTGTCGGTCCAGCGGTCGTCGTGCGGCGTGGCCTGGAGGTGCCCGGTCGGGGTGTCGGTCCAACGGTCGTCCGGCGTGGCCGCGATGCGCCCGGTCGGGGCGTCGGTCCACGCGTCGCCCGGCTGCGCCGGCTCGTCGCCGAAGAGGTAGGCGGAGCGGGGCTCGGGGCGGTCGGTCAGCCAGCCCGGCTCGTCCGCCGGCGGTTCCGGCCGCCGGTATGCGCCGTCCGGGTCGTTCGGGTCGGTCCAGCCGTACACGCCTGTCCCCTCCACGGGTCGGTTGCGGGCCGGGGTGACGCTACGGCGGGGCCGGGACCAGCGGCAATGTGGCTAAGGAAGAGTTAAGGCGAGACGGGTCTCCAGGCTGACCATACCCGTAAAACCCGGCGTAGAGTCAAGGAGTCCGGACAGAGCGTGTCCGAGCCTTGCGGCCCCCTCGGCAAGTGACTGGGCAGACGTGAAGATGATCTACGGCCTGCGAGAACTTGACGAACGAGGGGTTTTCGCTCAATATATAGGTGTCGCCAGTCGCGCCCAGCCATGCCCGGATTTCGGTGGTGTGGTAGTAGTCGCGAACACGAATGGGCGCGCGTTGGCCGGCTTTTCCGGCAGCGCATATCAAGGAGTCAGCATGGCGAAGGCCCTCTACGGCCACGTAGGTGCAGCGCCCGACCGGCGTCTGCTCGACGAGGTCACCCGACTTCGTGCCAGGGTTCAGGCACTGGAGTTCGAGATCACGCGTCTGCGTGCCGACAACGATCGGCTCGCGGCGGCTGCGGCGGAGGCGGACGATCTCCTCCGACTGGCCGAGCCGGCGCTCACCTGATCTCCGGGTACACAAAGAAATAACTGAACAGCACCACCGCGAAAAAGCGCGCCGACACTTTCGTGCCGGCGCGCAGCTCTGTCTCCCGCGCAATTCGGCACCGCAATTTAACGATCTTGGGTGCCGCCGTCCGTACCCGACCCGGTCGGGGTACCGGCACCATTGCGCCCGCTCCGTCGCCGCTCCGGCCCCGGTGCGGGGCGGGTCGCGTGCCGGCCGGCCGCCACCGACGGGTTAGTCTGCGGGTTGACCAGGTCCGCGCAGCCCGCGACGGTACGGCGGCCACCGGACGAGGATCGAGAAGGTGCATCTCAAGAGCCTGACGGTGAAGGGGTTCAAGTCCTTCGCCTCCGCCACGACGCTCAAGCTGGAGCCCGGGATCACCTGCGTGGTCGGCCCGAACGGCTCCGGCAAGTCCAACGTCGTCGACGCCATCGCCTGGGTGCTGGGCGAGCAGGGCGCGAAGGCGCTGCGGGGCGGCAAGATGGAGGACGTCATCTTCGCCGGCACCGCCGGGCGGGCGCCGCTGGGCCGGGCCGAGGTCACCCTCACCATCGACAACACCGACGGCGCGCTGCCGATCGAGTACACCGAGGTCTCCATCACCCGCCGGATGTTCCGGTCCGGCGAGAGCGAGTACGAGATCAACGGCGACTCCTGCCGGCTGCTCGACATCCAGGAACTGCTGTCGGACTCCGGCATCGGCCGGGAGATGCACATCATCGTCGGCCAGGGCCGACTCGACGGCATGCTGCACGCCAAGCCGGAGGACCGGCGGGCGTTCATCGAGGAGGCCGCCGGCGTCCTCAAGCACCGCAAGCGCAAGGAGAAGGCGCTGCGGAAGCTCGACGCGATGCAGACCAACCTGAACCGGCTCACCGACCTCACCGCCGAGTTGCGCCGCCAGCTCAAGCCGCTGGGCCGGCAGGCCGAGGTGGCCCGCCGGGCCGCCGCCATCCAGGCCAACCTGCGTGACGCCCGGCTGCGGCTGCTCGCCGACGACCTGCACACCCTGCGCGCCACCCTGGACCGGGAGATCGCCGACGAGACCGCGCTGCGCGACCGGCGCGAGCAGGTGGAGGCGGAGCACACCGAGGTCCAGGGCCGCCTCGGCGAGCTGGAGGCGGCCCTGGCCGAGGACGCGCCCCTGCTCGCCGCCGCCCAGGACACCTGGTACAAGCTCTCCGCCCTCGCCGAGCGGTTCCGCTCCATCGAGCAGCTTGCCCGCGAGCGGTTGCGCCACCTCAGCGCCACCCCGGAGGACGAGCGTCCCGGTCGGGACCCCGACCAGCTCGACGCCGAGTCGCAGCAGGTCCGCGAGCAGGAGGAGGAGCTGCGCGCGGCGCTCACCGACGACCAGATCCGGCTCGCCGAGGCGGTCGAGTACCGGCAGGAGCTGGAACGCCAGCTCGCCGCCGCCGAGCGGGAGCTGGTCGCCGCCGCCAAGGCGATCGCCGACCGGCGGGAGGGGCTGGCCAAGCTGACCGGGCAGGTCAACTCGGCCCGGGCCCGGACCACCAGCGCCGGCGAGGAGATCGAACGGCTCGCCGCCGCGCACACCGACGCCCTGGGCCGGGCCGAGCAGGCCCAGGCCGAGCTGGACGCGGTGGCCGAACAGTCCACCGAGGCCGACCGGGACAACGCCGAACTCGACGCCCGGCACGCCGAGGCGGTCGCCGTCCAGGAGCAGGCGCAGGCCGCCGTCCGGACCCTCGCCGACGCCGAGCGGGCCGCCGAGAAGGACGCCGCGACCTGGAAGGCCCGCGAGGAGGCGCTCGCCATCGGCCTGCGCCGCAAGGACGGCGCGGGTGCCCTGCTCGCCCGCGCCGGCGAGGTGCCCGGACTGCTGGGCAGCCTGGCCGGGCTGCTCACCGTCGCCGGCGGCCACGAGGCGGCACTCGCCGCGGCGCTCGGCGGGCTCGCCGACGCCGTCGCGGTCAGCGGGGTGGACGAGGCCGTCGAGGCGATGCGACTGTTGAAGATCTCCGACGCCGGCCGGGCCGGCCTGCTGGTCGGCAGCCCCGCCGGCCCCGGCATGACCGGTCCCGCCGAGGCGCTGCGCCCCAAGCTGCCGGACACCGCCCGGTGGGCCCCGGACCTGGTGGAGTGCGCCGCCGAGATCCGGCCGGCGGTGCACCGGGCGCTGCGCGACGTGGTGCTGGTCGACGACCTCGCCGCCGCGTCCGAGCTGGTCGCCGGGAACCCGGAGCTGCGGGCGGTCACCCCGGACGGGGACGTGGTCGGGGCGTACGCGGCGGCCGGCGGGTCGGCCAAGGCACCCAGCTTCATCGAGGTGCAGGCGGCCGTCGAGGAGGCGCGGGCGAACCGGCTCACCGCCGAGCGGACCGGTGCCGAGCTGCGCGAACAGCTCGTCGACGCGCGCGCCGAGGTGGCCGCCGCCAAGGAGGCCGTGCAGCACGCCGCCGCCGCCAGGCGGGAGGCGGAGAGCCACCGCAACGCCGCCGCCCGCCGGCTCGCCGAGCTGGGCGCGGCGGCCCGGTCGGCGAAGGCGGAGACCGACCGGCTGGGCGAGAGCCGGTCCCGCGCCGAGGCGGCCCGGGAACGGGACCTGACCGCCCTCGCCGAGCTGGCAGAGCGGCTGCGGCTGGCCGAGGACACCCCGATCGACGCGGAACCCTCCACCGAGGAGCGGGACCAGCTCGCCGCGACGGTGCCCCGGGCCCGGCAGAACGAGATGGAGGTCCGGCTGGCGGTGCGTACCGCCGAGGAGCGGGTCTCCTCGATCGCCGGCCGGGCCGACTCGCTGGCCCGGCAGGCCGGTGCCGAGCGGGCCGCCCGCGAGCGGGCCGCCGCCCGGCGGGCGGCCCGGACCCGGGGCGCGGGGATCGCCCGGGCCGTGGTCGGCGGCGCGCGGGAGGCGCTGAGCCGGCTCACCGCGTCGATCGCGGCGGCCGAGGAGCACCGCGACGCGGTGGCCCGCCAGCGCGCCGCCCGGGAGGCCGAACTCCAGGAGGTACGCGGCGCGGCGAAGCGGCTCGGCGCCGAGCTGGAGCGGCTGACCGGCCAGGTGCACCGGGACGAGGTGGCCCGCGCCGAGCAGCGGCTGCGCATCGAGCAGTTGGAGGCGAAGGCCGCCGAGGACTTCGGCCTGGACGTGGTGACCCTGGTCGCCGAGTACGGCCCGGACCAGCCCGTCCCGCCCACCCAGGTGGACGTCGCGGCGGCCGAACGCGACGGCCTGCCGGTGCCCGAGCCGGTCCGTTACGAGCGGCCGGTGCAGGAGAAGCGGGCGGCCAAGGCGGAACGGGAACTGGCCCTGCTCGGCAAGGTCAACCCGCTGGCGCTGGAGGAGTTCGCCGCGCTGGAGGAGCGCTACAAGTTCCTCTCCGAGCAGCTTGAGGACCTCAAGGCGACCCGGCGGGACCTGCTCACCGTGGTCAAGGACGTCGACGAGCGGATCCTGGAGGTCTTCGCCAGCGCGTTCGCCGACACCGCCCGGGAGTTCGAGCAGGTCTTCACCGTGCTCTTCCCCGGCGGCGAGGGCCGGCTCATCCTCACCGATCCGGCGGACCTGCTCACCACCGGCGTGGAGGTGGAGGCCCGGCCGCCGGGCAAGAAGATCAAGCGGCTGTCGCTGCTCTCCGGCGGGGAGCGGTCGCTGACCGCGGTGGCGATGCTGGTGGCGATCTTCCGGGCCCGCCCCAGCCCGTTCTACATCATGGACGAGGTGGAGGCGGCCCTCGACGACGTCAACCTGGGCCGGTTGATCACCCTGCTGGCACAACTGCGGGAGAAGAGCCAGTTGATCGTCATCACCCACCAGAAGCGGACCATGGAGATCGCCGACGCGCTCTACGGCGTGACCATGCGCAGCGGGGTCACCCAGGTGATCAGCCAACGGCTCAACCGGGCCGACGACGAGCGGCCTGGCCGCGGCGAGGAGAATCAGTAGTGGCTCGGGAACGCGCGACGGCGCTCCTGCTCGACTTCGACGGCGTGCTGCGCCGCTGGGACCCGGCGGTGGCCGCCGGGGTGGAGCGGGAGTACGGCCTCGCCGAGGGCGTGCTCGGCGAGATCGCCATGCAGTGGGGGCGGCTCCAGCCGGTGCTGACCGGCCGGATCAGCCACGCCGACTGGGTGTCCAGCGTGGCCGACGCGCTGACCGAGTCGGTCGGCCCGGATCGGGCCCGGGCGGCGGTGCAGCAGTGGCAGCGCTACCGGGGCGAGGTCGACCCCGAGGTGCTGGCGTTCGTCCGCGAGGCGCGGGCCGGTGGGGTGCGGGTCGGGCTCGGCACCAACGCGACCGACCTGCTCGACACCGACCTCACCGCGCTGGGCCTGGTCGGCGAGCTGGACGTGGTGGTCAACTCCTCGGTCGTCGGGGTGCACAAGCCGGCGAAGGAGTACTTCCAGGCGGCCTGCTCGGCGCTGGAGACCCCGCCCGCGCGGGTGCTCTTCGTCGACGACGAGGACTGGGCTGTCCGGGGCGCCCGGGTGGCCGGGCTGTCCGCGTACCGGTGGAGCGGGCCGGAGGGGCTGCGCTACCTGCGGGCGGCGCTGGCGTACTGACGCCCGGCGGGACGGTCACAAGCCGGTGACGCCGTCGATGCGTTCCCGGATCAGGTCGGCGTGGCCGTTGTGCCGGGCGTACTCCTCGATCAGGTGGACGTACACCCAGCGCAGGTTGAAGGTGCGCTTCTTCGGCCCGACCTCGGTGAACGTCTCGTCGAGGGAGCGACCGGCCACGGCCCGGCGGGCCAGCGCGACCTCCCGGTGCCAGGTGGCGAAGTCGGCCTCGGCGTCGGCGGCGCTGACGTCGTGGTCGGCGTCGGGCGTCTGCGGGGTGAAGTACGGGTAGTCGACCTGCTCACCGGCGAAGTTCTCCCGGAACCACCAGGCCTCCACCTCGGCGAGGTGACGTACCAGGCCGAGCAGGGTCAGCCCGGACGGCTCGACGCTCGGCGTGCGCAACTGCCCGGCGGTCAGCCCGGCGCACTTGCGCAGCAGGGTCTGCCGGTGGAAGTCGAGCCAGCTCTCCAGCATGGCCCGCTCGTCGCCGACGGTGAGTTCTCGGGTCCGGGTGATCTCCGGGGCTGTCCACGTCATCCGGACATCCTCGCGGTCGGGTCCGACACCGGCGAGCGGTTATCGGGCGACGAGGGGCCGGGTGGGGCCGGTCAGGGGACGACGACGACCGGCCAGCGGCCGGTGCGGACCAGCCGGCTGGCGACCGAGCCGACCAGGCGGTGCCCGGCCTGCTCGGACGACCCCACCACGACCAGGTCCGCGCGGCACTCGTCGGCCGCCGCGCGGAGTTCGGTGTACGCGTCGCCGCGCCGGCACAGGAACGTCACCGGCAGGCCCAGCTCCTCGGCCCCACGCCGGCACTCCCGGCGCAGCTCGGCGGCGAGCTCGTCGTGGGTCTGCTGGACCGCGCCGGCCACCACACCGGACATCAGCGTGGCGTAGGCGGCCGGTGAGCTGACGAAGACCACCACCAGCCCGGCGCCCTGCCGGCGGGCCAACCCCGCCGCGTACGAGGCGGCGCGCAGCGAGGTCCGGGTGCCGTCGACGCCGACCAGCACGACCCGGGGTCCGTCGGTGCCCCGCTCGAACGTCAGCGGGCGGGCCCGCGGGCCGTACTCCTCGCGGTCGACCGGGGTGTCCATCGGGTCAGTCCCGGGTCCCGGTACGGACCACCGCCGCCCCGCCGCCGGCCGCGACGGTGGACTCCTGCTCGACGGCGTCGGTCAGGGCGTCCCCGTTGTGCCGGCGCAGTGGCACCTCCTTGATGAAGATGACCGCGATCAGGGCGATCAGCCCGAACGGGGCGGCGGCCAGGAAGATGTCCCCGGCGCCGTGTCCGTAGGCGCTCTCCACCACGGTGCGGATCGGCCCCGGCAGGGTGTGCACGTTGGGCAGGGCGCCGCCGCTGCCCGAGCCGGCGCTCGGGAGGCCCAGCCCGGTCAGGCCGTCGGCGATGTAGTCCTTGACCCGGTGGCCGAGGACCGCGCCGAGCGCGGAGACGCCGATCGCGCCGCCGAGGCTGCGGAAGAAGGCGACCACCGAGCTGGCCGCGCCCAGCTCGTGCACGCCGACGGTGTTCTGCACGGCGAGGACGAGGTTCTGCATGGTCATGCCCACCCCGACGCCGATCAGTGCCATGTAGACGCTGAGCTGCCAGTACGGGGTGTCGTAGCGGAGCGTGCCCATCAGCGCGAAGCCGACGGTGAGCAGGGCCGAGCCGGCGACCAGGTACCGCTTCCACCGGCCGGTGTTGGTGATGATCCGGCCGACGACGGTGGAGGAGACCAGCAGGCCGAGGATCATCGGCAGGGTCATCAGGCCGGACATGGTCGGGCTCTCGCCCCGGCTGATCTGGAAGTACTGGCCGAGGAAGACCGAGGCGCCGAACATGCCCACGCCGACCGCGATGCTGGCGACCACGGCGAGGGTGATGGTGCGGTTGCGGAACAGCCGGGGCGGGATCATCGGCTCGCTGGCCCGGTTCTCCACCCGGACGGCGAGCAGGCCGAGCAGGACCGCGCCGGCCACCATGACGGCGGACTGCCAGGAGATCCAGTCGTACTTGTCGCCGGCCAGGGTGACCCAGATCAGCAGCAGCGAGACGGCGGCGGTGATCAGGGTGGCGCCCCACCAGTCGATCTTCGCCGGGCGCGTGACCACCGGCAGTCGCAGGGTCTTCTGGAGCACCACCAGGGCGGCGATGGCGAACGGCACGCCGACGTAGAAGCACCAGCGCCAGCCGAGCCAGGAGGTGTCGACGATCACGCCGCCGATGAGCGGGCCGCCGATGGTGCCGACGGCCATCACCGCGCCGAGGTAGCCGCTGTAGCGACCGCGTTCGCGCGGCGCGATCATCGTGGCCATGATCACCTGGGCCAGGGCGGTGAGACCGCCGGCGCCGACGCCCTGGAGCACCCGGCAGGCGATGAGCTGCCCGGTGGACTGGGACAGGCCGGCCAGCACCGAGCCCAGCACGAAGATCGTGAGGGAGAGTTGGACCAGGATCTTCTTGCTGGTCAGGTCGGCGAGCTTGCCCCAGATCGGGGTGGTCGCGGTGGTCGCCAGCAGCGTCGAGGTGACCACCCAGGTGTAGGCGGACTGGCCGCCCTTCAACTCGGTGATGATCCGCGGCAGCGCGTTGGAGACGACCGTGGAGGAGAGGATCGCGACGAACATGCCCAGCAGCAGTCCGGAGAGGGCCTCCAGGATCTGCCGGTGGGTCATCTCGACGGCGGTCGCCCTGGTGGGCGCTGTCGCCTGGGTCATCGTGGCTGCCTCCGGGTGGGAGTCGGGAAAGGGTTGCCTCGGGCAACCGTAAGCGTTTGTTGCCTCAAGCAACAACCTGACGTGACGCGGCTCTATTCCGACCCGGGCCGGACCGGTTCCCGCGGGGTGCTCAGAACGTCTCGTTGAACCGGTGCATCAGCCGGGCGAAGTCCTCGACGTCCCGTTTCGGCCAGTTCTCCATCGAACGCCGCATCTGTTCCATCCGGGCCGTCCGGGCCGCGTCGAAGCGCCGGGTGCCCTCCTCGGTCAGGCAGAGCTGGGCGGCCCGCCGGTCGGCCGGATCCGGATCGCGGCGGACCAGGCCCAGCACCTCCAGGCCCTGGATCTGCCGGCTCAACGTGCCCTTGCCGATGCCCAGCAGGGTGGCCAGGTCGGTGAGCCGGATCGGACCGGACCGGCGCACCCAGAGCAGCAGGCCGTACGCGTTCGGCTCCAGGTTCGGGTGCACCTCGCGGGCGATCTCCATGGACAGTGCCCGGCCACGGCGCAGCAGCGCGGTCAGTTCGTGCTCCAACGCGCGCAGCGTCTCCGGTCGGTGATCGTCGTCCACGGCACCGAGGGTACGGCCTCAGTCCGCAGAGGAGAGTCGCTGACGGGCCACCTCGCGCAGGTGACCGTCGCTGGTGGTGCCCTCGATCAACACCTCGGCGTCCCGGCCGGTGTGCCGCAGGGTGCTCACCGCGTTGCCGAAGTACGGGCCGGCCAGCTTCTTCCAGCGCACCGTGGGACGGCGTACCCCGGCGGAGCGGGCCAGCGCCCGGGTGGCGGCGGCCGGTCCCGGATTCCAGCCCAGCCGCATCAGCGGGCGCATCGCCGCCGGCACCTGGTTGTGGATCGGCGAACAGGTGAGCTGGTGGACCGGGGTGCGTACCCCCGGATCGTCGAACCGGGCCCGGGCCACGTACGAGTGGTGCACGTCCCCGGAGAGCACGCTGATCGAGGCCGGCGCCGGGTACGCCGGCCCGGCCCCGACCCGGTCCCCGGGGTTGCCCGGATCGCCGCTGCCCAGCCGGGCGAAGAGCGCGCCGAGGGCGTCGAAGGAACGGCGGAACGAGGCCCAGTGCTCCAGGTCCAGCGCCCGGCGCAGCCGCTCGGCGAACCCGGCCACCCACGGCCGGCGGGAGTCGGCCAGCCGCTCGTTCCACGCCTCCACGTGGTGGATTCCCGGCGGCAACAGCCAGGGCAGCGAGGCACCGACCACCAGGTGGTCGTAGACGCCGTGCGCCCGGTCCAGGAACCAGGACCACTCGCCGGCGGGGAGCATCGCCCGGCTGCCCGGTTCGAGCACCCGGCTGCACCGGTTGTCCAGCATCACCAGCCGGGTCCGGCCCAGGTCCAGCGCGTAGCTCCACTGGTACTGCACCGCCCGCCAGCGCTCGGTGTCGTGCGCCTCGTCGGCCTCCTTGTCGACCCGCTCGCCGAACTCGCGCAGCACGTCGGTGGCGTCCTCGGCGGCGACCACCTTGGCGTAGAGCGGGTCGTCGGCGATCTCGGCCGGAGCCAGGTTGCCCAGGTGCTGGTAGACCCAGTAGGAGGCCAGGCCGCTGCGGATCCGCTCGGACCACCAGGGCTGCCCGCGCATATCGGCCCGCCACGCCTTCGAGGTGTTCCAGTCGTCGATCACCTCGTGGTCGTCGAAGATCATCACGCTCGGCACGGTGGAGAGCAGCCAGCGGATCTCCGGGTCGCGCCACGACTCCAGGTAGAGCTTGGTGTACTCGTCGAAGCTGACCACCTGGTCGGCCGGGGCGTCCTTCGGTCGCCGCCGGCGGCGCTTGAGCAGCCGCCGCACGGTGGGCGAGGTGACGTCGGCGTAGACCTGGTCGCCGAGCAGCACCAGCAGGTCGGGCAGGTCGTCCGGGTCGGGCGTGGCCATCAGCCGCCGGGCGTACGCGTCCAGCGCGTCCGGGGGCAGCTTCCGGGTGGTGGCATGCTGGGTGGTCTCCCGGCACGACCCGAAGATCAGCTTCACCGGCTGGTCCCGGTCGTCGTCGGCCCGGGTACGGATCACGCTGGGCGGGAAGCCGCTGCCCGCCACCGGCCAGACGACCTCGTCGTCGACCAGCACCTCGTAGCTGGCGGCGTGGTCCGGGGTGAGCCCCTCGACCACCACCAGCGCGTAGTGGTGGTCGTACGCGGCGAAGGTCGGCGCGGTGCCGGACGCCCCGTCGGCCGTGCGGACGGTGACCACGGCGGGCCCGCTGGTCTCCACCCACACCGTGGCCCGCGTGCCGACGACCCGGCGCAGCAGCGGGCCGATGAGCAGGCGCGGGTCCGTCATGGTGGCACCTCCGAGGAGAGAACGATTCACCTTTGCTACCCCGTGGGCGGGGGAGCCACCCCTGGCAGCGGCGAGCGTACCCGCAGCTCGCCACGGTGCGGAGGCGGTGAGTGGGACGCCGCCGCCGGCATCTGACAGGATTTCGGCATGACGGATTACCTCCTCGTCGCACTGGCCCTGCTCGGTGTGCTGATCCTCGGCGGCCTCGGCCTGCTGGTGCCCCGGCTGCGCCGGCGTCCCCAGCCGCCGCTGCCGGAGACCGAGGTCGACACCAGGACCGAGGAGGACCTCGCCGGGCCGCCCGTCGAGGCGCCGGAGTCGGAGTTGTCCACCGGTGTCCTGGTCGAGCCGCCGGTGGTCGAGGCCCCCGCGCTGGAGGTCCCCGAACCGACCGCCGGCCGGCTGGTGCGGCTGCGCTCCCGGCTGTCCCGTTCGCAGAACGCCTTCGGCAAGGGCCTGCTCGGCCTGCTCAGCCGGGACCACCTCGACGAGGACGCCTGGGAGGAGATCGAGGACAGCCTGATCACCGCCGACGTCGGCGTCGACGCCACCCGGGAGATCGTCGACCGGCTCCGCGAGCGGACCCGGGTGCTGGGCACCCGCTCCGCCGGCGAGCTGCGCGACCTGCTCGCCGCCGAGCTGGTCAACGCCCTCGACCCGAGCCTGGACCGGTCGCTGCGTACCGCCGGAAAGGACGGCGTGCCGGCGGTGCTGCTGGTGGTCGGCGTCAACGGCGCCGGCAAGACCACCACCTGCGGCAAGATCGCCCGGGTGCTGGTGGCCGACGGGCGCTCGGTCACCCTCGGCGCGGCCGACACCTTCCGGGCCGCCGCCGCCGACCAGCTCGAAACCTGGGGCGGCCGGGTGGGCGCCGAGACGGTCCGTGGCCCCGAGGGCGCCGACCCGGCCAGCGTCGCCTTCGACGCGGTCCGCCGGGGCATCGACGCCGGCACCGACACCGTGCTCATCGACACCGCCGGCCGGTTGCAGAACAAGATCGGCCTGATGGACGAGCTGGGCAAGGTCAAGCGGGTGGTGGAGAAGCACGGCCCGATCGACGAGACACTGCTGATCCTCGACGCCACCACCGGCCAGAACGGGCTGGAGCAGGCCCGGGTCTTCACCGAGGTGGTCAACGTCACCGGGGTGGTGCTGACCAAGCTCGACGGGACGGCCAAGGGCGGCATCGTGATCGCCGTCCAGCGCAAGCTCGGCATCCCGGTCAAGCTGGTCGGCCTCGGCGAGGGCGCGGACGACCTGGCCCCGTTCGACCCGGCGCAGTTCGTCGACGCGCTGCTCGGCACCGAGCCGCTCGCGAAGGACGCGTAACCTCGCAGTGACG
Organism: Micromonospora sp. NPDC092111; assembly: GCF_044755745.1. Classification (NCBI taxonomy): domain Bacteria; kingdom Bacillati; phylum Actinomycetota; class Actinomycetes; order Micromonosporales; family Micromonosporaceae; genus Micromonospora; species Micromonospora sp. NPDC092111. The sequence goes on from NZ_JBIVRQ010000026.1 coordinate 36,435, forward strand.
AACGACGATCGCGGGTACGTCGGGTGGCGTGATCCCCGCCACGCGGCACCGGGCCTCGGGAGACCGTACGTGACTTCGCAGGAGATCCCGCTGCACGGCGGGAACGTGAGCACCGTGGTACGGGTCGGCGACACCGTCCGGCGCAACGCCGGCCCGTGGACCCCCTCGGTGCACGCCCTCCTGCGCCATCTGGAGTACGTCGGGTTCACCGGCGCGCCCCGGGCGCTGGGCATGGACGAGCGCAACCGGGAGGTGCTGTCGTACCTGGAGGGGGAGTGCGGGGAGTACCCGCTGGCCCCGCACTGGGTCACCGACGAGGCGCTGGTGACCGTGGCCACCATGCTGCGGATGTTCCACGACGCCCAGTACGGCTTCGCCCCGTCGCCCGGCGCGGTCTGGCGCTCGTTCGGGCCGCCACCGCCGGACACCGAGGTGATCTGCCACCACGACGCCGCCCCGCACAACGTCATCTGGCGGCCGGACGGCACCCTCGGGCTGATCGACTTCGACCTCGCCTCGCCCGGTGCCCGGATCTACGACGTGGCGTACGCGGCCTGGACCTGGGTGCCGGTCTTCGCCGACCGGGACTCGATCACGCTGGGCTGGCGACGTCCGGACCGGCCCCGCCGGCTGCGGCTCTTCGCCGACGCGTACGGGCTGATCCCCCGGGACCGGCACCGGCTGATCCGGACCATCCGCAAGCGGATCGTCGACCACGTGGAGGGCATCCGCCGGATGGCCGCCGCGGGTGAGCCGGCGTTCGTCCGGATCGTGCACAAGGGCCACCTCCGGCGTCCGATGCGCGACCTGCGCCTGCTCGACTACGAGCGGCACGCCCTGGAGCACGCCCTGCGCTGAGCGCGCATCGGGCGAAAGAGTGGCCGTTCGGAGAGGATCGGCCACTCTTTCCATTTCCGATTCTCAAGATCGGCGTTCTTCACACGCCGGAAACAACCCGTCACGCGTCGGAAATCGAGCGGTGTCGGTACAGGAAACAGCCGCCGACCAAGCTTCCGCGCAACCGGCGTACGGGCGACGCTGCCCCGGAAGCCGCGAAGGAGGGAACTTCACCTTTAGGAGGCCAGCGTGCCTGAAGCACCGACGATCGACGGCGGCAATACCGTTTGGCTGCTGGTTTCGACCGCTCTCGTGCTGCTCATGACCCCGGGACTGGCGCTGTTCTACGGCGGCCTCAACCGGGCCAAGGGCGTGCTCAACATGATGATGATGAGCTTCTCCGCCATCGGGCTCATCTCTGTTCTGTGGTGGTTCTACGGATTCAGCATCGCCTTCGGAACCGACGTCAACGGTTTCTGGGGCGACCCCGGTGCGTACCTGGGCACCAAGACCTTCCTGGCCGAGACCGACCTGTGGGGGGCCACGGCGGACAACCCCAGCGGCATCGGCGTCCCGCTGTACGTCTTCATGGCGTTCCAGATGGTCTTCGCGGTGATCACCGTCGCGCTGATCAGCGGCGCCGTCTCCGACCGGGCCAAGTTCGCCGGCTGGCTGCTCTTCGCCTTCGGCTGGGCCACCCTGGTCTACTTCCCGGTCGCCCACTGGGTGTGGGGCGGCGGCATCATCGGCGGCAAGATCCACGCGCTCGACTTCGCCGGTGGCACCGCGGTGCACATCAACGCCGGGGCGGCGGCCCTCGCCCTCGCCCTGGTGCTCGGCAAGCGGCTCGGCTGGCCCCGGGAGGGCATGAAGCCGCACAGCATCCCGCTGGTCGCCCTCGGCGCCGGCCTGCTCTGGTTCGGCTGGTTCGGGTTCAACGCCGGCTCGGAGCTGACGGTCGACTCGGTCGCCGGCCTCGCCTTCATCAACACCCAGCTCGCCACGGCCGCGGCGGTGCTCGGCTGGATCGCGGTCGAGTGGGTCAAGGACAAGAAGCCGACCATGGTCGGTGCCTCGTCCGGCGCCGTCGCGGGTCTGGTCGCCATCACCCCGGCCTGCGGCTTCATCGCCCCCTGGGCGGCGGTCCTGCTCGGCATCGTCGCCGGGGTGGCCTGCGCGCTCGCCATCAGCCTCAAGTACAAGCTCGGCTACGACGACTCGCTCGACGTGGTCGGCGTGCACTTCGTCGGCGGCTGGATCGGCTCGCTCTGGCTCGGCCTGTTCGCCACCAACTCGGTCAACGCCGCGATCAGCGACGTGGTCGGCGCCTCCGACGGCCTGTTCTACGGTGGCGGGGTGACCCAGCTCGGCCGCCAGGCCCTCGCCGGCCTGATCGTCACCGTGTGGTCGTTCGGGGTCGCCTGGGTGCTCGCCTTCGCCATCGAGAAGACCATCGGCTTCCGGGTCAAGGCCGAGGACGAGGTCGAGGGCATCGACATCACCGAGCACGCGGAGAGCGGCTACGACCTGTCCCCGAGCACCGGCGGCGCCGGTGGTGGGGCGTTCGCGCTGGCCGGGATCACCCCGGGCGGCACGAAGCCGGCCTCCCCGGAGGCCACCGAACCGGCCGCCGCGCCGGTGGACGAGAAGGTCGCCGGTTAACGTTCGGAGAATGGAGGGCTTGGACATGAAGCTGGTGACCGCGGTCATCAAGCCGTACCAACTGGACGCGGTGAAGGAGGCCCTGCACGCCCTCGGCGTGGCTGGCCTGACCGTCAGCGAGGTCCAGGGGTACGGTCGGCAGAAGGGGCACACCGAGGTCTACCGGGGTGCCGAGTACACGGTCGAGTTCCTGCCCAAGATCCGGGTCGAGGTGCTCACCGACGAGATGGACGTCGACAAGGTCGTCGACGCCATCGTGGCCGCCGCCCGGACCGGGAAGATCGGCGACGGAAAGGTCTGGGTGACCGCCGTCGAAGAGGTCGTCCGGGTCCGCACCGGCGAGCGTGGTCTCGACGCCCTGTAGGAGGAACGCCCAGATGACCTCGTTGATCAAGAGGAATGCGTCGGACAGCGCCGACCACGGTGACGCAAACCTCTTGATCAACGAGGTCGTCGGGGTTCCCGGGGGAATCGGCGAGGGGGCTCGGCGGGGGCGGGCGGCGGCGTTCGACGGGTGGCTCTCCGCGCTGCTGCCGGGGCGGGAGGGCATCGCGCTGGTCGCCGTGGGCGGGCTCGGGCGTCGGCAGTGCGCGCCGTACGGCGACCTCGATCTCGTCCTGCTGCACGCCGGGGTGGCGGGGGTGGACGAACTGGCCGCCTCGCTGTGGTACCCGATCTGGGACGCCGGGGTCCGGCTCGACCACTCGGTGCGTACCCTCGCCGAGGCGCTGTCGGTCGCCCAGGACGACGTCAAGGTCGCCCTCGCCCTGCTCGACGCCCGGTTCGTCGCCGGTGACCGGGGGCTCGCCGACACCCTCACCCGTACCGCCACCGACCACTGGCGGCGTACCGCCGTCCGCCAGCTCCCCGCGCTGCGGGAGATCACCGAGGCCCGCTGGCACACCCACGGTGAGCTGGCCTTCCTGCTCGAAGGCGACCTCAAGGAGGCGGCCGGCGGGCTGCGCGACGTGGGCATCCTGCGGGCCATCGCCACCGCCGGGATCACCGACGCGCTGCGCCCCGCCGTCCGGGCCGCCCACCTGCGCCTGCTGGACACCCGGGACGCCCTGCACCAGCAGGTGGGCCGCCGGGTCGACCGGCTGGTCGCCCAGGAACGCGACGGCGTCGCCGCCCTGCTCGGCCTGCGGCAGCTCCCGCCCGGCGGATCCGCCGCCGCGCCGCTGCGGCAGCTACCTTCCGACCGGTCCGAGGCCGCGCCGCGAGCGGGCGGCCCCGCCGACGACGGCGACGGCGACGCCCTGCTGCGCCGGGTGGCCGGCGACGCCCGGACCGTCAGCCACGCCCTCGACGACGCCTGGCGGGCCGCCGACCGGCTCCGCTCCGGCCGCCGCCGGGGCGCCGACGGCCGGCCACTGCGCCGCCCGGTCGCCCGGGACGTCGTCGAGCACGACGGTGAGCTGGTGCTGGCCCGTACCGCCATCGGCGCCCGACCCGACCCGAGCCTGTCGGTGCGGATCGCCGCCGCCGCGGCCACCACCCGGCTGCCGATCGCCCGGGCCACCTGCGAGTGGCTGGCCGCCTACTGCCCGCCGCTGCCCGCGCCCTGGCCACCGGCCGCCCGGTCCGCGCTGATCACCCTGCTCGGCGCCGGTCCCGGCCTGGTGCCCGCCTGGGAGACCTGCGACCGGTACGGCCTGATCGACGGCTGGCTGCCCGAGTGGACCCGGCTGCGCAGCCTGCCCCAGCACAACCCGGTGCACCGGTTCACCCTCGACCGGCACCTGGTGCAGACCGCGTACGAGGCGAGCCGGCACACCCGCGAGGTGGACCGACCCGACCTGCTGCTGCTCGGCGCGTTCCTGCACGACATCGGCAAGGGGCTGCCCGGCGCGGGCGCCACCGGCCGGGCCGGTCGGCACGAGCCCGCCGCCGACCACAGCATCGTCGGCGCCCCGCTGGCCGCGGCGGTGGCCGGCCGGATCGGGCTGCCCGCACCGGAGGCTGCGCTGATCGGCACGCTGGTCCGGCTGCACCTGCTCCTGCCCGACGTGGCCACCCGCCGGGACCTGTCCGACCCGAAGACCATCGCCGGGGTGGCCGAGAAGGTCGGCGACACCGGCACACTGGACCTGCTGCACGCCCTGGTCCGCGCCGACGCCGCCGCCACCGGCCCGGCCGCCTGGTCGGACTGGAAGGGGCGGCTCGTCGCCGAGTTGGTGTCCCGGGTACGTACCGCGCTGGACACCGGCGCGCTGCCCGCCCCGCCCGCCCCCGATCCGGCGCTGGTGGCCGGGCCGCTGCCGGTCGTCCACCTGACCGAGGACACCGTCTCGGTGGCCGCCGCGGACCGGCGTGGCCTGCTCGCCACCGTGGCCGGCTGCCTCGCCCTGCACCGGCTGGAGGTGCTCGCCGCGGACGCCTCGACAGTCGACGGCCGGGCCCTGGTCGAGTGCCGGGTCCAGCCCCGCTACGGGCTCGCCCCCGACCCGATCGCGCTCAGCGCCGACCTGCGTCGCGCGGTCAACGGCGACGTCTCGGTCACCCAGCGGCTGCGCGGCCGGGCCCTCGCGGCCCGGAGCGAGGGGGCCGCACCCCGGGTGGTGTGGCACCGGGAGGCGGCCACCGACGCGGTCCTGCTGGAGCTGCGCGCCGCCGACGCGGCCGGGCTGCTCTACCGGGTCACCTGCGCCCTGGACGAGGCCGGTGCCCAGGTCCGGGCGGCCCGCATCTCCACCCTGGGCGGTGACGTGGTGGACGCGTTCTACCTGGTCGGCGGCTGGCCCGACGACGCCGAACGGGCCCGGCTGGAGGCGGCGGTGCTGGCCGCCGTCTGAGCCGTCGTACGTCGACGGGCGTAGCCACGTCGTCGCCTGCGGTGGCACGACCGCCGGCCGGAACGGGCGCAGAATGACGGCATGGAGGCGGGCGACCGGCAGTGGCGCGACGGGGCGGGTGACGCCCTGCTCGCCCTCGGGCTGCTCGCGTTCGGGCTGGTCGGCACCAGGGGCGCCGCGGGCAACGCCGGCGTCACCGCCACCGGCGGGACGTACGCCCTGGTGGCGGTGGCCGCGCTGGCGCTGGCGGTACGTCGCCGGTGGCCGCTGGCGACGCTCGCCGCCACCACCTCGGCCAACACCGCCTACCTGCTGCTCGGCTACCCGTACGGGCCGATCCTGGTCGCGCTCTCCGTCGCGGTCTACACGGTCGCCGCCTACCGGCCGTCGCGGCCCGCCACGGCGGCCTGCGGCGGCGCGCTGGCCCTACTGCTGCTCAGCGGCCTCGTCGGGGCCCGGCAGTGGGGCCTGCTCGGGGTGATGCCGGTGGCGGCCTGGGTGGTGGTGCCCTTCGCGGTCGGCACCACCGTCCGGCTGCTCCGCGAGAGCGCCACCCGCACCCGCGCCGACGAGGCCCGTCAGCTCGCCGACGCCGAGCGGCTGCGCGTCGCCCGGGAGGTGCACGACGTGGTGGGGCACGGCCTGGCCGCGATCCACATGCAGGCGGAGATCGCGCTGCACCTGCTGGCGAAGCGGCCGGAGCAGGCCGGGGCGGCGTTGGCCGCGATCAGCCGCACCAGCAAGGAGGCCCTGGACGAGCTGCGGGTCACCCTGACCGTCGTCCGGCGGGGCGAGGCGGGGGCGGGGCGGACGCCGGTGCCCGGCCTGGACCAGCTTCCCGCGCTGCGCGACCGGATGGCCGGCGCCGGGCTGCCGGTCGCCGTCGAGGTCACCGGCGAGGTGCGGACGCTGCCGGTGGCGGTCGACCTCACCGCCTACCGGGCGGTGCAGGAGTCGTTGACCAACGTGCTGCGGCACGCCGGGCGGGCCGCCGCGACCGTCCGGGTCGACTACCGTCCGGACGCGGTCACCGTCGAGGTGACCGACACCGGGCGGGGCCCGGCACCGCACCCGCCCCCGGGGCCGGGCGGGCACGGCCTGGCCGGCATGCGGGAGCGGGTGGCCGTGCTCGGCGGGTCCTTCCGGGCCGGCCCGGGGGACGGCGGCGGGTTCCGGGTGTCCGTCACGCTGCCGGTCGAGGAGGCCACATGATCTCGGTGCTGCTCGCCGACGACCAGGACCTGATCCGGATCGGGCTGCGCGCCCTGGTCGAGAGCGAGGACGACCTGACCGTGGCGGGGGAGGCCGCCGACGGGCTGCGGGCGGTGGAGCTGGCCCGCGCCGTCCGCCCGGACGTGGTGCTGATGGACGTCCGGATGCCCGGGGTGGACGGGATCGAGGCGACCCGCAGGATCGTCGCCGACCCGGTGCTGGCCGGCACCCGGGTCGTCGTGCTGACCACCTTCGAGCTGGACGAGTACGTCTTCGACGCGCTGCGGCACGGGGCCAGCGGCTTCCTGACCAAGGACACCCCGCCGGCCGAGCTGCTACGGGCGATCCGGCTCGTCGCCGAGGGGGAGGCGCTGCTGTCGCCGTCGGTGACCCGCCGGGTGGTCCGGGAGTTCGCGGCCCGCCCGGCCCGGGTGGCCCGCCCGCATCCCCGGCTCGCCGCGCTCACCGAGCGGGAGCGGGAGGTGCTGGGGCTGGTCGGCGAGGGGCTGAGCAACACCGAGATCGCCGGCCGGCTGGTGGTCAGCCCGGCCACCGCGCGTACCCACGTCAGCCGGGCGATGGTGAAGCTGGGCGCGCGGGACCGGGCCCAGCTCGTGGTCTTCGCGTACCAGTCGGGCCTGGTCGCCTGATCTCGTCGTGGAACGGGGGTTCGCCCCGGGGTGGCCGGGCCGGAGCGCGGTGGCGGGTGGCGGGCTACCCTAGCGGTGGCTGGACTCCTGCCCGGCCGCGTTGTGCCCGCCGGAAAACGACAAACGGGATGTTCGCGTGTTTGACACCTTGAGTGACCGCCTGTCCGGGATCTTCACCAAGCTCCGCGGCAAGGGACGGCTCACCGACGCCGACATCGACGCCACCGCGCGCGAGATCCGCATGGCGCTGCTGGAGGCGGACGTCGCGCTGCCGGTGGTCAAGGGCTTCATCGCGAACGTCAAGGAGCGGGCCCGCAGCGCGGAGGTCTCCCAGGCGCTCAACCCGGCCCAGCAGATCGTCAAGATCGTCAACGAGGAGCTGGTCAACGTCCTCGGTGGCGAGGGCCGGCGGCTCCAGTTCGCCAAGCAGCCGCCCACCGTGATCATGCTGGCCGGCCTCCAGGGCTCCGGCAAGACCACGCTGGCCGGCAAGCTCGCCCGCTGGCTCAAGGCCCAGGGCCACCAGCCGCTGCTGGTCGCCGCCGACCTCCAGCGTCCCAACGCCGTCGGGCAGCTCCAGGTGCTCGGCGGGCGCGCCGGCGTCGAGGTGTACGCCCCGGAGCCCGGCAACGGCACCGGCGACCCGGTGCAGGTCGCCCGCGCCTCGATCGAGCACGCGAAGCGGGCCGCCCGGGACATCGTCATCGTCGACACCGCCGGCCGGCTCGGCATCGACGCCGAAATGATGCGGCAGGCCGCCGACATCCGCGACGCGGTCGACCCGGACGAGGTCATCTTCGTCATCGACGCCATGGTGGGTCAGGACGCCGTCCGCACCGCCGAGGCGTTCCGCGACGGGGTCGGCATCACCGGTGTGGTGCTGTCCAAGCTCGACGGCGACGCCCGTGGCGGTGCCGCGCTGTCGGTCCGGGAGGTCACCGGGCAGCCGATCCTCTTCGCCTCCACCGGCGAGAAGCTGGAGGACTTCGACGTCTTCCACCCCGACCGGATGGCCAGCCGGATCCTCGGCATGGGCGACGTCCTCACTCTGATCGAGCAGGCCGAGGCGGCCTTCGACACCGATCAGAAGGAGAAGATGACCGCCAAGCTGATGGGCGGTGAGCGGTTCACCCTGGAGGACTTCCTCGACCAGCTCATCGCGGTCCGGCGGATGGGCCCGATCGCCAACGTGCTGGCCATGATGCCCGGCATGGGGCAGATGAAGGACCAGCTCGGCGAGCTGGACGACAAGCACTTCGACCGGGTCACCGCGATCATCCGGTCGATGACCCCGGCCGAGCGGACCAATCCGAAGATCATCAACGGGTCCCGCCGGGCCCGTATCGCCACCGGCTCCGGCGTCACCGTCATGGACGTCAACCAGCTCCTCAACCGCTTCGCCGACGCGCAGAAGATGATGAAGCAGATGGGCGGCATGATGGGCCTGCCCGGCGGCCGGCGCAAGGCGACCAAGTCGCCGAAGAACAAGCGCAAGGGCACCAAGGGCGGCAACCGGCCACGCGGCGGTGCGGGCGCCGGGCTGCCGGGCGGCTTCCCGGGCGGCATGCCGCAGCTCCCGCCGGGGATGGACCCGGCTGACCTGGCCGGCGGTCAGGGGCTGCCGCCGGGCTTCAAGCTCCCCAAGATCGATTTCAACAAGCTCGGCAAGGGCGACAACCGGCCCCGCTGACCACACCTGCCCGTCCACGCCCGGTGGTGATCCGGTAGGACTGTGCACATGGCTCTGCATGTGCGCGGTGTGCTCCTGCCCGACGACGAGGTCCGGGACTTCTGGCTCGACGGTGACCGGGTGACCTTCGCCCCGGTGCCCGGCGCGCAGACCGTGGCCGACGGCGGCTTCGTGCTGCCCGGCCTGGTCGACGCCCACTGCCACCTCGGCATCGCCCGGGGCGGCGCCCCGATCACCTCGCTGGACCAGGCCCGCGAACTGGCCCGTACCGACCGGGACGCCGGGGTGCTCGCCATCCGCGACGCCGGCTCGCCGTACCCGTACCCGGAGTTGGACGACGAGGCCGAGCTGCCGCGACTGGCCCGCGCGGGCCGGCACGTGGCCCCGCCGAAGCGCTACCTGCGCGACATCGGCGTGGAGGTCGACGCGGCCGAGGTCGCCGCCACGGTCGCCGCGCAGGCCGCCGCCGGCAACGGCTGGGTCAAACTGGTCGGCGACTGGATCGACCGGGGCGTCGGCGACCTCGCGCCGGCCTGGGACGCCGACACGATGACCGCCGCCGTCGCCGCCGCGCACGCCGTCGGGGCACGCGCGGCGGTACACACCTTCAGCGAGTCGGCCGTGGACATCATGGTGCGGGCCGGGGTCGACTCGGTGGAGCACGGCACCGGCCTGAGCCTCGACCTGATCGACCTGATGGCCCGGCAGGGCACCGCACTGGTCCCCACAATGATCAACATCCGGACCTTCGGTGGCATCGCCGCCCAGGCCCGCGCGAGGTTCCCCGGGTACGCCGACCACATGCTCGCCCTGCGCGACGGCTTCCCCGAGGTGGTCCGCGCCGCGCACGAGGCCGGGGTGCCGATCTACGTGGGCACCGACGCGGGCGGCGGCATCGACCACGGGCTGGCCGCCGAGGAGATGCTGCTGCTGCACGAACAGGCCGGCATGCCCGCCGTGGACGTCCTCGCCGCCGCCTCCTGGCGCGCCCGCCAGTGGCTCGGCTTCCCCGGCCTGGTCGAGGGTGGCCTGGCCGACCTGGTGGTCTACCCCGAGGACCCCCGACGCGACCTCCGGGTGGTCCGCGCCCCCACCCGCATCATCCTCCGTGGCCGCGTCGTCCGCTGACTCCCCGCCCGCGCCGCCTGCCTGCGCGGTGGCCTGCCTGCGTGTGGGCCCGTCTGCGGGTGGCCTGGGCTGCGCGGGGGCCTGTCTGCGGGGTGGCCCGCCCGGCGGGGTGGCCTGCCCCGCGCGGTGCCTGCCCCGCGCGGTGCCTGCCCGGCGCGGTGTCCGCCCGCGCGGCGGTGGGTTCGCCGGTCGGTCGGTCGCAAGATCGCGCTCGATCGTGGAAGTAGTGGCCTCGCGGTGTGTCGGATGCCACTACTTCTTGGAAGTAGCACGATCTTGGCGCGGGGCGCGGGGCGCGGGGCGCGGGGCGCGGGGCGCGGGGCGCGGGGCGCGGGGCGCGGGGCGCGGGGCGCGGGGCGC
>NZ_JBIVRQ010000027.1:0-32447 GCF_044755745.1 Micromonospora sp. NPDC092111
ACCGAAGCCTGACCAGCACGGGGTATAAACAAATTGGCACTGGCTTATCAAGCACCCTGTTGAGTTCTCAAAGAACAACCACACACCGATCGAAACTCCGCATTCGCGGCTTCCGGTCCGGGGCAACCTCCCTAACTTACTCGGAGTGTTTCTCGCAGTCAAACTCGCGTTCCGAGTTCTTCGACGTGATCCAATCCGATCCACGCTGACGCACGCCGTTACCGACGGTCGTTTCTATCGTGGGAAGCGGCAGACCGGCCGATCGCCGCTTCGCGGCCATCCGCCCGGCTCCCTGCCGGCTTTCGAACACTACCCGGTCAGTTCCGCGATTGCAACCCCGTCTTCCGGAGTGCCTCGCACCGCCCGATCCTCAGCATCGCTCGGCGTCCCCGCCACGATCCTGGTGCCCGTTCTCGGCCGGTTCGTCCGGCCTCCCCCGTGCAGAGAGAAAGTTACGCGGACGTCCCCAGGAAGGCAAATCAATGATCGTCACTGCCTGCCCGGACGTGTCTTCCACCGGTGCGGCGTACCGAGAACGCCGCCGACGGGCTCCGGCGTGCCAGAGTGGCAGCCATGGATGAGGCGTTCCGGTCCCCCGCGGTCACCCTCGCCGAAGACGCGCTGCTCGGACTCCTGCTGCCGTTCTGGCAACTGGTGATCGCGGCGGTCGTCCTCGTCGTCGTCGTACTCTCGGTCGGTCGGCTGGCCCGGCGCGGACGGTCCCGGATGACCACCGCTCTGCTGGTGACCGCCGCCGCGATCGTCGGCCTCGCCGTCGTCGGCGTGCTGCTCCAGGGCTGACCGGCCGCCGAGGGCGTGGCACATCGATCCCGCTCGTCCGGCTGCGGACGGACGGCGATCCCAGCGGCGCAGGCGGCGATCCCGGCGGCGCAGGCGGCACGGGCGGCAGTCCCAGCGGCGCGGCCAGCGCCGGCCGGCCGTCCCGGCGGCGCAGGCGGCAGTCCCAGCGGCGCGGCCGGCACGGGCTGGGGCGGGGACGCGGTGCGGCCGGCGGTGCCGGTGCGGTGCGGTCAGGCCAACTGGACGCACCGTTGCTGCTGATCGCGGGGCGGGACCGGGACCGGACGGGTCACGGTGGAGCGCGCGGGCCAGCCCGCGTACCTCGCCGGCGACCTGCGGAAGGCAGGACAGAACAAGCAGTCAGAGCCGGCGGTTCGCCAGGCTCGGCACCTCGGCGCGGATGGTCCGCAACCGGTCCAGATCGAGGTCCACGACGGTCAGGCCGGGGCCGTCCGGCACCTGGCCCAGCACCGTCCCCCACGGGTCGACCACCATGCTGCGTCCGAAACAGGTCCGGCCCGGGTCGTGGTCACCGGTCTGGCCCGCGGCGGCCACGAAGCACTGGTTCTCGATCGCCCGAGCGCGGAGCAGCACCTCCCAGTGGTCCCGGCCGGTGTGCATCATGAACGCGGCCGGGACGACCAGTAGCTGCGCTCCCCCGTCGGTGGCGAGCCGGCGGTAGAGCTCCGGGAAGCGCAGGTCGTAACAGATGGAGAGGCCGACCCGCAGGCCCTCCACGTCGACCACCACCGGCTCCTCCCCGGGGGCCACCGTCGCGGACTCCAGATAGGAGACCCGGCCGGGGATCTCCACGTCGTACAGGTGGATCTTCCGATAGCTGGCGGCGAGCGTGCCGGACCGGTCGAAGACCAGCGAGGTGTTCCAGGTGTGGGTCGGATCCGGGCCGGCCTCGTGGAAGGAACCGGCGACGAGCCAGATGCCCAGCCGGCGGGCCACCCCGGCGAAGAACGTGCCGACGGTGCCGTCCACCCCCTCCGCCGGCGGCATGCCGGCGGCCCGGCCGAGGTAGTCGACGTACTCGGGGAGGACCGCCAGGTCGGCACCCGCCGCCGCAGCCCTGACCAGCAGGGCCTCCGCGGCGGCCAGGTTGGCCGCCCGGTCGTCGCGGGCGTTGAGCTGGCAGACGGCGACGCGCATGGAGATCAGGGTACGGGCGGACGGCCGTCCGGGACCAGGGTCAGCGGTTCGCCGTGCTGTGCTGCTGGCGGCTCGCCGTTGCTGGCCCGCGGTTGCTGGCCCGCCGTTGCGGTGCTGCCGGCGGCCTGTGGTTGCGGTGCTGCCGGCGGCCTGTGGTTGCGGTGCTGCCGGGCGGCGTCGGCCAGCATCGGATCCGGGCGTGGGAAGGCGTTACGCGCCGGAGCACGGCCCCTTGCGGCGGCCGTGCTCCGGGATGCGGTACGGGAGGCCGGTCAGGCCGACTTCTCCTCGCGGTCACGGCGGGCCCGTCGGCCGGTGAACTCGCGGGGCACGATGGTCGGGTTGACGTTCTCCAGGACCACCTCGCGGGTGATCAGCACCCGGGCGGCGTCCGGGTTGCTCGGCACCTCGTACATCGCGGAGAGCAGCACCTCCTCGATGATCGCCCGCAGCCCACGGGCGCCGGTGCCCCGCAGCATGGCCTGGTCGGCGATCGCCTCCAGCGCCGGCTGGTCGAACTCCAGCTCGACCCCGTCCAGCTCGAAGAGGCGCTGGTACTGCCGGACCAGGGCGTTGCGCGGCTCGGTGAGGATGCGCACCAGGGCGCTGCGGTCCAGGCTGCGCACGTTGGTGATCACCGGGAGACGGCCGACGAACTCGGGGATCAGCCCGAACTTGAGCATGTCCTCCGGCATCACCTGGCTGAAGATGTCGTCGGTGGACCGCTCGGAGATCGACCGGAGCCGGGCGCCGAAGCCGGTGCCGCCCTTGCCGGTACGCGACTCGATGATCTGGTCGAGCCCGGCGAAGGCACCACCGCAGATGAACAGCACGTTGGTGGTGTCGATCTGGATGAACTCCTGGTGCGGGTGCTTCCGGCCACCCTGCGGCGGCACGTTGGCGACCGTGCCCTCCAGCATCTTCAGCAGCGCCTGCTGCACACCCTCGCCGGAGACGTCCCGGGTGATCGAGGGATTCTCCGACTTGCGGGCGATCTTGTCGACCTCGTCGATGTAGATGATGCCGGTCTCGGCGCGTTTGATGTCGTAGTCGGCGGCCTGGATGAGCTTGAGGAGGATGTTCTCCACGTCCTCACCGACGTAGCCCGCCTCGGTCAGCGCGGTGGCGTCGGCGATCGCGAAGGGGACGTTCAGCATCCGCGCCAGGGTCTGCGCGAGGTGGGTCTTGCCGCACCCGGTCGGACCGAGCAGCAGGATGTTGGACTTGGCCAGCTCGACCGCGTCGCTGCCGGAGCCCGGCGCGCCGGCCGCCTCGGCCTGGATCCGCTTGTAGTGGTTGTAGACCGCGACCGCGAGCGCCTTCTTGGCCTGGTCCTGGCCCACGACGTAGGTGTCGAGGAACTGGCAGATCTCCATCGGCTTGGGAAGCTCTTCCCACTTCACCTCGCCGGACTCGGCCAACTCCTCTTCGATGATCTCGTTACAGAGATCGATGCACTCGTCGCAGATGTAGACCCCTGGGCCCGCGATGAGCTTCTTGACCTGCTTCTGCGACTTGCCGCAGAACGAGCACTTCAGTAGGTCGCCGCCGTCACCGATCCGTGCCACCTACGTTCTCCCTGCACTCGTCGACCGGAGACCGGCCCTGACCTGCGGGCGCCGGGCGCCCGTCCGTGGTGAATCCGTTCCGCCGGTCCGACCCGGCGCGCGGTACGGACCCGACGTTACCCGCTGGCGGTGGTTTCTCCGACCCCCAAAACGGGTGTGTCAGAGGCCGGCCGGGAACGCAGCGCCCGACCGACCTCCGACCCGACCGTGCTCAGCGAGCCGCGTTGGCGGCCAGCAGGCCCTTCTTGCGGCTGGTCAGGATCGTGTCGACCAGCCCGTACTCCTTGGACTCCTCGGCCGTCATGATCTTGTCGCGGTCGATGTCCTTGCGGACCTGATCGATCGGCCGGTTGCAGTGCCGGGAGAGCATGTCCTCCAGCTGGGTCCGCATCCGCAGGATCTCCCGGGCCTGGATCTCGATGTCCGAGCCCTGCCCGTAGCCGCCCTCGGTGGCCGGCTGGTGGATGATGATCCGCGAGTTGGGCAGCGCCATCCGCTTGCCCGGCGTACCCGCCGACAGCAGCACCGCCGCCGCGCTGGCCGCCTGGCCCAGGCAGACGGTGGAGATGTCCGGACGGACGTACTGCATGGTGTCGTAGATCGCCGTCATGGCGGTGAACGAGCCACCGGGCGAGTTGATGTACATGATGATGTCGCGGTCCGGGTCGGTGCCCTCAAGCGTCAGCAACTGCGCCATCACGTCGTTGGCGGAGGCGTCGTCCACCTGGACGCCGAGGAAGATGATCCGGTCCTCGAAGAGCTTGTTGTAGGGGTTGGACTCCTTGACCCCGTACGACGTGCGCTCGACGAACGACGGCAGGACGTAGCGGTTGTGCACGGCCGCGAACTGGGGCGGCAGGCTCAGGTCGGTCATCGTCAGCTCCTCAGCTCAGGGTCCCGGCGCCATCCGGAACCTGGGCGGCCCCGATGATCACCTTGTCGATGAAGCCGTAGTCCAGGGCCTCCTGGGCGGTGAACCAGCGGTCCCGGTCGGAGTCGGCCTCGATCTGCGCCTGGCTCTGGCCGGTGTGGTGGGCGACCCGCTCCTGGAACATCCGCTTGGTGTAGAGCATCTGCTCGGCCTGGATCGCGATGTCCGACGCGGTGCCACCGAGGCCGCCGGACGGCTGGTGCATCATGATCCGCGCGTGCGGCAGGGCGTACCGCTTGCCCTTGGTGCCCGCGCAGAGCAGGAGCTGACCCATCGAGGCCGCCATGCCCATCGCCACGGTCGACACGTCGTTGTCGATGAACTGCATGGTGTCGTAGATCGCCATGCCGGAGTAGACCGAGCCACCCGGCGAGTTGATCCAGAGGTTGATGTCGCGGTCCGGGTCCTCCGCGGCGAGCAGCAGCAACTGCGCGCAGATGCGGTTGGCGACCTGGTCGGTCACCTCGCTGCCCAGGAAGATGATGCGCTCCTTGAGCAACCGGTTGTAGACCGAGTCGTCGAGGTTGCCAATGGTGTCGCCACCTCGGGCTTCGATCGCCCGGAGCGGCTTCGCTGGGATGTGCATGTCGGTCATGGCAGCCCTTCGCTCTCCGTACCGTCGTACCCGACATTAACCGCTCGACCGGGTGATCGACTCCCGGTCACGACACTGTTCGCTCTCAGCGCAGCCGTCGTCGGGACGTACCCGGAAAAGGGTTTCGGCCGCCGTCCACCGCAACGGGCGGACGGCGGCCTACCGGGTCGGATCAGTGCTCGTGGTCGTGGTCGTGCGCCTGCTCGCCCTCGGCCCGCAGCGCGTCGAGGGTGACCTCGTTGCCGGCGGTGTCCTTGATCTTGATCTTCTCCATCACGGAGGCGAGCGCCTTGCCCCGCCGCACGTCGCCGAAGACGGCGGCGGCCGCGCCGGAGCGCACGAGCTGGTCGTAGTACTGCTGCGGGGCCATCCCGGCGCGCTGCGCCCGGTGGACGATCTCGTGACCGAACTCGTCGTCGGAGACCTGGGTGTCCTCGGCGTCGGCCAGGGTGTCCAGCAGCAACTGGATCTTGACGCCCTCGGTCGCCGCCTCGTTCAGCTCGGCGTCGATCTGCTCCTCGGTCTTCTCCTCGGCGGCGAGGTACTCCTCCATCGAAGCGCCGATCCGCTCCAACTGGTCGACCATCGCCTGCTTGCGGCTCTCGACCTCCTCGCGGACGACACCCTCCGGCGCCGGCACCTCGGCGGCGGCGACCAACTGCTCCAGGGCCTTGTCCCGGGCGGCGTAGATCTGCTCGACCCGCTTGCCCTGGGTGACCCGCTCGCGCAGGTCGTTGCGCAGCTCCTCGATGCTGTCGAACTCGCTGGCCATCTGGGCGAAGTCGTCGTCCAGCTCCGGCAGCTCCTTCTCCTTGACCGTACGCACGGTCACCGCCACCTCGGCGTCGCGGCCGGCGTAGTCGCCGCCCACGAGCTGGGTGGTGAAGGTGGTGCTGTCACCGGCGGCGAGACCCACCACGGCCTCGTCCAGCCCCGGCAGGAGCTGCTTGCTGCCCACCTCGTGCGAGATGTTGCTCGCCGAACCGCCCGGCACGTCCTCGCCGTCGACGGTGGCGTTCAGGTCGATCTGCACGTAGTCACCCTCGGCGGCGGCCCGCTCGACGGTCTTCAGCGTGGCGAACCGCTCCCGCAGGTTCTTGACCTGCTCGTCGATCTCGCTGTCGTCGATCTGGAGCTCGTCCACGGTCACCTCGACGGTGGCCGGGTCGGGCAGGGCGATCTCCGGACGGACGTCGACCTCGGCGGTGAAGTTGAGCGAGTCACCGTCGTTGAACTCGGTGATCTCGACCTCCGGACGGCCGAGGGTCTTCAGGTCGTGCTCGCGGACCGCGGCGAGGATGTTCTGCGGGATGGCCTCCTGCACCGCCTCGTTGAGGACGGTGCCCCGGCCCACCCGCTGGTCGATCACGGCGGTCGGCACCTTGCCCCGGCGGAAGCCGGGAACCTGCACCTGCGAACCGATCTCCCGGTACGCCTTCTTGAGGCTCGGCTCGAGCTCGACGAACGGCACCTCGATGGCGAGCCGCACGCGCGTCGGGCTCAGAGTCTCGACGGTGCTCTTCACAGGCGTACTCCTTGACGGATCTCAGGTTGACTCTGGTCGTGATTGCGCGCATCGAGTGTAGGCGAGCCGGGACGCTGCTCCGGCAGCGCCCGGCGTACCGCGCGGAAATCGGCGTCGCCCCCGGGACGACCCGGCAGCACACGCAGTCGGGGTGGCGGGATTTGAACCCACGGCCCCTCGCTCCCAAAGCGAGTGCGCTACCAAGCTGCGCCACACCCCGTGGCGACGAGAAGTGTATGCCGTCGCGCCCGCTGCGAGGTGCCGGGGGCGGGTGGGCCTGGCGGCTTTTCCCCGATATGGCGCTATCCGGGCGGCGGGATAGCGCCGCATCGCCGACGTGGTGACGATCAGGAAGGAGGGGTGCCCGGAATGCCGCTGCGCGGGCGGTGGGGTGACCGGGTAGGCTGTCGGCGCGTCCCGGGTGTCCGGGGTGCGAGCGCGGGCGTAGCTCAATGGCAGAGCTTCAGTCTTCCAAACTGACGGTGCGAGTTCGATTCTCGTCGCCCGCTCCAAAGCTTCCGGCCCAGATCAACGGCATGATCGCCGGGCCTGGGACGTTCTCGTTCTAGCTCTCTTTGATCTTGCGTGCCATTGGCGTGCCAATAGCGTCGACCGTGCCGTCCGAGGCGGGTCCGCGTGCCGGACGGGCCGCCTTGGTGCCCTTGGCCGTCGTGCGTGCCGCTGGCTTCTCGTCGGCCACGTTCCGCTTCGTCGCCTTGCCCTTGGACGCCTTCGCCGGGGCCTGACTCGCCTTGACCCTGGACGTCTCGCCCTTGCCCTTGCTCGACCTGGCCGGGGCCGCTGCCCGCTTCGCCTGTTTGGTGATCCGGCGGTCAATGCCGTCGGCGATCTCCCGGTCGCGCTCGCTGTTCGCGTGCTGGTAGACCAGCGCGGCCCGCATGCTCGCGTGCCCCATCCGGTGCATCAGGTCCCGGGTGCTGGCCCCGGTCGCCGCCGCCAGGTTGTTGCCGGTGTGCCGCAGGTCGTGGAAGTGGAACCCGGCCGGCATGCCCGCCGCCCGCAGCGCCGACGCCCAGCCGACCGCCCGGCGGAAGTTGCCGGAACGCAGCACCGCCCCCTTGTCCCCGGTGAAGACCAACGCCTCCGGCCCCTCCCCTACGTATGCGGCCAGGTGGTCCGCGAGCACTGTCCGGGCCGCCGCCGGAAGGGTCACCGTACGGTTACCCGCCGCCGACTTCGGCGGACCGAACTCCATCCCGTTGCGCAGTGCGGCCAGCTTGCGCGGGACGCGGACCGTGCCGGCCGTGAGGTCGACGTCCGAGCGCCGCAGCGCCGCCAGCTCGCCCCAGCGCAGACCGGAGAACGCAGCGACGATCACCAGCGCGGCGAACCGGGGTGGCATTCGCCCGGCGAGCGCGAGCACCTGGGCAACGGTCGCCACCGGGCGCTCCGGCGTGTGATAGCGGTCATAGCCCGGGATGCGGCACGGGTTCTGCCGAATCAGCTCGTCTTCCTTCACGGCGGTATTGAGGATCGCCCGCAGCAGTGAGTACGCCTTGACCGCCTGCGGCTCCGTCGTACCGCCGTCGAGCAGGGTACGCCGCCAGGTGCGGATGGTCTGCGGCTTCATCGCGCCCAGGGCCAGCGCGCCGAGGTGGGGGCCGATGTGCAGCCGGAACAGATCCTCGTAGTTCTCCCGGGTGCGCGGTTGGAGCTTCCGCTCGGCGATCCACTTCCGGCCGTACCCGTCGAGCTTGATCTCTCCCGCCTCCGGTGCCGTCCACTCCCCCTTGATGATCTCCGACTCCACCACGGTCAACCACTTGGCCGCCTGGCGCTCACTCTCGAAGGTGCGCGGTGCCTTCCGCTCCAATCCGTCCGGCCCGACGTACCGCGCCTGGTACCGCCCCGACGGGAGGCGACGCACGTTGCCGAAACGCCGCCGGCCCTTGCTGGCCGCCATCAGGCCACCTCCCCCAGGTAGTCACGCAGGTGCGCCCGAGTCATCGGTACGACCCGGTTGCTGTCGATGTAGGCGGCGACGGCCGACGCCTCGAAGCGCACCAGGCGGCCGACCTTGACGAAGGCGATCCGTCGTTCGGCGACCAGCCGGCGGACGAATCGCGGGGTTGCCTTGAGCCGAGCGGCGACCTCGTCAGCGGTCAACAGCTCGTCGTTCATGCGGTTGCTCCTCCCAGGCTTGAGGCCGCGAGCGCGGCGGGTGGATCGGTCGTCGCTGCGGTGGTCGCTGTTCGTATCCGGGCGGTGTCGAGGTCTGCGCGCCATCGGATGCGTGCCGATATCGCGCGCAGGAGTCGGTGTTCCAGCGGTGGGACGTCGGGGTCTTCGGGTCGGGCGAGTTCGAACCGGTATCGCTTCGACCCGTCGGGGTCGTCGGCGGCCTGGTCGTGTTCCTCGGTGTCGGCCATGCCGCCGGCGAGGATCGCTCGTACCCAGGCCCGGTTGTCGGCCCGGTGGTCGGCGAGGGTCTTGCCGGACCATTGGCGGGAGACGAGCACGCGGCGGCCGGTGAAGCCGAGGGTGGAGCGTTGGTGGACCTTCCCGGTGCACCGGCCCGGGGTCAAGCCGGCCTTGACGCCGTCGGGCTGGACGCCATACAGCAGCCAGTTGGCGCAGGTTGGGGAGCACGGCAGCACGGACAGTTCCGCGTGCAGGCGGTCGAAGTGTGCCTTCTGCGGGTCGGATCGTGGCTTGGCCTGGTCGGTCAGGTCTTTGGTGACGTACTTCGTCACGTAGCGGATCGATCGTTCGGCGTCGCGGGTGCCCTGCTCGATACCCCGGGCGTCGATCCGGCCGAGGCGGGCGACGTAGGCGGGTCGGCTGTCGGGTTCCTCCAGGGCGTCGAGCGCTTCGCCCCAGGTGGGTAGCGGCTGGTGGGTCTTGGGGTCGACGTACGCCTGTTGGTCGACGTCCCACACCGGTGGCTTGTCGACGCGGTACACCAGCTCATCGAAGGACGGCCACCACACTTGGTGGTATGTAGCTGCGGCGATCTGCTTGAGCAGCCGGCGCGGGAGGGTGCCCCGGATGGCGAAGTGCGCGTGTGGGGCGAGTCGACGTTGCAGCTCCACCGCGCCCGCGTACTGGACGTTCCAGCCGGCGGCGCGGCGGACGTTCTGCCACCACCGGTCGAGGATTCGGGCGAAGTGGATCGAGTCCAGGGCCGCCCGCCGGTAGTCGTAGGTGGTCGGATCGACAGGGGTGCTGAGGACGTCGTCGTGCGGGCCGTGTCGTTGCCCGCACTCGCAGGGCGCGACGTAGGCCCCGCGTCGTAGGTGGGAGTGCACGGGTCCGTGCGAGCCCAGGGTGAGCGTGATGAGCATCGACGGCCGGTAGGTCTTCCCGGCTTTGCCGGAGTAGGCCCGGCCGACGGTGCGCGGGTCGACGGGCAGCCGGGGCAGGTCCGGGGAGTCCTGCCGCCGCCGGGTCGACCTTTTGCGGCGGGGTCGTTCGTCGCGGTCTTTCGGGGTGAGGTGTCCGCGCAGGCTGGTTTCGCCGAGGGCTTCGTCCAGTTCGGCGATGGCGGCGTCGAGCTCGGCCAGGTGTGTGGCCCGCTCGTCGGGGGTGAGGGGTTGGTACTGGATGGCTTCGCGCTCGAACTCCAGATGCGCCCTTACCCGGACCAGGGCGAGCACGTCCTCACCCGGCTTGTCGGGGCGGATGGTGGGTTCGTCGGCGAGGTGCCAGCCCTCGCGGATCTGTTGGATGCGCAGCCGCCGGCCCCGTTCCGCGCACGGCTTGCACTTCGCTGCCAGGGTCGCCCCGCACGGCACCTCCACCACTTCGGTGAGGCCGGTGGTGGTGTCGGTGCGGCGCAGCGCCAGGGGGCGGACGCAGACGCCGTGTTGTTCGGCGAGTTGCTTGAGCGCGTCTTTGGCGAGGGGTTTGCGCATCCGGTCCGCCCGCGACCCCGGCCGAGGCTGCTCGACCTTGGTCGGGGTCGTGGTGGGGAAGAGTTCCTGTTGGTTCACCGGTCACGCTCCGCGCCGTTGGCACCGTTGCGGGGTGCGAACGCCGCCGCTGGCACCGGCACGAGCCCCGGTCGCTGCACTGCCATCGGTCGGGCTGGTTCGACGGTCGCCGCCTGGTCGACGTCGACCAGGCGCAGGGACGGCCGCTCGTCGGTCTGGTCGTCGTCGGGCGACCACACGCCCCAGTCGGAGCTATCGGCCGCCATGTCGCCGGCCGCCGGCACCGAGGCGGCAGGGGTGGGGGTGGTGGAGAAGACGAGCTTAGACAGCCCCAGGAACGCCAGGGCGGGGACGGCGGACAGCAGCCACCCGGACAGGCTCGGATGAGCTACGGCCAGTTGCGCCGCCAGGGACAGCGCGACGGCGCAGACGAGCAGGAACAGCGGGTAGCCGACCGGGCCGCCGGTGCGGCGGCGACGGCGGATGGTCAGCAGCGCCGCCAGGGGGAGCAGTTCGGAGATGGCGGCGTTGGCCCAGCCGAACCAGTCCCCGGTACCGGCCGGCGAGTTGGCCATGGTCCAGTCGTGGACGTGGGTGAACGACGCGGCCCCGGCCAGGCCGCCGACGGTGAGGACGATGAGGACCAGGACCACGCCCTCCACCCGCTCGGTGTCAGCCTTCACGGGGTCACCTCCTGCTCGTCGCTGTCGCTGGTGGCGTCAAGCCGTCGGTAGGTGCGGCCGAGATGGCGGATGTCGTCGTCGGTGAGGTAGGCGAAGCGGACCCGGACGGGTTCGCGGACTCCGTCGAGGACGACGAACCCCACCCCCGGCGAGGACTCTGGTATGCGGTCGCAGAGGGCGCCCCGGTCGCGGGCGGCATCGCCGAGGACCATGTCCACCTGCTCGGGTTCGGTCAGGCGTAGGCCGATGCGGGTGGGGAACAGGTCGCGGAACGGGAGTACGTCCTTGCGCGGGTCTTGGAGTGCGGCGACCACGTGCACGCCGACCGCCCGGCCCTGGGAGAGCAGGAGGCCGAGGGATTCCTTGATCCGGTCGCGGACCTTCCGGTCCGTGATGTACGCCGTCAACGCCGCCAGCTCGTCGACGACCAGGACGAGCAACGGTTCCTCCACCGTCGGCACATGTTGGCGGGTGACCCCGCGTAGTCGGGCCGCCCGTAGCCGCATCCGCTTCACCGCGTCGTCGAGGACGCCGGCCATGCTGTCGGGGTCGTCGTAGGCGAACCGGGCGAACAGCGGCACCCCCGCCGCCAACTCCATGCCGCCCTTCGGGTCGAACGCCCACACCTCGACAAGGCCCGACCGGATACCGCCGGCCAGGGACCGGATCAGCGACCACAGCACCGATCCCTTGCCCGACCCGGTCGCCCCCGCGATCAGCACATGCGACCCCGTCAGACGCAGCCGGTACGGGTGGCCGTCCTCGTCGACGCCGAGGGCGAGCCCGTCCAGGACGGGCACCTCGGGCACGGGCAGAGGGGCGACGACACCGGCGAGGGGGTCACGGCGGACGAACCGCAGCACCACCCGATCCGCCCGCACCGCCGACCGCGCCTGCCCGGTGCGCAGGCGGAAGGCGTAGGCGAGGCGTTCCGCGGCCTGCCCCCAGTCGTCCGGGATCTGACCGGGCAGCATCCGTACCGTCAGCTCATCGCCGAACCGATCACACCGCACCTTGAGCAGGTGCGGGACGTAGCGGTCCCCGGCGAACGCGGTCGCCAGCCCACACGTCGCCATCACCGACGCCCACCGCCGCCGGTAGACGAACAGAAGCCGGAACCGGGCGACGATCGGGTACCAGCCGAACCGCAGCCACGACGACGGATGCCACCGCCACCACGCCCCGCAACCGGCGGCCACCGCCAGGACGACGCCGGCCAGGACGAGGCCGCCGAACTCCGCCCGCACCCACAGGACGAGCGCGGCCGGGGCAGTCAGCCACCAGTAGCGGACGGCGAGGACGGTGAGGCGGAACAGGCCCCGGGCCAGCCACCAGAACACCAGCAGCCAACCCGGCACCCGCCACGCCGGCAGACGCACGTTCATCGGCGCTACCGGGATCTTCTCCGCCGGGATGATGTTGATCAGAGGCACAGGTCACCACCCCGCCCCGGACGACCCAACGTCGCGATGCACGACCGGCACGACATCCGCCGCAGATCGAACCGACGCGGCTTCACCCACCGGCAGCAGTACGGGCAACGGATCGCACAAACCCGCGCCGAGGCCGGCGGTAACCGCAACGCCGACCGTAGGACGGCCTCCGCCTCCCGGTAGGCGTGTCGTAGACCGACCAGACGAGTACGGGACATCAGGACCACCGCCCGCACAGGCGGCGACCCTGCGAGGGGATCAGGGCAGGGGGAACTACGGTGGGCATCACGCCCTCCTTCACCAGATGAGGGATGGGAGAGCGCGGGACGGGTCGGGACTCTTGGCGGGGAAACGACCCGCCCCGCGCGCACAATCAGGTGCGGTCAGGCCGCCACCGAACCCGGCACCGCCGACGCCGGACGGATCGCCGTCGCCCGCAGCGAGTACGCCATCCGCGACCGGCAGTCACCCGACGACCGACCCGGCTTGCACCGCTGCGAATCCACGTACGGGGTCAAGGTCAGACCCTCGAACTCCACGGCCGGCGGGTAACCCGGCACCGTCGACGGCGGCGGCACCGGCTGCTGCGCCGCCACCACCTTCACCTTCGCCTCCGTCGACCGGCCGAACTTCCCGGCCTCCGGGTCCAGGTCCATCACCCGCACCACCCAGACCCGCTCCCCGGTCTCCTTGTCCCGCGCCTGGTTGTCCGCCTCACCCCGCCGCTCGAAATCGAGCTGCGGCGACACCCCGAGGCACAGCGCACCGGCGGGGAACACGTACTCGGACGGGACCGGCACCTTCAACGTCATCGGAACCACGCGAACAGCCTCCTAGCCTTACCAGTCGTCTTCCTGACAACCGGTTGATCTAACAAGCTACGTCAGCTTGTAAGCACAAGCAAGGCGAAAGTGAGCCGTTCGCACGATGTGGAGAGTTGTTGTCAGCCGGCACGGGCATGACCGCCGAGGCGAGACGCGCTCTAGCCTGGCGGGGTGAGCAGCGAGGCAGACTTATCCACACCGATGACCCGGCTGCTGGAGCACCGGAAGCTGAGCCCGCTCGACCTCGCCAGAAGAACCGGCGTCGGGGCACAGGAGGTCCGCGCGTTTCTCAACGGTGCGACGCCGAACCCAGTGCTGCTGCGGCAGTTGGCGTCGACAGTCGACCTGCACGCCGCAGACCTGCTCGTGATCGCCGCACTTCCGGTACCGGACGAGCTGGCCCCACTGGACGCGGCAGCCGGCAGACTCGCCGCCACACTCGTCGGGCACACGATTCGGCTACCGGCGTTGCACCGGCACCAGCTTCGCCAGGCGGTACGCGCACTGCCCCAGGAAACCCGTACTCAGTCGGTCCCGCCATTGTCCCCGCGCGAGCAGTACCCACCAGGACCAGGCGGACTGATCCTCCACATGCTCCGCAATCGGAACCTGGACTGGATCGGCGCGGCCAAGTGCCTAGCGCGACTGACTCCCCACTACCTGGCCGCATCCACGCTCGGGATGATCGGCCACGGCCGCAAGGAACTGACATCCGACCTGCTGGTCAGCTTCGCTACCTTGCTGGCGGTACCCGCCGACGACCTCGCCGCCCTGACCGGCATCGCCATACCGCACGGACAAACCTCGATCAACGCGGCCGCTTCGGATGCCGCCCGGTTGATCTGGGACATCCGCCGGCTGACCGTTGACCAGACGCAACAGATCCTCGACGAGGCGGCATCCATGCTGGCTGCACAGGAGGCCCCTCAAGACAGCGCGTAGGTGTCTTCGATCTCGTGACGGCTGCCCGGCATGACCAGCACAGATGCCATGATCGGGTCGCCGGACGCCTGGTGGACGGTGATGACGACGCTCAGCACCGATTCGTCGGCCGGTACGTCCAGGGCCGCCGCTTCGGCTTCGTTGACCCGGCGGGCGGTCATGCGTTCGGTGGCGTAGTCGGCGCGGAGGCCCTTGTGTCGGGCGATGAGGTCGAGCAGGCCGCCCGGGATCGGGTCTGGCTTGGTGATGTCCGTACCCACCGCGATGTCCACCGGCACGAAGGTGGACACCAGGTCCACCGGCCCCGCCTCCGACACGGTCCGACGACGCCGCTCGTAGACCGGTGTGCCGTCGGGGATCTGCAACTCCGCCGCGATACGCGGTGAGGCCAGGACCGGGCCGACGTGCAGGATCTCCGTCTCCCCCGTCTCGTCCAGCTCGACGGCATCCCGGGCGTAGTCCGGCGAGGTACGGCCGGAAACGGGACGACCGCGCACGAAGCTGCCCTTGCCCTGCTGCGACTCGATCCAGCCATCCTGCTTGAGGATGCCGAGCGCCTTGAGCACTGTCGGACGGGACACCCCGAACTCCGTGGAGAGCTGATTCTCCGACGGCAGCGCCGCACCGGGGACGTAGTCGCCGTCCTCGATGCGCTTCCGCAACGTGTTCAACACGCGCAGGTACTTCGGCGTCGGAATCTCGTACGCCATCGCGGGCCACCCCACCTATGAATACTGCATGAATCACAGCAGCTTATGAGTTGTTTGCATGACAGAACAAGTCACCTCAGCCGTTCGGCGTCACACCCTCCACCGCAGCGGCCAACCACC
Source organism: Micromonospora sp. NPDC092111 (assembly GCF_044755745.1). Lineage (NCBI taxonomy): Bacteria > Bacillati > Actinomycetota > Actinomycetes > Micromonosporales > Micromonosporaceae > Micromonospora > Micromonospora sp. NPDC092111. Next base: position 15,184 of record NZ_JBIVRQ010000027.1, read on the forward strand.
CCGACCACGACGACGACACTCCCACCGTCTCCGGCCGAGACGCACCCGGCCACCGGCGCGGCAGACACCCGTACTGGCCGAACAACCGCAACGCCGCCCGACGCGGCGGACACGGACCCTCCTCGCCGCAGCCCCCGCAACGACCATCACCGCTCGACGGCGTATGCCGGTCGAGCTGCGCCTGAGCCTCCCGAAGCCGAACACGGGCCGCACCGGACAGGTAGGTGCTCATCGGGGCGGGTTCTCCGGCAGGAGCATGCTTGCGCGGATCAGGATCTGTGCCTGTTGGCCCCGCCGACCGGTCCGGCCGAGCCTGATCCCCTCGACCCAGATCCACTCGTCGTGGGGTGGGCGGTGGGCGATCAGTCGGACCCCGGTGACCCACAGCGTGACCGGCCCGTCCGAGGGCATCAGGCGATCCGCCGCGCTGATCTCTAACACCGCGCCGAGCCGTACCCGAATGTCAAACACCGCGTCCCCTCCTGGCCGGCCCCGCGTTCCTACGCGGCGGCGTGCTCGCTGTCTTCCGTGGCTGGATCTGAAGGCCGGCGATCTGCACGAAGACCTCACGCCGCGCCAACGCCTCACCGGTGGCCCGGTTGATCGAGTAACCGGTGAGCCACACCCACCCGTCATACGTCGGTCGGTCGTCCACCGACGTCACCCGCAACCACAACGCCCGGTCACCACCGAACTGCACCGACGCCCGACGGTCGATCAACACCAGATCACCCGGTATGGGAACACCCGGCCGACGCGGCATCGGTGCGCGAGGCACCGGGATGGGCGGGCCATTCACGGGACGACGTTCGGGTCGAGGCCCCACACCAGCACCCACCCCGGGCCAGCCTCAGCACGACGCCGCACGACCGGAACCCGAACAGTCCAGGCATGGGCGACGTACCAGCCGCCGCACGGCGGTAGCCCCCTGCCCGATGGCGCGTAGGTCCGCCCACTGGCGGACGAACTTCCACGCCCTACCACCGCAGGACGAGCACGCCCCGCCCACCTTGACGACGCCGGGGGCGACGTGGTGCGGGGTGCCGGGAGTACGGATCAGGGATGATCCGGACGAGTTAGAAGTTTCCACCGCACCGCGCATCATGATCTCCCACCCAACCAGCATTAGAACTATTTCTATGTGACCCGATCGTCGACCGCATTGTCAATAGAGCTAGCTCTAATGTTCGCCAGTAGGACACACTTGCTGGTAGAGATAGCTCTACGCAGCGCACGGCCAGGAGGAGCGAGTGGGCATCGGGTACCGGGATCTGGCGACGCTCCTGCGCGAAGCCATCCAACGCGGCGACTACACCGAAGGCAGCACCCTGCCGAAGCAGGACGAGATCGCCGCCGAGCACGGCGTCAACATCAACACCGTCCGGCAGGCAGTGCGGATGCTCGAAGCCGAAGGACTCGTCACGCCCGTCCGCAGACGCGGCACCGTCGTCCGACCACGGGTGGCGATGAAGCGGCTCGGCATCGACCGCTACGCCAAGAGCAAGTGGAAGTCAGGGCTCGTCGCGTTTGCCGCCGACCGCGAGGCCACCGGCCGCACCTGGGCACCAGGCGACCAGACCAACGAGGTACGCCTGACGAAGGCCGACGCCGAAACCGCCGACGCGCTCGGGCTCAAGCCCGGAGCACCCGTCTACGAACGCGCCCGCCTGGTCAAGGAAGCCGACGTGCCCACCCACACCCTGACCAGCTACTACCGGCCGGAAGACGTGGAAGGGACCTCGCTGGTCGACCCGACACCCGGGCCAGCCGGACGAGGTGGAGGCTTCGCCATCCTCACCGGCCGAGGACTGGAACCGGACACGATTACCGAAACCGTACGCGCACGGATGCCCACTCCCGAGGAAACCCAACTCCTCCAGCTCCCAGCCGGCGAGCCCGTCATGGTCCTGCACCGCACGACGTTCACCCACGACGGCCGACCGGTCGAGTTCGCCCGAGGGGTCCACGCCGCATCCCGCTTCACCTGGTCGTACACCTTCAAGATCCCCGACTGAGAGATCGACATGATGCCCACGAACCCCCCGGCCATCCCCGCCGAACACCGGGCGGACGCCGAACGCCTGTGGCGCTACCACCACATGCACCACGAGATCCGGCCGGTTGACGTGGGCATCGGACTCGGCAGCCACGACCTCGGAGTCGCCAAGATCGCCACCGACCTCTACCACCAAGGGATGTATCCAACGCTGGTCTTCACCGGTGCCAACGCCCCGACCACCATCGGCACCTTCCCCCGAGGTGAAGCCGTCCACTACCGCGAGTACGCCATAGCCCACGGCGTGCCGGCCGACGCGATCCTCATCGACACGGAGGCCAAGAACACCGGCCAGAACATCGAGCACACCCGCGCGCTCCTCGCCGACCACCAAATTCAGGCCCGATCGGTGATCCTGATGTCCCGCCCGTACCAACAGCGCCGCGCGTACGCCACCTGCAAGAAGCTCTGGCCCGAGGTCGACGTGATCTGCGCGTCGCACCCGCTCTCACTCGACGACTACGTGACCAGCATCGGCGACACCAAGAAGGTCATGGACATGCTCGTCGGTGACACCCAACGCATCGACAAGTACGCCGAACTCGGCTTCGCGATCCCCCAGCACGTCCCCGACGACGTCCGCGCCGCCTACAGCCGCCTGGTCGAGGCCGGGTATACGAGCCGACTGGTGTAGAGGAGCCGAGCTACTGGCCCAGCACCCGCCGGCCAGCCTCCGCCACCTCAGGCGACACCACGACCGCCACGACTTCACCGTCCTTCACCAGCGGTACCGAGTTCCCCGCCTGCACCGCCTCGATGAAGTCCCCTAGCACCAGCTCGATCGCCGTGCCATCCGCGTAGGCCCAATCCGGATCTGCCTGCCTCATGAGACAGAGCCTAACCACCAAGCCGGACAGATCATGTTGGCCCGCCCCATGGGCTGTAAAGGGAGACGGCGTGGAACTTCTGTGCGTCTTCAAGGCAGCCCTTGACGGGCCGCACGCGCCGCCGCCTGTGCGCGCGTCCGTCGCTCCGACTCCGGCCACGCCCGGCGGGCTGGCGCGAAGGGCGGGATCCCGATGGGTCGCCGGATGACGACAGGCCGTTGCCCGGCAGGGTGATAGGCCGACAGCCGGCCGGGCCGCGCGGCGAGCACCGCGCGGCGTAGGGGAGCGGACGCCGGGTCCGTCGGCGGCTGCCGGGCAGTGGCGAGATTGCGGTTACTGCGCCTCCGACGGGGGCGCTCCGGCTCTAGGATGGCCGGGGGTCCGCCAGCGGCTCGCGGTCCGTGGGTGGTTGCGGTGGGAGTCACCCCGTCTGCCGTCGACCCGGGCGAGCCGAGCAGACCTCTGCCCGACCCGCCAGCGTCCGTACGGGTGTCAAGGTCCGCTTGACGTGGCGGGCCGGGCGGCGGCCCGCTCCACAGGAGTGGGTCGACGGCAGACGGGATGGCAGCAAGCGGCGCTGGCGAGACTGTCCCTTGTACTGTGCACGAGCATGGACTGGCAAACGTTGATGCCGCCTTTCGTCGCCGCTGACGCGACCCTACTCGGTGTGTGCTACGGCGACTGGCGTTACTCAGACCTCAGTGAGTTACATGCTTTCAGACCTGACCGGCTTACCCGACGCATAAGGGCTGTTATCGCAGCACGTAATGCCGGGGCAGCTCTTTATCTTGAGAACAGTCGGCAACTCAACACCCCTACACCTAAAGGCGGTCAAGCTGGAGCTATCTCTCAACTATAGAATCCACACATACGCCAACTAGTAGGTCCATGATGAGTCGCCTCGGCGACCGGCACAGGCTGCTACAAATAGTACTCTCTTCGATACGAACGCCAACAGTCGTACAAAGAACCCGAAATAGAACCGAGGGCATCGAGCACCGACCCCCGGTCGACCAAATCGAAAAAGCCGTAGGAATCTAGCTCCGCCGCCACCTCATGGACTCTACTAGCGTTGAACTTCAAACGCGCGGCATGTTGAATCGTGGGACCGTAGGACTTGGACTTGTGTGCAGCCACTGCCGCAATGAGTCCTCCAAGCCAAAGACGGTCCGTATCACTAACATCCTGTGATATCGCCTTGATAGAGCGGAGAGGGTGTGACCCGAGCATGAATAGCTCGGACCCTATGGCGACACTCTCGAAACGCTCATCAATGTCACACTGAACGCCTCGATTCATAATCCAAATGTTATCGCCCGACGCCCGCTCTGATCGCTCGAGCAACCGATCCGTCAACTCAGAAACAGGTGCAGAGGTTGGGGAAGACGAGCAGATCCATCGTGGAACAAGTTCGTCTCTCGGGCGAAACCTGACCTCAAGAATCTCACCGTTCAACTTCGGTGATATCTCGCTGATCTCCCATTGGTCAAGCAGCCACCTACCAAAGAGCGTCGACGGAGACCAACTACATAGCAAGGGGACGTCCGGCACGATCTCCCCGGGCATGCCTGCAAAGCCAAGAAGCGACCTAAGTGTTGTCTGGGTTGGGAGGGACGCCAAGAAGGTTTCTGTACGTGACGTAAGTGGCCCTTCCAAGGCGGCAATCTCACGAAGTTCCGCCAACTCAGCAAGCGAAACTAGATGACGTCCTTCATCTGATTCAATGAGATACGCCGTCACCTTGTCCATGCCGTCAGGGGTACGAGGGTACCTTCCCCGTTGTACTGCCTGCAGGATTGGCTGCGTAAGATGGTCAGCCTCAGCAGCAGCCCTGGTGGCCGAAAACCCTCGCGAGAGGTGCAGGCTACGGATCTCTTCGTTGATGTGCTCCACTAGGGCCGACTGCACGGAAGCACTCAAAGTCCGAAAAGCCTCGGATGGCTCGATGCCCGTGCGCGCTACGTTTGTTCTAATTGCGTCGTTATTGGTGACATCCACCAAGGCCCATACGGAGTTCGACCCACTGTAGCCAGGAGGAGAGGTGGTGACTCTAATCCCCTCGACACAGGTTCCAGGTGGAATAAGACGATCATTTTGACTAGCACTCGGACGAGAACGAAAACGGGAACCAAACTGATAGGGCAAGATTGATGATTGCTTGAAAATCTTGCTCCAACGCGTGACGTACGCCATTTGCCCATAATCGAGTTTCCCTGTCCGAACCTGAGCAGTGCCGCCTTGCCAGGACTCAACGGAACTCTTCAACGCGTCTTCAACACTGCCAAAACCCACCCGGATGCAGGAGGGGTCATCACTCAGATACAGGCGCACATCACACCTTGGCACGATGATCCAGTGGCGCAGGATCTTCTCCACGTCACCCAGCTTTGCGCTCGGCCTGATGCGCATCCTTACAGACGTCCCATGAGCTCTACTCAGGGCAGGCACTTGCTCATCGTCTTTTGACATTAGCCGGATGAGGTACTTCCCATGAACCGACCGGAGGGTAAGCTCCCTTGCCTTCTCTTCCTGAGGATGACACGTGATAACCCGCACTTCATCGGCAACCATAAATGCGGAAAGAACACCGATACCGAATCGGCTAATCGAGGTAAAGTTTGGATTCTGCCGCCTGAACTGCGGGTCCTGATAGCGAGATGAACCCACACGCAAGAAGTTACCTTCGACCTCGGCCTGCGTCATCCCAGTACCGTTATCTACCACTTCCAGGACTCGACGTTCCGGACTCCAGTGAATTTCAACCTCTGGACTATAGCTAACGTCGTTCAAGAATTGACGCAGCCTAACCGCGTCGATGGCATTCTGCACAATCTCTCGAACGGCTACGTTACTATTGTTGTAGAGAGTATGCCCAGTAAGAAGATTGAGAACCTTATGCTGGTCAATCTGAAACTCGAAAGGCTCGGTGATAAATCCATCAGCCACCACGCTGTCCGCGTTGATTGCTTTCCACGGGAATCGATGCGGAGCATCCTCATTAATATTTGACGCTTCAGCCCATCGATAGTTCTGTTTAATCTCAGCGTCCGCATACCGCAAGTAGGACGTTAGCGCAAAGAAGCCTTCCTCTTCGGTAAACTCTGCGTGGACTTCAATAGTGTCGCGAGGTGCTTGGCGGTTAACCTGTCCATCGCTATTCCGAGCAGGCATCGACCGTACGGTTACAACGGCGTTCTGCTTTGCCCATTCGACCTGACTAATAGGGTTACTAGGGTTAATGAAGCGCATCGCCACCGAAGGGGCTCGATCCCTACGAATATGTAGCAGATCTGCAGATCGCAGCATGATTGCCGTAAACTGCACGTTCGCTGTCTCATCTTCGTCTTGACCGTAAGGCCTATCCACACGGTACTTTCCAGTGTCATTAAGGTCTGCTAGGTGATGACTCTCGCAAACCAGCGCGAGATCTTTCAGAAACGGCTGGCCGACTCCACCGATGCATTCTCTTAATTGGTCGACCAAACCAGGATCAAAGCCTAGTGAGGCATCCGGCTCTCCAACGATCCAGGAGCGGATCCTCTTCGGATGGTTCTCCCTAACGAACTCCTGATACAGGAACTTCTCTCTATCCTCCTCGCGCCCAATTTCTCCCACACGCGACCTGTAGTCACTATCCTGGGCGCTGCCAGCGCGCTGAAGGTCGCCCACGTACTCATCGAAACCCGATGACTTGCGCCGGTCATACTCGACCCCGGTCACCAGTAGACCGAAATCGTGGAAATACGTAGCCAGAGTTAGCAACAGCCAATCAGCCGACGACATCTTCTTTCGCGTTTCTTCAGGAATAAGCCAGTCGTACAGGCGCAGCATTCCATCGACATGAGAGATGTCATGCTTCGTATACTCATGGAAGATTCCGAGACGACCAAAATGAGATAAGGCTTCTGCGACTTCCGACCTAATCTTCACGAGATTTATCCCACTAAAAGCCGACAAGGCTGTGGCTTCCTGTGCGCGGAGCTCAGCCGTCGTCAGCAGGGGGGAACTCATCGCCTTGCGCCTCCTCAAGACATGGGTCAGATGCCGCAGCCCAATCCAGCCAGAGTAGCGATGTAATGCGCGGCCGAGATAGCTGCCATGTGTCAGATTCACGACATTAAGGTCCGCCCCTCCCGTATACCTGGTTCCCTCGAAGGCTCCACGCACGGAAGGCACTTACAGTGAGTTACGAGCGGTCTAACCTAGACGGCGCAAGCGCAGTCTCTGAGCTGCATGTGGAGCGCTACAAGTTCATCTTGCAGCAACTGCACTCACTTAATGAGAACGTTTACAAGCTTCTTGGCGTCTACCAGAGCCTTTCGACCGTGCTATCCGGTGCCGGAGTGGCTCTTTTCGTGGGCTACAGGAAATGGGCCATATCCCCCGAGCTAGCAAAGTCCGGCATAGTCGGCCTTGCGACACTTCTAACGATCGCCGCATCATTCACAATTCTACTGATTATCGTCGGGATGGCTTCGTGGTTCGATTACAGGAACGAGGAGTATCACTTCTTGACCGAAGCCTGCAGTGTTTTCTTTCGAAAAAAGCCATCACTTCGCAACATCTTTCGCTGGTATGAGCCGTATGTCATTGGGTTCATAATCATCTCAACATCAGCCTTGTGGATGCTCGTTTCTTTGCTTATGCTGCCGGCGATGACGTAAGGCATTAGATGCGACTGACCCCTTCCCGCCTTGGCGTTCACCCCCTCCGCTTTGGGTCTCCAATACGTCTCATGTCTAGTCTCACCACGCTTGACGGATCCGTCCCAGCACATGTTTGTCAGTTGACCTAGGTAGTTGGTACGACCTTGCGGGGTCGTTGTCGCGGCCGAGGTGAGAGAAGTTTGCGTGGTAGGTGTCGATCCTGTGTTGAAGGCTAGCCTGCGCCAGCTCCGCGCCGTGCAGGCGCAGCGGCCGGCTGACTTTGCTGGTCCTGCGCGTTCGCCGATTGGCGGGAAGCTATGGCGGATGTCCTGGATGAGCTGGCCGAGGTCTTGCCCTTCGAGGAAGACCGAGCGCGTGCTCGGATGAAGGCAGAGGCTGCCCGTGGCGAGGCAGCAGAGCTGCGTGCGCCGGCCGGCCCGTCGGGTGACAGTTGATCTAGCCATTGATGGCGACCTTGCGAGGCCGGCTTGGCTTTCAGGTTGCGGACGGGCTGGCGGGTGGTGCGTTGGACGGTGCGGGTGCCGTCGTCGCAGTGGATGGACAGCTCGGTGTCGGTGACGTCGATGGTGAGGGTCTTGTGGGCGTGGACCCGGCCGAGGGCGATCTTCTGGCCGACGACCATGACCACGCCGCTGTTGGAGGCCCGCCGTTGCACTCGCACTGGTCCGGTGGCTGGTTGTGGTGGTGGGCCGGCGGGGCGGGCGCTTCGTAGTCGGGCCACCTGCGCGGGGGTCAATGGGTTGGGGCGGGTGCGGAGGAGTTCGCGGGTGTCGAGGTCGAAGAAGGCCAGGGTGTGTTCCTCGATGCGGACCCCGACGCGGCGACCGGCGAGGATTTCGGCGGCCAGGACCAGGTGCTGGCCCAGCGAGACGCAGCCGTTGGCGCCGATGGTCCGGTCGACCTCCACCGGGCCAGTGGGCTGCCTGGCTGGTGCTGGTGGCAGGGGTGGTGGCCCGGCGGGTCGGCCGCCGGCGCGGTGCAGTGCGGCCAGGTCGTTGACGGACAGGTGCGACCGCACGGACTTGATCCGGGTGCCGGCGAGCAGCAAGTGGATGACGTCGGTGTCGGCCCAGAATGTCACCGTCATCCCAGAGCGGATGGGGCCGAGCCAGAACTGTTTTCCGCAGACCTGCATGTTGCCCGAGGCGGGAACGACCCGCTCGAACTCCACCGCCCCCGGCACCACCTGCACCGGCGCCGCAACCGGGACGGGCAGGGGTGGCGAGATGAGGTTCTGATCGGCCGGGCTGGGTGAGTCGAGCCGGCAGCTTCACCGGCACCACCTGCTGCGCCGTCATAGCGGGGCTGAATCGGTCGGCAGGGAAGGCCATGTCCAGGGACTGGTGGGGGCGGTCGGTGTTGTATTCGTCGCGGAACACGTCGATCACGGCCTGAGCGGTGTCCAGGTCCGGCCACACCGGCACGTCGTCCAACAGCTCTCGGCGCAGGGTCTGGTGGAACCGTTCCACCTTCCCCGTCGTGGTCGGCGAAGCCGGCTGAGTCAACCGATGGATGATGCCGTTCTCGCGGCAGATCCGGTCGAACATCACCTCCCCGCCCTTGCCGAACCGGTCGGTGAACTGTTTGCCGTTGTCGGTCAGTACCTCTTCAGGCACCCCGAAGCGTCGCAGCCCGCCGGCGAAGGCTAAACATACGGCCCGGCCGGTCGCCCTGCGCACCACCTGGGCGATCACGCAGAACCGGGAATGGTCATCCACCCCCGTGACGACCTTCGCCTCACTGCCGTCAGCCAGGAACACCCCGCCGACGATGTCCATCTGCCACAACTCCATCGGCCGAGCCCGTTCCCACCGGCGATAGTCCTTCCGCCCCCGACGCCGCGCCACCGGCTCGATCAACCCATGACGGACCAGGATCCGATACACCGTCATCCTCGACGGCACCGGCTCCGGGCAGCCATGGCGTCCAAGCTCGAAGGCGACCCGACGGGCACCCACCGCGAATGATGCCGACGCAGTTCACACACCAACGCCTCCACCTCCGGCGACGCCTGATGAGCGCACCCCCGAGGCCGACGGGACCGGTCCTGCAACCCCGCCAAACCAGCTTCGGCATACCGGGCCAACCACGCGTGAACCGTCTGGCGGGACACCCCATCCCGGGCTGCCACCTCCACCACCGGATCCCCGGCCTGCACCGACAACACCGCCCGATACCTCTGCTCGACGATCGACAACCCCACCAGCGCCAATCCCGGCCTCCCCCACGCGATGCCCGCAAACACCACGCGATGAAGAAGCCAGCTCATGATCATATGAAGCATCTGGTGGGACGCGACTGTCAAGCATGTCCCGTGACGGGACACCCGGCATCAACCCACCACTGCCGAATCGCTCTCTTTAGGATCGAGGCGGCCCGCAAGCGGGCCGCGCCGGCCCGGCCCGGCCTGCTGGCGGCCTCCGGCCGGCATCGGCCGGACGGGCCGGCTCTGCTCCGCCTGGGCGACTCGACTGCGGCATCTGCCATCATCCGGTAGTGGAGATCTGGTCCCACGGCACCGAGCTGTACGAGGTGAACTCGTACTACAGCCTGCCCGACGATGCCTGGCAGTACGAGCTGACCAGCAGGTCGGAGGCAGGCGGACATCTCGCCGTCGTCATTCCTGACGCAACCCCGGACGACGGCCCGTTCACGCCACAGCCAGCACATCGCGTGCTGGTGCAGGTCGGTGACAGGCAGATTCCCTGGTCGATCTTTCGACGTTTCATCGATCTGATCGAGTCGTCCGGTGACCTCGTTGATGCCGATAAGGACGAGCCGCACACCAGCGGCCGAGACGATCGCGGGATTGGCTGAGCGACGGTCAACTTGGGGCGATCGGCTGCCGCGCCGCTTCGCGGCTTGCCACCGGGTACCGGGGTCCAGGCGCGCGGGGAGCCCACGACACGGCAAGCCGCCCCCGGCCCGAGAGGCCGGGGGCGGTAAGCCGTACGCCGCCGGACAGCCGCGCGCCCACCGCGCACCCGTGCCGGCCACGCGCCAGTAACCGGTGTCCCAGACGTCCCCAGCGGCCATGATCGGGCACCACGACCCTGCCGCTGACCAGGCACACCGGACAGATCACGACAGCCGAAAACGATCTTCCAAACTGACGGTGCGAGTTCGATTCTCGTCGCCCGCTCCACAGCTTCCGGCCCAGATCAACGGCATAATCGCCGAGCCGGGGCCGCACTCCTGTCCGCGCCGTTCTCGGCCGGTCCCGACGACCCACCGGACCACGGGGACGAGGGCCACGGGACGAGGGCCACGGGACGAGGGCCAGGGGACAAAGGCCACGGGGCGTCAGAGCAGCCGACCGCCGACATCTCGGGCGACGATCCCGTCCAGCCGCACCCCGGGCGTCAGCACGGCCGGATCGAACCAGAAGATCACCACGTCCGGGTCCACACTCCACCGCGCCAGCCGGGCGTCGACCTGCCGGCCGTCGGCGGTGCCGACGATCCGCTTCGCGGCCCCGACGAAGTACCCGAAGGTGGGCACCGGGGGGCGGGTGTCCGGGGGTAGTGACTGGTCGTAGCCGATCTGGTGGAATCCCGCCCTCCGGTCGACGCCCTGCACGTCGTTGACCAGGAAGTCGGAGGTCAGCCTGCCGCCGGCGGCACGGCGGCCGGACACCAGCCCGATCGTCACCCCGGGCACCGCCGGCAGGTCGACCGCGACGAAGTAGAACACCCGCTGTTCCGGGCCGTACCGGATGCTGCTGTCCACCACGTCGCCGAGCGGCTGCGGCGGCGGCTCCGACGTGGTCGCGCCCGGCGCGGGGGTGGGGTCCTCCGTGGGCCGGTGGGTCGCCGGGCCGGTGGCGGCCGGGACGGGCCGCTGCTCCGGCGCCGGCGGGCGGGTCCACCGCAGGCCGATCCCGACGCCGACGACGACGAGCACCGTGGCCAGCGCCGCCGCGCCGCCGCCGGCGAGCCGGCGGCGCCGCCGCAGCCGCCGGCCGTCGCGCATGATCGCGGTCAGGTCGAGAGAGTCCCGGTACGGCCGTTCGGTCGCCCGCATCGCCGCGCGGAGCTGGTCCTGCTCGTTCATCGGCGGGTCCCGTGGGTCTGCGGCGTACGGACGCCGCTGGCGCGCAGCTTCTCCAGGGCCCGGGAGCTGGTGCTCTTCACCGTCCCGACCGACACGTCCAGTTCGCGGGCCACCTGCGCCTCCGGAAGGTCGAAGTAGTAGCGCAGCACGACGATGGCGCGCTCGCGGGGGCTGAGCGCGGCCAGGATGTCGTGCAGCCACCGGCGGGTGACGACCTCGTCGGCGACGTCGCCGCGCCGCTGCTCGGGGAGGTCGTCGCTGGGATACTCGCGGATCGGCCGCCGCCAGCCGTCGACGAGGTGGTTGACCAGGACCTTCCGGGCGTACCCGTAGGCGTCGTTGTCGCGGATCCGGGACCAGGACGCGTAGGTGCGGACCAGCGCGGTCTGCGCGGCGTCCTCGGCCTGGTGGTGGTTGCCGGTCATCAGGAAGGCGGCGTGCACCAGCCGCCCGGACGCCACCCGGGCGAACTCGACGAACTCCTCGTCACCCCGGGCCATGCCCACTCTTCCCGCATCCCACGACGGACAGGACGGGCGGGGCCACCGGAAGGTTGAGTCCGTACGAGATCAACTGTTCCGCCGGGCCGTTCGTCTTTCCCGCTGCCCACCGCCGACCGGCGGTGCGTGGAGGGAGCCCCATGACGACGAAGGTTACGGGCCGCCTCGGCGACGCCGTCCCGGTGCCGCCGCTGGTGGGACGGTTCCGGCGCACGCGGCGCGGCCGGGCGGCGGCGTCGCCGTCGCGGGGCCGGGCGGCGGCGGCACTGCTGCTGGTGGGTCTGCTGGCCGGCTGCGGACTGCCGGCCACGACGGAACCGGCCACGACGGCCGATCCGGCGCCGGACCCGGCCACGGCCGGGGCGTCGGGCCCGGTGGCCGGGCGGCCCCGGCCCGCCGCGATCAGTTACCCCGCCGACGGGGACAACCACTGGCAGGTCGCCGCCGCCCAGCCGGACGTCCCGGGTGGTGCCGGTCGGCTGCTCCGGTACCGGGTGGCCGTGGAGCGCGACATCCGGGGGCTGCCGGTGGCGGGCGTCGCCGCCGAGATCACCCGGACGCTGGACGAACCGCAGGGCTGGACCACGGACGGGACGCTGCGCCTGCGGCGGGTCGGCCGGGACCAGCCCGCCGACTTCACGATCTACCTGGCCACCCCCGGCACCCGCGACGAACTGTGCGGTGACACGCCGGACGGCTACACCTCGTGCCGCAACGGCGACCGGGTGGTGCTCAACGTGGCCCGGTGGGTGAAGGGGGTGCCGGGCTACGGGGCGAGTCTGGCCACCTACCGCCGGTACCTGGTCAACCACGAGGTCGGGCACCGCCTCGGCCGGGGGCACGAGCGGTGTCCGGGGCGCGGGCGGCCGGCGCCGGTGATGCAGCAGCAGACGCTGGGCCTGCACGGCTGCACCCCGAACGCCTCGCCGTACCGCGACGGTGTGCGCTACTCGGGGCCGCCGGGCTCGTACGACGACCGGGTCCCGCCCCGGGAGCCGGGCCGGCAGGGCTGACGCTGACCGGCGGCTCAGGGCGGCGGCGCGGGCTGCGTACCATGCGGGCCGGGCATCCCCTCGTCCCGGCGGAGGTAGCGACGGATGGCAGACCAGCAGGACGGGTACGCCCTCGGCGTCGACCTCGGCACCTCCAACACGGTGGCCGTGCTGCGCTGGCCCGACGGGCGGACCCGGCCGCTCCTCGTCGACGGCCAGCCGATCATCCCGTCCGGCGTGTACGCCGACCCGGACGGCCGGCTGCACGTCGGGCGGGACGCGCAACGCCTGGCACAGGCCGACCCGGCCCGGTACGAGCCGAACCCGAAGCGCCGGGTGGACGAGCCCACGGTGCCCCTGGGCGACCGGTCGTACGCCCCGGCGGAGCTGCTCGCCGCGACCCTGCGGGCGGTGGCCGACCAGGCGGTGGCGGCGGTGGGTTTCCTGCCGCCGGCGGTGGTCACCTACCCGGCGACGTGGGAGGCCCCGCGCCGGCAGGTGCTGCACGACGCGCTGGCCCTGGCCGGATGGCCGTCGGCCGCCGAGCACACCATGTCCGGCCCGGTGCCGGTCGGCACCCGGCTGCTGCGCGAGCCGGTCGCGGCGGCCCGCTACTACACCGAGGTGCTCCGCCGGCCGGTGCCGGTCGGTGCCGCGATCGCCGTGTTCGACTTCGGCGGTGGCACCCTGGACGTGGCCGTCGTCCGCAACGAGGGGGCCGACCCGTGGGGCGACTCGGGTTTCACCGTGATCGCCGCCGGCGGGGTGGCGGACCTGGGCGGGTTGGACCTCGACGCGGCCCTGGTCGCCCGGCTCGGTGAGCTGGTCGGCGGGGCGGACCCGCAGCGGTGGCACCGGTTGACCCGGCCGGACACCGCCGCCGGCTGGCGGGATCGGCAGCAGCTCTGGGACAACGTACGCGGGGCGAAGGAGATGCTGTCCCGGGTCACCGTCGCGCCGGTCGCGGTGCCCGGCCTGGAGAGCGCCGCCCCGCTCACCCGCCAGGACCTGGAACGGCTCGCCGCTCCCCTGCTGGCGCGGGCCGTCGCCGAGACCCGGGCGGTGGTCGCCACGGCGGGGCTCACCCCCGACCGGCTGGCCGGCCTGTTCCTCGTCGGTGGCTCCTCCCGGGTGCCCCTGGTGGCCCGGCTGCTGCACGCCGAGTTGGGCGTCGCGCCGACCGTGCTGGAGCAGCCCGAACTGCCGGTGGCCGAGGGCGCGCTCACCGACCTGCCGATGCCCCGGGGGACCACCCGTCCCGGACCGGCCGCGCCGGCGGGTCCCGCACCCGCCGGACCGCACGGCACCCGCCCCGCCCCGCCCGACGCCGGCCCGCACGGCACCCTGCCGGCCAGCACCCTGCCCGCCGGGCCGCACGGCACCCTGCCGGCCGGCACCCCGCCCGCCGGGCCGCACGGTGGTCAACCCGCCGGGGCCGGCGGGACGCTGGTGGCGGAGCAGGGGCCGGGCGGGACGCCGTACCCGCCGGGGAACTGGCCGGGGGCCGGCTGGCCGGGCGTACCCGGGTCGGGGACGCCGGTGCCGGCGGGCCCCGGCGGCCCGCCCGCGACGCCGGTGCGGCGCGGACGTCGGCGGCGCTGGATCGCGCTCGGGGCGGGCCTCGCGCTGGTCGGCGTGGTCACCGCGGCGGCGCTCTGGTTCACCCGCGACCGCTACCCGGCGCTGGAGTTCCACACCCTCGTCGAGGTGGCCCGGCCGCCGGCCGGCGCGGAACGGCCGACGGCGATGTTCACCGCCGTCCTGGGCGACCGCGGCTACCTCGCCTACCAGCTACCCGACGACCGGCTGGAGGTGGTGGCGGTCGACGCCGGCACCGGGAAGCAGGTCTGGCGGAGCACGGTCGCGGCGGGCGCGCAACGGTGGGCCGGGATCCGGGCGGTGCCCGGGGCGGTGCTGGCCGTCGCCGACGCGGCCGGGGACAGCAACCCACGGGACGCGGTGGTGCTCGACGCCTCGTCCGGCGACGAGCGGTGGCGGCTGCCCGTCCACGGGGACGACGCCCTGCACGTCACCCCGGACACCGTGGTGTGGGTGGACCGGACCGGCGGGCGGCTGGTCGGCCTGCGGCTGGGCGACGGCCGGCGGGCCTGGGAGCAGGCCAACCCGCGCAACGACTACGGCGACACCCGGACCACGGTGGTGCCGGTCGGCACCGAGCAGGGCCTGGGCGGCCCCGCCCACCTGGACGGCGAGCCCCGCGCGCCCTGGCTCGGCGACACCGACCGGCTGGTGCAGGTGGGCGCCGACCGGTCGGTCCGGCTGATCGACATGAACAGCGGCGCGGTGCTGCGCAGCCGCACCGGTGTCGCCGACGTGGGCGACCGGGTGGCCGCGTACGGGGACCGGCTGTACGTCGTCGACGAGGACCAGGGGTACAAGCTGCTCGGGTACGACCTGGGCGGCCTCGCCGAACCGACGGTGCTCTACAGCGCGGGCGACCGGCGGCGGGTCACGTCGCTGGTGGCCTGCGGCGAACACCGGGCCTGCCTGCTGGAGGTGCCGGAGGGCGACACCCAGCGGACCGAGGTGGTGGCGGCGACCGAGGGGAAGGGCAGCCGCCGCTGGCCGGCGCCGGGCGGGGTCGGCCTGGTGTCGTTGGGCGAGCACCTGCTCGTCCAGCGGGAGTCGCCGAAGACCACCGCGACCCTCTTCGACCCGGCCGGGAAGGCGCTGCTGACCGATCAGAAGGGGTTCGCCGCCCGGGTCGACGCCGGCAACCTGCTGGTCTTCGCCGAGACGCCGAACACCATCGAGGGCGACCGCAGCATCGCCGGGGTGTCGGCGTCCGGCGAGCTGACCGCGATGGGTGACCTTCAGGGCGTCCGCGGCCAGTCGTGTTCGTGGAACACCGAGGTGATCGTCTGCGGGGCGGAACGGGACTTCGTGCTGTACCGGTTCGCCGGGGACGGCTGACCGGCCGAACGGCGCCGCGCCATCGGGAGCCGGTCCGGCTTCCGATGGCGCGGCGGTGCGGGTTCACCGGGGCGTGGACCCCGGGGTGGGCTCAGCCGCCGAGGCTGGCGGCAGCCGAGGCGATCGACGAGGCGAAGGTGCTCACCTGGGTGTACACGCCCGGGTAGTTGGGGCGGGCACAGCCGTTGCCCCAGCTCACGATGCCGACCTGGATCCAGGCGTTCGAGGCGTTCCGGCGGAACATCGGGCCGCCGGAGTCACCCTGGCAGGTGTCGGTGCCGCCGCTGGCGTAGCCGGCGCAGATCTCCTCGGCCGGGATGAGGTCGCCACCGTAGGAGGCGGAGCAGCTCGCGTCGCTGACGAAGGGAACCGTGGCCTTGAGCAGGTAACGCTGCTGGGCCCCACCCTCGCTGGCGGCACCCCAGCCGGCGATGGTGAAGGTGCCGCTGTCGTACGCGGTGGTGGTGGCGATGGGCAGGGTGGCCAGCGTGGTGACCGGGGTGGCGAGCCGGATCAGCGCCCAGTCCTTGCCGCTGCCGTTGTAGCCGGGGGCCCGGTAGACGTAGTTGGAGCGGACCTGGATCCGGCTGGTCGACTGGAGGTCGACCACACCGAGGGTCGCGGTGATGCTGGTGTTGGTGCCGGTCCCGCTGACGCAGTGGGCGGCGGTCAGCACCAGCCGCGGGCTGTACAGCGCCCCGCCGCAGCCCATCGAGAGCCGGACCATGAACGGGAACTCACCCTGCGCGGCCCGGGTGCCACCGACCACCGACGGGGCGGGGTCGGCGATGGGGGCCGCGCTGGCCGGGGCGGCCAGGACGAGGGATCCGGCGGTCACCGCCACCAACGTGGCGGCCATCCGGCCGATGAGACTGCGCCAACGGTTCACTGGGCCTCCAACCCTCGGCGGCACCCCTCGTAGGAGCGCCGGTTCGATGGCGGGAGCCTAGGGCCGTCAATCGACAGACATCAACATATCGGTGTGGTCATACGATCGTGATCCGATTCCGTACCGGTGGGTCGACCGGGCCGGACACGGATGAACGTCGCCCGGCGGGGTAAGACAGCCGCCGTCCTGGAGGAGAACGACCGGCGTCGCGGCGACCCGCGACCGGGCGCGGGGGGGGGGGGGGGGGGGGGGGGGCCCCCCCCCCCCCCCCCCCCCCCCCCCCCCCCCCCGGCCGCGCCGGCGCGGCCCGGCCGGCCGGTCAGCTCGGCTCTCCCGACAGGGAGGT
>NZ_JBIVRQ010000027.1:32457-46663 GCF_044755745.1 Micromonospora sp. NPDC092111
GCGCGGGGGGGGTAAAGACCCCCGCCGGCGGGGCGGAGACCCCCGGCCGGCCCGCCCCCCCCCCCCGGGGCGGGGGGGGGGGGGGGGGGGTGGCGGCCCCCCCCCCGCGACCGACGACCCACGCGGGTCAGTTGCCGGTGAGGAAGTTCCAGGCGTCCATGACCCACTCGGTCTGCTGGAGGTAGGCGATCCCGACGCCGGTCAGGAAGATCGCCGTGACCAGGTGCGCGCCGCGCGCGCTGCGCCGCACCCGGCCGAGCTGGCGCTCCAGGACCAACCGGCCGATCAGCCGGGACAGGGCGAAGAGCCCGGCCGCGACGAGCAGGCTGAGCAGGAAGGTGAGCAGCGGGGCGCCCAGGTCACCCCCGCCGGAGATCGCCCAGATGCCCCAGCAGACGAAGGCGAAGAGCGCCCCGGCCGTGCTCCACTCGCCGCCCCGGCGGAGCTGCTCCACGTGCCAGCTCATCGGCCGGCGCGGTGGCGCGGGGTCGGACCAGCCGTGCGCGTCCGGGTCGACCACCGGGAACGGGTCGGTGCGCGGGGTGTGGGACTGCCCCACCGAGGCGACGCCCCGCCGGAACGGCTCCCGCTGCGGGGGCACCCCGACACCGGGCTGGGGCGGTACCTCGACGGTCCGCTCGGCCCACGGCTGTGTCTGGTCTGCCATCTTGTGTCCTCCCCATGAGCGGTGCCGGCCGTCGGCCGGTCCACCGCCTTCGAGGGTAGCCAGCCCACAAATAGGTCGCCGCCCCCGCGTCGTTCGACTAGACAGGGGCGATGAGCGCCACCCCACCCACCGTGCTGGTACCCGGACCGGACGACTTCGACGACATCGCCCAGTTGATCGCCGACGCGTTCGGCCATCCGATCGACCCGGAGACCCACGAGGTCGAGCGTGGGGTCTTCGAGCCGGACCGGGCGCTGCTGGTCCGGGACGGCGGCGCGGCGGTGGCCCACGTGGCGGCGTACGGCCGCACGCTGAGCGTGCCGGGCGCGACCGTGCCGGCCGCGCACGTGACCCTGGTCTCGGTGGCCGCCACCCACCGCCGGCGCGGGCTGCTCACCACCCTGATGGGACGGCAACTGCGGGAGATCCACGACGCCGGGCGGGAGCCGGTCGCGGTGCTCTGGGCCAGCGAGGGCCGGATCTACCCCCGGTTCGGCTACGGGCTGGCCGCGCAGCGGCTCACCATCGACTGCCCGGCCACCACCGAGTTGCGGCTGCCGGCACCGACGTCCGCGCCGGGCACGCTGCGCCTGGACCGGCCGGCCGCCCGGCAGGCCGAGCTGGCCCGGCTGTACGACCGGCTGCGCCCGGAACGTCCCGGCTGGTCGACCCGGGACGAGCGCTGGTGGCGGTACGTGCTGAGCGACCCGCCGTCCCAGCGGAGCGGCGCGACGGCCCGGCGGGTGCTGCTGCACGAGGGGCCGGACGGCGTGGACGGGTACGCGCTGTTCCGCACCGCGCAGGACTGGGACGCCTTCGGCCCGAAGGGGCTGGTCCGGGTGGACGAGGTGGTGGCCGCCGACCCGGACGGCTACCTGGCGCTGTGGCGGGCGCTGTTCTCGGTCGACCTGACCCGGCGGCTGTCGTACCACCGGGCGGCCGTGGACGAGCCGCTGCTGCGGCTGGTGAACGAGCCACGCCGGCTCGGTGCCCACCTGGTCGACGCGCTCTGGGTGCGGCTGGTGGACGTCCCGGCTGCGCTGGCCGCCCGCCGGTACGCCACCGCGGTGGACCTGGTGATCGAGGTGACCGACCCGCTGCTGCCGGAGAACACCGGCCGCTGGCGGCTCACCGGCGGCCCGACCGGAGCCACCTGCGTGCGTACCGACGACCCGGCCGAGCTGGCCTGCGACGTCCGCTGCCTGGGCGAGCTGTACCTGGGTGGCTCGACGCCGACCGCGCTGGCCGCGGCGGGCCGGATCCGCGAGCGGCGACCCGGTGCGCTCGCCGCCGCCGGCCCGGCGTTCGGCTGGCACCGGGCCCCGGCACCGATGGAGATCTTCTGACCGACCCGCCGACCCTGGTGCCCCGGACCGGCCCGGACGGTACGGTCGGTTGATGGCGGATGCGGAGCGACGGCGACGCCGGCTGCGGCACCAGTCCGATCCGGTGGCCGGGGCCGGTGACGTCCCGACGGCGGCGACGGCCGAGGTGCACGACGGGGCGCCCGCGCCCCGGGCCCGGCGGGGCGGCGCGGGCGGCGACGACGGTGAGCGGGGGCTACGCGGGCTGGTCGGGTCCGGCTCGTCCCAGGTGGGGGTGAGCGCGGCGCTGCGGGCCCGGGACGCCGCCCGACCGACCGACGCGGACCTCGCCGAGGCCGGGGAACGGCTGGTGATCGTCCGACGGAACTGGGTGCCCCGGGAGGACCTGCCCCGCACGGGACGGTGACCGGGCCGACCGGCGGCCGGCCCGGTCGGCACAGGTCAGGGCAGGTCGGGCAGGGCGCGGGTGCGCTCGTACTCGGCCACCTGGGCGATCCGCCGGGCGTGCCGCTCGTTGCCCGAGAACGGGGTGGTCAGGAACGCCTCGACGATGGCGGTGGCCTCGTCCAGGGTGTGCTGGCGGGCCCCGACGGCCACCACGTTGGCGTCGTTGTGCTCCCGGCCGAGCTGGGCGGTCTCGATGCTCCAGGCCAGGGCCGCGCGGATGCCGGCGACCTTGTTGGCGGCGATCTGCTCACCGTTGCCGGAGCCGCCGATGACCACGCCGAGGCTGCCCGGGTCGGCCACCACCCGGTCACCGGTGTGCAGGCAGAAGGTCGGGTAGTCGTCGTCGGGGTCGAAGGCGTGCGGGCCGACGTCGACCAGCTCGTATCCCTGCTTGGCCAGATGGTTGGCCAGGTGCACCTTCAGCTCGAAGCCGGCGTGGTCGGATCCCAGGTAGACGCGCATACCGGGCAGTCTGTCAGGGCCCCGCCCCGGCACGCCGTGGGGGCGGCGTGCCGGGGCGGATTCGTCACAGGATCAGCGGGGCAGCTCGGCGACGACCAGGCCACCACGTGCCTTCGGGGTGAACCAGGTGCTCTTGCGGGGCATCTTCTCCCGGGCCAGGTTCACCGCGACGAAGTCGTCCACGGTGACCGGGGCGATCAGCACGGCCAGTTCGGCGCGGCCGGCGTCCACCTCGCCGGTGAGCCAGCTCGCCGGGTAGTCGCCACCGACGTAGGTGATCCGCTTGTCGCCCGGGTCGAGGCCGAGCGCGTCGCGCAGCAGCAGCCGCTCGACCAGGGCGTGGTCCAGGTTCGCCAGCCGCGCGGCACCCGCGTCGTGCGGCAGGCTGACCGCGTACCCCCGGCCGGCGAGCCGGAGGTGCACGGTGCCGCCGGCCGCCGGGACCTCGACCGGGCCGTCGATCGGGCTGACCTGCGCACCGGCGGCCCGGAGCCGGTCGAGCAGCTCGTCGGGGGTGCTGGTCAACTCGCTGACCAGCCGGTTGTACGGCTGGATGGCGACCGAGGCGGGCGTGGTGATCACCGCGAGGAAGCGCGGCAGGCCGCCGGTCTGCGCGGCGAGGCTGCGGTGGTTGCCGTCGGCGACCACCAGCTCGCCACCGCCGGCGAGGGCGGTCAGCGCGTCCTGCTCGGGGCCGGGGCCGAGCAGCCAGATGGCGTGCGTCCGGCCGGCCTGGTCGGTGTCGGTGGCGGCGGGCGGGCCGGCCGACTCGGTCGCCGCCGCGAGCGCGCCGTGCAGCTCGTCGCCGCGCCCGGTCTGGAGCAGCAGTACGGGCGAGAGCAGGTGGCCCAGCGACTCGGCCAGGGCGACCCGCTCCCGCACCTTGGCGATGAAGACGTCCTCGTTGCGGATGACCAGGCCCGGCTCGTCGGCACTGGTGGAGATCTGGTCGGTGTCGACCATGGCGAACAGCCCGTACGCGGGCTCCTCCCCCGGCGCGCTGATCCGGTAGAGCACCACGACCTGTTCGGCCGGGGTGTAGCTGCCGTCGGCCTTGGCCTCGGCGAGGCGGGCCACCGCGTCGCCGAGCGCGTCGAGGAAGGACTTCCCGAGGCTCTCCGGCGCCCGGTGGGGCATCTCGATGCCGAGGGCACTGTGCGGGTTCGCGTCGATGATCGCGGTGATCTCCGCGTCGTCGGCGAACTCGTCGTAGTTCTGCGCGCCGGTGCCGCCGGTGGTGATCCAGGCCCGGGCGATCGGATGCACGATCGTCATGTGGGTTGACGCTACCGCCGGCGGTGGGCCGGACGACGCCGACCCTACGGCGGGTCCACCAGTTGAACGGTGAACCCGGTCGGACGGGCGGTTCGGCCCGGTCCGCCGCCGGAGCGGTGACCACTACCGGGCCAGCCCGGTGACCCGACGGGCGTCCGGGCCCCGTCCCGGGTGGGACGGGCCCCGGACGTGGGAGCCGGATCAGTCGAAGATCGGGCCCAGCTCGCGGGAGCGCTTCAGCTCGTAGAAGCCGGGTGTGGCGGCGACCAGCAGGACGCCGTCCCAGAGCCGGCCGGCGGCCTCGCCCTTCGGCGCCGGGGTGACGACCGGGCCGAAGAAGGCGACCTTGTCGCCGCCGTCCGGCCCGGGGGCGTGGATGACGGGGGTGCCGACGTCGGTGCCGACCGGCCGCATGCCGGCCTCGTGGCTGGCCCGCAGCGCCTCGTCGTACTCGGTGGAGTCGGCGGCGTCGGCGAACGCCGGGTCCAGCCCGACGTCGGCGAGGGCGTTGGTGAACAGCTCCCGGCCGAGCGGCTCCTTGCCGAGGTGGATCCGGGTGCCCAGGGCGGTGTAGAGCTCCGCCAGCGGCTTGGCGCCGTGGGCCTGCTCGACGGCGATGCAGACCCGCACCGGGCCCCAGCCGCTGCGCATCCGCTCCTGGTACTGCTCGGGCAGGTCCCGGCCCTCGTTGAGCACCGAGAGGCTCATCACGTGGTACGCGATGTCCACGTCCCGGACCTTCTCGACCTCCAGCAGCCAACGGGAGGTGATCCAGGCCCAGGGGCACAACGGGTCGAACCACATGTCGGCGGTGACACGATCGGTCATGGCGAGTCCCTTCGCGACGGGGAATGCGCTGGACGGCCCTGGTGCCGCTACCTTCGATCCTCACCCCGGAGGGCATCGACCGCTACCGGAATGAGAGCGTGACGTCGACCACCGCAGGGCGTCGGTGCATGGAAGACTCGGCTCGGACCGACCGCCACGAGCGGCCGACAGGGCTGGCACAGCCGCGAGGCGGCGAGAGTGGGATGGAGACGAAAGTGCCGGGAGTGCGCAACCTGACCCAGGTCGAGGCCACCGAACGGGCCCGCCTGCTGGAGGTCACCGGGTACGACATCAACCTGGACCTGTCGACCGCCGTGCAGGCCGAGGGCCGCACCTTCCGGTCGAGGACCGAGGTCAGGTTCCGCTGCACCGAGCCGGGCGCCGGCACCTTCATCGAGGTCGCGGCGGAGTCGGTACGTTCGGCCACGCTCAACGGCGTCGAGGTGGACCGCTCCGGCTGGTCCGCCGAGAAGGGCCTCACGCTGACCGGCCTCGCCGCCGAGAACGTCCTCGTGGTGGACGCCGACTTCGGCTACTCCACCAGCGGGCAGGGCCTGCACCGTACGGTCGACCCGGTCGACGGCGAGACCTACCTGTACAGCCAGTTCGAGACGGCGGACGCGCAGAAGGTCTTCGCCTGCTTCGACCAGCCCGACCTGAAGAGCGTCTACACCTGGCACGCCACCGTCCCGGAGCACTGGCGGGTGGTCTCCAACATGCCGGTGGAGCGGGAGGAGCCGGCCGGCGAGGCGCTGAAGACGGTCCACTTCACCGAGTCGGCGCGGATGAGCACCTACATCACCGCGCTCTGCGCCGGGCCGTACCACGAGGTGCGGGACAGCCACGACGGCATCGACCTCGGCGTGTACTGCCGCGCCTCGATGGCGCAGTACCTCGACGCCGACGACCTGTTCCTGATCACCAAGCAGGGCTTCGACTTCTTCCACCAGCAGTTCGGGGTGCGCTACCCGCTGCCCAAGTACGACCAGCTCTGGGTGCCGGACTTCAACGCCGGCGCGATGGAGAACTTCGGCTGCGTCACCCACGCCGAGTCGCACTACATCTTCCGCTCGCAGGTCACCGACTTCGAGTACGAGCAGCGGGCCAACACGATCCTGCACGAGCTGGCCCACATGTGGTTCGGTGACCTGGTCACCATGCGCTGGTGGAACGACCTGTGGCTGAACGAGTCGTTCGCCGAGTGGGCCAGCCACTGGTGCAACACCCACGCTACCCGGTTCACCGAGGCGTGGACGACCTTCCTGTCCATCCGCAAGAACTGGGGCTACCGGCAGGACCAGCTCTCCTCCACCCACCCGGTCTACTGCGAAATGCCGGACCTGGAGGCGGTCGAGGTCAACTTCGACGGCATCACGTACGCCAAGGGCGCCAGCGTGCTCAAGCAGCTCGTGGCGTACGTCGGTGAGGAGCCGTTCCTGGCCGGCCTGCGGGCATACTTCGGCAAGCACGCCTGGGGCAACGCCACCTTCGACGACCTGCTGTCGGAGCTGGAGGCGGCCTCCGGCCGGGAGCTGCGCAAGTTCGCCGCGCAGTGGCTGGAGACCGCGCAGGTCAACACGCTGCGGCCCGAGGTGACCGTCGGCGCCGACGGCGGATACGAGCGGGTGTTGGTCCATCAGGAGGCGCCGGCCGGACACCCGACGCTGCGTACCCACCGGATCGGGGTCGGCCTGTACGACCTCGCCGACGGCCGGCTGGTCCGCCGGGAGCGGGTCGAGGTGGACGTCACCGGCGAGCTGACCGAGCTGTCGGTGCTGCACGGCAAGCCCGCCGCCGACGTGCTGCTGCTCAACGACGACGACCTGACCTACACCAAGCTGCGGCTGGACGACCGGTCGATGGCGACCGTGGTGCAGCACCTCGCCGGCTTCGAGTCGTCGCTGGCCCGGGCGCTGTGCTGGACGGCCGCCTGGGACATGGTCCGGGACGCCGAACTGTCCGCCCGCGACTACGTGGCGCTGGTGCTCGCCGGGCTGCCCGCCGAGACGGACATCAACCTGATCACCGCCACCCTGCGGCAGGCCGGCACCACGCTCACCTTCTACGCCGACCCGGCGTGGGCGCCGACCGGCTGGGCCGCGCTCTCCCGTACCACCAGGGACGCGCTGGCGGCGGCCGAGCCGGGCAGCGGCTTCCAGCTCGCCTGGGCCCGCGCGTACGCCTCGGCGGCCCGCTCCGACGAGGACCTGGCGACGCTGCGCGGCTGGCTGGACGGCGCCGACGTGCCGGCCGGGCTGACCGTCGACACCGAGCTGCGCTGGACGGTCCTCCAGTCGCTGGTGGCCAACGGGGCGGCCGGCACCGCCGAGATCGAGGCCGAGCTGGCCGGCGACCGTACGGCCAGCGGCGAGCGGGAGGCCGCGTACGCGCACGCGCTGGTGCCGACCGAGGAGAACAAGGCGGCGGTGTGGGCGCAGCTCACCGGCCCGGAGGCGCTGCCGAACTGGCGGCACCGGGCCCTGTTGCAGGGGTTCACCCACCCGGCACAGGTCGAGCTGGTCGCGCCGTACCGGGAGCGGTACTTCGCGACGGTGGGCCAGGTCTGGGCCAGCCGGGACAGCGAGCCGGCGCAGGAGTTCGCCCAGCTCGCCTACCCGTCGTACCTGGTGGCGGAGGAGACGGTGGCCGGCACCGACGCGTGGCTGGCCGGCGACGGTCACCCGGCGTCGCTGCGCCGGTTGGTCGCCGAGGGGCGCGACGGCGTGGTCCGGGCGCTGAAGGCCCGCGCGAAGGACGCCCGGAGCGCCTGATCATCGGTACCGGCCCGGGGCCGGCGTGGGTGGCACAGCCCGCGCCGCCCCGCTGGCCGACAGGCCGAAGCCCGGCCCGCGCGAGGCGGACCGGGCTTCGTCGTACGTGCGGGTGGGCTCAGCCCCGGCCGGCGTGGCTGGCGAGTTGGTCGAGCCCCTGGATGATGCCGCCGGCCAGGTCGCCGCCGCCGAAGGACGCCACCATGGACAGCGCGGCGAGCTTGGTGTACGTGTCCGGGATGCGCTTGCGGGCGTAGCGGCCGGTGACCACCTCAAGCTGGCGCTGGTTGGGCGACACGGCGATCAGGACGGACCGGTCCGGCTCGGCGAGCTGGTGGTGCAGCCGCTCGGCGTGCTCCCGGATCGGCTCGTCGAGGCCGCCCACGTAGACCGAGAAGACCAGGCCGGTGCCCTGGTCGGCGAGGCGCAGCGCCTCGTCGATGCGGAGCAACTGGCGGGTCGAGAACGGTCCGTCCAGCACCTCGGGCGGGTTGTCCGACCCGGCCTCGGCCGCCTTCTCACCAACGGTCACTTGCGCCTCCGGTTCCACCGGCCGGCGCCTCGATGCCGGCCTGCTCAAGCTTGTGGCTGGTCAGCGCCGGGGCCTGCGCGCCGGCGGCCAGCGCGGTGCCGGCCGAGTCGGCGAGCTGTTCCGGGCGGCCCAGGAACCAGACCGGGGTGAAGTCGAACCGCCGGCCCGGCCGGTAGCGCTTGGCGCCGCCGCCGCTGCTGCGGTTGCCGGCGAAGGTCAGCCCGACGATCACCAGCACCACCGCCGCCGGGATGCCGACGAAGATCAGCAACGTCTCAGTGACAGACAATCCCAACGCCCCCAGGCGGTAAGAGAGACCAGAGCATCCGGGTCGGGTGGACGATCATGGCGCCGACCGCCCGACTCCGCTGCTATTCACGTTAGCGGAGTCGACGTCCCGCCAGATTGCGGGGTGCCGATCCCGCCCGTCACCGCGTTCTTCCCGCCGTGCCGCGATGGCCGGAAGTCGGGCATTCCGACCGTGCCGACCGGTCAGCGGCACCCCGACGGGGAGGTCCGTCGCGGTCCGGCCGATCGGTGCCGGGACGGACGGCTCCCCCGTACCGGTGGAGATGGCGCAGTACGGCGTGAACCGGCGTCGCCGGTCGCAATCGGCGGCCCGGTCGCCGTCGGGCACGCCGTCAGCCGCCGGGTCGTGCGGGTCGACCATGCCGCCATCCTGCCCGGTCAGCGGCGGCATTGCCGGGGCGACACACGGCCGGACCGGCCGCCGGTGTGCGGCCCCATACCCCCCTGACATGACCCGGTCGGGATTGTCCGCTGTCGGGCCGGGACGCGGAGGATGGCCACATCGATCGGCATATGTCGATCGAATCCGGCATCCCCCGTGGCCGGATCCGCCCACCCCGCAGGGAGCAGCGAACGTGCAACCCGTGCCCGCCCTCCACCCCCACCCGCACTCACACCCCGTCCCGTCCCGTCCGCGCCGCCGGTGGTCCCGGCTCGCCACCCGCCCGTTGCTGGCCCTCGCGCTGGTCGGCGCCGGTGCGGTCGGCACGCCGGACGCGACCGCCGCGACCGCCGACGCCCGGCGCGTCGCGCTGCTCGCGGCAAACCCCTACGAGCGCGGTCCCGCCCCCACCGTCGCCAGCATCGAGGCCACCCGGGGCCCGTTCGCCATCGCGCAGACCACCGTCGCGGCGTCCAGCGTCTCCGGCTTCCGTGGTGGCACGATCTACTACCCGACCAGCACCGCCGAGGGCACCTTCGGCGCGGTGGCCATCTCCCCCGGCTACACCGCCAGCCAGTCCAGCGTCGCCTGGCTCGGCCCCCGGCTGGCCTCGCAGGGCTTCGTCGTCATCACGATCGACACCCTCTCCGTGTACGACCAGCCGGCCGCCCGGGGCACCCAGCTACTGGCCGCCCTGGACTACCTCACCGGGAGCAGCGCGGTCCGGACCCGGATCGACCGGAACCGGCTCGCGGTGATGGGGCACTCGATGGGCGGCGGCGGCAGTCTCTCGGCCGCGAACACCCGACCCCAGTTGCAGGCGGCGATCCCGCTGACCGGCTGGCACAGCGTGAAGAACTGGTCGTCGGTACGGGTGCCGACGCTGGTGGTCGGGGCGGAGAACGACACCGTCGCCCCGGTGTCGTCGCACTCGGAGCCGTTCTACACCAGCCTGCCGGCCACCCTGGACAAGGCGTACCTGGAGCTGAACGCGGCCAGCCACGCCGCCCCCACCTCGGCGAACGTGACGGTGGCGAAGTACAGCATCTCCTGGCTGAAGCGGTTCGTCGACGACGACACCCGCTACGAGCAGTTCCTCTGCCCCGCGCCCCGGGGCACCGCGATCGAGGAGTACCGGGACACCTGCCCGCACTCCTGACCCGGCCGGCCCGGCCGGACGCGCCCACCCTGGTGCGAGGGCGGCGCGTCCGGTCAGGGGTGTGCGGCGGGCGCCCGAGGTGACGGTGGCCGGACCGCTCACATCGCGGTACGGGCCGACCACAGCTCCGGGAAGACCACCCGGGACATGCTGCGTTGCAGCCACGCCAGCCCGGCGGAGCCGCCGCTGCCGACCTTGGCGCCCATGGTGCGCTGGACGGCCTTCACGTGGTTCCACCGCCAGTCGCCGAACTGCTCGGCCACCTCGGCCAACGCCTCGCCGAGCAGGCGCAGGTGGTTGTCCGGCCCGTCGTCGTCGTAGACCGCCACCCAGGCCGCCTCGACGAGCGGGTGCGGCAGGTGCTCGACGGCGACGTCCCGGGCGAGCAGGTCGGCGGGGAGCTCGTGGCCGTGCCGGGCGAGCAGGGCGAGCACGTCGTCCCAGAGGCTCGGCGTGGCCAGGGCGGCGCGCAGCTCGTCGTACACCTGGGCCTGCCGGCGGAACGGGCGGACCAGCGCCGGGTCGCGCAGCCCGAGCAGGAACTCCAACTGGCGGTACATGGCGGACTGGAAGCCGGAGCCCTCGCCGAGCAGGTTGCGGAACCGGTTGAAGTCGGCCGGGGTCATCCAGCGCAGCCCGCGCCAGGCGGCGTTGAGCCCCTCCAGGTGCAGCGCGGCGCGGCGCAGCGGGGCGAGCGCCGCCCAGACCCGGTCGGCCCGCAGGTCCCGCTGGGCCTGGCGCAGCTCGTGGCAGGTCAGCCCGAAGTACAGCTCCATGATCTGGCTGACCACCAGGAAGGACATCTCGCCCGGGTCGGCGCTGAGCGGCTGCTGGAGGGTGTGCAGGGTGCTGGCGTGCACGTAGGCGTCGTACGGGACGCGCTCGGTGAACTCCAGCGTCGGTTCACCGCCGTTGCGAGCGGCCCGTGCGCTGCGCTGTTGCGGGGTGGCCGGGCGTACCGCCGGGGTCAGGGTGGCCGCCCGCAGCTCCGTCTGTTCCACCGTCTCGCCTCCTCCAGGTACCGGTTTCCGACATGATCTCGCGGCGTGGAGGGGGTATGGAATGCCGATTCGACGGCGATCGAGCAGAGTTGCCTTCGACTCGGAAGGCACTTCCCTGGTATGACCTGTGGAAGGTAAAGTCCCCGCGTGGACGAGATGGACTGGGCGCTGCTCCGCGAGTTGCAGGCCGACGCGCGGCTGTCCTACAGCGAGCTGTCCCGCCGGGTACACCTGTCCCCACCGGCGGTGGCCGAGCGGGTCCGCCGGCTGGAGGAGTCCGGGGTGATCACCGGCTACCACGCCCACGTGGACCTGGCCCGGGCCGGCCGGGGGGTGGTCGCGCTGATCCGGATGTCCTGTTACGGCTCGCGCTGCATCCTGCACGACCCGGCCGTTGCCGACTGGCCCGAGATCCGCGAGATCCACCGGATCACCGGGGACGCGTGCAGCATGCTCAAGGTCGCCGCCGGCTCGATCACGGAGTTCGAGGCGGTGATCGACCGGCTCGCCCCGTACGGCCAGCCGTCCAGCACGATGGTGCTCTCCACCCCGCTGGAGTGGCATCCGGTCACCCCGCTGCCGGCGACGCCCCCCGGGCCGCCGGCTCCGGGCGCCCGCCGACGCTGAGCCCGGCACCGCCCACCGAGCCCGGCACCGCCCGCCGCCGACGGTCACCCGGCCGCGATCCGGGCTCGCGGCCGGCGGTCGACGTCGGGTCGGCGGGTGGCGGACCGCGCGGGGGCACCCCCGGTCCCGGCGGGCCGGAGTGGATCACACTCCGGGTTTGCCCTCGGGTCAGCGGGAATGCAGGTCCCGCACACCCGTCGCAGGATTCCGGCGAACCGTCGCCGGGAGGGGGGAATCATGCGGGGGCTCACTCTGCATCATCGCGCCTTTTCCGCCGTACTGGCGATGTTCGCCCTGGTCGGGGCGCTCGTGCTGGCGGCGGCGCAGCCGGCCCGGGCCGGCGAGAACACCTTCGTCGAGGTCACCCCGAACAGCGCGCAGGCCGGCACCCGGGTCACCGTCCGGGCTAGCTGCGACAACGCCAACAACCAGCAGGCCACCGTGCAGTCGGACGCCTTCGGGCGGGTCGTGGTACGCCCCGACAACGGCTTCCTGACCGGCGCGGTGACCATCCCGGGCAACAAGCAACCCGGCGACTACCCGGTGGACCTGCGCTGCGGCAACGGCCACACCGCGTCGACCATGCTGACCGTGCTGAACATGGCGCAACCCAGCAAGGGGCCGGCGACCGGCGGCGGCGGGACCGCCGGCGACCGGGGCGTCGGCTCGCTGCTGCTGGTCGGCGGCCTCGCCGCGGTGGCCGTGGTGGCCGGACTCGGCGTCTTCGGCGGGAACCGCCGGCGGACCCGGGCCGGCTCCTGACCCACCACCGCCATGGCCCGCACCCACGCGCGCCCGCCACGGTCGGCCGGGGACCGGGTGCGGGCGGCGGCCCGGCTGACCGCCCGCACCGCCGGCCGCTTCCGCCGCGCGGCCAGCCACGCCTTCTCCGCCAGCGTCACCACCACCGACCCGGCCAGGCACGCCCGTCCGGTACGGCCGGCGCCCCGCGTCCCGGCGTTCCGGGGCCGGTTCGCCGGGCAGGGGCCGGGCCTCCCGGTACTGGCGATCGCCGCCGTGATGGTGCTGATCGTGGCGATGCTCGGGGTGGAGCGGGTCACCGGGCTGAGCGTCCTGCCGGACCGGTTCATCGCCGGCTTGCGTCCGCCGCCGAAGAAGTTCCCGGTGCTGTCGGGGAGCCCGCCGACCCAGATCGCCATCTCGTCGATCGACCTGCGGGCGGCGGTGCACGACGTCGGCATCGCCCCGGACGGCAGCATCGCGGTGCCGGACACCGCCCGCGCCCAGGAGGCCGGCTGGTACGACCGGGGGCCCACCCCCGGCCAGTACGGCCCGACGGTCATCGTCGGGCACGTGGACACCACCACCGGGCCGGCGGTGTTCCACGGGCTCAAGGAGCTGCGCGACGGCGACGAGATCGAGGTGACCCGCGCCGACCGCAAGGTGGCCGTCTTCGAGGTCGACCAGGTGCAGCGGTACGGCAAGGACCGGCTCCCGGCCGACCAGATCTTCGGCGACTTCAGCCGTCCCAACCTGCGGCTGATCACCTGCGGCGGGCGCTGGATCGGCGGCGAGACCGGCTACGCCGACAACGTCGTGGTGTACGCCTCGCTGGTCCGGGCCCGCGACGGATGAGCCGGCCGTGCCGGCCCCACCGGCGGGCCGGGTGCCGGTCGGCCCCGCGACGGTCAGGCCGCCTCGGGCTCCCGCACCGGCTCGCGCAGGTCGAGCCAGTCGGCCCAGCGTGGGTCCGGGGCCCGGTGGCCGAGCACCCGCCAGGCGGTGCCCTTCGGGGCCGCCGGCAGGGAGTGCAGCCGCCAGCCCAGCTCGGCCGGGGTCTTGTCGCCCTTGGTGTGGTTGCACCGGGCGCAGGCGGCGACCACGTTCTCCCAGGCGTGCCGGCCACCCCGGCTGCGCGGGAATACGTGGTCGATGGTCTCGGCCGGGCCCCGGCAGTAGGCGCACCGCCCGCCGTCCCGGGCGAAGATCGCCCGGCGGGAGAGCCCGACGTGGGTGCGGTAGGGCACCCGGACGAACCGGGTCAGCCGGACCACGGAGGGCACGGGGAGCGCGTCGTGGGCGCTGTGCAGGATGCCGTCGCCGTCGGCGACGCAGACGGCCTTGGCCGAGAGCACGAGGATCGCGGCACGACGCACGGACACGACACACAGCGGCTCGTAGGTGGCGTTGAGAACCAGCGCGCCGGAGCCCACCGTGGGTCGTATGTCAGGCATCGTGCTCACCCTCCCGGTCCAGCCGCTCCCACCGCTGGCTGCGCCGGCCCTGCCCCGCGCAGCGGGGAACCACGACCGACTCCGGCGGGATCACCGACGTCCGTTGCGCCAATCGTCCCTGATCGGACCCCGGATTGCACGTACTAATGTCGGAGACCGCCCAGGCATCACCTGGAAACGGACAGATCCGTCCGCTGAGCAGGGCGGGAGCGTTCAACAGCTCTCG
>NZ_JBIVRQ010000028.1:0-46311 GCF_044755745.1 Micromonospora sp. NPDC092111
ATCCGTCAACTCATCCAACGCGCCCGCACGCTCTACCGCTGGGACACCCGACCCACTACCCGCAGGCTCAGATAACACCTATTGCCGGTCTCTCTTATGGATGGAGGAGTGAATTACCGTCCCTCAGGTGACCGCGTATCGACAGGTGCTCGCCGTGCCCGGGATGGCACCGCTGCTGGGCGTTTCGCTGCTCGCCCGCACCGCGATAACGGCCGACGTGATGGCCCTGACGCTGTACGTCGTGTTGGGCCTGGAGTTGAGCTATGCGGCGGCGGGCGGCGTCGCGGCGGCCCTGACCGCCGGCGTCGCGTGGGGCGGGCCGCTGCTCGGTCGCATGATCGACTCGCGTGGCCTGCGCAGCGTGCTGCTGGTGACCGTCGTGGCGCAGGTGGTGTTCTGGCTGAGCGTGCCGATCCTGCCGTACTCGATCCTGCTGGTCGCCAGCTTCGTGGCGGGTCTGCTGATGGTGCCGGTCCAGGCGGTCAGCAGGCAGGCGATCGCCGCGATGACGACGGCGGAGCAGCGCCGGGCCGCGTTCGCGCTGGAGTCGGTGCAGGGCGAGTTGTCGTACATCGTGGGGCCGGCGGTGGTGATCCTGGGCGCGGCGACGGTGTCCCCCGAGGTGGTGGCATGGGGGGTTGGTGCCGCGATCCTGGCCGGGGGCGTCGGCATCGCCCTGGTCAACCCGCCGATGCGTGCCGAGGACGAGGCGGGTGCCACGGCGGAACGACCCCCACGCAGGCAGTGGCTGAGCGCGAAGATGATCGCCGCGCTGACGATGGGGTTCGGGACGACGACGCTGCTCGGCGGCGTCGACCTCGCCATCGTCGCCACGCTGCGCGACGTGGGTCAGGTGTCCTGGGCCGCCGTGGTCGTCGTGGTGTTCGGTGGGTCGTCCGTCGTCGGCGGACTGATCTACGGCGCGCTGACCCGGCCGTTGCCCACCTGGCTGCTGCTCGGCCTGCTCGGGCTGGCGACGATTCCCGCCGGGCTCGCCGACGACTGGCCGTGGCTCTGCGTGGCCGTCGTCGGTAGCGGGCTCCTCACCGCGCCGACCCTCGGGACGGTGGCCGACGCGGTGAGCCGGCTGGCGCCGCCCGGCGTGCGGGGCGAGGTCATAGGTCTGCAATCGTCGGCGCAGAGCGCTGGTTTCGCGCTCGGATCCCCGCTCGTCGGCGTGGTGATCGACCTCTCCGTGCCGGCGGGCGGCTTCGCGGCGGCCGGGCTTGCCGGCCTCGCCGCCGCGCTGACCGGATACCTGCTGTCCCGCCGCTCGCCCGCGCGGACGGCGGTGCCCTACCGCCATGGTCCGGCTGATCTCAGATATTGATCCGGCGCCCACCTGACGCTCACCGGCCAACCTCCGTGGTCGAGCCAGGACGGTAGACCATCAGCAAGACGACGATCGCCCACAGCGGGGTGAACACGCCCGTCAGCATCCCGAGTCGGCGCGCGGCGCGGGATGCGCGCGGCGACAACCCTTCCCGGTTCGTCGGGCGCGGCGAGGGCGAGACGCGCGAAGCGGGAACATGCTCGCGGCGATCGTCGCCGCCCGCTGTTCTCGCAGCCCTGCGGGCCGCGGACAACTCCTCGGTGGCACACCGGGCGCGTACGGGAGGGTTTTCCGTCCGCAGCCGAGACAGGCCGGCGCGTAGCTGGGGGACTGGTGGAGGGACGAGTGACGGTCGGCTCTGGCCCGACGACACGGCCGCGACGCGCGTACATGGCGAGCAGCATGAGGGCGGCCAGCGTCAGCAGCCCGCCCGCGAGTGCCAGCGGGCGTGCCCCGAGGTGGGCAGGTAGGCGCCGCCGCGCAGGGATCCGCCGGCGCACCTCGACATGCGGCAGCAACGCTGGCCCGCCACCGCCAATCCGCACCTGTTCCGCACCGAACACACCGGCCGCCGCACCGAGGAATGCAGCAAACGCTGGATCTGGCTGACCATCGGCCCCGACCTGTCGATCGCCGCTATCCGCGAAGACCGAATCCTCGACGAGGCCCACGCCACCGGCGGCGATGTCCGCCGCCTGGCCGACCTGTTCGGCCTGAGCATCCAGGCCGGCACCCGCTACACCAGCGTCTTGGGCCACCCGGACCTCACCAACGATCGGGCTTGACCCGAAACAGCGGAAATCCGTCGCCGACGACCGGCCCGCGCTGCGAGGATGCCGAGCGTGCCCGTGAACTTCATCTCCGGCATCGAACTGTCCCGCCGGCTTTACGACGACGCGGTCCAGCCCCTGCTGTCGCGTTACCTTCCCGACCTCACCTACAGCGCGGCGTTGATCGGCGCCGGGTCCGAGGTCCTCGGGTTCGACACGCAGCGGTCCACCGACCACGACTGGGGTCCCCGGCTGCAACTGTTCCTCACCGCCGACGACCTCGCCCGCCACGGCACCGGGATCGACGACCTGCTCAGCGAGCGGCTGCCCGCCACGATCGCCGGCTATCCCACCAGCCTGGTCCCCACCGAGCACGGCACCCGACACCTGCGGCACACCACCGGACGCGTCCAGCACGGCATCGTGATCGCCGAACCCGACGACTGGCTGACCGCCCACCTCGGCTTCAACCCGCTGACCAACATCAACACCCGAGACTGGCTGGCCACCCCAACCCAAGCACTGGCCGAGATCACCGCCGGCACCGTGCACCACGACGGACTCGGTGTCCTGCACACGGCGCGACAAAATCTGGCCTGGTATCCCAACGACGTGTGGCGCTACGTGCTGGCCTGCCAATGGCAGCGCATCAGCCAGGAGGAACCCTTCGTCGGCCGCTGCGGCGAAGTCGGCGACGAACTCGGCTCGGCGGTCGTGGCCGCCCGCATGGTCCGCGACCTCATCCGGCTGCGCCTGCTGATCAACCGGACCTACCCGCCCTACAGCAAATGGCTCGGCACCGCCTTCGCCCGCCTGCCCGACAGCGACCAGCTCACCGCCACGTTGACCGCCGCGCTGACCGCCGACAACTGGCACGACCGCGAGAATCACCTCGTGAACGCCTACGAGACGGTTGCCGCCCTGCACAACGACCTCTGCCTCACCGCGCCGGTCAATCCGCGTGTCCGGTCCTTCCACGACCGGCCCTTCCGGGTGCTGCACGCGGAACGCTTCACCCAGGCGCTGATCCTCAGCATCGCCGACCCCGCCCTGCGCGGGCTGCCACTGACCGGCGCCATCGACCAGTTCGTCGACAACACCGACGCACTCGGCCACCGAACCCGAAGCCGCGCGATCGCCGCCGCCCTCTATCCGCACGACCAATAGCTGCCGCAGGCCGCCGGGGGATCGGGCTACGGCATCCGTGCCCCCTAATCGTCTGCGGCTACCTATTCTCGACGGGGATGCACCAGTCCGAGTTGTGGCCGTCGGCCCGACGGCGTACAGGAGGCCGTCATGAGCACCACGGACCGACCCGAGGGCATCAGCCCCACTGCGGTCGAGTCAGCGCCAGGGTTGTGGCGGATCGATCTGCAACGGCACGACCTCAGCATTCCCGGGCGGGAGGTCATTCAGACTCGGGTGGAGTTCACGCCGGATTCGCCACCGTTCAAGCATTTCCACCCCGGCGAGGAAATCATCTGCGTTCTGCAGGGAACGCTGGAATATCGGCTTGAGGGGCAGCCGCCCATGGTGTGCAATCCGGGCGACGCGCTTACCGTCCCCTACGGTGTGCATCACCAGGCACGCAATGTTGGCGAGGGTGTCGCTGTCGAACTGGCGACGTACGTCGTCGAGAAGGGGAAACCACTTCTCACCAAGGTGGAGTGAGTGGCTTGATCAACACCGCATCGTTGTGGGACCGGCACGCCGGGCAGAGGGCACACCATGACGAGTGAACGGGTCAAGTCTGTCGGTGGTACGGGGAACGGCGGCAACAGCACGACCCATAAGGTGAACGGATGTCGGTAAAGCAGGCCCACATCACCTTCGACTGCGCCGATCCCGAGCGCGTCGGTCGTTTCTGGTGCGAGGTGTTGGGGTACGTTTCGCCGCCGACACCGGAGGGGTTCGCCACCTGGGACGATTACCTCCGCGCGCAGCCGTCCGAGGAGCGTTCTTCGTGGTTCGGGTGCAGTGACCCCTCCGGTCTGGGCCCGCGACTGTTCTTCCAGCGGGTGCCCGAGGGCAAGGTCGTCATGAACCGGGTGCATCTCGACGTGCGGGTCGGCACCGGGCTCGTGGGCGACGAGCGCCTGGCCGCCCTTGAGGCCGAGTGCGCGCGGCTGCTCCCGCTCGGTGCGGTACGCGGGCAACTGTTGCTCGCCGACGGTGAGAACGAGTCGTGCCTCAACATGCAGGACGTCGAGGCAACGAGTTCTGCCTCGACTGAGTGGGGGGAATCCGCCGGGCGGCGGTAGCCTCGGCCCTTATGACCTGGCTGCCTGATGATTTCGTCCACCCCCTGCACGTGCCGGTGCCCGACACCGGGCTTCATCTGCGGCCGATTCGCGAGGCGGACACCCCGCTCGACTACCCCGCCGTGATGGGCTCCCGAGAGCGCCTGTGGGAGATTTTCGGGCCGGCCTGGGCATGGCCCAGCGAGACGATGACCTACGAAGAGGACCGCGTCGACCTGCTGCGGCACGAGAATGAGATAGCCGCGCACCAGTCGTTCAACTACGCGTTGCTGGACGAGGGGGAGACGGCGATCCTCGGCTGCGTCTACATCGACCCGCCGGAGCGCACCGGATCCGACGGCGAGGTCTCCTGGTGGGTGGTGGACGACCTGGTCGGCAGCGCGGTGGAGGCTGCGGTCGACGCGCTGGTGCCGCAGTGGATAGCCGCGGACTGGCCGTTCCAACAGCCCCGCTACCTGGGCCGCGATATCGCCTGGCAGGACTGGCTCGCGTTGCCGCGCGTCTCCTGAGGGGCGGCCGAACGTGGCAGGGGCCAGGCGGCTCGCCTGGCCCCCACGCTCGGGCTACCTCAGCCCAGGTACTTCTCCCACAGACCAGTGATGGCCAGGGTGAGGCCCGGGTCCTGCATGTTGACGAAGAGCACCTTGCCGTCCTCGCTGAAGGTCGGTCTGGTTCTTGTAGTTGTGGAACCAGACCATGCCGTCGTGCGGCGCCGCGTCCGCCGGCAGGTCACCCTCGTCCCAGGCGGACGAGTTGACCACGTACACGCCCTCGTCGGTGCCCCACACGCCCTCGAACTTGCGCCCGCGGGTGACCTGGACGTCGGCGAACTGCTCGCGTACCGACGTGGTGCGCGCGTCGCGGTCCGGCACCTCGATCCACCGGACCGGGAAGGGCCGGCCCAGCTGGGCGGAGGAGCACTGCCATCCGGCGGGAGATCGCGGCCCTGGACGACGGGGGCCGTCGTCGTGGGCCACTCGGTGGGCGGGACGATCCTCGTGCACGCTCGCCGAACGGCCACCGGAGCGAGCGCTCGGGGCGATCGTGCTGCTCGCCGCCCCGTTCGTCGGCGCCGGGGGCTGGACCGGCGACGAGTTCGAGTTGCCGCACGACCTCGGCGCGAGACTGCCGCACGGCGTATCGGTGCAGGTGTTCCATGGGCTTCAAGACGACACGGCGCCACCGTCCCACGCCGACCGGTACGCCGAGGGTCATTCCGCAGGCGCACCTGCACCGGCTGCCCGGGCGCGATCACCAGCTGAACGATGATCTGAGCGAGGTGGCAAAGGTGATCCGGCGCGACTAGTCCAGTAGGCAGAGATCAGCTGAGCGGGATGACGGCGGTCAGACCCAATCCAAGTTGGGTATAGGTTCGTGTCAATCCTCGGAACCACGCTCCATGATCAGCGTCGGGCGGCGGAACCGCTCCGATTCGCCGCCGGGAGTCATCGCCGCGAAGCACCGATTCACGTCGAGGCCGATCGATGCATATGATGAACGGACGTCGATGGAATCCGGTCGGCGGTCGAGGGGGTGGACATGCCGCCCTGATTGGACCAGGCTTGCGATCGGTTGGTCGTCCTCGGAAACACTGACGCGCGGCGCGACTGAAGCGCCGCTCACCGGACACGGGGGTGTCTCCTTGATAGTTCTCGGTCTTGCCGGAGGTCTCGGCCACGACGCGTCGGCGGCGCTGGTGGTCGACGGGCTGCTCGTCGCGCTCGCCGAGGAGGAACGGTTCGTCCGCACCCGGCACGCGCCCGATCAACTGCCGGTGGAGGCGACCGCGTACTGCCTGGCCGAGGCCGGTATCAGCATGTCCGACGTCGACGTCCTGGCCACCAGTTGGCTCACCGCCGACTTGGCCGACGTGCAGTCCGACATGCAGAACGACCTGCTCGCCCATCCGTACTTCGCCGGCAGCCGGCGACCGCGTTGGGAACAGGTGATGCATCCAGTCGCGCACGCCTGCGCCGCGTACCACACCTCGGGGTTCGACGAGGCCACGATCATCAGTACGGACGGCGTGGGCGACGGCATCGCGACGCTCGTCGGTCACGCCCGCGACGGCGTCATCGAGATCAAGCGCTCTTTTCCGATCAGCGAATCGTTCGGCATGTTCTACCTGGGTGTGACGACCTATCTGGGCTTCCGCTTCGGCCAGGAGGGCAAGGTCATGGGGCTCGCCTCGTACGGGGAACCGGACGAGGGTTGGATGCCGTTCGACCTGCACGACGACGGCGGGTACGACAGTGGCCTGGGCTCGCTCGGCGCGGACCGGCCGAACTACGGTCCCCCGCTGGTGCGCGCGTGGGCGGCCCGGGTGGAGGAGCGGTTCGGCCCGCGGCGGCCCCGTCGATACACCTACGAGCGGCGGACCGCACGGCTGGGAGTCGACGTCGATACCGACCAGCACCAGCAGCACGTCGCGGCCTCCGGGCAGCGCGTGCTGGAACGGGCGCTCCTGCACGTGGTGGAGAACGCGGTGCGCGAGACCGGGTGCCGCGACGTGGTCGTCGCCGGCGGCGTCGGGCTGAACTGCACGGCCAACGGCGCCATCTGGCGCTCCGGGCTGGTGGACCGGCTCGCCGTCTTCCCGGCCAGTGGGGACGCCGGTACCAGCGCCGGCGCGGCACTGGCCGTCGCCGCCGCGGCCGGGGAGCGCCCCCGGGGCGCGCTGCCGACGGCGGGGTTGGGTCCCGGGTTCGGCGACGACGAGATCCGCGGCGTTCTGCGCGCGTACGGGGTGCCGTTCACCAGCGAGGACGACATCGCCGGCACGGTGGCCGACCTGCTGGTCGAAGGCCGGATGGTCGGCTGGTTCCAGGGCCGGGCCGAGTTCGGGCCGCGGGCGCTCGGCCAGCGGTCCATCCTCGCCTCGCCGCTGGACCGGTCGATGCACCATCGGGTCAACGCCATGAAGAACCGGGAGCAGTGGCGGCCGCTGGCCCCGAGCCTGACCCCGGCCGCCGCCGAGAAGTACCTGATCGAGCCAGGGCCGTCCCGGTGGATGCTGACGGCCTGTCAGGTGCGGGACGAGATGCGCACCGAGATACCCGCCGTCGTCCACGTCGACGGATCGTGCCGGCCGCAGATCGTCGACGACGGCGCCCCTTCGGAATACCGGCGGATGCTCGGCCGACTCGCCGAGCGCGGTCACCCGGCGGTCGTGCTGAACACGTCGTTCAACCTCGCCGGGGAGCCGATCGTGCACTCGCCGCAGGACGCGTTGCGCTCGTTCTTCGGCTCCAGCATGGACGTGCTGGCGATCGGTTCGGCGTTGGTCCGGAAGCCGGGCTCGTGAGATACCGCATGCTGGGTGAAACCGGCATGGAGGTGTCCGTGCTCACCTTCGGGGCGATGCTGCTCGGCCGGCCCGGCGGCCTCGACCACAAGGAGAGCGTCGCCCTGGTGCATGCCGCGCTCGATGCCGGCATCAACCTCGTCGACACCGCCGACGAGTACGGCGGCGGCGAGAGCGAGACCATCGTCGGCAAGGCGCTGGCCGGGCGGCGCGACGACGTCATCCTGGCGACCAAGGGACACTATGCGATCGAGCACGGCGCCGGACATCCGAACCCGCCGCCGAACACCTGGGGCAACAGCCGCCGGCACATCGTCAGCGCGTGTGAGGCGAGCCTGCGCCGGTTGGGTACGGACTGGATCGACCTCTACCAGATCCACTACCCGGACGACCGGACCAGCCT
This sequence comes from Micromonospora sp. NPDC092111, assembly GCF_044755745.1. Lineage (NCBI taxonomy): Bacteria > Bacillati > Actinomycetota > Actinomycetes > Micromonosporales > Micromonosporaceae > Micromonospora > Micromonospora sp. NPDC092111. Next base: position 8,072 of record NZ_JBIVRQ010000028.1, read on the forward strand.
CGAGGAGACATTGGCCACGCTGACCGATCTGGTCCGGGCCGGCAAGATCCGCGCGTTCGGCGCCTCGAACTTCCCGGCGCACATGGTCGTGGAGGCCCAGTGGGTCGCCGAACGTCGGGCGCTGTACCGCTTCCAGGTCGAGCAGTTCCCGTATTCGATCTTCGTCCGGTGGACCGAGCGCAGCCTGCTGCCGATGCTGCGCCGGCACCGCCTCGGCGGGCTCGCCTACAGCCCGCTCGACGGCGGCTGGCTGACCGGGGTCTACCGGGCCGGCCAAGAGCCGCGCCGCGCGGGTCAGGCGCTCCGCATTCCGCGCCGCTTCGACCGGAGACTGCCGCACGTCCGGCGTAAGGCCGAGCTGGTGGAGGACCTGCTGCAGTTGGCGGCCGAGCTCGACACCACGCTGGTCCGGCTGGCTGTCCGGTGGTGTCTCGAGCACCCCGCGGTGACCTCCGCCGTGCTCGGCGCCCGCACCGAGCAGCACCTGCGGGAGACTCTCGGCGCGGAGGAACTGCACCTGCCCCTGGCGGTCCTCGACCGCCTCGACGAACTGGTCCCGCCGGGCACCAGCGTCTACACCGAGGAGTCGCGCTGGCGGACCCCCTATCTGGAGGCCGCGAACCGGCGTACCGGTGGCAGCGGTCATCCGGCCGACCGGCGCGGCGGGGCGTGACCCCGGCGTCACCGGCCGGCGCGGCATGTGCGCCGCGACTGCCCGGGGGTCGGGCCGTGCGTCGCGGGTCGCCGGCGGCTCCGGCACGCGGTTCCGGCCCGACCTGGTCGCCGCGCCGGTGACCAGCGACGGTACGCCGACCGGCCGGTGGGCGACCCCGGGTCGCCCCTACGCCAGACGGCAGCGCGGGCCACCCACGTGGGGGAGCGCCCTCGGCGTCACCGAGACGCGGTCGGCGAACGACTCCACTATGGATCAATCGACCAGTGGCGATGGGGAAAGATGGGGTGGGTCGGCGGCCGGTCCGCTGCGGCGGAGTGCGGTAGGGTCCCGATGGCCCGGACAATCAGCCCAAATAACCCAAGGAGCGCCGATGTTGGAAGGCTGGCAGTGGGACCAGACGCTGTTCCGCGGTAGTGCCGCCTACTACGACCAAGGTCGGCTGCCCTACGCGCCCGGGTACGCGGCGCGGTTGGCCGGCGATCTCGGCCAACACGGCCAGGGTCGCCTGCTGGACGTCGGATGCGGGCCCGGCACGGTGGCGCTGGCGCTGGCGCCCTACTTCGCCGAGGTCGTCGGCGTTGACCCGGACCCGGACATGCTCGCCGAGGCGGGCCGACGCGCGCAGCGTCTGGTGGTGGGCAACGCCCGCTGGGCACAGGCCCGCGCGGAGGACCTCCCGGCAGGGCTCGGCGTCTTCGGCGTGGTGCTCTTCGCGCAGTCGTTCCACTGGACCGACCGCGAGCGGGTCGCGGCGACCGCGTTCGAGATGCTGGAGCCCGGTGGCTTCTTCGTGCACGTGAGCGACCTCAAGGAGCCGCCGGCGGACCCGGTCCCGTTGCCGCACCCGGCGCCGCCGTTCCCGCGGATCGCGGCGCTGGTGCGGGCCTACCTAGGTGAGGTCCGCCGCGCCGGTCAGGGCGTGCTGCGGCACGGCACCCCGGGCGGGGAGCGCGCGATCATCGAGGCCGCCGGCTTTCCGGCGGGCCAGCGCTTGGTCGTGCCCTCCGGCGCGGTCGTCGAACGCACCGAGGATGACGTCGTCGCCTGGGTCTTCTCCCGGTCCGACTCGGCACCCCACCTTTTCGCCGAGCGCTTGGACGATTTCGAGCGGGAGCTGCGGGCGCTGCTGCGCGAGGTGTCGCCCGGGGGTCTCTTCGCCGAGCAGCTGCCGGACACCGAGATCTGGCACTGGCAGAAGCCGTATGGCTGAGCCGGCCGCCTGACCGGCCCCGGGGGAGGTTCCGGCGGCGGTCTGGCCGGGGCCGGCGCTTACCCGTCCCGGCGCATCGCGGCCGTTATCTCGCCGCGGACGAGCCTGGATTCCGGGAACCCGCCCACCTCGACCTCCTCCAGCCCCGGCGTGGTCTGGAAGGTGGCCTTGACCTGGTCCCCGGTCACCTCGAACAGCACGACGCCGAGTTGCTCCAGCCCGGCGGGCAGCTTCTCGGTCTCCTCCCGGTGCACGAGGAACGCGGTCGACGGCCCCCAGAGTTCGAACCGCTCGCCGTACCAGACCTTGCGGTAGCGGTGGACGTCACCGGTGGAGACGCCGAGCACCTGGGCCGCATCGAGTGCGGCGAGGATGCGGTCGCGATCGGCCGGGTCGATGGCGCCCTGTCGGCCGTCGCTGCCGCAGTAGCCGGTCCAGAACGACTTGTGCAGGAACAGCAGGACCGGACGGTCCTCGACCGCCGGTGCGACCTCGGCCAGCCAGCGCCACTGCCGCTCCTCGTCGGGCAGGCCGGTGCCGAAGATCTGACTGTTGAGTCCGATGAGGCCCACCTCGCCGAACCAGTGCAGCCACGGGGCCGGGCCGAAGTGGCGATGATATCGGGCCACGCGCTCGGCCGTCGCGGTCCACCAGGTCCGCTCGTAGGGCTCGCCCACGTCGTGATTGCCGGGTATGAAGAGCATCGGCGCGTGGATCAGACGGAACAGCTCCTTCGCGGCGAGATAGTCCTCCTCCGCGTCCGGATTCGACAGCACCAAATCGCCGGCGTGGATCACGAGATCCGGCCGCAGCGTCTCGTTCACGAAGCGGGCGAGGGTCCGGAAGTTTCGGCGCAGCGGACCGTCCCAGCGAGACAGGTGCGTGTCCGAAATCTGCACGAGACGCAGTGGCGTGCCGCCGTCGGCGGATGTTGTCATGGCTCTCCTCGACGATCCCGGCGGGCAGCCCGGTATGCGATGCTAATCGATATTACGGTGAACTTCAACTGACGGATGCCGATGCCGTCGCGCTTCCTGTTGATCATAGGTGTCATTAGAATAGGATGTCGCGTGTGCCGCCGTGAGTGAGCTCTCCGGGTGCATTCGGCGGATGGGGCGCGCAAATGACGCGGTTATCGTGAATGACGACCCTGCTGCGAAGGAATCGCTCATGCCCGACGTCGTCGACCTGGACCTGCTCCGCCGGCGGTATCACGATGACGGGTTCTGCGTGACGCCGTCGGTCATCGCGTCGGGCCTGCTCGACGAGGCTAACGAGGCCGCCGAGGCGGTCGCCGCCGGCCGCACCGACACCGGCCTGGCCCCCAAGCTGCGCGAGCGCGAGCGGGGCGACGGGCCGCAGCGCCTCGTCAAGATCGCCGAACCGCACAACTGCAGCCACGCATTGCGTCGCCTGGTCGCGCACCCGCCGGTCTGGGAGCTGGCCGCCGCGGTGACCGGCGCCCGAGCGTTGCAGGTCTGGGCGGTGGACCTCTTCATCAAGCGCCCCACCGACGAAGCGCCGACCGGCAACATCGGCTGGCACCAGGACGGACCGTTCGCCCCGTACTGGCACGGCGACATCTTCACCGTGTGGGTCGCGCTGTCCGCGGTGTCGGCCGATGCCTCGCCGTTGCGCTACGTCCCCGGCTCCCAGCAGCTCGGCCCGCTGGGCCGCGCGGACCTGTTCCAGACCGACCTGGACCCCGCACGGACCGGGCTGCCGCTGCCCGACGGCTTCCGCTGGAGCGAGGTGACCGCCGAGGTGCCGGCCGGCGGCCTCGCCCTGCACCACCGGGACATGCTGCACGCGAGCGGGCCGAACCGCTCCGACGGGCCCCGTCGGTCGCTGGCGATCCGGGTGCGGACGGAGCGGTGCGTGCTGGATCGGGAGGCGGTCGCCGCCCGCCGCGCGCATCTCGACGACCCGGTCCTGGCGCCCGTGGTCCACGGCGACGCGCGGCTGCTCGAAAAGTGAGACAGCAGTTTTCTTGGTAACGCCGCAATCTTGATGTAATTGACGATCTTCACTCGCTACCCTTGACATCTGTCCTCGTCACCGGGTTTGCTATTGGTGCGGGAGCCGCTGGACTGAAGCGCCGGCGGGCATCACGAACGCGGGGGAGTGAGCTGAATTGCGACGAGGGATCCGGTGATCCGGTTACCCATCTCGAATACCTGACCTGCGCCTGGCGGATCTTTGTGTCCGAGGCGTGCACGCCAACGACGAGGCGCGGCGCGGTGCTTCGGTGGAAGCGGCCCTGGACCGGTGAAATCGCGGTCTCGCGACCACCTGGTCCGCATTCTCGTCGAGGCCAATTTCCGAGCACGAACGCCGGCGCTTGTCCGCGTGGACGGCGAGCCGAGAACCGACGAGGTGGTGAGCTTTGACGACACCGACGCGACGCGCGACGACCACCAAGTCCGTCCTGGTCCTCTCCGGTGAGGGCCCGTACTTCAAGAACAGCTCGTACTACCACCGCACCATGTTCGACCGGCACGCCACCCACCCGCTGGCGGTCGAGTACCCCCAGCACCCCCTCGGCGGCCTGCGCTTGTCCGACCTGCGCCACCACGACGGCGGGCGATGGACCCCGCTGCTGCGGCCCAAGCGCGGCGCCGTGCCGCACCTGACGTCCTACACGCTGGAGTCGATCCTGCTGGCCGCGGAACGGCCGTTCGAGATCTTCGACCTGCTGGACGTCTGGGAGCCCGGATGCGAACCCGCCGGCCGACACGACGTGGTGTTCCTGTCGACCACCTTCATCTGCGACCGGCGGACCCTGGCGCGGGCGCTGGACTGGGTCCGGGACCGCTGCGGCGGCGCGCTGGTGGTGCTCGGCGGGCAGTACAGCAACCTCAAGTACGACCGGATCATGCGGATGCACCCGGACGTGGACATGATCGTCCGTGGGGACGGCGAGGACGCCATCCCGCTGCTGCTCGCCGCGCTCGACGGGCACGGCGAGTTGGACCAGGTGCCGAACCTGGTGCTTCGCACCGGCCCGGAGACCTACCGGCAGACCCCGTTCCACTACATCGACCTGGAGTCGTACCCCTCACCCGGGTTCGGCCGACTGCAACGCCCGGTCGTGCCCTACGAGTCGATGCGCGGGTGCCCGTTCTCCTGTCGCTTCTGCTCCTTCCCGATGGCGTCGCCCAAGTGGCGGTACAAGTCGGCCGACAAGATCGCCGCCGACTGGGCCCGCTACCACGATCTCAACGGCGCCGGGCACATCCGGGCCATGGACTCCACGTTCACCGTCCCGCCCCGACGGATGCGGGAGCTGCTCGACCTGCTCCCCGCGGTGGACGTGACCTGGGAGGCGTACACCCGGGCCAACGTCATCACCGGTCGCGACACGGTCGAGCGCCTCGCCGGGGCGCACTGCGCCACGCTGTCGATCGGCTTCGAGTCGATGAGCCCGAAGTCGCTGGACCTGATGCACAAGCAGGTCCGGGCCGAGCACAACCGGCGGGCGCACGAGGCGCTCTCCGACGGGCCGGTCCGATACCGGTGCTCCTTCATGGTCGGCTACCCGGGGGAGGCCCCGGAGGACTACGAGCTGACGCACGAGTTCCTGGCCGGTGAGTACACCGGGCACTTCATGCTGTCCGTCTTCTCCATGACCGACGAGACCATGCCGGTCTGGCAGGACGCGGAGCGCCTCGGGATCACCATCGACGACTTCGAGGACCCGGACTCCGGCTGGACCCACGTGGGCATGGACCACACCACCGCCCGGAAGCTGCACCGGCGGACGCTGGACGAGGTGCGGATGCGCAACGACCGAGCCGTGCTGCTGCTGTGGCAGACGGACTACCACACCCCGTTGATCCCGGGGCGGTCGGTGAAGGAAAACCTCTGGGCCGAGAAGCTCGTCGAGCGTCTCGGGATGCTGCCGGTGGACGTCCCGGACCCGAGGGCCCGTGTCGACGCCGCGGCCCCGCTCCTCGACGCGCTGGAACGCCTCGGCGTGCGGGCAACCAATCACTCGCCGGACGGACGGTCAGGAGAGATGACGTGACGAACTCGGCCTATCGGACCACCTATCTCCGCGCCGGGGAGACCCCCGACGACGCCGACCGGGACGTGCTCTACTGCGATCCGCTGACCTCGCTCATCGCGTACCCCTCGTTCGAGCAGTACCTCATCCGGATGCTGCCGGTCCTCGCCGCCGGGGAGATGCACATCGCCATCGGTGACGTGGACGGGCTGCGTGACTACGTCATGGAGCGGCGCTCGGTCGACCCGTACAGCTTCGGTCACCTCGCCGGCAACGCGTGCATGCGGACGGTCGGCGCGCTGACCAGCGAGTGGGCGGCGCTGGAGCTGCGCGACGTCGATTTCCACATTTGCGGCACGTTCGGTGGTGACGAGGTCATCGTCGCCGCGGCCGGGCTCAGCCACGAGGCGTTCGCGCAGAAGATCCGCAGCCTGTGCCACGACCTGAAGGTGTCCTCCCCGAGGCCGTGCAGCTTCGCGCTGGCCACCCTGGAGAGCTGCACCCTCGAACCGCAACACGCCAGGAGCGCCTACCGCATCCTGGTGTCGGCCGTCGACGCGCGGTTGTTCTCCATCAAGGAGGACGCCCGGCTCTCCGGCGCCCACCTCGAAGGGACCGTGGCCGACCTCGGCGTCGTCCCACTCGGCGAGACGTCCGGCCAGAACGACATCGAACACCCGGCCCAGATCGGAGGCGGATGGTGACCAGCATGCAGGCGCGACCGGCGGTGGAACAGCTCCGGGACCTGGCCGAGAAGTTCGACGTGCCGCTCCTGGACGTCGTACTCATCGCCGCGAACGCGGAGGGCGCCCGGCCGCTGCGGGACTACCCCCGGGCGCGGATGCAGCTCAGGCCGGTCGGCTCGGACGAGGTCTGGCAGATCATCCTGCCCTTCGACAACGAGCAGTCCCGGTTCGAGGTCGCCGACGGCGCGCTGCGGTTCCAGGGCGAACCGGTCGCCGACGTCGTGGCCCTGGAGAACGACGACGTCGTCCTGACCTACCTGCGCGCCGGTGGCCGGTCCATCACGCTCAACACCCACTCCCGGTCGCGCTGCACCGGCTGCATGTTCTGCCCCAACGTGATCGAGGACGCCTCCGACGACACGCTGACCTCGGACGGCCAACTCGCCGAGCTGCTGGAGTGGTTGCAGGCCGACAACGGCTGGCCGGACCTCAGCCACGCTGAGGTCATCACCGTATGCAGTGGCTGTTTCCACTATCCAGGGATGGCCATCGAGCACATGGCGGCGCTGCGCCGGGCCGCCGACCGGTACGGCTTCAAGGGCCGACTGCACCTGCTCTCGTCGGTGCTGCGCGACCGGGACGACCTGGTGCGGTTGCGCGAGGAGTGTGGCCCGTTCCACCTGACGCTGACGCTGGAGTGCTTCGAGCGCCGGACGCTGCTGCTGAAGGACACCAAGGCCTCGCTCACCCTGGAGCGGTCGGCCGAGATCATGGACGACTGCCGGGAGTTGGACATCACCGCCGACTTCACCTACGTCGCCGGGCTGGACTCCTACGACAAGGCGCTGAGCGGCCTGTCCTACCTCGCGCCGCACGTCGGCACGTTCCCCCGGATCCAGGTCTACCAGGCCCATAACGACTACATGCGGCGGGCTCGGCACCGCGAGGCCGAGAACCTCGGCTACTACCTGCGGCTGCGCGCCGACCTGGAGAAGGTGTTCGCCCCGACCGGGCTCGCGCCGCGCTCCTGGGAGAACTACCGGCCCCTGTGGTACTCGCGGTTCGCCGGCCGGCCCGTCGCGGGACCCCGGGTGTGAGTCCGGCACCCGACCTCGTCGCCACCGACGCCCCTCGGTCCACGCCGGAGCTGGCCGCCGTCGCGGTGGCCCGGGTGGCGTTGCGGGAGCTGGACCTGCCGGCGCCGGCCGCCGCCGTGCACCACCGCGCGGTCCGCACCGACGTGCGCACCGACCGGGTACGCGGCTGGCTGGTCGGCGTCGGCGACGGCACCCGCTGGGGCTGGTGGGGGCCGGTCGACACGGCGGCCGCCCGGCAGGTGCCCGGCCTGGTGGAGGCGGCGCTGCCGCGGCTGCCGGCCGAGGTGGACCCGGTCGGGTTCGGTCGGCTGGTGCGCCGCGCGACCCGCCACGCCCACACCGGCCTGCTGGCCGTCGCCGTCGGCGCGATCGAACTGGCGCTGTGGGACCTGGCGGCCAAGCGGGTCGGAGAACCGGTGTGGCGGTTGCTCGCCCCGGAGGCGGCGGTCGACCGGGTGCCGGCGTACGCCACCTGTTTCGGCGTACGCGGCGGCCCGGCACGGATCGCGTCGGTGATGGACGCGGTGGCCGGGACGTACCCGGTGCAGAAGTGGGACCCGCTCGTGCTCGGTCCGGAGCTGATCGACGTCACCACCGCCTTCGTGCGGCGGCACGGGCCGGGACGGCTCGCCGTCGACTTCCACGGCCGGTGGCATCCGGACCGGGTCCGGGTCGCCTGCGAGCCGCTGGCCGGCGCGCTGGCCTGGGTGGAGGAGCCGTACCACCCCGACGAGGTCGACCGCGCCCGGCCGGGCGAGTTCGGCGTCCCGCATGCCGCCGGCGAGCACTGCTACGGCGCGGCGGACGTGACGCAGTTGCGCGCCGGCGCGGTGGACGTCTGGCAGCCGGACGCCGTGTTCTGCGGCGGCCTGACGAGCATGCTGTCGATCGCGCACGCGGCGCGGCGGTCCGGCGCCCGGTTTGCGCCGCACGGCGGTGGGCTGCTGCCGGCCCTGCACCTGGCCGCCGCCGGCGCGCCGATGGACGTCACCGAGCTGCACCTGGTGCTGGAGCCACGCCGCGCCGCCCACCTCGCGGCGTCCTCGGCGTGGACGGCGCCGGAGACCCCGCAGGGCGGCCTCCCGGTGCCGACCGCCCCGGGGTGGGGCGGTGACCTGCACCCGGACCTCGGAGGGGATCCCGCTGATGCCTGACCAGCCGCCCGTGCTCATCGTGGACGCCGGGGGAACCCTCGTCACCCGGACCCGTCCCGGCCTGGCCGGACGCGTGCTGCACGCGCTGCGGGCCGCGGGTGACGACCGTCCCGGGGCCCTGCTGCGGGCCGCAGTGCTGACCGCGGTCGACGTGGACACCTGCCTGCGGCATCTCGACCCGCTCCCGCCGCCGGCCCGCGCGGCGGTCCTCGCCGAGCTGACCGGCGACCCTGGCGACGCCGTCGTCCTGCCCGGTGCCGAGGACCTGCTGGGAACGGCCGCCGACCTCGGCTGGCGGGTGGTTGTCGCGACAAACGCGGGTCCGGGCACCCCCGCCCTGCCGGACGACCTCGACCGGCACGTCGACACCACCGTCGAGTCGCGCCGCTGCGGCCTGGTCAAGGACGACCCGCGGTTCTGGCAGACACTGCTGGCCGAGCAGGACGTGGACCCCCGTACCGCGCTGGTCGTGGGCGACGACCCGGTGGCCGACCGACGGGTGCCCGAGGCAGCCGGATTGCAGTCCCGGCTGGTCGGCGGGGACGGCACGGCGACCACGGAGCTGGTCGCCCAGCTACGCGCCGCCGGCTCCCGCCCCGACGGGGCCGGCGCGGTGGTAGCCGGCCGGCGCGAGCGCTGGGCCGGCCGCGACGTGACCGTCGCGCCGCACCTGGCCGGGCTGGTCGTGCGCGTCACCCGGGCCCGGGTGCGTCTCACCACCGGCGGCACGGGCGGCGCCGCCTTCGTGGTCCGCCGCCGGGCGCTGCCCCCGGCGGTGGTGGCCGCCGGGGGCGCGCTGCCCGAGTTCGCCTGGCTGCACCTGCCCCGCGACCGCCGCCCCTACCAGGCGCCGGCCGACCTCAAGGCGCTGCTCGACGCGGAGGGACTGAGTCTGGAGGTGCTGCCGCCGTCGGACCGCAGACACGCCTTGGCGATGATCCGGGAAGCCCGTTCCCGCGCGGCCGTGTCCGCGAGAATGGCCGACCTGGTTCTCTTCCTCAGGGATCGCGGGAAAGGCGGAGCGGAATGAGTCGACCCGAAGGCACCACCTACGACCAGGACCTGTTCGCGGGCGCGGCGGCGTACTACGCGAGATACCGGCCGCCCTACCCGACCGAGGCCGTCGACCATCTGGTCGACGCCTTCCGGCTGGCCGCCGGCCCGCCGGTGCTCGATCTCGGGTGCGGCACCGGACAGCTGGCCGTGCCGCTGGCCCGTGCCGGCTGCCGGGTCTGGGCCGTCGACCCGGACCGGGAGATGATCGACGAGGGCGTCCGTACGGCGCCGGCGGATCTCGCCGACCACGTGCGGTGGGTCGTGGCCCGGGCCGAGGACCTCGTCGCGGACGACCTGCCGGCGATGCGTCTGTGCACTATGGGGGCCTCGTTCCACTGGATGGCCCGCGAAAGCGTGCTGGCCTTCCTCGACCGGGTCGTCGAGCCCGACGGCGGCGTCGCGCTGGTGTCCGGTTCGGCGAGCATCTGGTCCCGGGACGGCGCGTTGCAGGGGGACTGGGTGCCGGTCGCGCGGGACGTGATCGTCGAGTTCCTCGGGCCGCGACGGCGGGCCGGCGGCGGCACCTACGACCACCCGCCCCGCACGCACGAGCAGGTACTGGCGGATTCGGCGTTCCACCGGGTGGAGCGCCGACGCTTCACCACCACCCGGCTGCTCACCGTCGACGACGTGATCGGGCAGCAGCTGTCGACGTCGTACGCGTCGCCGAAGCTGCTCGGTGACCGGCTGCCGGACTTCCGGCGGGAGCTGGCGCGGCGACTGCGGGAGGTCGCCCCGGAAGGGGAGTTCCCCACCGTCGAGCACACCGACGTGATCGTCGCGCGTCGCGGCGACCGGACGGGCGGAACCGGATGACCGCCGCCCCCGGCGTCTCCGCCGGGCAGGTCCGCGCGTCGGACCTGCCCGCCGGCAGCACGGCGACCGACTACTGGCGGGCCGCCTGCCTGCTGGCGTTCAGCCACGCCGCCGGCCTGAGCTGGCCGCCGCCCGGCGAGCCGCAGCGCGCCCGCGCGGTCGGCCACTGGGGCTGCAACCCCGGCGTCGCGTGGGCGGCCGGGCACCTCGCCCAGGAATGCGACGACGACGGGTTCCTGCTGGTCGTCGGTACCGGGCACGCCGGCAGCTTCACCTTCGCGCACCGGGTGCTGCGCGCGGGCGGCGCCGCGGCCGACGTCAGCGCCGCCATCCGGCGCTACGGCGCACCCGGCGGCGACCCCTCGGAGTTCCTCGCCGAGCCGCGGGTGCCGTACGTCGGGGGGGAACTGGGCCCGGCGCTGGGCGTGGGGCAGGGCATCGCGGCGGCGCGTCCGGGCCTGCGCGTCGCCGTGGTCGTCGGCGACGGCGAGTGCGAGACCCCGGCGGCGCTGGCCGCGTTCGCCCACCACGACGCGCTGCCGCCCGCCGACGGGTCCTGCTGCCTGCCGGTGGTCAACGTCAACGGGGCCCGGATGGGCTCGCCCGCCCGGTTCTCGCCCGAGCGGCTGCGCGGGCTGCTCGAAGGCATGGGCTACGCGGTGCTGTGCAGCGGCGCTCGCGGTGAGGACGCCGCGCGGGCCGCGCGTCGCGCCTGGGACATGGCGGCGGCGGGGGAGCCGGTCGTCTGGCTGAGCGTGACCGAGAAGGGCTGGCCGGCCCCGGCCGAGCTGGGCGGCAGGCCGTTCCACGGTCACTACGCGCACAAGCCGGCCGGGCTGGACCTCGCGTCCTCCGCGCTGCGCGCCGACCTGCGGGCCTGGCTGTCGGCGCTGAACGACCCGCCGGTGGTCGACCCGCACGGCGACGTGCCGGCCCACGTCCGCCGGCTGGCCACCCGAATCCGCACGGAGTTGGGCGACGGCGGGGTAACCGTGCCGGCGGGTACACCGCCACCCGACGCCCCGGCGTCCACCGCGCCGATGCCGGCGGTCGACCGGGTGCTGGCCCGGCGCGCGGTGCGGGTCATGTCCCCCGACGAGGGATCGTCCAACCGGCTCGACCGTTGCCTCGCCGCCGGGCTGGTCACCGAGGTGCTCGCCGAGGAACTCTGCTCCGCCTGGGCCTGGGGGTCGGTGGAGGCGGGCCGGCCCACGGCCGTGGTCACCTACGAGGCGTTCGCACCGTTGATCGCCACCCAGCTCACCCAGTACCTCAAGCTGCTCACCGCCCGGCCGCCCGCCGGTCGGCCGCCCCTGGCCGTGGTGCTGACCAGCCTCGGCTGGGGCAACGCGCCGACGCACCAGAACACCGACCTCGCCGGGACGCTGCTGGCCCGCGCCGATGACTGCCCGGTCCGGATCGCCTTCCCGATCGGAGCCCGGTCCGCCGCGGCCCGGCTCGACGAACTGCTCGACACCCGCGACGCCGTCGCCGCGATCGTCTGCTCCAAGCAGCCGCTGCTCGACCCGCCCGACCCGGGCGGTCCGGCGGTCGGGATCCGACTGCCCGGTGCCGGGATCGACGACGCCATCGTCCTCGCGGTGGGCGACGTGGCGGTGACCGAGGCCCTTGCCGCCGCCGCGCTGGCCGCGCCGCACGGCGTACGCATCGGTGTGGTGGCGCTGGTCGAGCCCGGACGGCTCGACGCCGCGACGCTGGCCGTGCTGCGGCGGGCCTGCGCGCCCCCGCGCCCCGTCGTCTGCGTGTCCTGGGTGGCTACGCACCACCTCGCCGCGCAGTACGGGGCCGTGCGAGCGGAACCGACCGAGTGGCTGGGCTACCGCGAGCGGTGGGGCGCGACCCCGTGGGACACGTTGGCGGCCAACCGGCTGACCCGCTGGTCGCTGCTCGCCGCGCTGGGCCGGGCCGGCTGCCCGCTGCCGGCGCCGCTGCTGCGGCCCGCCGGGGTGCCACCGGGCCTGCCGCTTCCGGCGGACCTGTCCTACGAGGTGAGGCGGCTATGACACCAGTGACACACCCGTTCCGGTTCGGCGTGCTCACCAAGGGCGCCCCGACGCGCGCGGCCTGGCACGACCTGCTGGCCCGGGTCGAGGGCGGCGGTTTCGACGCGCTCCACGTCCCGCTGCACACGACCCCGCAGTTCGCGCCGTTCGTGGCCCTCGCCGACGCGGCGGCGCGCACCACGCTGAGGCTGGCCACCCTGGTGCACAACAATGACCTGCAGCACCCGGCGTTGCTCGCCCGGGACGCGACGACGCTCGCCCTGCTCTCCGACGGCCGGTTCGAGCTGGGCGTCGGCGCCGGCTGGATGGAACGCGACTATCGGCAGCTCGGCATCCCGATGGATCCCGGACGGCTGCGGGTCGACCGCCTCGCCGAGGCCGTCGAGATCCTGCGCGGCTGCTGGGCCGAGGGGCCGTACACCTTCCACGGCAAGCACTACACGGTCACCGACCTGCAGGGCCTCGACGGGCCGCGGGTGCCGCTGCTCGTCGGCGCCGGCGGTGACCGGATGCTGCGGCTGGCCGCCCGCATCGCCGACATCGTCAGCTTCTCCCGCAGCATCTCGGCCGGCGCCGCGCCCCGGCAGATCGCCGAGGACGCCTCGCTGGAGTCGACCGAGCGCAAGGCCGCCGTCGTACGCGCGCACCTCGGCGACCGCGCCGCCGACGTCGAGCTGCACATCCTGGTCGTCAAGGCCGGTGTCGGCGACGACGCGCGGCGGCAACTCGACGAACACGTCGTCGCCACCGGGGTCAGCGCCACCACCGCCCGGCAGACCCCGGAACACCTGCTCGGCCGGGACGCGCAGGAGCTGGCGGACCTGCTGCGCGAGCGCCGTGAGCGTACCGGGATCAACTACCACGTCTTCCGGGACGTGCACCTGGACGTCGTCCGCCCGGTTGTCGAACAGCTCGCCGGCCGGTGAACAGCGGATCTCACAACGGAGGTTGACCATGACGACGCAGCAGGAGCAGAGCATCCAGCGCGCCGACGTCCACGACGTCCCGGCGATCCTGAACGTGCTGGAGAAGGACGGCGTGGTGCTGGTGCCCGGCTACCTCGACGCCGAGGCGGTCGCCGCGGCCGCGCGCGAGTGCCACGAGCTGTTCGAGCGGACCCCGGCCTGGGCGCACCACGAGGAATACTCCCTCGGCCAGTCGGTCCGGATGGAACGTGCCGACCTCGACCCCTCGGCGTTTCCGGTGCTCAGCGACGCGTTCGGCCGGCCGGAGCTGGAGGCGGTCACCCGCGGCTTCTTCGGCGCGGGATACATCTTCAGCCGGACCGTCTACGCGATCCTCGACGTCGTCGGTAGCAGCACCAAGGTCCAGCAGCTGCACTACGACAAGATGCGGCACCTGAAGTCGTTCGTCTACCTCAGCGACGTCGGACCGGCCAACGGCCCGTTCCACTGCGTGCCCGGTTCACACCTGCTGACCCGGGAACTGCAGCGGGCGAACCGTGAGCGCAACGTCGTGCCCAGCGACGACGACGCGCGGGTGCTGCCGGCCGAGCTGCACGACCAACGGGTGGCCGTGCTCGGCGACGCCGGGACGCTGATCCTCTTCGACAGCGACATCGTCCACCACGCCGGCATCGTGACCGAGGGTCATCGGCTCGCGGCGCGCAGCCTGAGCTTCGGCGCCTACCGCGCGCAGACCTGGTACCGCGCCGACGGCACGGTCCAGAACCCGGCGTAGTCGGGGTGCCCCGTCCGGTGATCCCCTCCAGGAAAGGTCCAGGTGAAGACGGATGAATTTGACGCCGCTGTCCGTACCGATCGATCTCGCGGGACGGGTCGTCCTGATCACCGGTGGCGCCGGTGACATCGGCAGCGCCGCCGCCGTGCAGGCCGCGCGCTGTGGCGCGACGGTGATTGTCGCCGACAACGGCACGACTGTAGACGGCGTCGGCCAGGACTCGGCTGTGGCCGGCGACGTGGCGAAACGGCTCGCGGCCGAGGCGGGGGAGCGCGGCAGCGTGGAAGGCCGCTTCTGCGACGTCACCGACGCCGACCAGGTCGAGGCGTTGATCGACGAGTTGTTCGGCACGCACGGCAACGTCGACGCCGTGATCGCGGCCGCCGGCACGCTGCGCACCAGCCCGGTCTGGGACACCACGATCGACGACTGGCGCAACGTGCTGGAATCCCACGCCACCCACACCTACCTCGTCGCGGCGGCGGCCTGCCGCCGGTGGCGGGCCAACTGTGCCCGGCGGGACGGCTCGCCCAGCGCCCTGGTCACCTTCACGGCCGCGACCGGGCTCGTCGGCCGGCCGGACCTGGGCGTCACCCACGCCGCGGCCAAGGGCGCCGTCGCCGCCATGACGCTGGAGCTGGCGCACGAGATGTACCCGTACGGCGTGACCGTCAACGCGGTCAACGCGGCGAACGTCCGGGGTCGGATGGCGCGCCACGTCGGCGCCAGCACCACCGAGTCCCACGACGCCGGCGACGCCAGCTCGCCGCGACACGCCGCGACGCTGTCGACCTACCTCGCCTCCGCCGACGCCGGCTGGGTCACCGGGCAGGTGTTCCGGGTCATGGGCGGGCTGATCGGCCGGTACCGCCCGTGGGACCTGGCCGAGTCGATCGAGCACCCGGACTTCTGGACGCTGGAGGAGACCCGCTTCGGGCTCCGCCGGTTGTTCGGCGTCTACCCGGAGTACAAGGCACTGCAAGGGCCGCACCGGGAGTTCTGACCGGGTGCGGCCGGACCGACGCCAGAGACGACGACATCCCAGGGGATCGCCATGAGCATTCGACACGCCGAGGAGGCCGGTACGGCGGCGCGGCCGGCCGGTACGGACGTCCCGGGCATCCGTGAGGTCACCCAGGACGAGATCACCCGGTTCTGGGAGAACGGCTGGATCCGCCTGCCTAGACTGATCGACCCGGGGCTGGTGAACTTCCTGTTGGAACGGGCCCAGCGGCTCATGGGGCCGAACGGGGACGCGAACGAGGAGCGCCTCGGCTTCGACTTCGAGACCTCGCCCGCGTCGCAGTCGTTCCGCAGCCCGTCCGAGGTGGACGAGCTGTTCCAGCAGGTGGTGCACTCCCGTCAGCTCGGGCGGAACGCGGCGCTGCTGCTCGGACGGGACCACGCGCAACGGTTCTTCGACGACATCCTGCTGGTCAAGCTGCCGCTGAGCCAGCGGGAGGACCGAGGCCAGGCGCTCGGCTGGCATCAGGACAAGAACCCCACCGACCGGTCGTGGATCTACTTCTGGATCCCGCTCGACCACGTGACGCCGGAGCAGGGCGCGGTGCGTTACCTGAGCGGGTCGCACAAGCTCGGGCCGTTGTGGCGTGGCGGCGCGTGCGTCGACCTCGACGAGGCGTACCGGCTCGCGCCGCGGCTGCGGTCGTGCGAGATGTCCGACGAGTTGTCGTTCGAGCCCGGTGACGTGATGGCCCACTGCAGTTGGGTGGTCCACGGCACCGACGCCAACGTCGGCGACCGGGCCCGGTGGGTGTACCGGCCGTCGTTCCTGCCCGCCGACGCGGTCTACATGGGCGTTCCGTCCCCGACGATCGCCGAACGCGGAATCCACCCGTTCGACGTGCTCGACCACCCCGACTTCCCGGTCGTCTACCAGCCCGCGCCGGCCGGCGGCGCCGGGTGACCGACCGGGCGCGGCTCGACGAGATCACCGACGGCAACCGGCGTACCTGGGACACCTGGAGCGACGGTTACCAACGCAAGCACGGCGACCTGCTGCGCTCGGCCGCCGAGGCGTGGGGGCTGTGGCGCCGTCCCGAGCGGGAGTTGCGGGTGCTGGACGCGGTCGCCGGGCGCGACGTGCTGGAGCTGGGCTGCGGGGCCGCGCACTGGGCGCGGTCCCTGGCCCGGCGCGGCGCCCGCGCGGTCGCCCTGGACATCTCCCTGGCCCAGCTCCGTCACGCCGGCCGGCATGGCGGTGACGACCCGGAGCGCCGGCCGGCGCTCGTGCAGGCCGACGCGCACCGGCTGCCGTTCGGGTCCGCCTCGTTCGACGTCGCCCTCTCCGACTACGGCGGGGTGTCGTGGGCCGACCCGTATCGCACCGTGCCGGAACTGGCCCGGGTACTGCGCCCGGGCGGTCAGCTCGCCTTCTGCACCAACTCGCCGTTCTTCGCCATGTGCTGGGACGAGGAGCGCCGCACCCTCACCGCCGAGCTGCGCCGGGCGTACTTCGGCCTGCACACCCGGCGGGTGTCCCCGGACGCCGTCGATTTCGTGCTCGGCTACGGCGAGTGGGTACGACTGCTGGGCGTGCACGGGTTCGTCGTCGAACGGCTCGTCGAGGAGCCGCCCGCCGAGGGCGCCCACACGACGTTCGGCGACCGGCCGGCGGAGTGGACGAGCCGGTGGCCCATCGACGCCATCTGGAGCGTCCGCAAGCGGGGCTGAGGCGTCAGGGCTCGCCCAAGGCCGCCTCGACCGCCCGCGGGTGCACCGCGCCGACCCGCACGACGGTGGGCTCCGCCGCGCAGTCGACCACCGTCAGGCCGACGCCGAGCGGGCACACACCGCCGTCGACCAGCAGCTCGACCGGCGCGTCGTACGCCTCGGCGAACGCCTGGACGGCCGCCGGGCTCAGCGCCGGTGCCCGTCGCTGCGGCGTCCGCCCGTCGCTGCGGCTGACCACCGAGGTGGCGGGCGGGTTCCGGGTACGGGCGGCGAGGTCCCCGAGGAGCCCGGGGTCCCGGGTAACCATCGCGGCGCCCTCGCCCAGCCATGGGTGTCGCCGGCCGTCCTCCGGGTTCCGCCACGGCAGGAGCAGGGCCAGGTCGCCGGGCCAGAGCCGCTCGGCGAGCCGCGCGGCGGCGGGCGAGAACGTGAACCGGGCCGCGACCGCCGCGGTCGACGGCATGACCAGCGCCAGCGGCTTGCCGGCCGGGCGGCCCTTGGCGTCGAAGATGCGCCGGCACGCGACCGGGTCGGTGGAGTCGGCGCAGAGCATGTACCAGCGGCGGGTCGGCAGCGCGACGACGCTCCCCGCGTCGAGCGCGGCGGCGCACGCGTCCAGCGCGGCTGCCGCGTCGCTGCCCGGCAGCACCCGGATCGCGGGCATCAGCGGCGGGTCCACAGGTCGTCGGGACGCTGGCCGGGCGCGAACCCGGCCGTCGCGGCGAGCGCCGCGGCGTCGGCGAAGCCGCGGGCGACCTGCTCCGGGCGGTGCGCGTCGCTGCCGAACGTGATGGTCTCGCCGCCCTCGTCGCGCCACCACCGTAGGATGTCGAGGCTGAGTGGGACGCGCGAGTTCAGCTCGAGCGCCTTGCCCTTCGCGGCCAGCACGGTCAGGACCGCCCGGTAGTCGTCCTCGAAGTCGCCCACCCGGTGGGCCGGGTGCCCCTGCGGCCAGAACCGCGCGGCGTAGTCGATGTGGGCAAGCACGTGGAACTGGTCGAAGTCGCGGACGAGGTCACCCACCTCGGCGAGGTAGCGGCGGACGACCTCGTGCGGGCTGCCGACCTCCAACGCGCCGTCCACAGTGCGCACGTCCGGCCCCACGGGCAGGGTGTGCACGGAGGCCAGGACACGCGCGAAGTCGCCGCCGCCGAGCAGGTCGGCGGCCTGCCGGCGGTGGCGGTGCGGCTCGCCCAGCTCCACCCCCGACAGTATGCGCAGGCGCGGGAACATCTCCCGGCAGTAGGCGATGGTGCGCAGGTAGCGCGACACGTCCAGCGGCGGGGGCGTGAGCACCTGGTCCTGGATGAAGCCGCGTTTCCACTCCGGCGACGACACCGCGTCGGCGATCCGCCGTGGGGTGAAGTCGGCGTGGTCGGTGAACGCGATCGACGGGAGCCCCAGTTGGGCCGCCCGACGGCAGGCGGCCTCCATCGACGAGTAGGGCGCGTCCCACGAGCACTCGCTGTGCACGTGGTCGTCGGCGGGCGGCGGCGCGCCGTTCGCGGTCCCGGCGGGCGCGGGCGAGTCCTCGTCCGGAGTCGTCATGCGGCCGGCTTCCGCACCGACGTCGAGCCGATGGCCGGGGCGTACCGGCGGTGCGCGTGGCCCGGGCCATCCGCGGGGCCAAGGACGATCATGCTTCCCCCCTGATTCGGCTGCCGGCACGACCACGTCCAAGCTTGGTCCAGAGCGGATGATGTGTCCACCCCTGGTCGCCTGCGGAATTTATTGGTAATGCACTGCGAAATCGGATCGTCGTCTCGAATGGTGGTCATTGCCGGACGTGAGCCCGCACATTTGACACACCAATCGAGTGTCGTCAAAGATTGAGGCGTGCGCGCACTCAGAGGGGGCTAAGTGAGCGATGCCGACGCCACCCGGGTGGCCGTGCCTTCCGCCATTCTGGCCGCAATCCGGCGACGCGAACAGCAGCGACGCCGGGCTGCGGGCCAGCTGATCCTGCTCGCCCGCCAGGCCGGCGCCGGGCTCGTCGGCGGCACGCTCGCGTTGCACGTTCTGTCCGGCCTGACGCCGGTGGCGCTCATGACCGGTATCGGACTCGCTCTCCAACGCCTCGCCGCGGGTGGCGATCTCGACGCCGCCGCCCCCTGGCTCGGCCTCGCGCTCGGCGCGTTCCTCCTGCAGCAGAGCCTGGCGCCGGTGCAACTGCTGGCGTCGAAGGAGATCGCCCGGCGGATCGACCACTACTGCCTGACCCGCTTCCTGACCTTCGCCATGCTGGACACGCCGTTGGCGGTGATGGAGCGCTCCGACGTCGCCGACCGGCTCAGCATGGTCGACGAGATCTTCGAGCAGTGGACCTTCACGCCCGGCGCCGCGACCGAGGGCGGCCTCGCGCTCACCGCGCGATACACGCAGCTCGCCGGCGCGGTCACCGTGCTGGCCGTCACCGCCGGGCCCTGGCCGGCCGTGATCGCCTGCCTGGTGGCGTTGGTGATCCGCCGCGGCCGGTCCGAGGCGTTCTTCCACTGGGGTCGGCTCAACCGCCGCTTCACGCCGCTTCACCGGCGGGCCGGTTACGTGCGCCAGTTGGCCACCGGCACCCACGCCGCGAAGGACATCCGTACCCTCGGGCTCGTCGAGTGGATCGAGGCGCGTTACGCCCGCGAGGCGGGCGACCTGCACCGCCAGTTGTGGTACTGGCGACGCCGCCTCTACGGACTGCCGTTCGTGGCCTACACCGTGCTGGCCGTCGTCGGCGCGGCGGTGGCGCTGCTGCTGGTGACCCGCGCCGGCGAGGGCGCGCCGGACCCCGCCACGGTCGGCGCGACCGCGATGGCGGTGCAGGCGCTGGCGTTGTGCGTGCGCTTCGGCATCGTCTTCCAGGAGTCGGACATCAAGATGGTCTTCGGCCGCGGCGCGTGGGAGGCGCTGCTGGAGGTCGACGAGATCGCCGGGCGGGCCACCGGGGCCGCCCACCCGCGACCGTCGACCCGCGTGGTGGCCCCCCGGGGCGGCCCGGTCCGCGAGGGCGTCCGGTTCACCGGCGTCCGGTTCGGCTACCGCCCGGACGCCCCCGCGATCGACGGGCTCGATCTCGACCTGCCGGTCGGGGCGTCCACGGCCGTGGTGGGGGTCAACGGCGCGGGCAAGACCACGCTGGTGAAGCTGCTGGCCGGCCTCTACCGCCCGGACGCCGGCTCGATCCGCGTCGACGGCGTCGACCTGCGGGACCTCGACGCTGCCTCGTGGGCCCGGTCGGTCGCGGTGACGTTCCAGGACTTCATCCGCTACGAGACGAGCCTGCGCGACAACGTCGCGATGAGCGCGATCGAGCACCGCGCGGACGACGCCGGCATCCTCGCCGACTTGGACCGGGTGGGTCTCGGTGACCTGGCCGCGTGCCTGCCGGCCGGGCTGGAGACCCCGCTGACCCGGGCGCTGCCGGACGGCCACGAGCTCTCCGGCGGCCAGTGGCAGCGCCTTGCCCTGGCGCGGTCGCTGTTCGCCGTGCGGCACGGCGCCTCGGTGCTGGTGCTCGACGAGCCGACCGCGCAGCTCGACGCGCGCGGCGAGGCGGAGTTCTACGACCGCTTCCTCGACCTCACCCGGGGCGTCACCAGCGTCGTCATCTCACACCGGTTCTCCTCGGTGCGCCGCGCCGACCGCATACTGGTGCTCGACCGGGGCCGGGTGATCGAGGCGGGCCGGCACGACGACCTGGTCGCCGAGGGCGGCACGTACGCCCGCATGTTCGACGTGCAGGCCCGACGCTTCGAGCACGCCGCGCCCGACGGCGGGCGAGAGGAGCCGTCCCGGTGAGCGAGGCCCTGTTCTGTCTGCGTCATCTCTTCGTGCTGGGCTGGCGGCTGGACCGGCGGCGGCTCGCCGCCGGCGCCGGCATGCTGATGCTGGCGGCCCTCGCCACCCCGGTCGTCGCGGTGAGCCTCGGCGGCCTGGTCGACGCGGTGGCGGCGGATCGGCCGGAGGCGGCGGTGCGGTGGTCGGTCGTGGCGGCGGTGGCCCTCGGCCTCGAGTTGACCCTGGACAACTTTGCCCACATCTACTACTTCGAACTCTCCGAGCTCACCGACGAGCAGCTCAACCGTGACCTGATCCGCCTGGTCAACGGCAGTGTCCGGATGGACCACCGGGTCGACCCGGCCTTCGCCGACCGGATCGACCTGCTCCGCCAGGACGTACTGCAGATGCGGATGACGGTGCAGTCCGGGCTGCAACTCGCCGCGATCGCCGCACAGGTCGCGTTCACCGCGCTGCTGCTCGCCACGCTGTCGCCGGCGCTGCTGTCGCTGTCGCTCGTCGCGATCGTGCCGGTCCTGCTCGGTCGCTGGGCCGAGCAGGTGTTGCAGGCTACCCGGGAGCGGCTGTCGCCAACCACCCGGTCCATCCGGCACCTGCGGCTGCTCGCCACGAACCCGGCGAGCCACAAGGAGATCCAGATCGCCGGCAGCGCCCCCTACTTCGTCGCCCGGCAGGACCGCCTCCTCGACGCCTACGGCTCGGCGATGCGCCGGGCCCAGGTGCGGCACGCGGCGCTCGTGGCCGCCGGCCAGGTCGTCTTCGCCCTGGTCTACGTCGGCTCCGTGCTCTGGGTCTACACGCTGGCCCGCCGCGGCGAGGCCAGCATCGGCGACGTGGTGCTGGTCGTCTCGCTGGCCACCCAGGTCGGCGCCCAGATGGCCAGCGGGTTGGACCTGCTGGGCGTGGTGCACCGGTCGGCGGCGGGGCTGCGCCGGTTCCTGGAGTTGCGCCGGCAGACCAGCGAGGAGGCCGGTCCGGCGCCCGCCCGGCTGGTGCCGGACACCGTCGGCGACGGCATCCGGCTGGAGTCGCTCGGCTTCACCTACCCCGGGGCGGCGACCGAGACGCTGCGCGGTATCGACCTGCACCTGCCGGCGGGTCGCTCGGTTGCCCTTGTCGGCGAGAACGGCGCCGGCAAGAGCACGCTCATCGCCCTGTTGCTGGGCCTCTACGCACCGACCCGGGGCCGGATGCTCGTCGACGGTGTCGACGTCGCGGGTGTCGACCCGCGCCGGTGGCGGGACCGGGTCGCCGTGCTGTTCCAGGATTTCGCCAAGGTCGAGCTGTCCGTCCAGGACAGCGTCGGCATCGGTCACCTGCCGGACGTGGAGTCGCGCGAGGCGGTGCGGACGGCGGTCGACCGGGCCGACGCGAGCGGGATCGTCGACCGGGTCGGCGGGCCCGAGGCGCTGCTGGGCACGGCGTACGGCGACGGACAGGACCTCTCCGGTGGTCAGTGGCAGCGGATCGGCCTCGCCCGGACCCTGATGCGGACCCGGCCGATGCTGCTCGCGCTGGACGAGCCCGCAGCCGCGTTGGACGCCGAAGCCGAGCAACGCCTGGTCGACGCCTACCAGGAGGTCGCGAAGCAGGTGGCGCTTACCGTCGGCGGGGTGACGCTGTTCGTCACCCACCGGCTGTCCACCGTCCGGCTGGCGGACCTCGTCGTCGTGCTGAAGGACGGTCGGGTGGTCGAGCAGGGTTCGCACGACACGCTCGTCGCTCAAGGTGGCCGGTACGCCGAGCTGTACGCCAGTCAGGCCCGCGCCTATGCCCGTTGATTTTTTTCATTCAATGTAGTCTAAGCTGCGCAATTGTCGCCGCGTGTCCGGCGGTGCGCGTCGCCGGGTGTGATTCGGGTCCCCCGGATCGCCGGTGCGGTGATAGTGTTGCCATCGATGATGATCGCGTGACGACGGTCCGCCGAAACGGCAGCCATCGCGTCGCGGGGAGCTTGGGTAATTCACCAGCGACATTGTCAATCGCACATCCGAAACACCTGCGGTGCTTGTTCATGCGTGACGGGGGGCGTCATGACGAAGCTCGACGTGCGGGTTCGGCCGCTGCCGCCGCGCGTGCCGGGTGACCGCAGGCCGGTCTCCCGGCAACGGCGTCGACGCGAGACGGCGCTCGGTCTCGGCCTGGTCACGCCAGCGTTGCTGCCGCTGCTCGTGTTCTTCGTGGTGCCGAGCCTCTTCGTCGCGGTGATCTCGCTCTACGACTGGAGCCTGCTCGGCGACACGCCCACCTTCGTCGGCGTCGACAACTACCGCGAGCTGGCCGCCGACGAGAAGTTCTGGCAGGCGCTGCGGCAGACGTTCTACTTCGCGCTGCTGACCGTGCCGACAACCACGGTGCTCGGCTTCGTGCTCGGCTGGGCGCTCTACCGGCGCATCCGCACCGGCCACATCCTGGAGTCGGTGATCTTCTCGCCGTACGTGCTGCCGCCGATCGCCACCGTGCTCACCTGGTCGTGGATCTTCCACGGCGACTACGGCGTGCTCAACTCGCTGCTCGGGCGCCTGGGCATCGGTCCGGTGGACTGGCTGGGCGACCCGCACTGGATCGTGCCGGCGATGGCGGTCTACGCGGTCTGGCAGGGCACCGGCTTCAGCCTCGTGCTCTACCTGTCGAGCTTCGGCCGGATCCCCCGCGAGGTCTACGAGGCGGCCGCGGTCGACGGCGCGGGCTCCGGGCGGATGCTGCGCAGCATCGCCTTCCCGCTGGTCAGCCCGACCACCTATCTGCTGGTCGTCTTCAACACCTCGGTGGCGCTCAAGGTGTTCGTCGTCAGCTTCATGTTCACCACCGGCACCGGGGGCACCGGATTGAGCGGTCTGACCGTGAACCTCTACCAGTACCAGCAGGCGTTCGTGAACTTCGACGGTGGCTACGGCGCGGCGGTGGCCACCGCGCTGACCGCCGTCATCATGGCGGTGCTCGCGGTCGGCGCGGCGCTCGGGCAGCGAAGGGTCTTCTATCGGTGACGCCCTGGCTGCGTGGCCCGCGTACCTGGCGCGACCGGCTCGGCAGTGTCCTGCTCTACGCCGTCTGCCTGGTGTTCGCCCTGCCCGTCTACTGGATGCTCGTGCTGTCGATGTCCCGGCCGGACCAGGCGGCGAGCACCTCGCCGCCGCTGGTGCCCACGACACCGCTGCGCAACTTCGACGCGGTGCTGACGGCCCAGGACTGGCCCCGCTACTTCACCAACACGACCTTCGTGGCGCTGTCGATCGCCCTGCTCGCGACGCTCACCTCGTGCCTGGCCGCCTACGCGTTGGTCAACGTGCGACTGCCCGCGAAGCGGATCCTGTTCGGCGTGGTCATCGCCGCGTTCGTGGTGCCGAGCGAGCTGAGCTTCGTGCCCAACTTCGCGGTGATGCGGACGGCCGGGCTGCTCAACACCTACTGGGCGCTGATCGTGCCGTTCATGGCCAGCCCGCTCGGCATCTTCATCATGCGGCAGCGGTTCCTCTCGTTGCCTCGCGAACTGTGGGAGATCGCCCACCTGGAGGGCTGCTCGCACCTGCGCTACCTGTTCACGATCGCTCTGCCCAGCAGCAGGGCGGCGGTCGCGACGACCGCGCTGATCAGCTTCATCGCCGGATGGAACCTGTTCGAGTGGCCGCTGATCTTCACCACCGACGAGTCAGTGCGGCCGGTGCAGGTCGCGCTGTCCTACTTCAACAACGTCGACGCCGGGTCGTCGCCGACCGTCCTGGCGGCGGCCGGGGTGCTGGTCACGGCACCGGTGCTCACGGTCTATCTGCTGGCACGCCGGCAGGTGACGGCGGCGATGACCGGCGACGCGCCGGAGCGGAAGCCGGCGGCCCGACGATGACCGATTTTGGGGGAACGCTTATGACGAAGCCGATACGTCGCAGAGCGCTGGCGGCGCTCACCGCCACGGCGCTGCTCGCCGGGGCGTCGGCCTGTGGCGGGGGTGAGGAGGAGGCCGGCGGGCGGGTCACCGTCACGGTGGGCACGGCCAACCAGGGCGAGGTGCTGAAGTCGCTCACCGACATCGTCGGCTCGTTCAACGCCAGCCAGGACGAGGTCACCGTCGAGCTTCAGCAGTATCCCGACCCAGCGACGCTGCTGCAGAAGACGCTGGTGCAGCTCTCGGCGGGCGAGCCGCCGACGCTGTCGCCGTGCCAGCCGTCGTGGGCGGCGGCCTACGCGAAGGTCAACGGACTGGCCGACGTGAGCACGATGTTCGGCGGATCGGGGGCGATGACCGCCGCCGACCTCGACGACTTCCACCCGGTGCTGCTCAAGTCCACGAAGATCGACGGCAAGCAGCTCACCCTGCCGTTCGACCGCAACATCTCGTTCCTCTACTACAACAAGCAACTGCTGCGCCGCGCCGGCCTCACCGCACCGCCGACCACCTGGGCCCAGTTCGCCGAGTACGCCACCATGCTCAACACGCCCGACACCTGGGCTGCCGACTTCTTCAACTCGCCGTACATGGTCTCGGTGTGGGACGCCATGGTCCACGCCCACGGCGGCACGGTGCTCAACGAGGACCAGACCAAGGCCGAGTTCAACTCTCCGGCCGGTCGTGAGGCGCTGCGCTTCTGGGTCGAACTGGCGCGGAAGAAGCTCATCCGCGTCTCCTCCGAGCCCTCCGCTGGTCAGCTCAACTTCGGCGCAGGCAAGACCGCGCTCTACGTCTCCGACAGCACCGCGCTGTCGTTCATCCAGCAGAGCGTAGGGAACAAGTTCGAGATGGCGGTGGCGCCGATGCCGGCCGGTCCGGCGGGTACCTTCTCCGAACTGGGCGGCGCCAACATCTGCCTGTTCAACAAGGCGCCGAAGAAGGTGCAGGCAGGCGGCTTCCGGTTCATCACCTACCTGCTGAGCACCGAGCAGAACGCGGAGTTCGTCAAGGCCTCCAACTACCTGCCCAACCGCCGCAGCACGTTGGACGTGCTCAAGGGCTTCTACGCCCAGAACCCGGTGCCGCAGACCGCCGTGGCGCAGATGGAGCACGCCATCGACCCCCCGACCGTGCAGTCCTGGCCGCAGATGGCCGGGGCGATCCTGGTCCACCTCCTCGCGGCCGTTCGCGGCGAGGTGACCGTGGAGGACGCGCTCGACAAAGCCGAGAAAGAAGTCAATGACATCCTCGACAAGTGACGGTTCCGGGCGAACGAGCGTAGGGGGACATGGTGCGTGACATGAGAGTTTCGACGGTCGTGATGGCTCATCCCGACCGCAGACACCAGGCCGAGCAGCTGCGGCGGCGCCACCCCGAGCTGGACATCCAGATCGTGCTCGACCCGGAGCCGGGCGGCCGCCCGGCCACGCTGCGCACCGCGAAGCTGGCCTGGGACGCGGTCCGCGAGGACGCCACCCACCACCTGGTGCTGCAGGAGGACGTGCAGCTCTGCGAGGGCTTCACTGCGGCGCTGCACCAGGCGCTGAGCGTCGCGCCGGAGGGCGCGCTCGCGCTGCACGGCAACTGGATCATGGCCACGGCCCAGGCGGTCCGCCTGGCCGCGTTCGTCGGCGCGTCCTGGACCCCGGTGATCGACTCGTGGGCGCCGACGCAGGCACTGGTGATGCCGGCCTCGGCCGCCCGGCAGTTCGCCGGCTACGCGCAGCGCTACGCGCCCGACAAGCCGGACAACCGCGCCATCTTCGAGTTCCTCCAGGACCGGTCCCTCCGGACGTACGTCGCGGTGCCGAACCTGGCCGAACACCGCCCGGCGGGCAGCCTGCTGCTCAACGACCTGTTCTATGGCGTGCGCAACTCGGCGGTGTTCCCGCTCGGGCACGATCTCGGGGCCACGCCGTTCACCGCCATGGTGGCCGAGCCGCCCGCGGTGGCGCACATGGGGCTGGGCGACTTCGAGTCGTTGTGCCACTACGAGCCGCTGGGCCGGGCGGAACGGTCCACCATGAACATCAACGAGGTGCTGTTCCCCGCCGGGATGACGCCTCAGGAGCTGGAGGAGGGCTTTGCCAGCGACCTCGACTACCACCCGGAGGCGGTCCGGACCGGGTTCGGGCCGAGCATGCTGTTCCAGTTCTGGCTGACCAGCTTCACCCAGGGCGTCCTCGCCCGCGGCATGCTGGAGCCGGCCGGCGCGACGTCGTTCGACAAGCAGCTCGACAGCGCGCCCTGGGCGCGGCTCGCGCTGGGCACGTTCGCCGGTGGCGCGCTGCGCAAGACGTGCCCGCGGGACCGGATCCTCGACGTCGCCGCCGAACTCACGCCGCTGTGCGTCACCGCGATGCGGGCCGGGTTCGTCGCGGTCGACTCCTGGCCGGGGCTGCGCGCGCTGTGGGACCCGGACGGCAACGACATGCGGCCGCGCTGGAACGACGGGACGGACAAG
Organism: Micromonospora sp. NPDC092111; assembly: GCF_044755745.1. Taxonomy (NCBI): domain Bacteria; kingdom Bacillati; phylum Actinomycetota; class Actinomycetes; order Micromonosporales; family Micromonosporaceae; genus Micromonospora; species Micromonospora sp. NPDC092111. The sequence continues at coordinate 35,325 of NZ_JBIVRQ010000028.1, forward strand.
GAGGACGAACCGAAGTGACCGACGGTGCCACCGGGGGCGGCCTGCGGATCAGTGTCGTCGTCCCGTCCTACGACTCCGGTCCGCAGGTGCGTCGGCTGCTGCGGTGCCTGGCGCTGTGCGAGCTGGACGCCGGTGACTCGCTGGAGGTCGTGGTGGTCGACGACGGGTCCACCGACGACACCGGCGACCTGCTGGCCGGTCTCGACCTGCCCTATCCGCTGGCCTACCTGTTCCTGCCGCGCACGTCCGCGTCCGGCCGGGCCGCCGCGCGCAACGCGGGTGTCGGCAAGGCGTCCGGCGACGTGGTCGTGCTGGTCGACGCCGACCAGATCGTCGCGCCCGGGTTCGTCGCCGCGCACGCCCGCTACCACCGGCTGCGTACCGATCTGGTGGTGGCCGGTCCGCGTGGTGACCTCGCTCCGGGCGCGATCGACGACGAGCGCCTGGCCCGGGAGTTCTCGCTGGACGCAATGCCGGAGGTGGTCGGCTGGGACGGCCGCGACCGGGTCATGGGCGTCTTCTCGGAGAACTTCAACAACCTCGCGACGTGCTGGCACTACGCGTTCAGCTGCAACCTCTCGGTACGCCGTGAGCACCTGCTCGCGGTGGGCGGTTTCGACGAGAGATTCCTCGGCTGGGGTCTGGAGGACTCCGAGCTCGGCTACCGGCTGCGTCGTCGAGGGCTGGCGTTCGCGTTCCAGCGGGAGGCGTTGGCCTATCAGAGCGGGCGCGAGGTGACCCCGGAGATGTTCGTGCAGTGGCGGGCCAACCTCCGTCACTTCGTCGACCGGCACGACGGCGTGGCCGAGGTCGCGGTGCAGCAGGTCATCTGCCGGGCGTTCGACCCGGCCGACCGGAGCCTCGACTGGCTGGACTGCATGACGCGGATGGAGTTCGCCGCGCGGGCGCTGGCCGGCCGGCTGCCGGAGCCGACCGGCTACGAGTTGGTCGAGGTGGACGAGGCCACCGCCGCCGCCACGCTCGACCGGCTGCCCGCGCTGGCGGCCGAGCGGGACCTGCTCGTCCTCGACGGGACCGAGGGCGCCCTGCTCGCCGGCCCGGTACAGTGCACGACGACACCCCGGGAGCTGCTCTACTTCCACCGCCCGTCGAGCGCTGCCCGACAGCAGATCCTCAACCGCTACCGGCCGGTCTGACCCGGTCGCGCCCGCGGGGCGGGTCAGGTGCCGGCGAGCCGGGCGACGACCGGGGCCATCGCGTCGAGCGCGGTGTCCGGGATCGTCACGCGGGACGCGCCCCACCGCTCCCGCCGCGCCAGCAGCGCCTCGACGACCTGTTCGGGGGTGCCGACGAGCAGGCTCGGGACCGCCCCGACCCGGTCCTCGGGCACCCCGAAGGTCGCGCTGAACTCGGCCAGGACGGGAGCGGGGTCGGCGACCACCCGGCACTCGTGGATGGCGAGGTCGATCTCGGGGCGCGCCGGCCGCCCCGCCGCCTCCGCGGCGACGTACGCCCAGCGCACCCGGTCGTCGATCTCGGTGTCCCAGTACGTCGACCGCCGGCCGTCCGGGTGCCGGCTCGGCGCGATGCTGACCGTGTCGGCCCGGCGGGCCGCCAGTTCGATCAGCCGCCGCCGGGAGCCGCCGATCAGCAGCGGGACGGGCTTCGCCGGCACCGGCAGGTTACTGGCGTCGGCGACCGAGAGGTGACGCCCCCGGTAGGTGACCGGGCCGCCGGCGAGCAGCGCGCCGACGATGTCGACGTACTCGACGAACCGGTCGAAGCGTTCGGGGCGGCTGCCGAACCCGATCCCGGTCCGGGTGTAGTCGCTGCGCCGCCAGCCGGCGCCGAGCCCCATCTCGGCTCGCCCGTCGCTGAGCAGGTCCAGCGTGGCGAACTCCTTGGCCAGGATGACCGGGTTGCGGAGGTCCTGGCACAGGACGTAGGTGCCGAGCCGCAGCGTGGTGGTGACCGCGGCGGCCGTGGCCAGCGCCGTGAACGGGGCCATCGGCTGGTGGATGTGGTCGGTCATGGTCAGCAGGTCGACGCCCGAGCCCTCGACCCGGCGGGCCAGCTCCCGCCACTCCCGCTCGGTCGCGGCACCGCCGCTGGCCACGGCGAAGCGGAAGGGGGCGGGGCCGCGATCACCGGACGGCGGCACGTGGCAGCTCGGCGGGCGTGACGGAGTGCCGGCGGAGGATCTCGACCGCCTCGGGCAGGTAGCTGTCCGGGAACCGGACCTCGCCCATGAGCCGGTGGCGTTCGACGTCGCGGCGGAATTCCTCGGACGGCAGATTCCGCGTGCGCAGGTAGTCCACCCGGTCCTGGAAGTATTCGATGTACCGGTCGCGTTGCCGGCGGTCTTCACGGGAGGCGCTCCAGAAGACCCCGTACTTGCGGTGTGTGGCCGAGCCGTCCTGCGGCGTGCCGCGATGCATGAGCCGGCCGTCGAAGACGATCAGGTCACCCGCCCGGGAATCGAGCGACACGACGTCGGGATAGGTGCGCGTCAGATGGTCGTCCTCCGGGACGTCACCGGTGGCCGCCCATCTGTGGGAACCGGGCCGCACGTCCAGGCCACCTCCGGGCCCGGGCCGGTTGTCCTGCAGATAGACGACGCACTGGACGTGTCGGAACCCCGGGTCGTAGACGTGGCTCGCGTCGGGGAGGAACAGGGGAGAGAAACCGTTGTCGACGTGCCATCCGGTACGGCGGTTCAGCCGGGCGATGTAGTTCGGATAGTAGACGAGGCTGCCGCCCATCCAGGTGCGCAGTGCCCGGACCACCCGCTCGTCGAAGATGAAGTTCATCTCGGGCATCCGCAACAGCGCGTTCGCCTCGATCTCGTTCTCGGCGTCCTCGTCGGCGAGCAGATAACTGTCGCACCGGGCCCGAGCCCGCTCCACCTGCTCGGGGGGGAGAACGTCGCGGACGAGGAGATAGCCGTTCTCCTCCAGCAATGGCAGTGCGCGTTCGGCGTCGTCCAACGTGATGCTTGGCGTGTTCATCGGTGGCCTTTCGGATCGTCGACCTGTCGCCATGCAACGGACATTGACCGTCACCACCACCGTACAGGTTTCAGCCTCGGGCGGCGGGGTCCGACGGCGCCTGGCCGCGGCTTTCGTGAGAGCCATTGACCGAGAGGAATCCGGACGGCAAGGTTGACGCGTCGACGATCGTCATGCGGGGGGAGCCGTGATCGATGCGCGTGGCGGGGCGCGGCCGTCCGCGCCGTTCCCGTTGCCTCACGCGTGCGGACTCCCTGCCGGCCCGACGCGGTGCGGTGCAGCCGATCAGATGGTTGTCGCGGGACGAACGAGTGTCCGTGCCGACACCACAGGCGGGGCGCCACGACTCGCGCCCTCGCCGCCGTTCGGACCGAGAGATTCGCCGGCCGACGTCCGCCACCTTCCGTGGGCGGGCGACGAACTGACGGCAGGGCGGGCGGCGTGGCGGCGGCGGAATCTGCCCGACGGACGACGGGGGTTGGCATGGCAGAACGGATCGACGGACGGGTGACGGTGCCGGACCACCCGTACTGGGTGGCGGCGGTACGCGAGGCCCGGGCCGCGCTGGCGGAGGCGAATGCCCGGATGGTCGAGGCTGAGCACCAGCGACGGGCGGTGACCACGACGCTGGAGACGGCGCTGGCCTGCCTGTACGCCGCCACCACCTCCGCCCGATTCGCGCTGGCCGACGCACGGGATCGTCAACGCCCGGCCAGGTCCGATCCGGGGGAGCGGCCGGTATCACCAGATCGGTACGGAACGGGATGGACGTGACGACGTGGCGGATCGACCGGGCACTCCGTCGAACGGCGGGACACCGTCCTGTGTCGGCTCCGTGACGCCGGGGGTCGTCACCGGCGTCTGCACCGGACGGTCCCGTGACCTGGGGCGGGCTATGTTGGACGCCACCGGCCTCGGGGTCGACGTGGCGGTTGCCCGAGAGGACCGCCCTGGACCTGCACTTCGTCGACGTGGCCGTCGGCGATGCGACGGGTGGCGGTCAAGGTCGGCCACGCGGGCGGTGTCGTGCTCCAGGTGACGCCGGAGTTCGAGGATGTCGCGTCCGCCGCCCGCCGGCCGGACCGGCCCGAGCGGGTCGTGCTGCAGGCGCGGCGGTTGCCGGTCTGACCGTGGGATCCCCCTTCCCGGATACCACTGAGGGCGTCGGCGGGTGAGGTCCGGGGTGCGCGACCAGCGGGCACCGGACGGACGGCCGCTCCCCCTGCCATCCGGCCATCCGGCCATCCGGCCATTCGGTCCGACATGTCGGCGTGGCCACCGCGAGGGAAATGGGGCCGCCGGTGCGGCCACCGCCAACCCAGGTGCGTCCGAGAATGTCGGAATGCGTGACTGAAATGCGCCCCGCCGACTCTGGCGAAACGCTTCCCGGTGGCTACTCATTCCATTGCGCGATGCGACGAGCAACAAGCGCCACACGGACGTCCGCGCCGTCCGGATTCCGGCTTCCGAAGACGTTCTGCGGAACGGATTCCCATTTCCCGAGCGGTTGGGACACGGCGTTGAACCCGGCGCGGACGGGCGGTGTCGGGAGGACGACGCCCGGCCGCAAAGTGGCCTACATCTCTTTCGCCGCATGGGTGAAGATGTGCTGGAAGCGCATGCACCGGCTACCCGAAGTGACGACAGTTCGTGCGCGCGGGTGCGCGGGCCGGCGGACTCCACCGTGGTGATCGACCGTAATCCCTGTTCAGAGTGCTGGTGATGTCGCTCGTGGGCGGTGGATGTCGTGCTCACCTCACGTGAGCCTTGTCGCGAGCCGATGCGGCGACTACCCGCCGCATCGGTTTCCATACTCTCTGACATCTGCGGTGGTGATCAATACACTGCGTGCTCGGACCGGCCCAGGCTGCTATTGACACGCATGTTTTGATGGGACCGATCGACGGGGGATGGACGGCGCTTTTGACAAGCTGCCGGAAATATTGTGGTGCTCTCGCTACCCCCTGCCGACCATGTGGTGGTTCGTGAACGCGGGGGAGCGGTACGGTGAAAGTCGGTCATATCTCCACGGGCTCGGTCCCACGGATGTTCCCGTTGACCTGGCCGCTGTTCCTGCAAATGTTGCTCATGCACCTCATCGGACTGGTCGACATTTTCGTCCTCAGTCGCATCTCCGACGAGGCGTCGGCCGCCGTCGGCGCGGTCAACACGATCATGACGTTCGTCATCATGATGTTCTCGTTCATGGGGCAGGGCGGCAGTCTGGTGTACGCCCAGTGCCTGGGAGCCGGGCGGCGGGCCGACGCGCGGCGCTACTACAGCGCCTCGCTCGTGCTGCACGTGGCGGCCGGGGTGACCGTGAGCCTCCTGCTCTTCGCCTTCGCGCCGGACATCGCACGCCTGCTCGGTCTCGATGGGGTGCACCTCGAGTACGGTGCCACGTACCTGCGGGTGGTCGGCGGCGGCATCGTGCTCTACGCGGTGGTGTCGATGTTCGCGGGAATCATGTCGGCCAACGGTCACACCAGGCAGACGATGACGGTGTCCGTGCTGACCAACGTGGTCAACACCGGACTGCTGTACGTGCTGGTGCTGAGTCCGTCCGGTCCGCAGTGGGGCGTGGCCGGCGCCGCGTGGTCCACCGTCACCGCCTCGTTCGTCGGGCTCGCGTACAACGTGTGGCTGGTGGCGTTCCGGCTGCGCGTCCGCTTCGCCGTGGCCCTGTCGCTTCGCGACCTGGTCCAGGACGGCCGGGTCCTACTGCGGTACACCGTGCCCACCACCTTGGAGCCCATGCTCTGGCAGGCCGCGCAGATCGTCACGACGGCGATCATCACGGCGCTGGGCCCGGTGGCGCTGGCGGCGCGGATCTACACGCTGACCATCACGAACCTGATCGGCATGGTCAGCTCGGCGCTGTCACAGGGCCTTCAGATCATCGTCGGCCACCTCACCGGAGCGGGCGATGCCGCGGCGGTCCGCCGTACCTACCGCTCGGTGGTGTGGATCGGTCTCGGCGCGGCGGTGCTGCTGGCGGCGGCGGCCGCACTGTTCAGCGGTCCGATCATGCGGATCTTCACCGACGACCTTGAGGTGGTCCGGGTCGGCCAGTTGCTGCTCCTGATGGGACTGGTCTACCTGCCGGGCTCCGCAGTGATCATGAACACGGCCGGAGCGCTGCGCGGCGTCGGTCAGGTTCGCTACCCCGCGCTGGTCGGCATCCTCGTGCTCTGGGCGGTCTTCCTCCCGCTGGCCTACACCCTCTCGCTTCCCCTCGGGCTCGGAGTCCTCGGGGTCATGATCGCCATGGGAGTGGACGAGAACCTGCGGGCGGTCCTACTCGTGTTCCGTTGGTGCCGACTGGCCTCCTCACCGGGCGGCACGGCGCTGCTCGACCGAGCCCTCGTCCACCCGTCCACCCGTCCACCCACCGTTCAATCGGAGGTCGCCTCGCAATGAAGGCAAGCCTGGTCATCCCCACCTACAACTCCCGTCACCTGCTGGAGGCCTGTCTGATCTCTCTCAACCATCAGAGCATCGCCGCAGGGGACTCGTTCGAGGTGCTGCTGGTCGACGACGGCTCCACCGACGGCACCGGCGAGATGGTGCAGAAGCTGGAGATCGACTACGACCTGCGGTACCTGTTCAAGCCGCGTACGCCGGAGTCGTGCCGCAGCGCCACCCGCAACCTCGGCATCGGCAAGGCCGAGGGCGAAGTGGTGGTGATGGTCGACGGCGACCAGGTGCTCGCGCCGGACTTCGTGGCCGAGCACCTGCGGGCCCACCGGGACCGCACGGATCTCGTCGTGATCGGTGACCGCGTCTACCTGGAGCCCGGTGTGGTGGACCTGGACGCCCTGCGCCGGGGATTCTCACTCGATGCGGTGCCGCCGGTGGCCGACCGGGACGAGCGGGAGACGATTCTGGAGAAGTTCTCCCACAACCTCCACAACCTGGCCACGCGGTGGCACTTCCTCTACGGCTGCAACGTGTCGGTACGCCGTGAGCACCTGCTCGCCGTCGGCGGCTTCGACGAGGCGTTCAAGCGGTGGAGTTTCGAGGACGTGGAGTTGGGCTACCGGCTGCACCTGCGCGGGCTGGTCTTCGTGCACCACCCCTACGCGATCCTCTACCACCAGCACCACGGCCACTCGGCGGTCCGGCAGCACGCGGACTGGCGGGAGAACTTCGCGCACTTCACCGCCAAGCACCGGCAGCCCGAAGTGGCCTGCCAGTGGATTCTGGACCGTTTCTTCAACCCGGAGGACAACGAGCTGACCTGGACGGAGCTCTACCTGCGCCTCGAGTACGCGGTGCGAGCCCTGCAGGGCCGCCTGCCGATGACCGGCCCCGTCCAGGTCCTCCAGGTCACCGACGATCCGCGCGGGGCGCTGCGCGCCATCACCGAGCGAGCGCAGGAGGGCCACCTGCTCGTGGTCGACCGTACCGACGACCGGGACCTGCCGCTGCTCGTCCAGGCGGTGCCGTCGCCCCACGAGCTCTTCTACTTCAAGGAGGCCGACCCGATCGCCGCAGCCGCGCTAATCGACCAGTACACAGCCTGACCAGGGCCCCGGCGCGTCGCCGGGCTGCCGCACCTTCTCAAAACGGGGGAAACACCTTGCTCTACTCACCTGTCGCTGAACCGGCGTCGTCAATGTCGGGCGTGACCGAACTCGACGGCGACAGCTCGGGGCTGCACCACATCGTGACGGATCTGACCAGGGCCGCGCGACCGCGGTACCGGTTCCGTCCCGGGCCGGCGAACGATCGCCTCGCCGCCACCGTGCTCCGCGAGAGCCGGCTGCGGCCCGCGGCCGACCTGCTGACGGACCTCTTCACCGTTCGCCCCGACGACGGGCGCACCCGATTCCTGCCCAAGGAGAGACTGTTCTCCGACGACGAGAAGGCGCTCGCCGTGGCCGCCTTCGAACGTGCCGTCCGTGCCGGCGACATGACCAGTGGCCCCCAGATCGAGCAGTTCGAAGCCGCGCTCGCCGGCCAACTGGGGCTGCCTGAGGTGATCGCCACCAGCAGCGGCACCAACGCCCTGGTCATCGCGCTCCTGGCGGTCGGTGTCGGCGCCGGCGATGAGGTGATCATCCCGGCGAACAGCTTCGCGGCCACGGAGAACGCGGTCCTCGCGATCAATGCCGTTCCGGTCCTCGCCGACGTCCGGACCGACTTCACCCTCGACCCGGCCGACGTGGCGACCCGAATCACCGGCCGTACCGTGGCGATCCTGCCGGTCCACCTCTACGGCAAGCTGGCCGACATGCCCGCTCTGGCCGACCTGGCCCGCAGCCACGGACTCGCCCTGGTCGAGGACGCCTGCCAGGCCATCGGCGTGACCGGTGTGGCCGCACACTCCGATGCTGCCGCGCTGAGTTTCAACCCGTTCAAGAACGTCGGACTCTGCGGCAAGGCGGGAGCCGTCGTCACCCGCGGCGCGGAGGTCGCCGCCCGGTGCCGGGTCTTCGCCTACCACGGCTTCGCGGTCGGGCGGAAGAACGTCAAGACGGCCGACTTCGGGTTCAACGCTCGGATCGACAACACCCTCGCCGCCATCGGGCTCGACCTGCTGCCGTTGGCAGCCGTCAACGGGCTGCGGCGGACCTGGCTGGCGCAGCGGTACTGCGAGGCGCTGGCGCCGCTGGCCGAGCAGGGCATGCTCGGTCTGCCGGAGTTCGCCGGCGACCACGGCTGGCACCTGTTCCCGATCCAGGTCCTCGACGGGGCGAGCCGCGACGGGCTCCGCGACTGGTTGGCCGAGCACGCGGGGGTCGAGACGGACGTCTACTACCCAATGCTCACCCACCGGCAGCACACACCGCTGCGCGACGCCGCCTTCACCGACGTACGCCTGCCGGTGACCGAGCGACTCCACGAGCGGGTGCTGCACCTGCCGTTGCACCAGCATCTGACGATCGCCGAGCAGGACCGCACCGTGGAGGGGCTCCATGCCGCCTTCCGCCCCCACCGGTGAGCTCCTGCGTCACCTGGTCCGACCGGACACGGTACGCCGGGTGGCGTTCTGCGACTTCGACGAGACCTACCTCGCCCACCAGCCCACCGGGGCGCAGCGCCGGTCCCTGCGCGAGCTGGAGGCATACCTGGTCCACGCCGCGGAGCAGGGGCTGCTCTTCGGGTGGGTGACGGGCAGTTCCCTGACCTCGGTGATGGCCAAGGCCCGTCGCCACGAACTGGCCGTCATGCCGCACTTCGTGGCCGCCGCACTCGGTACCGAGCTGATGTTCTTCACCGACGGCGTGCCGGTGCCCGATCCGATATGGCAGCGGCGGATCGATGCCAGCGGTTTCTCCGCCGACCAGGCGGACCGTGCGGTGAAGGCGTTGGCGGCGCGGGGAATCCGCCTCACCCCCCAACCGGCCAGCGTCGAGAAGGAGTACGTGGCCAGCTACTACTACTACGCGACAGGCGGACCGGAAGCCGACCGGGCAGCGCTGGTCGGCATCCGGAGCGAGGCCCGGCGGCATGGGTTCGGCGTCAACATCAGCCGGTGCAACCCCCTCGCGGGCGACCCGGCGGACGCCTACGACGTGGACCTGCTGCCGGACTGCTGCGGCAAGCGCAACGTGGTGCGCCACGTCTGCCAGCGGTTCAAGGTGGCGCCCGCGGCGGCGTACGCCTTCGGCGACAGCGGCAACGACCTGGAGATGCTCGCCTCGGTCGGCCATGGGCTGCTGGTGGCCAACGCCACGGCGGAGGCACGGTCGGGCCACGAGCGGGTGTCCCCCCACCCGTACGCGGAGGCGGTGCTGCACGCGCTGCGGCACGGCACCGACGAGGGGTGACCGAACGCCGGACGGCGGACGCCCCCGAAGACCTCGCACACCGACGACTCGTCTGAGAACTACCGGGAAGGAAACCCGTGAGAATCGGCATAGTCGGGGCCGGCAACATCGCCCAAGCCCATGTGAACGCGCTCCACCTGCTTCCGCACGCCGAACTGGTCGGCGTGCACGACATCGCGCCGGACCGCGCGACCGCAGCCGCCGCACGCTTCGGCTGCTCGGCCTTCGACCGCTTGGATTCGCTGTACGACCAGATCGACGGGGTGATCATCGCCTCGCCCAACCACACCCACGCCGAACTGGCCACCGAGGCGATCGCGCGCGGGAAGCACGTGCTCTGTGAGAAACCCATGACGGTCACCGTCGGTCAGGCGCGGGAGCTGACCGACATGGCGGAGGCGAGTGGACTGAGCTGCGGCATCGGTTTCAACTACCGGTACCTCGACGTGGTGCACGAGGTCCGAAGGATCGTCGACGACGGGGTGCTCGGACGGCCGCTGTTCGTCGAGGTGTCGTTCCAACGGTGCAGCGCGCTGACCCGGCGCCACTTCACCTGGCGCGACAGCGAGCTTGGCCTGTCCACCAGCGGTGCGTTGGGCGACCTGGGCGTGCACCTGCTGGACCTGCTCCCGTTCATGTTCGGCAGCGCGGTGGAGGCCCGCAACTGTCGTACCAAGCTGCGCACCAACGTGCCGGAGCGTGAGGGTCGCCCGGTGCGGGTCGACGACTACGCCTTTGTCGGGGGGCACCTGGCGAACGGTGTCTACTTCACCATGGTGGCCTCGAAGTCCGCTCTTCCCGAGGACGTGGGGCTGTCCCTACGGATCGTTGGGGAGGGCAGTGAGTTCTCCTACCACTCCCGGGACGGGGAGGCCTACCATCTCCGGTCCGCCGTGCGGTGGGAACGCCGGTTGCTACGGCAGCGTCGGCCGCTGGCCGACCCGGCGGGCGAGGTGACGGGTTGGGGGAGCACCTTCCACCACCAGTTGCGGGAGTGGTCGGATGTGGTGCAGGGTCGCCATCCGCGTACCAGACTGGCGGACTTCGCGGACGGGCTGCGGGCCCAGACGGTCCTGGCGCGCCTTCTGGAGCAGGGGCAGTACGCGCTGGTGTGAGTCCGTGGTGGGGGGGGGGGGGGGGGGGCCGGGGGCGCCCCCCCCCCCCCGGGGCCGCCGGGGGGGGGGGGGGGGGGGGGGTGAGGGGGCGCGGCGCCCGGGGTGGTAAGTTCAAACCGGACCACAC
>NZ_JBIVRQ010000029.1:0-45828 GCF_044755745.1 Micromonospora sp. NPDC092111
CTCAGATCGAAGAATCACGCGGTGGCCGCCTCACGTCTACGCCAAGCCCCACCTCAAGGGGCCTGCCACACACCACTCTGCGGGACGCAACTCCGTTCAACCCCTTTACGCGTCATGGGTTAATTTCTGCCGACTGATGGTGAGATTCTCCGCACAACGGCGATCATCTTATGAAACGCATCGTCGCGCATTAATGTCGTACGCATCCGCAGTTACCGGATGAACGGGAGAAACAGCAGTGAGTCACCACACCCCTCGTGGCCGCTTCGCCACCCTCCTCGGCATGCTGGCCACCGCCGGCACCGTCGTCGCCCTCGCCGCCACCCCGGCGAACGCCGCCCCGGCTCCGTCCCCGGCGCTGGAGGCGCAACAGTCCGCCCAGGCAACCGTCGCCTACCGGCAGGCAGTCGAATTGACCTTCACGGTCAGCACCGGTGGCACCGCCCTGAACGTCCGTAGCTGCGCCCGCCTCAGTTGTGGCGTCGTCACGACCATCCCCAACGGAACCTTCATCACGGTCGACTGCCAGCGGGCCGGTGACACCGTCACGGGCAACCTCGGCACCAGTGCCGTCTGGGACCGGATCATCGGCTCGTCCGGACCGATCGGGTTCGCCTCGGACACCAACATCCGCAGTGGATACGACGGCTTCCACCCCGGCCTGCCCCGTTGCTGACCACCGCGCCGATCCCGCCGAGAAGGAGCTTCCGTTCCATGCGCCGTATCGCACCGCGCCACCGGCTCGCCAGCCTGCTCAGCCTGCTGGTCGCCGTGGCCGCCTCCGTTCCGGTGGCCACCGCCGCCGCTCATGCCGCACCCGCCGCCACGCCACAACGGGTCGCCGTGACCCAGGGAGCCGGCCCGGCCTCCGGCGAGGTGGGAATCACGGCCCTGACCTTCCGGGTGAGCACCGGAGGCCCGGCACTGAACCTGCGTAGCTGCCCCCGACTGAGCTGCTCCGTCGACCTCACCGTTCCCAACGGCAGCTACGTCTCGGTGAGCTGCCAGACGACCGGCGACACCGTCACCGGCAACCTCGGGACCAGCGCGATCTGGGACCGGGTCGTCACCGGGATGACCTACTTCTACGCCTCGGACACCAACATCCAGAGCGGATACGACGGGTTCCATCCCGGCCTGCCCCGCTGCTAGCGGCGGCTCCTCCGGAACAGTTCGGGCCCCGGCCGTGGCGGCCGGGGCCCGACGCCGTCCCCGGCCGAGGCCGGGCGTGGTGGCGGGCTGCCGCCCGGGGTCGGCGTCACCGGACGGTGCCGGGCCGGTCAGCGCAAGCCGGCGAACAGGTCGTCCTCGGGCACCGGCGCGCCCGTACTGTCGCGGACCCGCACGAAGGTCTCCACGCCCATCAGCTCGGTGAACCGCTCCCGGCCCAGTTGCAGGAAGAAGATGTTCTCGGTCTGACTGGCGTGCGCGGCCAACGCGTCGAACTTCTGCGTGCCGTAGCCGCTGGTGTCCACCCAGGTGGTGATCTCGTCCTCGGGCAGGCCGAGCGGTGGCCCCGACTCCGCCGCCGACGCGTCCGGTTCGGCCCACTCGACGCCGAGTTCCTTCATCACCCGGCCGAATTCCGCGAACGCCGAGCGTGGCACGGTGGTCCAGTAGACCTTGGCGGGGAGGTCCGTCTGCGCGACCGCCGCCATGGTGATCCGGTGGGCCTGGATGTGGTCCGGGTGGCCGTAGAAGCCGTTCTCGTCGTAGGTGACGACGACGTCCGGCCGGTACTGCCGGATCAGCTCCGCCAGCCGGTCCGCCGCCTCCGCCACCGGCGTGGTCCAGAACGCGCCGGGCTGGTCGTTGTTCGGCCAGCCCATCATCCCGGAGTCGGCGTAGCCGAGCGTCTCCAGGTGGGTGACCTTCAACGCGGCGGCGCTGGCCTCCAGTTCGGCCTGGCGCATCGCCACCACGGCGGCCGGATCGTGCCCCGGGTCGCCGGGCTTGACCCCGCCGGGGCCGTCGCCACAGCGCCCGTCGGTGCAGGTCACGAGCACGGTCGTGATCCCTTCCGCCGCGTAGCGGGCAAGGACGCCACCGGTGCTCGTCGCCTCGTCGTCGGGGTGGGCGTGCACCGCCATCAGGGTCAGGGATCGCTCAGCCATGCCCTCACCCTACGAGGGTCGCCGCGACCGCGCGGGGCCACCAAAGGATGCGGCGTTCCGGGGAGCGGGGTGCGCGGCGGTCCGGCAGGTCCGTGGCGGGCTCGCCAGGGGTGACCGCACGCTCGCGCGCCGCCGTCACCTGGCCCGCTGCGCCGGCCGCGTACGCTGCCGCGATGAGCGCACCGTGCCGCATCCTGGTCTACGCGGTGTACGGGGCCGGCAAGTCCACCCTCGCCGCGCGGCTGGCCGACCGCCTCGGGTTGCCGTGGTACCCGGTCGACGACCTGCTCTGGCAGCCCGGCTGGGTCGAGGTGCCGGTCGCGCAGCAGCGCAGCCGGATCGAGGCGATCTGCCGCCGCGACCGCTGGATCCTCGACGGGGCGTACCACGGGTGGCGGGACGTGCCGCTGGCTCGCGCCGACCTGGTCGTCGGCCTGGACTACCCGCTCTGGTGCTCCTTCTGGCGGCTGCTGCGCCGCACCGTGCGCCGGCTGTGGACCGGGGAGGAGATCTGCAACGGCAATCGCGAGTCGCTGGGCAGCGTGCTGTCCCGGGACTCCATCCTGGTGTGGCATGTCGGCGCGTTCGGCCGGGCCCGGCGGCGGATGCGGGCCTGGCAGGCCGATCCGGCCGGACCGCCGGTGCTGCTGTTCCGCTCCCCGGCGGCGCTGGAGCGCTGGCTGGCCGGCCTGTCCCAGCGGTGACCGGCCCAGCGCAGGGCCCGGGCTGCGCGGCCTGGGCCTCACCCCCCGTGCGGGCCATCCCCGCGCGCCGGGAGGGAATGGTGGTCGTTTCGACACCTGTCCGTCGGGAGTGGATAGCTGATTGCCTGGGTGCGGATCATCGGAACCACGGAAGGACCGTTCATGTCGATCTTCCAGCTCACCCCTGCCGGCACCCTGCGCACCCGCGCCGCCGCCCTGCTCGGTGCCGTCGCGCTGGCCACCACCGGCCTGGTAGGACTGTCGGCCGGTCCGGCCAGCGCCATCCCGCGGACGAACTACTGCGGTAGCTCCTACGGCTTCCTGAAGTCGTGGGCCATCGACTGGCGGACCCTGGCCGGCGGCTACATCGACGTCTACTACAACAGCTCGAACGGCTACAACTGCGTCATCGCCCGTACGAACGACAGTGTGATCAGCAGCGCCTGGGACATCGTGGTCGCCGCCCGCAAGAGTGGCGGCACCTGGCAGACCGACGGCGACAAGGCGGGCCAGCACTTCACCAAGTACGCCGGACCGCTCTACGTCTACGCCCCGGGTAGCTGCATCGACATCGGTGGCAGCTTCGACACGTCCGGCGGGGGCGGAGCCACCAGCTACGACCGGGTCCACTGCGGCTGAGCCGGACGAGCCGGCAGCGTCCTCGGCGGGCTCCGGCAGGTCAACCGCACGAGCCCCTGCGGGCGGCGCCGGAGGATCTCGTCGCCGGTCCGGGTGGTCCGCCACCCGGGCCCGCCGGCCCCCCGGCCGAGGGCGGCCGGCGCTGCTGCGCGGTCCATCCGCCTGTCCGGTCCAACCGGGTGGCGGCGACGCCGGCCGGCGTCGCCCCCGCCGGCCGGTCAGCCGTCGATCCGGACGATGTTGCGGATCTTGTTGGACGCGTCCAGGGCGGCCACCTTGTACGCCTCGGCCAGCGTCGGGTAGTTGAAGACCGCGTCGACCAGGTAGTCGACCGTGCCGCCGCAGCCCATCACCGCCTGCCCGATGTGGACGATCTCGGTGGCGCCGGTGCCGAAGACGTGTACGCCGAGCAGCCGGCCGTCGGCCGGCGAGACGAGCAGCTTCAGCATCCCGTACGAGTCGCTGACGATCTGGCCGCGGGCCAGCTCGCGGTAGCGCGCGATGCCCACCTCGAACGGCGTCGAGCCCTCGGTCAACTGTTCCTCGGTCTTCCCGACGAAGCTGATCTCCGGGATCGTGTAGATGCCGATCGGCTGCAACTCGTGCAGTTCGCGGACCGGCTCGCCGCAGGCGTGCTGCGCGGCCAGCCGGCCCTGCTCCATCGAGGTGGACGCCAGCGCCGGGAAACCGATCACGTCACCGACCGCGTAGATGTGGTCCACCGCGGTGCGGTAGTTCGCGTCGACCGTGATCCGGCCGCGCCGGTCGGCCTCCAGCCCGGCCATCTCCAACGCCAGGTCGTCGGTCTGGCCCTGGCGGCCGGCCGAGTACATGACCGTGTCCGCGACGATCTTCTTGCCGCTCTTCAGGATGCACAGCGCGGCGGTCTGGTGCTTCTCCACCGCGGCGACCTCCTCGCCGAAGCGGAACGTCACCGACAGGTCGCGCAGGTGGTACTTGAGCGACTCGACGACCTCCTCGTCGCAGAATTCGAGCATCCGGTCGCGGCGCTCCACCACGGTCACCTTGGTGCCCAGACCGGCGAACATGGACGCGTACTCCATGCCGATCACGCCGGCGCCGACCACGACCATGCTGCGGGGTACGGCCTGGAGGTTGATGACGCCGTCGGAGTCCACGATGGTGCGGTCGTCGAAGTCGACGCTGTCCGGGCGGGCCGGGCGGGTCCCCGCGGCGATGATGGCCTTGTCGAAGGTGATCTTGGATTCGTGCCCGGAGCCGCCGTCCACCCAGATCGCGTGCGGGTCGGCGAACCGGCCGGTGCCGGTGATCAGCGCGACCCGGTTGCGGGCCAGTTGATTGCGGATGACGTCGGTCTGCCGGCTGATCACGTGCTGGGTCCGGGCGGCCAGGTCGCCGACCGTGATCTCGTCCTTGACCCGGTAGCTGCTGCCGTACAGGTCGCGCTGGCTCAGGCCGGTCAGGTAGAGCACGGCCTCGCGCAGCGTCTTGGAGGGGACGGTGCCGGTGTTGATGCACACCCCACCGATCATGTCGCGGCGGTCCACGATGCCGACCCGCCTGCCGAGCTTCGCGGCGGCGATCGCGGCCTTCTGACCACTGGGCCCGGAGCCCAGCACCAACAGGTCGTAGTCATACACGCCTGCTAGCGTCGCAAGATGTCGCCACCCGCGCCAGGCCGGGTTTGGTCGTACCCCCTGACCTGGCCGTCTGTCCGGCCTGGCCGCCGCCGTCCCGGCTGGGGCGGTCAGTGCCCGCCGGTCGTCGGCTGCGCGTCCGGTGCGGGCGAGCCGGCGGCGACCTCGCGGCGGCGGACCACCGCGATCAGCCCCGTGCCGACCGCCATCAAGCCGCCGGCGACGAGCAGCGCCACCGCCCCGTCGACCCGCAGGGTCAGTACGGCGGAGACGAAGGCCCCGAGACCCATCGCGGAGATCGCCCCGAACCGCCGGGCCCAGGACGCGCCGACGCCGCCCGCCGCCCGGCTGTCGGTGGACAGGTGCACCATCGTCATCGTCACCACCACCGTGGACAGGTCCCGGATGCCGATGTGCCTGACCGCCGCGGCCTGGGCACCGAGCACCAGGGCCAGCAGCCCGGTGGTGACCAGCATCGCGCCGTGGCCCGGTGCCCCGGTGCCGAGCCAGAGCCCGGCCAGGACGAGCGTCCCCACACTGCCGGCCACCAGGACGGCGAGCCCGGACCGGGGCAGCCTCGCCGGCCCCGGTGCGCCCCGGGTCAGCCGGGCGGCGAGCACCGCGCCGAGCATGAACGTGAGCAGCGCCACCAGGTTGTTGAGCGCCGGCAGGCCGGACACGCCGGCCAGGCCGAAGCCGATGAACAGCACGTTGCCGGTCATGTTCCCGGTGAAGACCCGGTCCAGGGCGAGATAGCTGACGCCGTCGATCGCGCCCGTCGCCGCGGTCAGCACCAGGAGCGGCACCTCGTACGTCTTGGTCATGACCCTTTCCGGGGATCGTCGGCGAGTCGAGGCAGAGTCTACGCAGGACCGCCCACCTGATGGGGGTTTGCCCCGTTCGAGAATTTCCCGGCAGGGCAGGTGACGGCGGCTCGGGTGCGGAGTCGGTCGAGCGGGGGACCCCGCGCATCGGCCGATCGGTGCGGCGGCGGTGTCCCGGGCGGCCGGGACGCCGGTCCCTGGCGGCCGGGTCGGCGGGGCCCGTTGACTGTCGCCATGACCTCTCTCCCGGACCACTTCCCGGCCCACGTCAAGGGCTCCTACGTCAACTGCGAGCAGTACGCCCGCGAGGCGCGGCTCACCCCGCCGCCGGCCGACCACTTCCCGGCGCACGTCAAGAACTCCTACGTCAACTGCCAGGAGTACGCCCGCGCGGCCCGGCTGACCCCGCCGCCGGCGGAGCACCTCCCCGCCCACGTCAAGAACTCGTACCCGACCTGCCAGGAGACCGCCCGGACGGTCCGGCTCACCGCCGTGCCGGCGGCCGTGGCATGACCACGCCCACCCTGGCGCGGCTCGGCCCCGCCTGGCGGGAGTGGCTGGCGGAGAACCTGGCCATGGGCGCCTCCGTCGAGGACGCCCGGGCCGCCGTCGTCGCCGGGGGCGCCGACCCGGACGCCGTCGACGCCGAACTGGCGGAGCTCACCGCCCACCCGTACTTCGCCGTGTGCCGCCGCCTCGCGCTGCGGTACGACTGGATGGAGTCCGTGCTCGACACGTACCGGGCGCTGCGCAACAGCGACGGCGGTCGCACCCTGGACCGCCGCGCCGACATCACCCCGGAGGAGTTCTTCGCCCGGTACTACTTCGGGCACCGCCCGGTCGTGCTCGACGGCCTGATGGCCGACTGGCCCGCGCTCGACTGGACCCTGGACGGCCTGGCCGCGGCGTGCGGCGACGCCGTGGTCGAGGTGATGACCGGGCGCGACGCCAACCCGGACCACGCCTGGCAGTACGACCGGCACCGCACCAGCATGCCGTTCCGCGACTACCTGGCGATGCTCGGCTCGGGCACCCGCACCAACGACTACTACATGGTGCCGCGCAACGAGAACTGGACCGGCGCGCTGCGGCCCCTCGTCGACGACGTGCGGGCACCCGAGGGCATCGTGGACCCGTCGGGCCTCGGGCACCTGCTGCTGGGGCCGGCGGGCACGGTGACGCCGCTGCACGTGGACAACAGCTCGGTGCTGCTGTGCCAGGTGCTCGGCCGCAAGCACGTCCGCCTGGTCCCCTCGTACGAGCGGCACCTGGTCTACCCGCGCGGGGGCACGTTCAGCGCGGTCGACGCCGCGCACCCGGACCTCGCCCGGCACCCGAGGTTCGCCGAGGCGACGGTGCTCGAAACCGTCCTGGAACCGGGTCAGATGCTGCTCGTGCCGGTGGGCTGGTGGCACTGGGTGGAGGCGCTGGACGTCAGCGCCACCGTCAGCTTCCACCACTTCCGGACCCCGGGGCAGAACCACAAGATGGCCACTCCGCCGGCCGCCGGACAGGACGGGTGACGGGCGGCCCCACCGCCGGGCGAGTGGCGGGACGCCGGTCACCGTTAGGTGGGGTGGTGCCGTCCGGTCGTCCGTAGTGGACACGCCCTCGCAACCGTTATCGTCGATCACCCGGGTTGATCCCGACGGCCGGGTCCGACTGAAGGCGGCGACGTTGCGTTATGCCGATAGGCCAGGCGTGGCCTGCGAGGTCTACGTCGAGGCGGCTCCGCCACGGGTCTGGGAACTGGTGACCGACATCCACCTGCCGGCCCGGCTGAGTACCGAGTTGCAGCGGGTGGAGTGGCTCGGCGGTGCGGCCCGCCCGGCCCTGGGGGCGAGCTTCCTCGGATACAACCGGCACCCGCGCATCGGCGAGTGGCGGACCACGTCCCACGTCACCGAGCTGCGGGAGCAGCGGGTGTTCGGTTGGGTCGTGACGGACACGGACGGCAGGTTCGCCGGGCCCGACAGCGACGCCACGGTACCGGCGTCGGCCTGGCGTTTCGAGCTGACGCCCGAGGCGACCGGCACGAGGTTGCGGCAGTCGGTCCGGATCGGTCTCGGCCGGTCCGGGCTCAGCCTCGTGATCGACTCCGACCCGGAGCGCGAGGAGGAGATCGTGGCGGTCCGCCTCGACCAGCTCCGGAGCAACATCGAGTCGGCGTTGCGCGGCATCAAGACCCTCGCGGAGGAGGCCGGCTGACGCGGCCGGCGCCGTCCTGGTGGGCCCGGTCTGCTGACCAGCCACGCCGCGCAGGAGAGCGTTTCCCACGCCAGGGTGTGCCGCACGTCGGCGTCGGCCGCCCGGGGTCGCCGCCGGACGGCGGCGACCCCGGGCACCGGATCACCAGGGCGAGGGCGGGGGCGGCGGCACCACCGGCGGGCGGTCGTCGCAGGTGATGGTGTTCGGCAGCAGCCAGGGGGCCAACCAGCCGCCGTCGTTGCCGCCGAGGTCGGTCAGGCCGAACTCCGAACCGGCCGGGGTGAAGTGGAACGAGCCGCAGTTGTTCACCCCGACGGCACCGACGTTGCGGGCGTCCACGTCGGCGAACGAGGCCGACCCGGCGGTGCGGGCGCTCACCACCGAGGTGCCGGTGCCGTCGACCCGTACGCCCCGGAACCGGACGCCGCTGATCGCGTAGAGGTCCTTCACCGACCACTCGCTGACCAGCATGATCGCGTTGTAGGTGCTGTCGAGGTAGGCGTCGCCGGTGACCTCGATGTCGGCGGCGATGTCCCGGTCGAGGGCGTAGAACCAGATCGCCCCGAGCCCGATCCTCCAGTTCAGCTCGTACGTGCCGGCGCGGGCGGTGGTGTTGCCGGTGATCCGCAGGTGGCCGGTGAACGGCTCCGCGCCGAACCGGGCGCCGACCTGGATCGCGCTGCCCTCGCGGACCGGGTCGGCGACCAGGTTGTGCGACACGGTGTTGTCGGTGCCGCCGTACAGGGCGATGCCGTTGGCGAGCACCGGGGACTGCACGGTGTTGCGGGTGATCGTGTTGCGGGCGTTGCCCACCCGCTCCGACCACATCGCCAGGCCGTCGTCGCCGGTGTTGCGGACGACGTTGTCGGCCACCACCGAGTCGGTGACGCCGGTGTGCAGGTTCAGCCCGTCGGCGATCTGGTCGACGATGACGGTGTTGGTGACCCGGACGTTGCGCATCGGCCCGTCGAGCCAGACGCCGACCTTGGTGTGCCGCAGGTGCAGGCCGTCGATGGTGGAGTCGTTGAGGGCCCCGCCGATCGCGTTCACCTGGTCGGTGTCGACGCGCTCCCGGACGTCGCCCTCGACGGCGAAGCCGGAGAGGTGGACGTCGTGGCTGCCGCCGTCGGCGGCGTCCCGACCGTAGAAGCCGACGCCGGTGTGCACGGAGCCGTCCGGCGCCGGCTCGGGCAGCGCCACCTCCCGGCCCTTGATGATCGTGTACCAGCTACCGGCGCCCTCGATCGTCACGTCGTCGACGATGATGTGCCGGTTCACCTGGTAGGTGCCGGGCGGTAGGTAGACCGGCAGGTGGGTGCGCCGGGCCACCGCGATGGCCCGCTCGATGGCGGGGGCGGAGTCGCGCCGGCCGGTGGGGTCGGCGCCGAAGGCCAGCACGTTCGCCGCGACCACCCGGACCCGCGGCGGGCCGACCAACTCCGAGTCGAGCAGGTCGACGACCGTCCACGCGGCGTTGCTGCCGGTGGGCACGGTGAGCCGGATCCGGTCGCCGGCCCGGTAGGTGCGGCCGAGCAGCAGGCGCTGCTCGTCGTAGAAGTGGTGCGGGCGGAACGGGGTGGCGACGGTCGGGGTGGGGGTGGTCTGCGCCGGCACGCAGGAGCACTCGGTGATCCACCAGTCCGGGTGCAGCAGCCCGGCCCGGGGGTCGTTGGAGAACGGGTACTGGTTGTAGAGCCAGGCGTACTGGGAGGTGAGCGTCATGGTGCGGATCGGCCGGCCGTTGGCCGAGACGTCCAGCGGGGCGGTGATCCCGCCGCCGGTGGGCGCGTCCGGGATGCTGTAGCGCACGGTGATCGCGTTGGCGGCGGCGGGCAGCACGAACTCGACGTACCGGCCGGGGGTGAGCCGGACCGCCCGCCGGCCGGAAGCCTCGGACGGCAGCGTGTAGGCGGTGCGGTCGGGGCCGATGACCTCGCCGTCGGTGCGGGCGTTCTCCGCCTCCTGCTCCAGGAAGCCCACCCGGGCACCCCGACCGGCGACCAGTTGCGGGTCGAGGGCGGCCCGGGTCACCACCGGCCCCGCCCCGGCGGGCCCGGCGACCGCCGGGCCGGGCGCGCCGGTCAGCACCCCGAGGGCGGTGCCGAGCGCGACGGTGGCGGCCAACGTGCGTGCCGGTCGGCGCGGACCGCGCCGTGACCGCCACCACGGGATCGAGCTGCGGGACATCGGTGGACCCTTCTGTTCGGTGGGATGCGCCGGCCGGCCGTCGGCGGCCGGCCGGTGGATGCGGTACGGGCGATCGGCGGTGGGCTTCGGGCGGCCGGGGGACTGCCTCGACCGCCGCCGGTCAGGCGGCCCAGACCTCGAACTGGGAGAGCTGGCCCGCCGGCCAGCCGGTGTTGCCGGTGATCCGGATCCGGACGTACCGCGCCGAGGTGGCCGGGAAGGTCAGGGTGACCTGGTTGCCGGTCGCCGGGTCGAAGACCCGTCCGGCGGATCCGACGGCGGTGCTCCAGTTGGCGCCGTCCGGGCTGACCTCCACCGACAGCGTCTGGGTGCGCCGCTGCCAGACGGCCGGCGGGGGCAGCCGGAGCACCACCCGACCGACCGTCACCGGGCCGCCCAGGTCGACCTGTAGCCACTGGGGGAAGACCCCGTTGGTGCTCTCCCAGTAGCTGCCGGGGTCGCCGTCGACGGCGTTGCCGGCGGTGTACGGCCCGTTCTGGCTGCTCGCCGAGGTCGGTCGGCCGGCGGCCAGGTCGACCGGCGGCGGCGGGCCGCCGCCGGTCACCGGCGGGGTCGGGCGGACCGGGGTCAGCGCGAGCTGCCGCTTGAACATCCGGCCGCCGTCGGCGGTCAGCCGCAGGTAGTAGTCGGCGGAGCAGCGGGTGCCGTCCTCGTCGAGGGCGCGGATGCCCACGCCGGCCGGGGTGGACGCCTGCGTCTCGCTGGTCTTGGCGATCTGGTTGCCCTCGTTGAACTCGTCGAACATCGAGACGTAGACGCCCTGCGCGCCGAGCCGGGTGACGTTGTAGAAGTGCCGCCAGTAGAAGTCGCCGTGCCGGCGGTGCCCGGCGGAGAGGTCGCCGGGCATCACGCAGGGCTGGTAGTCGATGCCGTACGCGGCGCAGTCGGCCAGGTCGGGGACGTTGACGTTGGTGTGGAACCAGTCGAGCCCGTCGAGGGTGCCGGTGCGGCCGACCATCCACGGCGAGAGCATGTGGAACGCGTGGTAGACGTCGGCGAAGCCGGGCCGGGAGTCGTTGATCCCCTGCCGCCAGTAGGTCGGCACGCCGCCGATGACGTAGCAGCCCTGGGCCTTCAGCCAGTTGACCACGTCGAGGCAGGCGGCCGGGGCGAACGGGCGGCCGTCGTCGTTGAAGCCGAAGCCCCAGACGCACACCACCGGCCGGCCGTTCTGCCGGGCGTACGCCGGGGAGGCGGTGTGCGCCGACATCTTGGTCGTCCAGTCCTCCTTGAGCTGGGACTGCATCGCCGTCCAGCCGGTGACGTCGTACATCACGTAGAACTTGCGGCCGAACCGCTCGGCGGCGCTGCGGACCTTGACCGCCATGGCGTCGCGGGTGGGTCCCTCGTCGCCGAACGGGTTGAACCGTTGCAGGGCGGCGGTGTCGCAGCCGTGCTCCTGCATCCACCGGAAGTGGGTGTCCACGGTCTGCTGGTCGTAGGAGGAGAACAGCGTCGCCGGCCGGCCGTCGCCCAGCGCCGGGTAGGCGGTGGGGTAGCCACGGGTGAACTCCCGCATGTCGGGCCAGGAGACGATGGTGGTGTTGGTCGGCGAGGGCGACTGGAAGCGGTCCCGGCTCCAGTGCCACCAGCCGCCGATCGGCGCACCGTCGCCCGGGCAGCTGAACCAGCCCTGGTAGCCGACGGTGATCTTGCCGACCACGTCCCCGGGTGGACTGGCGGCGCGGGCCGCCGCGCGCAGTGCCGGGAGCAGGTCGGCGGGGGAGACGGCGGCGAGGGCGGACCCCGCGGCGATGGATCCGATCAACTTCCGGCGTGACACGGCCATCGAGCTGCTCCTCACGGTCAGGGGAGGGGATCGACGGCCATCATGTCAGCGCCGGACACATTCCTGCAATACTTCGACTTGAGATTGAAACATGGGATCAGAACAACGAAAGAAGGCGCTGCGCGATCTCCGTCCCGCCGCGCCGCAGCCATCCGGCGCGCCGGTCGGCGTACGCTGCCCCGGTGGATCAAGAAGACCGGATCGCCCTCTTCCTCGACTACGAGAACCTCGCGCTGGGGGCGCGTGACCACCACGGCGGGCGGGCGTTCGACTTCCGTCCGATCGCCGACGCCCTCGCCGAGCGCGGCCGGGTGGTGGTGCGGCGGGCGTACGCCGACTGGTCGTACTTCGACGAGGACCGGCGGATGCTCACCCGGTCGCACGTCGAGCTGATCGAGATACCGCAGCGGATGGGGGCCTCCCGCAAGAACGCCGCCGACATCAAGATGGCCGTCGACGCGGTGGAACTGGCCTTCGAGCGCGGGTACATCTCGACCTTCGTCATCTGCACCGGCGACAGCGACTTCACCCCGCTGGTGCACAAGCTCCGCGAACTCAACAAGCGGGTGATCGGGGTCGGCGTCGAGAAGTCCACCTCGGCGCTGCTCCCGCCGGCGTGCGACGAGTTCCTCTACTACGACCGGCTGGAGGGCGTCGACATCCCGCCCACCCGCAGCCGTCGGGGCCGCCCGGCCCGGCCGCCGGAGCCGCCGGAGCTGGAGCGCCCGCCCGCCGCCGAGGAGCCGGTACGCGACGCGGACGCGCTCGCCGTGGTGGTCGCCCAGACCGTGGCCGGCCTCCAGGGCAGCTCCGGCGGCGAGGTGACCGCCTCCCGGCTCAAGCGCACCCTGCTGCGCAAGGACCCGACCTTCAGCGAGTCGGACTACGGGTTCCGCACCTTCGGTGAACTCCTGCGCCACCTCGCCGGGCACAACGTCGTCGAGCTGGCCGAGGGGCCGGCCAAGGGTGACCCCGAGGTGTCGCTGCCCGAGCACGGCGACCAGGAGGTGGCCTTCGCGCTGCTGCGTACCGTCGTCGAGGAGTTGACCGCCGCCGGCGGGCCGGCCGCGCTCTCCGGCCTGAAGAACCAACTCCGCCGGGCCCGGCCCGAGTTCAGCGAGCAGAAGCTCGGCTACCGCAGCTTTCTCCAGTTCTGCAAGGCCGCCGCGACCGCCGGCGCGGTCGAGCTGGCCTGGAGTCCGGAGGCCGACGACTACCTGCTCACCCCCCGGCAGGCGTGACCGCGCCGGCCCGGCGGGCGGCTCCGGCCGGGCGCGACTCACGTCTTGGCGCCGAATTGCTATACGGTCGGCGAATGATGGTCGAGGAGCACTGGTGGAACGGTGACCCGAGCCCGCGCGGGCGGCGGGACGTGTATATCCGTACCGACGGGCAGGCATGGGAGGTCCAGGCGCAGATCGGTGGGGCGTCGGGTCGGTCCCGGGTGCAGCAGTGCCCGAGCCGGGCGGCGGCGGTCATCCTGGCCGACGCCTGGCGCGGCAGCAACCCGTCCTGGCGCGGGCTGCCGCTCTGACCGGTCGGCGGGCGGTCCGTACCGGCCCGCCCGCCCCGGTCCCGAGCCGCCTGAATTCCCGGTCCCGGACCGGCCTGCCTCCCCGGACCCGCCGGCCCTGCCGTGCGGGTCCCGATCGTCCCGCGGTCGGTGCCGGCTGCCCGCGACCGGCCGTACCCGGCCGTCGTCAGCGGGGTGACCTGCGCAGCCACAGCCAGACGCCGGTGAGGCCGCTGGCCACGCCGACGACCACGACGCCCATGCGTACCGGGCCGGCCAGGTCGTCGAGGAACGGTGCGGCCTTCGACACCGTCAGGGCCGCGAACGCGACCAGCAGCAGGACCACGGCGATGAGTCGATCGACGGACATGGCTGAAGGTATAGCAGCCCCGGTCGATCCCCGTGCGGATGCGGGTGTCGGTCCGGCCCGGGTCGGTTCCGGCCCGGTCGTGGTGCCGCCGGCCTGTTCGAGTTAACTGGCAACATTCTTGACAGAAAGTCGAAATATCGACATCCTTCGTGGAGAGCGCTCTCTCTCGGCGGTGGAAACCCACCCCGTCCCGCCCCCTGTCGCCAAGGAGCCTCCCGTGCCCGGATCCCGACCCGCCATGCGGTCACGACCCCTCGCCCGCGCGGCGGTCGCCCTCGTCACCCTCGCCGCCGCCCTCGTCCTGCCCGCGCAGGCCGAACCGGCCGAGGCCGCCATCGGCGGCATCAGCTGGCAGGACGAGTTCAACGCCCCCGCCGGCACGCCCGTCGACCAGAACCGATGGCGCTTCGACATCGGCGGTGGCGGCTGGGGCAACGACGAGCGGCAGTACTACACCAACAGCACCAGCAACGCGGTGCACGACGGTCAGGGCAACCTGGTCATCACCGCCCGCCGGGAGAACCCGGCCAACTACCAGTGCCACTACGGCCGCTGCGAGTACACCTCCGCCCGGCTGCTCACCGCCGCCACCTTCAACCAGGCGTACGGCCGGTTCGAGGCCCGCATCAAGATCCCCCGGGGTCAGGGCATCTGGCCGGCGTTCTGGATGCTCGGCTCCGACATGGGCAGCGTCGGCTGGCCCAACGCCGGTGAGATCGACATCATGGAGAACATCGGCAAGGAGCCCAACACGGTCTACGGCACCGTGCACGGCCCCGGCTACTCCGGCGCGGGCGGCATCAGCGGCAGCCGCAACATCGGCCAGCCACTCGCCGACGCCTTCCACACCTACCGGGTGGACTGGGAACCGAACCTGATCACCTGGTATCTCGACGGTGTCGAGTACCACCGGGTCGACCCCGCCCGGCTCGGCGGCAACCGCTGGGTCTACGACCACCCGTTCTTCATGATCCTCAACGTGGCCGTCGGTGGTTACTGGCCGGGCTACCCCGACGGCTCCACGTCGTTCCCGCAGTCGATGCTCGTCGACTACGTCCGGGTCTCCAGCTACGTCCCCGGCGGCGGCAACCCGCCGCCCGGCACCACCCGGCTCAAGGGCGCGCAGAGCGGCCGGTGCATCGACATCCCGAGCGCCGACCCGGTGGAGGGCGCCAAGCTCCAGATCTGGGACTGCAACACCAGCGCGGCGCAGGCCTGGACCTTCGCCGCCGACGGCACCATCCGCGCGATGGGCAAGTGCATGGACCCGGCCTGGGCCGGCACCGCCAACGGCACCGAGGTCAACCTGGTCAGCTGCAACGGCAACCCGGCCCAGCGGTTCACCCTGACCGCCGCCGGTGACCTGGTCAACCTCAGCGCGAACCGCTGCGTCGACGTACGGGACCGCAACCCCGCCAACGGCGGCAAGCTCCACCTGTGGGACTGCAACGGCGCCAGCAACCAGAAGTGGTCCCGCGCCTGACCGACCCGCGACGAGAGCCGGGCCGCGCGGCACACCACCGGGCGGCCCGGCCCCGGTGACGCGAAACGCCCGGGGGCCCACGGAGGACCCCCGATGATGTCTGACTAAAGTCAGACGTATGGACCATGGGCTGACGGAGATCGTCCGGCGCTTCAACCGGACCGTGACCCAGCGGGTCGGTGCGCTCGACGACCGCTACCTGACCCGGGACCGGCCGCTGGCGCAGGCCCGCCTGCTCTGGGAGATCGGACCGGCCGGCACCGAGGTCGTCGCCCTGCGTACCCGGCTCGACCTCGACGCCGGTTACCTGAGCCGGCTGCTCCGCGCCCTGGAGCGGGAAGGGCTCGTCAGCGTGGCCGCCGCCGACGGCGACGCCCGGGTACGCACCGCCCGGCTGACCGACGCCGGCCGCGCCGAGTGGGACGCCCTCGACCGGATGTCGGACGAACGCGCCTGGTCCGTGCTCGCACCGCTCAGCGAGAGCCAACGCCGCCGGCTGACCGACGCCATGGCCGAGGTCGAGCGCCTGCTCGTGGCGTCACTCGTGACCATCCGGCCCTGCCACCCGGGCGACCCCCGCGCCCGCGCCTGCCTCCGGGCGTACGGACGCGAACTCGCCGGCCGGTTCGACGGCGGCTTCGACCCCGGGCGCAGTGGCGTCGACGACGAGGAGATGACGCCCCCGAACGGCCTGTTCCTGCTCGCCACCCTGTCGACCGAGGCGGTGGGCTGCGGCGCGCTGCGGCTGCGCCCCGACGAACCCGCGGAGATCAAGCGCGTCTGGGTGTCCGAGTCGGTACGCGGACTCGGCGTCGGCCGCCGGCTGATGGGTGAACTGGAGCGGCGCACGGCAGCCGCCGGCGCCGACAGCGTCCGGCTCGACACCAACCGTGGCCTCACCGAGGCGATCCGGCTCTACCGCGCCCTCGGCTACCGGGAGATCCCGGCCTACAACAGCAACCCCTACGCCCACCACTGGTTCGGCAAGACGCTGCGCTGAGCCGCCCACGCCGGCCCGCCCACGCGCCACGGCGCGCGCCGCCGGTGGCCGGTCACCGTCCCGCGGGCGGCGCGGGTCGTCGCCGCGAACCGACTGGAGTGGCTGTCGCGAATCTGACGGAATCGACCTGGTACCCGGGTCGACCGGTCGACCGGTGTTCGTTACCGTCAAGCGATCTGCGCACCAGCCCGCTCGGTGACAATGCCATTCCCACGCCGCCGAATCCGGGGCGAGAAGGCGTCGTCGGACCCAGGGAGTTGGCCATCAGGAAAGCAGACCACGCGGCGCGCACCTTCACCGCGGCAGACGTCGACCGGGCCCGCAAGGAAGGCTTCGCCCGCTTCTCCGGCTGGGGTCTGAAAAGCCTACCCGCTGCCATCAGCGAGCTCGGCGACCTCGACCGGCTCTACCTGATCCACAATGACCTGGAAACCCTTCCGCCGGGCATCGGCCACCTGATCAACCTCACCGAATTGGACGTGCGGAGCAACCGCCTCCACTCGCTTCCCAAGGAGATCGGCGAGTTGCAGCGGCTCGAAGAGTTGTACCTGGACGACAACCGGATCACCGTCCTGCCGCCCGAGATCGGCCGGCTGTCGGAGCTCAGGGAGCTCGACCTCGACGGCAACGACATCGCCACCCTGCCACCGGAACTGTTCCGCCTGCGGAATCTCGAACAGCTCGACCTCAGGAACAACCGACTGACCCACATACCACCGGACATCTGCAAGCTGACCAATCTGCGCCGCCTGTACCTCAGCAACAACCAGATCTGCGAACTGCCGCCGGAGATCGGCCTGCTCACCAAACTGGACAAGCTGGAACTCGACGGGAACCAGATCCGGGAGCTCCCGCGCGAGATGGTGCAGTTGCTGGGGCGGTCGATCTCGTTCTCGGTCTCCCGTAACCCGCTGTCGGATCCGCTGCCGGACCTGCTGACCCGTGGCCTGGACGCGCTCGCCGCCTACCTGCGCAGCCTTGAGGACGCGGTGCCGCACTACGAGGCCAAGGTCCTGGTGGTGGGCGAGGGAGCGGTGGGCAAGACCTCCCTGCTGGCCGCGTTGCGCGGCGAGGAGTTCGTCCGGAACCGCGACACCACCCACGGCCTGGAGATCCATCCGCTCGTCCTGCCGCACCCCGACCTCGACCTCGACATGATGGTGCGCGCCTGGGACTTCGGCGGCCAGGAGGTGTACCGGATCACGCACCAGTTCTTCTTCAGCCGCCGGGCGCTCTACATCCTCGTCTGGAACGCCCGCAAGGGGCAGGAACAGAGCGAGGTCGAGGGCTGGCTGGGCCGCATCCGACTCCGGGTCGGCCACGAGGCCCGGGCCATCCTCGTGCCGACGCACTGTGACGAGCGGAACCCGGAGGTCGACCTCGCGCAGCTCCGGCAGACGTTCCCGAACATGCTGGCGGGGCAGTTCAGCGTCGACAACCAGAGCGGGAACGGCATCCCCGAACTACGCGAACAGGTCGCCAGGGAGGCCGCCGCGCTGCCGCAGATGGGCCGGATGCTCAGCCCGCGCTGGATCACGGCCCGGGACGACATCCTCTCCCGGTACCAGAGTGAGCCGCAGATCTCCTGGGCGGACTTCGTCGCGGCGTGTGACGCGCAGCAACTCAACGACGAGGAGACGACGACCCTGGCCGAACTCCTGCACGACCTGGGCCAGATCATCTACTACGGCGACGACGAAGGCCTGCGGGACATCGTCGTCCTGAACCCGGAATGGCTGACGAAGGCGATCGCCTACGTCCTGGAGGACTCGGTGACGCGGGACGCCAACGGCGTCCTCGACCACGCGCGGCTGCGCGCGATCTGGCAGGACCGCGTGCACGGCGAGTCGTACCCGGTACGGCACCATCCCTACTTCCTGCGGCTGATGGAGAAGTTCGACATCTCGTACCGGCTGGACGATCACGAGAAGAAGAGCCTGATCGCCCAGCTCGTCCCGCACTCCCGCCCGCCGCTGCCCTGGGTCTTCAAGACCCCCACCTCGTCGGACATCCGGGTCGTCACGCTCATCTGCAAGCTCCAGGAGCCCGCGCCGGGCGTCATCGCCTGGATGACCGTCCGGCACCACAACGCCTCGGTCGGGAGGCACTGGCGAAACGGCGTCTTCCTGCGGCATCCGACCTCGGCCTACGCCTCCGAGGCGCTGATCGAACTCCAGCCGGACGGCCGTCTCATGTTGCAGGTCCGCGCGCCGTCGCCGGACATGTTCTTCAACGTGCTGCGGGACAGCATGGAGCATCTGCTCAGGCGTCGGTGGCCGGGACTCCGGTACCAGTTCCTGATTCCCTGCCCCACCCCGGGTTGTGTGGGCGAGTTCCCCCTCAACGGCCTGCTGCGCTGGCGGGAGCGCGGACGCACCACCCGCGACTGTCTCGAATGCGACATCGACCACGACATCTCGATCCTGCTCACCGGCTTCACCTCCGCGCAGGCGGAGATCCGCGCGCAGTTGGAGGCGTTGCACGAGGAACTGGGCGTCATCTCCGGCGGGATCGAGCGGATCGAGGGCGGGGTGCAGCGGGTGGAGGTCTTCGCCGCGCAGAGCGCCGACTCACTCCGCCGGGTCCTCAAGGTGGTGTCGACCGAGGTCATCGACTGCCCGCGGATGTTCACCCTGGCACCCCCGCCGCGCAACACCGAGCCGCTGGGGCCGTCCGGTCTCATCCGGCAACGCCGGATCACCTTCCAGCTCATCTACCTCACGCTGTGGTGCGAACACCCCGGCGCGTGGCACCCCTGGCAGCCGGCCACCTACGAGCTGAAACAGGAACGCGAGTGGATGACGAGGGTGGCTCCCTACGCGAACTTCGTGCTGAAGACCCTCCGTCTCGTGGTGCCGATCGTCGCGGCGGTCTCCGGCGTCACCCTGCCCAAGCAGCAGTCCGAGGACCTGTCGAAGCGGATCGAGCTGATGAAGGTCATCACGGAACGGCTGCCCGCCGAGGTCGAACGCCAGGAACGACTCGACGCGATGCCCACCAACGAGCTGACGAAGGCCGAGGGACAGGCACTCCGCGGCCTGCGCGCCCTGCTGTTCAAGTACGACGAGGGCCGGGCCTTCGGCGACCTGCGCCGCGTCCAGGCGCCGTCAGGCGAACTGCTCTGGGTATGCCCGGTCCACTACCACGAGTACGACCCGGGTCTGCCGCACCTGCCGGAGTCCGGGCCGGCGACGCAACCGGGACGATCACCCGCAGGCGTGCCGTCCCAGGGCGGACCGGCGCAGCACCGGCCGCCCGCCCCGGCCCTCCGGCCCGCCGTGCCGGACGTCCCGTAGCCGGTGGGCTCAGCGGGTCGCCGCGATCAGCACCGTGTGCTTGCGGACCCGGAAACCGCCGTCCGCGTCGATCCCGGCCCGTACGACGGCACGCGCCGCCGACTCCTGCTCCGGCGTCAGCGGTTCCCCGCCCATGCTGGCCAGGTAGGCCAGGATCGGCTCGACGGCGGGCACGTCGAGGTCGTCCGGGTAACGCTCGACGGTCACGTCGGTGAGGTGCCGGGCCAGGTACGCCGGGCCGGTGCCGGCGGTGAAGTCGTTGAGGCTGCCGCGCAGGGTCAGCTCGGGCCGACCGACGGCGACCGCGAGGGCGTCCAGTTCGGCGAGGTGCCCGTCGCCGTTGGTGGCCACGGCGAGCCGCCCCACCCGGGCGTAGCACCCGGGCGAACTCGTGGAGCCCGGCGTCCGGGTCGTCCAGGTGGTAGAGCATGTGGTTGGCCACGACG
Organism: Micromonospora sp. NPDC092111; assembly: GCF_044755745.1. Lineage (NCBI taxonomy): Bacteria > Bacillati > Actinomycetota > Actinomycetes > Micromonosporales > Micromonosporaceae > Micromonospora > Micromonospora sp. NPDC092111. Next base: position 20,214 of record NZ_JBIVRQ010000029.1, read on the forward strand.
CTGTCGAAGCTGGCGTCGGGGAAGGGCAGCGCCGTCGCGTCGCACCGCAGCACCCGCGCCCCGTCGACCGCGCGCAGCCGCTCGCACATCGCGGGCGAGAAGTCGGTCAGGGTGAGGCGCAGACCACGGGCGCGGTGGTCGACCCGGGTCCACAGCCGCCCGGTGCCCGCGCCCACCTCCAGCACGTCCCCGGCCAGCGGCAGCCGTTCGTCCAACCAGGAGAGCCAGTCCTGCGGGTTCGTGCCGTGGGCGTGCAACGCGATCCGGGCGGCGAGGTTGCCGGCCGTGCCGGCGTACTGGTCGGTGGCGCGGGCGGAGGGCGGCAGGCTCATCCGTCGGATCGTAGGACCCCGGGGGCAGTCAGGCCGGGCGGGGACCCGTGCCGAGGTTGGCCCGCCGGCCGCTAGGGGGCGCTCTGGGGGCGATAGGGGGTTGGGTGTGCCCGCGCCACTTCGTAGGGTCATCGCGAACAACCAACAATGCCTGAAGAAGCTCTCTGTTTCGACAATTGCCGCCGCGATGACCCGTGAGTCGATATCGGCCCGGGTCTTTGCGGCTGGGGCTAGTGGCGGGAGACGTAGATGGAGAACGAGGAGAAGCTTCTCGGGTACCTGAAGCGGGCCACCATCGATCTTCGTGAGGCCCGCCGGCAGCTACGTCAGGCCGAGCGACGGGAGTACGACCCGATCGCGATCGTCGGTATGAGCTGCCGTTTCCCCGGCGGTGTGGACAGCCCGGCGAAGCTGTGGCAACTCCTCGCCGACGGTGGTGACGCGGTCTCCGACTTCCCCGACGACCGGGGCTGGAACGTCGAGGACATCTACGACCCCGACGATTCCAAGGTCGGTAAGACGTACGCCCGCTCCGGTGGTTTCCTTTCCGACGTCGCGCTTTTCGACCCCGAATTCTTCGGCATTTCCCCGCGCGAGGCGATCGCCATGGACCCGCAGCAACGGCTGTTGCTGGAGGCGTCCTGGGAGGCGTTCGAGTCGGCGGGGATCGACCCGGTGTCGGCACGCGGCAGCCGTACCGGGGTGTTCGCCGGGCTGATGTACCACGACTACTCGACCCGGCTGCCGGTGGTGCCCGCCGAACTGGAGGGCTTCATCAGCAACGGCAACGCCGGCAGCATCTTCTCCGGCCGGGTCGCGTACGTGCTCGGCCTGGAGGGGCCGGCGATCACCGTCGACACCGCCTGCTCGTCCTCGCTGGTCGCGTTGCACCTGGCGATCCAGGCGCTGCGCCGGGAGGAGTGCACCCTGGCGCTGGCCGGCGGCGTGACCGTGATGGCCACCCCGGAGACGTTCATCGACTTCAGCCGGCAGCGGGGCCTGGCCTCCGACGGCCGGTGCAAGCCGTTCGCCGCCGCCGCCGACGGCACCGGCTGGGCCGAGGGCGTCGGGGTGCTGCTGGTCGAGCGGCTCAGCGACGCCCAGCGCAACGGGCACCGCGTACTGGCCGTGGTGCGCGGCAGCGCGGTCAACCAGGACGGCGCGAGCAGCGGCCTCACCGCGCCCAACGGCCCGTCGCAGCGCCGGGTCATCGCCGACGCCCTGGCCAACGCCCGGCTCACCGCCGACCAGGTGGACGCCGTCGAGGCCCACGGTACGGGTACCCGGCTGGGAGATCCGATCGAGGCGCAGGCGATCCTGGCCACCTACGGCCGGGACCGGGAGCGGTCACTCTGGCTGGGCTCGGTGAAGTCGAACCTGGGGCACACCCAGGCCGCCGCCGGTGTGGCCGGGGTGATCAAGATGGTGCTGGCGATGCGGCACGGTCTGCTGCCGTCCACCCTGCACGTCGACGAACCCACCCCGCACGTCGACTGGACGGCCGGGGACGTCCGGCTGCTCACCGAGGCGGTCGAGTGGCCGGCCACCGGGCGACCACGGCGGGCGGCCGTGTCGTCGTTCGGGTTGAGCGGCACCAACTCCCACGTGGTGCTGGAGGAGGCCCCGCCGGTCGAGGCCGACGCGCCGGCCGACGCCGACGAACCGCCGGTGGTGCTCTGGCCGCTGACGGCCCGGTCGGCGGGCGCGCTGGCCGGGCAGGCCGACCGGTTGCGGGACTCGCTGACCGACGAGCGTCCGGTGGACGTCGGCTTCTCCCTCGGCGTGGGCCGGGCGGGGCTGGAGTTCCGGGGCGTGGCGCTCGGCGGCGCCACCGCCGAGCTGACGACGGGCCTCGAAGCGCTCGCCGCCGGTGGTGGTCTCGCCGGTCAGACGGTCGGTGGTCGCACCGCTGTCCTGTTCACGGGTCAGGGCGCGCAGCGGGTGGGGATGGGCCGGGAGTTGGCGGACGCCTTCCCGGTGTTCGCTGCCGCGTTGGGCGAGGTGTGCGCCGCGTTCGGGCCGTTGCTCGACGGTGACCTCCGTGCGGTGATGTTCACCGACCCGAATGGTGTGCTCGATCAGACCGGGTGGACGCAGCCGGCCCTGTTCGCGGTCGAGGTGGCGTTGTTCAGGTTGGCCGAGTCGTGGGGTCTGAGGCCGGATTTCGTGGCCGGTCATTCGATCGGTGAGCTGGCTGCCGCGTACGTGTCCGGGGTGTGGTCTCTCGAAGATGCCTGTCGGGTGGTGGCGGCTCGGGGTGGTCTGATGCAGGCGTTGCCGGCTGGTGGGTCGATGTTGGCGATCGCCGCGCCGCTCGACGAACTGGACCTCGGCGGCGTGGACGTGGCGGCGGTGAACGGTCCGCGTGCGGTGGTGGTGTCGGGCACGGAGGAGCAGGTCGCGGCGCTGGAAGCGTCGTTGGAGGTGAAGACCCGTCGGTTGCGGGTGTCGCATGCGTTCCATTCGCATCTGATGGATCCGATGCTGGCCGAGTACGGCCGGGTGGTGGGTGGGGTCACGTCGAGTCCGGCGGTGATTCCACTGGTGTCCACGGCGACTGGTGAGCTGGCCACGGAAGAGCAGCTTTCGTCGGCCGGTTACTGGCAGGGTCAGGTGCGGGGGACGGTGCGGTTCGCCGATGCGGTGGCCGCGTTGGCGGCGCGTGGGGTGACCCGGTTTGTGGAGATCGGGCCGGACAGTGTGCTCACCGCGATGGTCGCCGACTGTGTGGAGGACGCGGTGGCGGTCCCGTTGCAGCGTCGGGACCGGGACCAGGTCGCCGGCTTCGCCACCGGGATGGCGCAGGCGTGGGTCAGTGGGCTGGACCTGGACTGGGCGGCGGTCCACCCCGGCGGCCGGCAGGTCGACCTGCCCACCTACGCCTTCCAGCGCCAGCGCTACTGGCTCGACGTGCCCGCCACCCCCGGCGACACCGGCGGGCTCGGCCAACTCCCCGCCGAACACCCGATGCTCGGCGCGGTCGTCGAGCTGCCCGGCACCGGCGGCGTGGTGCTCACCGGCCGGCTCGCCCGCACCGCCCAGCCGTGGCTGGCCGACCACGCGGTGTTCGGCACCGTCCTGGTCCCCGGCACCGGACTGGTCGAACTCGCCCTACGCGCCGGTGACCAGGTCGGCTGCCCCGTCCTGGACGAGCTGACCATCAGCGCGCCACTCGTGCTGCCCACCGACGGCGGGCTGGCCCTGCGCGTCACGGTCGACGCCGCCGACGACAGCGGCGCCCGTACCCTCGGCATCTGGACCCGCCCCGAGGACGCCCCCGACGGCGCCGGCTGGACCCGGCACGCCGAGGGCGTCCTCGTCCGGCAGGCCGGGGCCGACCCCGTCGCCGCCGGACTGGCCGAGTGGCCGCCCGCCGGTGCCGAGCCGGTCGACCTCACCGGCCTCTACGACCGCCTGGTCGACCACGGCTACGGCTACGGCCCGGCATTCCAGGGGCTGCGCGCCGTGTGGCGGCGCGGCGACGGCGACGCCGCCGAGGTCTACGCCGAAGCGGCGCTGCCCGACGTGGCCGCCGCCGACGCGGCCCGGTTCCTGCTCCACCCGGCGCTGCTCGACGCGGCGCTGCACGCCAACCTGGTCGACGACGGCGCGGGCGACACCCCGCTGCCGTTCTCCTGGCGGGGGCTGACCCTGCACGCCGCGCACGCGGCGGCCCTGCGGATCCGGATCTCCCCGGCCACCGCCGACAAGCTGACCGTCACGGTCGCCGACGGCGACGGCAACCCGGTCGCCACCATCGAGCAGTTGGTGGTCCGGCCGGTCGCCGCCGAGGCGCTCGGCTCCGCCGCCCGCGGCCACCACCGCAACCTGTTCGAGGTGGCCTGGCAGCCCGTCCCCAGCCCCGGCACCGTCGGCACCGAATGGACCCTGGCCGACGGCGAGCTGCCCGACCCGGGGCCGGCCACCGTCGTGGTCACCCTCGACCCGCCCGGCCCGCCACCCGCCGCCGTGCACGAGGCCACCGAACGGCTGCTGGCGCTGCTGCGGCGATGGCTCACCGAACCGGGGTACGCCGACGCGACGCTGGTGCTGCTCACCCGCGCTGCGGTCGACGCCGCCGGCACCCCCGTCGACCCTGCCTCGGCGGCCCTGTGGGGACTGGTCCGGGCCGCCGAGGCCGAGCACCCCGGGCGGTTCGTGCTGGTCGACACCGACGACTCCGGCACCGACCACCTCGCCGCCGCGCTGGCCACCGGGGAACCCGAGGTGGCCGTCCGGGACGGGCAGCTCCTGGTGCCCCGGCTGACCCGGGTGCCCGTCGAGTCGCCCGGAGACACCACCGGCTGGAACGCCGACGGGACCGTCCTGGTCACCGGCGGCCTCGGCGGGCTGGGCAGCCTCGTCGCCCGGCACCTGGTCACCCGGCACGGCGTACGCCGGCTGCTGCTGACCGGCCGCAGCGGCGCCGCCACCCCCGGCGCGGCGGAACTGGTCGCCGACCTCACCGCCGCCGGCGCCGACGTGCGGGTCGCCGCCTGCGACGCCGCCGACCGGGACGCGGTCGCCACGCTGCTCGCCGACATCCCCGCCGCCCACCCGCTCACCGCCGTCGTGCACGCCGCCGGCACCGCCGAGAACGCGCTGGTCGACGCCCTCACCCCGGAACAGCTCCACCGGGTGCTGCGGCCCAAGGTCGACGCCGCCTGGCACCTGCACGACCTCACCCGCGACCACGACCTGGCCGCGTTCCTGCTCTTCTCCTCGTCGGCCGGCTGGGTGGCCGGCGCCGGCCAGGCCAACTACGCCGCCGCCAACCTCTTCCTCGACGCGCTCGCCCAGCGCCGCCGCGCCGAGGGGCTGCCGGCCACCTCGCTGGCCTTCGGACTGTGGGCCACCGGCACCGGCATGGGCGGTCACCTCGACGACGCCGACCTACACCGGATGCGCCGGCTCGGCATGCCCGCCATGACCACCGACGAGGGGCTGGCCCTCTTCGACGCCGCCGTCGACGCCGGCCGGGCCACCGTCGTACCGGTGCGGATCGACCTGGACGCGCTGCGCCGGCGCACCGACGCGCTACCCGCCGTGCTGCGCGGCCTGGTCCGTACCCCAGCCCGGCGGGCGGCCACCGGCGGGACGACCGGCGGCGGGGTCGGGCTGCCGGAACGGCTCGCCGGGCTCTCCGACGCCGACCGCGACACCCTGCTGCTCGACCTGGTACGCACCCACGCCGCCGCCGTGCTGGGCTTCCCCGGCCCGGCCTCGGTACAGCCGGGCCGCGCGTTCAAGGACCTCGGCTTCGACTCCCTCGCCGCCGTCGAGTTCCGCAACGTGCTCAGCACCGTCACCGGGCTGCGGCTGCCCGCCACGCTGGTCTTCGACCACCCCGAACCGGCCGCCCTCGCCCGGGCGCTCAAGGCCGAACTGGTGGTGCCCGACGCCGACCCGGCCGACGCGCTGCTCGCCGACCTGGACCGCCTGGAACGGGCGCTGGCCGGGGTGCCCGCCGACGAGCACGCCCGGATCACCGCACGGCTGGAGGCGGTGCTGCGCGGCTGGCAGGACCGGTCCGGCGACCCCGACGGCGACTCCCGGCACGACTACGAGTCCGCCACCGACGAGGAGCTGTTCGACGTGCTGGAGAACGAGCTCGGCATCTCCTGACGGCAGTCTCCGACGAACCTCCGGCGCGGGAAAGATTGGTGTGAACGATGGCGAACGACGACAAGCTCCGGACCTTCCTCAAGCGCGCCACCGCCGAACTGCAACAGGCCAACCGGCGGCTGCGTGAGGTGGAGGGCCGGGACCAGGAGCCGATCGCGATCGTCGGCATGGGCTGCCGGTACCCCGGGGGCGTCCGGTCGCCGGAGGACCTGTGGCAGCTCGTCGTCGACGGCACCGACGCCATCTCCGGCTTCCCCACCGACCGGGGCTGGGACGTCGACGTCTACGACCCGGAGCCCGGCAAGCCCGGCAAGAGCTACACCCGGCAGGGCGGTTTCCTCCACGAGGCGGCCAACTTCGACCCCGGCTTCTTCGGCATGAGCCCCCGCGAGGCGGTGGAGACCGACCCGCAGCAGCGGCTGCTGCTGGAGGCGTCCTGGGAGGCGTTCGAGCACGGCGGCATCGACCCGGTCGCCATGAAGGGCAGCGCCACCGGCGTCTTCGTCGGTGTGATGCACCACGACTACGTCGACAGCACCACCTCCGGCAGCCTCGTCTCCGGCCGGGTCGCCTACAACCTGGGCCTGGAGGGGCCGGCGATCACCGTCGACACCGCCTGCTCGTCGTCGTCGGTGGCGGTGCACCTGGCCTGCCAGTCGCTGCGCAAGGAGGAGTGCGGCCTGGCCCTGGCCGGTGGCGTCGCGGTGATGGCCACCCCCCAGCTCTTCGTCGAGTTCAGCCGCCAGCGCGCCCTCTCCCCGGACGGCCGGTGCCGGTCCTTCGGCGACGGCGCGGACGGCGCGGCCTGGTCGGAGGGGGTCGGTGTGCTGGTGCTGGAACGGCTTGCCGACGCCCGCCGCAACGGCCACCGGGTGTTCGGGCTGATCCGGGGTTCGGCGGTCAACCAGGACGGCGCGTCGAACGGGTTGACCGCGCCGAACGGGCCGGCGCAGCAGCGGGTGATCCGGGCCGCGCTGGCCAACGCCCGGCTCTCCGTCGGCGACGTGGACGCCGTCGAGGCGCACGGCACCGGCACCACCCTCGGGGATCCGATCGAGGCGCAGGCGGTGCTGGCCACCTACGGCCGGGACCGGGACCAGCCGCTCTTCCTCGGGTCGATCAAGTCGAACATCGGGCACGCCCAGGCCGCCGCCGGGGTCGCCGGTGTGATCAAGATGGTGATGGCGATGCGGCACGGGGTGCTGCCGCGCACCCTGCACGCGGAGACGCCGTCCCGGCAGGTCGACTGGGCGGCCGGTGACGTGCGGCTGCTCACCGAGCCGGTGGACTGGCCGGCAGACGGCCGCCCCCGCCGGGCCGGCGTGTCGTCGTTCGGGATCAGCGGCACCAACGTGCACCTCATCGTCGAGCAGGCGCCGCCCGCCGAGGAGACCGAGCCGGGACCGACCCCGCCGGTCACCCTCTGGCCGGTGTCGGGACGCTCCCCCGAGGGACTCGCCCGCCAGGCGGGCCGCATCGCGGAGTTCACCGCCGGCACCGACGAGCGTCCGGTGGACGTCGGCTTCTCCCTCGGCGCGGGCCGGGCAGGGCTGGAGTTCCGTGGTGTGGCAGTCGGCCGGGAGACGGCCGAACTGACCTCCGGCCTGGACGCCCTCGCCGCCGGTGGTGGTCTGTCGGGACGGGTGACCGCTGGTCGGACGGCTGTCCTGTTCACGGGTCAGGGTGCGCAGCGGGTGGGGATGGGTCGTGACCTCGCCGCCGCGTTCCCGGTGTTCGCTGCCGCGTTGGACGAGGTGTGTGCGGCGTTCGGGCCGTTGTTGGGTGGTGATCTGCGGGAGGTGATGTTCGCCGACCCGGATGGTGTGTTGGATCAGACGGGGTGGACTCAGCCGGCGTTGTTCGCGGTCGAGGTGGCGCTGTTCCGGCTGGCCGAGTCGTGGGGTCTGAGGCCGGACTTCGTGGCCGGTCACTCGATCGGTGAGCTGGCCGCCGCGTACGTGGCCGGGGTGTGGTCCCTGGAGGACGCCTGCCGGGTGGTCGCTGCCCGGGGTGGTCTGATGCAGGCGCTGCCCGCCGGTGGGGCGATGCTCGCCATCGCCGCGCCGCTGAGTGAGTTGGACCTCGGTGACATCGACGTGGCGGCGGTCAACGGCCCCCGGGCGGTGGTGGTCTCCGGCACCGAGGAGCAGATCGCCGCCCTGGAAGCCTCGCTGGAGGTGAAGACCCGCCGGCTTCGGGTGTCGCACGCCTTCCACTCGCACCTGATGGACCCGATGCTGGCGGAGTATGGGCGGGTTCTGGAGGGTGTGACCGTCAGTCCGGCGGTGGTTTCGTTGGTGTCCACGGCCACCGGCGAGCTGGCTACCGATGCCGAGTTGGGCAGCGTCACCTACTGGCAGGGTCAGGTGCGGGGGACGGTGCGGTTCGCCGACGCGGTCGCCGCGTTGGCGGCGCGCGGGGTGACCCGGTTCGTGGAGATCGGGCCGGACAGTGTGCTCACCGCGATGGTGGGGGAGAGCGTCGAGGACGCCACCGCCGTCCCGCTGCAACGCAGGGACCGCGACCAGGTCACCGGCTTCGCCACCGGGATGGCGCAGGCGTGGATCGGTGGCGTCCCGCTCGACTGGACGACCGTCCACCCCGGCGCGCGGCAGGTCGACCTGCCCCGCTACGCCTTCGCCCACCAGCGCTACTGGCTGGAGGCGCCGGCCGCCGCGCCGGCCACCGCCACCGACGGCTGGCGGTACCGGGTCGCCTGGCGGGCCACCGACCTGCCCGCCGGACGGGAGCTGACCGGCGACTGGTGGGTCGTCACGCCGCGACCGCCCGCCGCCGACGACCGGGCCACCGCCGTGGCCGACGCGCTCACCGCACGTGGCGCCACCGTCGTCCGGCTCACCGACGCCGACCTCACCGACGCCGACCTCACCGGCCGCGACACCCCGGCCGGGGTCGTCTCGCTGCTCGGCCTCGACGACACCCCGGACGCCCTCGACGCCGGGCTCACCGCCGGTGTCACCGGCACCGTGGCCCTGGTACACGCCCTCGCCGCCGCCAACCTCACCGGCCGGCTCTGGTGCCTCACCTCCGGCGGCGTCGCCGTCGACCGCTACGAGGAGCTGCCGCACGCCGCGCAGGCCGGGCTCTGGGGCCTCGGCACCGTGCTCTCCCTCGACTACCCCGGCTGGTGGGGCGGCCTGGTCGACCTGCCCGCCGACTGGACGCCCGACACCCTCGACCGGCTCGTCGACGTGCTCGCCGACGGCAGCGAGGACCAGGTCGCCCTGCGTACCACCGGGGTGCTGGCCCGGCGGCTGGTCCGCTGGCCCGCCGCCGGCAGCCCCGAACGCCGCTGGCGGCCCACCGGCACCGTGCTGGTCACCGGCGGCACCGGCGGCATCGGCGCGCACCTCACCGAATGGCTCCTCGACCAGGGCGCCGACCGGGTGGTCCTGGCCAGCCGGCGCGGCCCGGCCGCCCCCGGCGCGGCCGACCTCGCCGCCCGGCTGCCCGGCGTACGCGTCGTCGCCTGCGACGTGGCCGACCGGGACGCGGTCGCCGCGCTGCTGGCCGAGATCGGCGACGAGCTGACCGCCGTCTTCCACGCCGCCGGGGTGCTGCACGACCCCGCCCCGCTCGGCGAGACCAGCCTCGACGACTTCGCCGACGTGTGCCGGGCCAAGGTCCTCGGCGCGACCCACCTCGACGCGCTGCTCGCCGACCGGCCGCTCGACGCGTTCGTCCTCTTCGCCTCCGGGGCGGCCGTCTGGGGCAGCGCCGGGCAGGCCGCGTACGGCACCGGCAACGCCTGGCTCGACGCCCTCGCCCACCAGCGCCGCCGGCAGGGCCGGGTCGCCACCTCCGTCGCGTGGGGCACCTGGGGCGGCGGCGGCATGGTCGACGAGCAGGCCACCGCACACCTCCTGCGGCAGGGCACCCCGCCGATGGACCCGCGCCTCGCCCTCGGCGCGTTGCAGCAGGTCCTCGACCACGACGAGAGCAACCTCGTGGTCACCGACATCGACTGGGCCCGGTTCACCCCGATCTACACCCTGGCCCGGCCCCGGCCGCTGCTCGCCGCGCTCCCCGAGACCCACCAGGGCGGCGTGACCGCCGCGCCGCCCGCGCCACGGGACACCTCCGTCCTCGCCGACCTGCCCGACGCCGACCGGCTGCCGTACCTGCTGGACACCGTCCGCACCCACGTCGCGGCCGTCCTCGGGTACGCCGCCGGGGCCACCGTCGACGACCAGCGGCCGTTCCGGGAACTCGGCTTCGACTCGCTGACCGCGGTGGAGCTGCGCAATGCCCTCGGCGCGGCGGTCGGGCTGCGACTGCCCGCCACCATGGTCTACGACCACCCGACCCCCGCCGTGCTGGCCCGCCACCTGTACGACGAACTCGTCGGCACCGCCGCCGCGCCCACCGGTACGCCGGCCGCCACCCCGCTCACCCCCGACGAGCCGATCGCCATCGTCGGGATGAGCTGCCGCTACCCGGGCGGCGTCCGGTCCCCGGAGGACCTGTGGCAGCTCGTCGCGACCGGCACCGACGCGATCAGCGCGTTCCCCGTCGACCGGGGCTGGGACGCCGATGCCCTCTTCGACGCCGACCCCGACCGGCCCGGCACCAGCTACGTCCGCTCCGGCGGTTTCGTCTACGACGCGGGCGCGTTCGACGCCGAGTTCTTCGGCATCTCGCCCCGCGAGGCGATCGCCATGGACCCGCAGCAGCGGCTGATGCTCGAAGTCACCTGGGAGGCGTGCGAGCGGGCCGGGCTGAACCCGGAGGCGCTGCGCGGCAACCCGGTCGGCGTGTTCGTCGGCTCCGGCGCGCAGGACTACGGCGACCTGCTCGGCCTCGCCCCGGCCGAGTCCGAGGCGTACCTGAGCACCGGCAGTTCCGCGTCGGTCATCTCCGGCCGGGTGTCGTACGCGTTCGGCTTCGAGGGACCGTCGATGACGGTCGACACGGCCTGCTCGTCGTCCCTGGTCGCGCTGCACCTGGCCAGCCAGGCGCTGCGGGCCGGGGAGTGCGGCACCGCCATCGCCGGTGGCGTGCTGGTGATGTCGAACCCGACCCCGTTCGTGGCGTTCAGCCGGCAGCGGGGTCTCGCCCCCGACGGCCGGTGCAAGTCGTTCTCCGACGACGCCGACGGCACCGGCTGGGCCGAGGGGGTCGGCGTGCTGGTGCTGGAACGTCTCTCCGACGCCCAGCGCAACGGCCACCGCGTCTACGGCGTGATCCGGGGCTCTGCGGTCAACCAGGACGGCGCGTCGAACGGCCTGACCGCGCCGAACGGGCCGGCGCAGCAGCGGGTGATCCGGGCCGCGCTGGCCAACGCCCGACTCACCCCCGACGAGGTGGACGCCGTCGAGGCGCACGGCACCGGCACCATCCTCGGCGACCCGATCGAGGCGCAGGCGGTGCTGGCCACCTACGGCCGGGACCGGGCCCGCCCCCTCTGGCTCGGCTCCATCAAGTCGAACATCGGGCACGCCCAGGCCGCCGCCGGGATGGCCGGTGTGATCAAGATGGTGATGGCGATGCGGCACGGGACGCTGCCGCGCACCCTGCACGCGCAGACGCCGTCCCGGCAGGTCGACTGGGCGGCCGGTGACGTGCGGCTGCTCACCGAGCCGGTGGACTGGCCGGCGGACGGCCGCCCCCGCCGGGCCGGCGTGTCGTCGTTCGGCATCAGCGGCACCAACGCCCACGTGATCCTGGAGGAGGCCCCACCGGTCGACGCCGACGCGCCGGCCGAGATGCCCGAGCCCCCGGTGGTGCTCTGGCCGCTGTCGGCCCGCTCGGCGGGCGCGCTCGCCGGGCAGGCCGCCGGGCTGCGCGACGACCTGCCCGGCGACGTACGTCCGGTGGACGTCGGGTACGCCCTGGCCAACGGCCGGGCGGCCCTGGAGCACCGGGGTGTGGTCGTGGGCGGCGGTGGCGCGGATCTCGTCGCCGGCCTGGCGGCCCTCGCCGCCGGTGGTGGCCTGTCCGGTCGGGTGGTCGGTGGTCGGACTGCGGTGTTGTTCACCGGTCAGGGTGCGCAGCGGGTGGGGATGGGCCGGGAGTTGTCGGATGCCTTCCCGGTGTTCGCTGCCGCGTTGGACGAGGTGTGTGCGGCGTTCGGGCCGTTGCTCGGCGGTGACCTTCGTGCGGTGATGTTCGCCGACCCGGATGGTGTGTTGGACCAGACCGGGTGGACGCAGCCGGCCCTGTTCGCGGTCGAGGTGGCCTTGTTCAGGTTGGCCGAGTCGTGGGGCCTGAAGCCGGACTTCGTGGCGGGTCACTCGATCGGTGAGCTGGCTGCCGCGTACGTGTCCGGGGTGTGGTCCCTGGAGGACGCCTGTCGGGTGGTGGCTGCTCGGGGTGGTCTGATGCAGGCGCTTCCCGCCGGTGGGACGATGTTGGCGATCGCCGCGCCGCTGGCCGAGCTGGATCTCGACGGCGTGGACGTGGCGGCGGTCAACGGTCCCCGGGCGGTGGTGGTGTCGGGCACCGAGGAGCAGGTCGCCGCCCTGGAAGCGTCGTTGGAGGTGAAGACCCGTCGGTTGCGGGTGTCGCATGCGTTCCATTCGCATCTGATGGATCCGATGCTGGCCGAGTACGGGCGGGTCCTCGCCGAGGTCACCGCCGGGCCGGCAGGCATCCCTCTCGTCTCCACCGCCACCGGCGACCTGGCCGGCGACGCGCAGTTGGGCAGCATCGCCTACTGGCAGGCGCAGGTGCGGGGCACGGTGCGGTTCGCCGACGCGGTCGCCGCGTTGAAGGATCGCGGGGTGACCCGGTTCGTGGAGATCGGGCCGGACAGTGTGCTCACCGCGATGGTCGCCGACTGTGTGGAGGACGCGGTGGCGGTCCCGTTGCAGCGTCGGGACCGCGACCAGGTCACCGGCTTCGCCACCGGGATGGCGCAGGCGTGGGTCAGTGGCGTCCCGCTCGACTGGACCGCCGTGCACCCCGGCGGGCGGCAGGTCGACCTGCCCACCTACGCCTTCCAGCACCAGCGCTACTGGATCGAACCCGGCACCACCGCCGGCACCGGCGACGACGACACCGACAGCGGATTCTGGGACGCCGTCGAACGCGGCGACACCGGCCTGCTCGCCGACGGCCTCGGCGTCGACACCGGCGTCGTCGACGAGGTGCTGCCCGGCCTCGCCGCCTGGCGCTCCCGGCAGCGGGACGTCTCCACCGTCGACGGCTGGCGCTACCGGGTGGTGTGGCGCTCCACCGAACTGCCCGCCGGCCCGGAACTGACCGGCACCTGGTGGCTCGTCGCACCGGCGGCGCTGGCCGGCGACCCGCGGGTCCGGGCCGTCGCCGACCGGTTGGCCGCCCGGGGCGCCGACGTGCACACCGTCACCGGCACCGACCTCACCGGCCGGGAGACCCCCACCGGGGTGGTGTCCCTGCTCGCCCTCGACGACACCCCCGACGACACCGGCGCCGGGCTCTCCGTCGGCGTCACCGACACGGTGGCGCTGGTCCAGGCGCTCACCGCCACCGACTTCGCCGGCCGGCTCTGGTGCCTCACCGCCGGCGGCGTCGCCGTCGACCGGTTCGAGGAGCTGCCGCACGCCGCACAGGGTGCCCTCTGGGGCCTCGGCACCGTGCTGTCCCTGGAGTACCCGCACACCTGGGGCGGCCTGGTCGACCTGCCCGCCGACTGGACCGACGGGCACCTCGACCGACTGGTCGACGTCCTCGCCGACGGCGCCGAGGACCAGGTCGCCGTCCGTACCGCCGGGGTGCTGGCCCGGCGGCTGGTCCGCTGGCCCGCCGTCGGCACCCCCGAACGCCGCTGGCAGCCCACCGGCACCGTACTGGTCACCGGCGGCACCGGCGGCATCGGCGGGCACCTCACCGAATGGCTGCTCACCCACGGCGCCCGCCGGGTGGTGCTGGCCAGCCGGCGCGGGATGGCCGCCCCCGGGGCGGCCGACCTAGTGGCCCGGCACCCGGGCGTCGACGTGGTCGCCTGCGACGTGGCCGACCGGGACGCGGTCGCCGCGCTGCTGGCCGAGATCGGCGACGAGCTGACCGCCGTCTTCCACGCCGCCGGCGTGCTGCACCAGGAGAGGTCGCTGCCGGAGACCACGCCGGAGGAGTTCGCCGCCGTGTGCCGGGCCAAGGTGCTCGGCGCGGTCCACCTGGACGCGTTGCTGGCCGACCGGCCGCTGGCGGCGTTCGTGCTCTTCTCGTCCGGGGCGGCGGTGTGGGGCAGCGCCGGGCAGGCCGGCTACGCCACCGCCAACGCGTACCTCGACGCGCTGGCCCAGCAGCGGCGCGGGCACGGCCGTACCGCCACCTCGGTCGCCTGGGGAAGCTGGGCCGGCGGCGGCATGGCCGACGGGGAGGCCACCGCGCACCTGCGCCGGCAGGGCACCCCGCCGATGGACCCACGGCTCGCCGTCCAGGCGCTGCGGCAGGCCCTCGACCACGACGAGAGCCACCTCGTCGTCGCCGACATCGACTGGGCCCGGTTCGCCCCCGTCTACACCCTGGCCCGGCCCCGGCCGCTGCTCGCCGCGCTGCCCGACGCCAACCCGGAGACCGAACCGGTCACCCCGGCCGGCGCCGCGCCCACCGCCGACCTCGCCGGCCGGCTCGCCGCGATGGCGTCACCCGACCGGCTCGACACCGTCCTGGCGCTGGTCCGCGACCAGGTCGCGGCCGTCCTCGGGTACGCCTCCGGCGGCGACGTCGACCCCGAGCGGGCGTTCAAGGAGGCCGGCTTCGACTCGCTGACCGCCGTCGAGCTCCGCAACCGGCTCGCCACCGAGACCGCGCTGCGGCTGCCCGCCACCCTGGTCTTCGACCACCCCACCCCGACCGAGCTGGCCCAGCAGCTACTCACCGAGCTGGTGCCCGAGGACGCCGGGGGCGTGACCCTGCTCGACGACCTCGACCGGCTACAGGCGTCGCTGTCCACCCTGGACGCCGACGCGGTCGCCGCCCTCGACGAGTCCACCCGCGCCGGGGTGGGGGAGCGGCTGAAGGCCCTGCTCGCGGCGTGGCACACCGGCCAGCGTCCGGCCGACGTCGCCACCGTCACCGAGGACCTCGACTCGGCCTCCGACGACGACCTCTTCGACTTCATCGACAGCAAGTTCGGCACCTCATGATCCGTCCGCTCTGCCGGCCACGTCCACGAATGGGTTCCTGATGTCCAACGAACAGAAGCTTCGTGACTACCTGCGGCGGGTCACCACCGACCTGCACGAGACCAGCGAGCGGCTCCGCGACATCGAGGAGCGCGCCGTCGAGCCGATCGCCATCGTCGGGATGGGCTGCCGCTACCCGGGCGGGGTCGACTCGCCCGACGCCCTGTGGGACCTCGTCGCCGCCGGCACCGACGCCATCTCCGGCCTGCCCACCGACCGGGGCTGGGACCTCGACCGGCTCTACGACCCGGATCCGGAGCACCCCGGCACCAGCTACACCCGGGAGGGCGGATTCCTCTACGACGCCGCCGACTTCGACCCGACGTTCTTCGGCATCTCGCCCCGCGAGGCCGCCGAGATGGACCCGCAGCAGCGGCTGTTCCTGGAGACGTCCTGGGAGGCGCTGGAGCGGGCCGGCATCGACCCGCTGTCGCTCAAGGGCAGCCCCACCGCCGTGTTCACCGGCGTGGCCTACCACGACTACCCGGACAGCTGGGGCGCCGGCAGCATCGTCTCCGGCCGACTGTCCTACACCCTCGGCCTGGAAGGGCAGTCGGTCACCGTCGACACCGGCTGCTCGTCGTCGCTGGTCGCCCTGCACTGGGCCTGCCAGTCGCTGCGCTCCGGCGAGTCGTCGCTCGCCGTCGCCGGTGGGGTCACCGTGATCGGCACCCCCGCCGCGTTCGTGGAGTTCTCCCGGCAGCGGGCGCTGTCCTTCGACGGCCGGTGCAAGTCGTTCGCCGCCGCCGCCGACGGCACCGGCTGGGCCGAGGGCGTCGGCACGCTGGTGCTGGAACGGCTCTCCGACGCCCGCCGCAACGGCCACCCCGTGCTCGCCGTCATCCGGGGCTCCGCCACCAACCAGGACGGCGCCTCCAACGGCCTCACCGCCCCCAACGGCCCCTCCCAGCGCCGGGTCATCCGGGCCGCGCTGGCCAACGCGCGGCTGTCGGCCCAGGAGATCGACGCGGTCGAGGCGCACGGCACCGGCACCCGGCTCGGCGACCCGATCGAGGCGCAGGCGCTGCTCGCCACGTACGGCCGGGAACGCTCCGCCGACCGGCCGCTCTGGCTCGGCTCGCTCAAGTCCAACATCGGCCACTCGCAGGCCGCCGCCGGGGTCGGCGGGGTGATCAAGATGGTCCAGGCGATGCGGCACGGGGTACTGCCCCGCACCCTGCACGTCGACGAGCCCAGCGGCGAGGTCGACTGGTCACCGGGCACGGTGCGGCTGCTCACCGAGCCGGTCGACTGGCCGCAGACCGGCCGGGCCCGCCGCTGCGCGGTCTCCTCCTTCGGCATCAGCGGCACCAACGCGCACGTGGTGCTGGAGGAGCCGCCACCGGCCGAGGAGGACGCCGAGCCGGCCACCCCGGCGGTGCTGCCGTGGGTGCTCTCCGGGCACACCGACCGGGCGCTGCGCGCCCAGGCCGAGCAGTTGCTGTCCCACCTCGACGGGGCGGCCGTCGACCTCGCCGCAGTGGGCCGTACGCTGGCCGGCCGGGCCCGGCTCGACCACCGGGCCGTGGCGCTCGGCGGGGACCTGCCGCAGCTACGCGCCGCGCTCGCCGCCGTCGCCGCCGGTCAACCGTCCCCGGCCGCGGTCACCGGCACCGCCGACGCCGCCGGCCGGATCGTCTTCGTCTTCCCCGGGCAGGGCGCCCAGTGGGTCGGCATGGCCGCCGCGCTGCTGGACACCTCGCCGGTCTTCGCCGAGCAGATGCGGCGCTGCGCCGACGAACTGCGCGCCTACGTCGACTGGGACCTGCTCGACGTGGTGCGCGGCGTCCCCGGCGCACCCTCCCTCGAATGGGTGGACGTCGTCCAGCCCGCCCTCTGGGCGATGATGGTCTCCCTCGCCGCGACCTGGCGCGGGTACGGCGTCGAACCGGACGCCGTGGTCGGCCACTCGCAGGGCGAGATCGCCGCCGCCTGCGTGGCCGGCGGGCTCTCCCTGGCCGACGGGGCGCGGGTGGTCACCCTGCGCAGTCGGGCCATCGGCGAGAAGCTGACCGGGCAGGGCGGCATGGTCTCCGTCGGGCTGCCCGCCGACCGGGCGCAGGAGCGGATCGCCCAGTGGCACGGCGACATCTCCCTCGCCGTGGTCAACGGCGCCGGCTCGGTGGTGGTCTCCGGCACCCCGGAGGCGCTGCGCGAACTCGTCGCCGCACTCACCGAGGAGGGGGTCCGGGTCAAGCAGGTGGCCGTCGACTACGCCTCCCACTCCGCCCAGGTGGAGGCGCTGGAACACCGGCTGCTGGAGGACTTGGCCCCGATCAACCCGCGTACCGGCACCATCCGGATGCTCTCCACGGTCACCGGCGACTGGGTGGACACCGGCACCCTCGACGCCCGCTACTGGTACGAGAACCTGCGCAACACCGTCCGGTTCGACCCGGCGATCCGCTCTCTCGCCGGGCAGGGTTGGACCGGGTACGTGGAGGTCAGCCCGCATCCCGTGCTCGGGATGGGAATGCAGGAGACGCTGGAGTCGGCGGACCGGCCGGTGGTGGTGACCGGCACCCTGCGCCGCGACGACGGCGGCCTGGACCGGCTGCTCACCTCGCTGGCCGAGCTGCACGTGCGCGGCGTCCCCGTGGACTGGGCCGCCGCCCTGCCCGGCAGCCGCCGGGCGGAGCTGCCCACCTACGCCTTCCAGCACCAGCGCTACTGGATCGGGCCGTCCGCCGCCGCCCCGGCCGGCGAAGGCACCGACGCCGGGTTCTGGGACGCCGTCGAACGCGCCGACGTCGACGCGCTCGCCGACGGGCTGGGCGTCGACAGCGGGCTGGTCGGCGAGGTGCTGCCCGGCCTGACCTCGTGGCGGTCCCGGCAGCGCGACGTCTCCACCGTGGACGGCTGGCGGTACCGGGTGGTGTGGCGTCCCGCCGAACTGCCCGCCGGTGGCGTGCTGACCGGCGTCTGGTGGGTGGTGGCGCCGGCGGCGCTGGCCGGCGACGACCGGCTCCGTACGGTCGCCGACGGCCTCGCCGCGCGGGGCGCCGAGGTGGTCACCGTCACCGGCACCGACCACGCCGGCCGGGCGGCCCCGGCCGGGGTGGTGTCGCTGCTCGCCCTCGACGACGGCCCGGACCCGCTGGGCGTCGGCCTGACCGCCGGGATCACCGCCACCGTGTCACTGGTGCACGCCCTCGCCGCCTCCGACTTCACCGGCCGGCTCTGGTGCGTCACCTCCGGCGCGGTGGGCGTCGACCGGTTCGAGGCGGTGCCGGACGCCGCCCAGGGCGCGCTGTGGGGCCTGGGCACCGTGCTGTCCCTCGACTACCCCGGCTGGTGGGGTGGCCTGGTCGACCTGCCCGCCGAGTGGACGCCGCAGACCGTCGACCGGCTGGTCGACGTGCTGACCGGCGGCGCCGAGGACCAGGTCGCGCTGCGCCCGGCCGGCCCGCTGGCCCGCCGGATGGTCCGCCGGCCGGTGACCGGCACGCCCGAGCGGCGCTGGCGGCCCACCGGCACGGTGCTGGTCACCGGCGGCACCGGCGGGGTCGGCGGGCACGTCACCGAGTGGCTGATCGACCAGGGCGCCGAGCGGGTGGTGCTGGCCAGCCGGCGGGGCCCGGACGCGCCCGGGGCCGCCGAACTCACCGCCCGGCTCCCCGGGGTGCGGGTGGTCGCCTGCGACGTGGCCGACCGGGACGCGGTCGCCGCGCTGCTGGCCGAGATCGGCGACGACCTGACCGCCGTCTTCCACGCCGCCGGGGTGCTGCACGCCGAGGTGCCACTGGGCGAGACCAGCCTCGACGACTTCGCCGACGTGTGCCGGGCCAAGGTGCTCGGCGCGGCCCACCTGGACGCGTTGCTGGCCGACCGGCCGCTGGCGGCGTTCGTGCTCTTCTCGTCCGGGGCGGCGGTGTGGGGCAGCGCCGGGCAGGCCGGCTACGCCACCGCCAACGCGTACCTCGACGCGCTGGCCCAGCAGCGGCGGACCCGGGGGGCGGCGGCCACCTCGGTCGCCTGGGGGAGCTGGGGCGGTGGCGGCGGGATGGCCGGCGGTGAGGTCGGCGCGCACCTCGACCGGCTCGGCGTCGGCGTGATGGACCCCCGGCTCGCCGTCGGCGCGCTCGGGCAGGCGCTCGACCACGACGAGAGCCACCTCGTCGTCGCCGACGTCGACTGGACCCGGTTCGCCCCGATCTACACCCTGGCCCGGTCCCGGCCGCTGCTCGCCGACCTCCCCGACGCCGCACCCGAGGCCGCCGAGGCCGCCGACCCGGCGTCCTCGGCGCTCGCCGACCAGCTCGCCGGGCTGCCCGAGGCCGAGCAGCGCGCCGTGCTGCTCGGCACGGTCCGCACCAACGTGGCCGCCGTCCTCGGGTACGGCGACGCCGACCAGGTGGAACCGCAGCGCGCGTTCAAGGAACTCGGCATGGACTCGGTGACCGCCGTGGAACTGCGCAACCGGCTCAGCGCCGCCACCGGCGTCCGGCTCTCCGCCACCCTGGTCTTCGACCACCCCACCCCGACCGCCCTCGCCGACCAGCTCCGCGCCGAACTCGGGTTCACCGGCGACGCCGCCGGTGGCCTGCTGGCCGAGCTGGACCGGCTGGAGGTCACCGTGGCCGGCCTGACGCCCGAGGAGATCGAACGCAACCGGGTGACCGTCCGGCTCCAGTCCCTGCTGGCGAAGCTCAACGAGACCCTCAGCACCACCGCGGGCACCACCCTGGTCGACCGGCTCGAAAGCGCCTCCGCCGACGACGTCTTCGACCTGATCGACAAGGAACTCGGGATGACCTGAGCCGCCACCGCGCTCCCCGGAACGTGTCCGCTGGCAACGAGTTTGGTGAGGTTCGGATGGCGAACGAAGAGAAACTCCTCGACTACCTGAAGCGGGTCACGGCCGATCTGCACCGCACCCGGGAACGGCTGCGCGAGGTCGAGTCGCAGGAGCAGGACCCGATCGCGATCGTCGGCATGGCCTGCCGCTACCCGGGCGGGGTCACCTCACCCGAGGAGCTGTGGCGGCTGGTCGCCGACGGCGTCGACGCCATCGGCGACTTCCCCACCGACCGGGGCTGGGACACCACCGCCCTCTACGACGCCGACCCGGGCACCGCCGGCAGCAGCTACGTCCAGCAGGGCGGCTTCGTCCACGACGCCGCCGAGTTCGACGCCGAGTTCTTCGGCATCTCGCCCCGCGAGGCGTTGGCCATGGACCCGCAGCAGCGGCTGGTGCTGGAGGCGAGCTGGGAGGCGTGCGAACGGGCCGGCATCGACCCCGACTCGCTGCGCGGCGGCCCGGTGGGCGTCTTCGTCGGCTGCGGCGGGCAGGACTACTGGGACCGGCTCACCGTGCTGCCCGAGCCGGTCGAGGCGTACATGAGCACCGGCAGCTCCGGTGCGGTCATCTCCGGGCGGGTGTCGTACAGCCTCGGGTTGGAGGGGCCGGCGGTCACCGTCAACACCGCCTGCTCGTCGTCGCTGGTCGCCCTGCACCTGGCCGCGCACGCGCTGCGCCAGCGGGAGTGCGGCCTGGCGCTGGCCGGCGGCGTGACCGTGATGTCGACGCCCGGCGCGTTCGTCGCGTTCAGCCGGCAGCGGGGGCTGGCCGCCGACGGCCGTTGCAAGCCCTTCTCCGACGACGCCGACGGCACCGGCTGGGGCGAGGGCGTCGGCATGCTGCTGCTGGAGCGGCTCTCCGACGCCCAGCGCAACGGCCACCCCGTGCTCGCCGTCATCCGGGGCTCCGCGATCAACCAGGACGGCGCGTCCAACGGCCTCACCGCCCCCAACGGGGTGGCCCAGCAGCGGGTCATCCTCCAGGCCCTCGCCAACGCCGGGCTCACCTCCACCGACATCGACCTGATCGAGGCGCACGGCACCGGCACCACCCTCGGCGACCCGATCGAGGTGGAGGCGCTGATCGCCACGTACGGCCACGACCGGCCGACGGACCGGCCGCTGTGGCTCGGCTCGGTCAAGTCGAACATCGGCCACGCCCAGGCCGCCGCCGCCGTCAGCGGCGTGATCAAGATGGTGATGGCGCTGCGGCACGGCGTCCTGCCCAGGAGCCTGCACGTCTCCGCACCCTCGTCGCACGTGGACTGGTCCGCCGGCACGGTGCGGCTGCTCACCGAGGCGAAGCAGTGGCCGGACCACGGCCAGCCCCGCCGGGGCGGGGTGTCGTCGTTCGGCGTCAGCGGCACCAACGGGCACGTCATCCTGGAGCAGGCGCCACCGGTCGAGGCCGACGCGCCGGTCGAGGCGGACGAACCGCCGGTGCTGCTCTGGCCGCTCTCCGGCCGCTCGGCGGGGGCGCTCGCCGCCCAGGCCGCCCGGCTGCGGGACTTCCTCACCGACGAGCGTCCGGCGGACGTCGGGTACTCGCTCGGCACGACGCGGGCGGCATCGGCGTACCGGGGTGTGGCGCTCGGGGACGGCGCGGCCGGCCTGGACGCCCTGGCTGCCGGTGGTGGTCTGTCGGGTCGGGTGACCGCCGGTCGGACGGCTGTCCTGTTCACGGGTCAGGGTGCGCAGCGGGTGGGGATGGGTCGTGACCTCGCCGCCGCGTTCCCGGTGTTCGCGTCGGCGTTGGACGAGGTGTGTGCCGCGTTCGGGCCGCTGTTGGGTGGTGATCTGCGGGAGGTGATGTTCGCCGACCCGGATGGTGTGCTCGATCAGACCGGGTGGACGCAGCCGGCGTTGTTCGCGGTCGAGGTGGCGTTGTTCCGGTTGGCCGAGTCGTGGGGTCTGAGGCCGGACTTCGTGGCGGGTCATTCGATCGGTGAGTTGGCTGCCGCGTATGTGGCCGGGGTGTGGTCCCTGGAGGACGCCTGTCGGGTGGTGGCGGCTCGGGGTGGTCTGATGCAGGCGTTGCCGGCTGGTGGGGCGATGTTGGCGATCGCCGCGCCGCTGGCCGAGTTGGATCTCGGCGGCATTGATGTGGCGGCGGTGAACGGCCCGCGTGCGGTGGTGGTGTCGGGCACCGAGGAGCAGATCGCCGCCCTGGAAGCGTCGTTGGAGGTGAAGACCCGTCGGTTGCGGGTGTCGCACGCGTTCCACTCGCATCTGATGGATCCGATGCTGGCCGAGTACGGGCAGGTCCTCGCCGAGGTCGACGCTGGTCCGGCGGGTATCCCGGTGGTGTCCACGGCGACCGGGGATCTGGTCGGCGACGCGCAGTTGGGCAGTGTCGCCTACTGGCAGGCGCAGGTGCGGGGCACGGTGCGGTTCGCCGACGCGGTGGCCGTGTTGGCGGCGCGTGGGGTGACCCGGTTCGTGGAGATCGGGCCGGACAGTGTGCTCACCGCGATGGTCGCCGACTGTGTGGAGGACGCGGTGGCGGTCCCGTTGCAGCGTCGGGACCGGGACCAGGTCGCCGGCTTCGCCACCGGGATGGCGCAGGCGTGGGTCAGTGGGCTGGACCTGGACTGGGCGGCGGTCCACCCCGGCGGCCGGCAGGTCGACCTGCCCACCTACGCCTTCCAGCACCAGCGCTACTGGCTCGACGCCACCGCCGACCCCGGCGACGCCACCGCCATGGGCCTGGACTCCGCCGACCACCCGCTGCTCGGCGCGGCGGTTACCCTCGCCAACGCCGACGGCGCCGTCCTCACCGGCCGGCTCTCCCTCGAATCGCACCCCTGGCTCGCCGACCACGCCGTCGACGGCGCGGTGGTCTTCCCCGGCACCGGCTACGTCGACCTCGCCCTGCACGCCGGTGCCCAGGTCGGCGCCGACACCGTCGACGAACTGACCATCGAGACCCCGCTGGTCCTGCCCACGCGGGGCGCCGTCCAACTCCAGGTCGTCGTCGGCGCGGCCGACGCCGTCCAGGCCCGCACCGTCCAGGTGTACGCCCGGGGCGCGGACGCCGACGCCCCGTGGACCCGGCACGCCAGCGGCCTGCTCACCCCTGGCCGACGCACCACCGGCACCGCCCTCACCGAGTGGCCGCCCGCCGACGCCGACCCCGTCCCCACCGACGACCTGTACGACCACCTCGCCGCCGGCGGCCTGGTCTACGGCCCGGTCTTCCGTGGCCTGCGCCGGGTGTGGCGACGCGGCGACGAGTTCTTCGCCGAGGTCAGCCTCCCCGAGGGGGTGGCCGCCGACGGCTTCGGCCTGCACCCGGCGGTGCTCGACGCCGGCTTGCATGCCCTCGGCCTCGCCGCCGGCGACACCTTCCGCGGCCTGCCGTTCGCCTGGTCGGGGATCACCCTGCACGCCACCGGCGCGGCCGGCGTACGGGTACGGCTCACCCCGGCCGGCTCCGGCGTCCGGGTGGCGGTCGCCGACGCGGTCGGCGCCCCCGTCGCCACCGTCGAATCGCTGGTGCTGCGCCCGGTCCAGGTCACCCGGGCCGGCGGGATCGCCGACGCGCTGTTCGACCTCACCTGGCAGGAGATCGGCACCCCCACGGCGGTACCCGCCCCGACCTGGGCCTACCACCCGGCCGCCGGCACGGCCCCCGCCCCGCCGCAGGCGGCCCCGGCCGCCGCCGACCCGACGCCCCCGGACACCACGTCCGCCGCCGAGGCAACCGCCGGGCTGCTGGTGCTGCCCGCCGGGGGCGGCGGAGCCGTCGACAGCCCCGCCGCCGTGCACGACGAGGTGCACCGGGTCCTCGCCGTGGTGCAGGACTGGCTGACCGGCCCGGACACCCACCGGCTGGTCGTGCTCACCCGGCACGCCGTCGGCGACGACGGGACCGACCTGGCCGGCGCGGCCGTCTGGGGTCTGCTCCGCTCCGCGCAGGCCGAGAACCCGGACCGGCTACTACTGGTCGACACCGACACCGACACCGATGCCGACGCCGACCCGACCGGGGTGGTCGCGGCGCTGCTCGCCGCCGCGCTGGCGACCGGCGAACCGCAGGTACGGATCCGGCGGGGCGTGGTCTCGGTGCCGCGTCTCACCCGTCAGGTCGTCGCACCCGCCACCCCGGACACCCCGCTCTTCGGCACCGGCACCGTGCTGGTCACCGGCGCGACCGGCGCGCTGGGCGCGGTGGTGGCCCGGCACCTGGTGTCGACGCACGGGGTCCGCCGGCTGCTGCTGGTCTCGCGCCGGGGCGCGGCGGCACCGGGTGCCCCGGCCCTGGTCGCCGAGCTGTCCGAGGCGGGCGCCGAGGTGGCACTGGTCGCCTGTGACGTGGCCGATCGGGGACAGGTCACGGCGCTGCTGGACGCCCACCCGGAGCTGTCGGCGGTGGTGCACACGGCCGGTGTGCTGGACGACGGTGTGCTGTCGTCGTTGTCGGCGCAGCGGGTGTCGGGGGTGCTGCGTCCGAAGGTCGATGCGGCGTGGCTGCTCGACGAGCTGACCAGGGACCGGGACCTGTCGGCGTTCGTGCTGTTCTCCTCGTTGTCCGGGGTGCTGGGTGCGCCGGGGCAGGGCAGCTACGCGGCGGCGAACGCGTTCCTGGACGCGGTGGCGGTGCTGCGGCGCTCCGCCGGCCTACCGGGCGTGTCACTGGCGTGGGGGCTGTGGGGTCAGGGTTCGGCGATGACCGACCGGCTCAGCGACGCCGACCGGGAACGGATGTCGCGGGGCGGGGTGCTGCCCCTGACGACCGCCGACGGGCTGGCCCTGCTCGACGCCGCCGTCGCCAACCCGTACCCGACCGCCGTCCCGGCCCGGCTCGACCTGGCCACCCTGCGTACCCTCGGCGACGACCTGCCGCTGCCGTTCCACGGCCTGGTCCGACCGGCCCGGCGGGCCGCCAGCCGCGCCGCCGCGTCCGTCACCTCCTCCGGCTGGGCGGCGGACCTCGCCGCCCAGCCCGCCGAGGAACGGGAGCGCAGCGCCACCGCGCTGGTCCTCGCCCAGGTGGCGGCCGTCCTCGGGCACGCCTCCGCCGACCGGATCGACGCCGGCCGCGCCTTCCAGGAGTTGGGCTTCGACTCGCTGACCGCCGTCGAGCTGCGCAACGGCCTCTCGGCGGTCACCGGCCTGCGGCTGCCCGCCACCCTGATCTTCGACTACCCGTCGCCGCGCGAGCTGGCCCGTCACCTGCTCAGCGAGGTAGTCGGCACCGACGCCGACCCGGCGCACACCCGCACCAGCACGGCCACGGCCGACGAGCCGGTGGCGATCGTCGGGATGGCCTGCCGTTACCCCGGTGGCGTCGACTCGCCCGAGGACCTGTGGCGGCTCGTCGCCGAGGGCGCCGACGCCATCGGTGACTTCCCCACCGACCGGGGCTGGGACGTCGCCCGGCTCCACGACCCGACCGGCACCCGCCCCGAGACCACGTACGTGGCCAAGGGTGGCTTCCTCACCGACGCCGCCGAGTTCGACCCGGTCTTCTTCGGCATCTCGCCCCGCGAGGCGGTGGTGATGGACCCGCAGCAGCGGCTCCTGCTGGAGGTGTCCTGGGAGGCGTTCGAGCGGGCCGGCATCGACCCGGGATCGCTGCGCGGCTCGTCCACCGGTGTCTTCGCCGGGGTGATGTACCACGACTACGTCTCCGGGCACAGCGCCGGCAGTGTCGTCTCCGGCCGGGTGGCGTACACGTTCGGCCTGGAGGGGCCGGCGGTGTCGGTGGACACGGCGTGTTCGTCG
>NZ_JBIVRQ010000030.1:0-31424 GCF_044755745.1 Micromonospora sp. NPDC092111
CGCCGACTGGATCGCCACCCGCGGCTACACCTCCTGACCACCACACCACGACAGGGCCGACCCCCACCGGGGCCGGCCCTGTCGACGTACACCGGAACTGAACCCGCCGGAGTCGGAGCGGGCACCGACCGGTCGTCGGGACCCGGCCGGCATGCGGCAGGATGGACGCCGTGGCGAAACGCGCATCGCGTCGGGACGGCGGGCCGGGCCGGGCCTGCCCGTGCGGCGCCGGCCTGCCGTACGACGACTGCTGCGGCCCGGTGCACCGTGGCGACGGCACGGCCGCGACGGCGGCGGCGCTGATGCGGTCACGGTTCAGCGCCTTCGCCGTCGGCGACGCCGACTACCTGCTGCGGAGTTGGCACTCCACCACCCGGCCGGCCCGACTGCGGCTCGACCCCGCGCAGCGGTGGACCCGGCTGGAGATCGTGGACACCGCCCACGGCGGCCTCCTCGACGGCACCGGCACGGTGACGTTCCGCGCCCACTACCGGGAGGCGGGACGCCCCGGGACGCTTGACGAGCGCAGCCGCTTCGTCCGCGAGGACGGGCACTGGGTCTACCTCGACGCGCTCACCGACTGACCGTCGTCCGCCGCGTCGGCGGGGTTCCCGGCGCACCACCGCCGGTGGCACACGGCGGACATCCGGTCACGCCAGCCGCCGGCACCGACGTCGGCGGCCGTCCCGGTCCTGGGCGGGGCCAGTCGCCACGGCGTCGACGACGCCGCCAGCACGCCGGCGACCAGCAGGTACGGCACGGCCGCCGCCGCGAACGCCACCGCGTGCCCGCCCGCACCGGCCACCAGCGCGTACCCGCCGTAGACGGCGATCACGGCCAGGTCGCTGCCCATCCCCGCCACCGAGGTGACGGTGGCCCGGCCCGGCCCGGTGATCCGCGCCTGCAACCGCGCGTCGGCGAGCACGGTGGCGAGTTGGAAGGCGCAGAACGCGGCACCGACCAGCACGAAGCCGGACGGGTGCCGGACCAGAGCCCCGGCGGCCAGGGCCAGCGCGGCGAGGGCGAGCAGCACGGCGTACCCACGGGTGGTCAGCCGCTCCCCGACCGGGGCGAGCAGGCCGCCCACGGTCGCCCCGGCCCAGACGAGCAGGAGCAGCAGCGGCACGGCGGGACCGGTCACGCCCGTGTCCCGGGCCAGCAGCGGAACGTACTCGTCGAGAGCGCCCCAGACGGCGGTCACCGCCGGGACGAGGAGCAGCGCCGCGCGGACCCGCCGGTCGACGCGGGCCTCGGCGAGCCCGGCCCGCAGGCTCGCCGACCAGCCCAGTTCGTCGCCCTCCCCGTCCCGACCCGCCCCGGACCCGGTCAGCGCGGACCCGGCCGACGCGGGCGGGACGGGCGGCGGACCGGAGCGGTCGGGGCGGTGCTCCGGGAAGCGGGTGGCCACGGCGGCGGCGAGCACACTGGCCAGCACACTCGCCGCGCCGACCGCGGGGTAGCCACCGACGGCGAGGACCGGCCCGGCCAGGCCGATCGAGACGAGCACGCCGAGCACCCCGGCGGTGCGGGCGCGACCCATGGTGCGGGCGTACCGGCCGGCCGCGCCCCACCGGTCCAGTTCGGTGAAGACCAGCGCCTCCAGGGCACCGGAGCCGAGCGCCCCGCCGGCCCCCCAGAGGACGAAGCCGAGCGCGAACGCCCACCACGACGGGAACACCACCCACAGCGTGTAGCCGGCCCCGGCGAGCAGCGGCGCGAGACAGAGCAGCAGACGCCGGGAGACGGCGTCGGCCCAGGCCCCGGAGG
The DNA here is from genome assembly GCF_044755745.1 of Micromonospora sp. NPDC092111. Taxonomy (NCBI): domain Bacteria; kingdom Bacillati; phylum Actinomycetota; class Actinomycetes; order Micromonosporales; family Micromonosporaceae; genus Micromonospora; species Micromonospora sp. NPDC092111. The sequence continues at coordinate 1,768 of NZ_JBIVRQ010000030.1, forward strand.
GCACCTCCAGCAGGATCGCGGTCGCCGACCAGATCACGAAGAGCCCGGAGATCTGCGCGACGGAGAGGCCGGTGTCGCTGAACAGCAGCGCGTACACCGGGTAGAGCAGGACGAGGTCGTCGAGGAACGTGTAGCAGTAGAGGGTGGCCGCGAGGCGGCGGACGCGGGTGTCGGGCACCCGCGTGGAGGTGACGGTCATCAGGACCTTTCCACGGGACGGTACGGACGCGGGAGGTACGGCGTCCGCGGTGGCCCGCGGTTTCGGCCTTCAGTGACGGATCAACATCGCCAGGTCATGTGCCGATGTTAGGCCGGATCGACTCGCTGCGGGGACCCGGCCGGCGGTAGAACGGCGGTGGGGCGGGACCGAGCGGTCCCGCCCCACCGCCGTCGGACGGTCAGCGACGGGGCGGGTCGGTGTCGGTCGGCGGGATGACCATGGTGGCCTCGCTGTCGGCCGACGGCTCGTCGGCCGCGCCGCGCTGGCGCGGCGGCGTGGTCGGCGCGGGAGCCGGACTGGTCACCTGGGTGGCGTCCGGATCGGCGTACGGGGTGACCGGCTGGGTCAGCTCCGCCTCGCCGGGGCGGGGGACGACCTGGGTGCGCTCGGCGTCGTCGGGGCGGGGCACCGGCTGGGTGCGCTCGGCGTCGTCGTAGCGCGCGACCGGCGGGGTGAGTTCCGACTCCGGGTAGGGACTCAGCCGCGCCTCGACGTCGCGCTTGCCCGCCCGGTAGGCCCGCGCGTGGGTGGCGATGGTGCGGGACTCCTGCTCGGCGCGGGTCAGCCAGGACTCCCACCGGCTCTGCATCGGCCGGACCAGACCACCGCCCACCCCGACGACGAGGATGCCGCCGATGGTGGCGAGCACGGCGACCAGCACCGGCGTGGTGACGGCGGTCGCGACGCCGATCTGGTTGAGCGCGGCGATGACCCCCAGGCCGAGGATGAACACCGAGGCGACGTTGGCCAGCACCCGGCCGTAGGAGAGGCCACCGAGGGCGCTGCTGATGATGTCCTTGACCGCGGTGGCGATCGCCGCGGCGACGACCACGATGACGATCGCGACGAACGCCCGGGGCAGCCAGGCGATGACACCGGCGATGAGATCGGAGATCGGGTTGGGTCCCCAGATGCCGAAGGCGAGCTGGAGGGTGACCAGCAGCACCCCGTAGTAGACGAGCTTGGCGACGATGTCGCTGGCGTCGTAGCGGGACCGGGCCAGGGCGGTCTTGATGCCGCCGCGCTCGACCGCCCTGTCGAAGTGCACCCGCTCCAGGACCTTGTCGACGATCTTGCGGACCGCCTTGGCGATCAGCCACCCGGCCACCAGGATCGCCACGAAGGCGACCGCCTTGGGCAGGAAGAGCATCACCGCGCGGAAGGCGTCACCCACCGCGTCGCCGAAGTTGTCTTTCATCCGTGGCCCTCCACCCGTCGGTCAACTCGGTCGGCCCCCGAAGCTACCCGCGCCCGCCGGCCCGGAAACACCGGTCCGGACGACCGGTGGGCCGGGGCCGTCCGCTAGCCCGCCGCGCAGGACGTCAGCAGCGACACCCAGACCGGCCCCGCCGGCGCGGACGCGTTGCCCGCGGCGTCGACGGCGATCACCTGGACCGGGATCCGGGTGGCCGACTCCGGCACCGGCAGGTCACCGAGGGTGCCCTGGAAGAGGTCCCGACCGACCGGGTCCATCCCGACGGTACGGGCGACACCGTCCAGGGTGTAGCGGACGCTCACCCGCAGCGCGTCACCGCCGGCCCGGTCGTCGACCACCCGGGCGGTGATCGTGGTCGACGTCGCCCCGGCCGGGCAGTCCCTGGGCTCCACGGCGACCGGATTGGCCGCCACCTCCGACACGGTCGGCGGCAGCAGGTCCGCGGGCGGGGGCGGGCTGGTCGTCGGCGGCGGCGGTGTCGGGCCCGGTGTGCGTACCCGGGTGGTGGCCGCGGCGGCGGACCGGGTCGGCGCGGTGGTGGCCGGCGGGGCGACGGGGGTCGCGGTCGGGGTGGGGCGGCGGCTCGGCTCCGGCGGCACGACGGTGATGGCCGGCGCGGCGGCCAGCGGGGCGGGGCTGACGGTGGCGGCGGCGGACGCGCCCGGCCCGGCGGTGTCGTCGGCGAGGGTGAGCGGCCCGGCGCGGCGGGCGGCGTAGCTCAGCCCGATCGCACCGACCAGCAGCGCCGCGGTGAGCCCGACACCGACCAGGGCGCTGCGGGTGCCGCCCCGCCGGGGTTCCGGTCGCCCCTCGCCCGGGCTGGTGCCGGCCAGGCTGGTGACGCCGGCAACGCCGTCCGGGAAGGGCAGGAACGCGGCGAGCAGCGCGACCCGCTGGGCGAGTTGGCGCCGACCCCGCTCCTCCCAGTCGCCGCCGTACGAACGCGCGGCGGTCCGTTCCAACTCGGCGAGGAACATCTCGGCGGGCTGCGGACGGTCGCCGGGCCGCTTGGCCATGCCGTGCCGGAGCAGATCGTGCACCGGCGGGGGCGCCGGGTCGGTCGGCACCGGGGCGGCGACGTGCTGCTGGCGCAGGGCGAGCAGGTCGCGGCCGTCGTAGGGCGGCCGGCCGGTGAGGCACTCGAAGAAGGTCGCGGTGGCGGCGTAGATGTCGCCGGCTGGCTCGGCGGGGGCCCCGGCCCACTGTTCGGGAGCCAGGTAGCGGGGGATGCCGCCGACCGCGCCACCGCGGTCGGGGCCGGCCGACCGGGTGATGCCGAAGTCGGCGAGCTTGCTCCACCCCTCGACGCCGACCAGGACGTTCTCCGGCTGGTAGGCGCGGTGCACCACACCCCGGGCGTGCGCGGCGGCGAGCCCGGCGAGGGACCCCTTGAGGACGCAGAGCGCGGCCTCGGGGCCGGTCGGCCCGTACGCGCGCAGCAGGTGGCGCAGCGACACACCGTTGACCAGCTCCATCACGATCGCGGCACCGGAGCGCGACTCGGCGTACTCGTAGAGCCGGCAGACGTGCGGGTCGTCGACGTCGACCAGCAGCCGCGCCTCCTCACGGAAGGCCAGCCGGAAGGCGGGGTCGTCGGTCAGGTACCTGATGGCGACCGGGGTGCCGGTGGCGTCGTGGGTGGCGAGCAGCACCCGGCCGGACGCGCCCGCGCCGAGCTGACGGACCGGCGTGTAGCCGGACAGCCGCCAGTCGCCGGTCACCCGCCGGCCTCTCCGGTCGGCCGGGACTGGTCACGGGTCAGGGCCACGCTGATCATTCTGGCCCCGGCCGAGCTGCGGTCCATCGGCGCAACGGCTGTTTCCTCGCGCCCGGACGTCCGCCCCGGCGCGGGGACTCCGGGCGGCGGGGACGGCGGCGGGCCCGCCCGCGCCCGTCACCGCGCGGCCACCGGCGGCCCGTCGCGGGTGCCGTCGGCGGGCCGGCCGGACGCCGGCCCGGTCGGGTCCCTGCGGGGCGGACGCAGCGCCGGCAGCAGGGCCAGCGCCGGAACGAGCAGCACCGGCACGACGAGCAGCGCGCGCAGGATGCCGGCCCGCTCGCCGAGCAGACCCAGCACGGGTGGGCCGCCGAGGAAGGCCACGTAGCCGAGGACCGCCACCACGCCGACCCGCGCCGCGGCCAGGTCGTCCCCGTCGGCGGCGGCGCTCAGGGTGGTGGGAAATCCCAACGACACGCCCAGTCCCCACAGCGCCACGCCGGTCACCGCGCCGGCTGGTCCGGCGAACACGGTGAGCAGCGTGCCGGCGAGGCCCAGCAGCATCGTGCCCAGGACCACCGGTACCCGGCCCCACCGGTCCAGGGCCACCGTGCCGACCGTGCGTCCGACGGTCATCGCCGCGACGAAGACGCCGAACACCGCCGCGCCGACCTCCGGCGCGACGTGGTGACCGTCCACGAACGCCACCGCCAACCAGTCGTTCGCGGTGCCCTCGGCGAAGGCCATCGCCAGGGCCAACAGGCCGAGCAGCAGGGTACGCGGCTCGCGCCAGGCGACCAGCACCCCGCTGCCGCCGCCCGCCCGCGTGTCCCGGGCCGCCCCGTCCATCCCGGACCGGAACGCCCGGGTCGCCGCCACCGTGCCGACCAGGACCAGCAGGCCGATCCCGCCCAGGTGTACGGGCACCGGCACGCCGGAGCGGGCCGCCAGCACGGCCACCCCTGCGGCGAGCACCGTGCCGAGGCTCCAGACGGCGTGGAAACGCGGCATCACCGCCCGGGCCAGCCGCCGTTCGACCACGGCGGCCTCGACGTTCATCGCGACGTTGCAGGTGCCCGTCCCGTACCCGAGGACGAACAACCCCGCCGCCGAGCCGGACGCCGACGCCCACGGGCTGATCGCGACGCCGGTTCCGGCCAGGCCCACCGCGACCAGCACGGTCGAACCGGCCACGGTGAGCCGGGTGCCGAGCCGGTGGACGACCGCGCCCGCGGTGAGCATGGCCAGCACCGCGCCGAAGGACATGGCGAGCAGCACCAGCCCGAGCCGGCCGGCGCCGAGCCCGAGGGCGTCCCGGGCGGCCGGCACCCGGGCGAACCAGGTCGCGACGGCGGTGCCGTTGAGGCCGAAGACGACGCCCACCGCCACGGCGCCATGGCCTCGACCACCGGACGGTGGGCGTGCCGTGCCGGGCATGGCGGGCTCCTTCCGGTCGGGACCCGATCACACTGCTGGGATCGATTCCAGCGCAAGGGCTTGGCAGGATGGGCGGATGGCAGGACGACCACCACCCGAGGTGACCTTGCGGGACGTGGCGCGGGTCGCCGGGGTGTCACGGGCGACCGCGTCCCGGGTGCTCGGCGGGCGGGGCCCGGCGTCGGCGGCGGCCCGCGACCGGGTGACCGCCGCCGCGCGGGTCCTGCGCTACGTGCCCGACCCGGCCGCCCGGGCGCTGGTGACCGGCGGGGGTGTCCGGCTGGCGGTGGCGGTCACCGGCGGGACGCCGGAGGTGCTGCACGATCCGTACGTGGCCGCGCTCCGCGAGACCGGCGTGGACGTGCCGGGGGACGTGGCGGTGGTGGGATTCGACGACATCGACGCCGCGGCGCTCAGCGAGCCGGGGCTGACCACGACGAGCAACCCGGTCGAACGCATCGTCACCGGCGCCGCCGTCGCGGTGCTCGACCGCCGCCCGCCGCCGCCCGCCACCCTCTTCCCGTCGGTCCTGGTGCGGCGGAGCAGTTCCTGACGAGTTCCGCCCGCCACGCCGTGGATCCGCCGCCCGGGTGGTCGAGCCGGGCGGTTACGGCGACCGCTCCGCCGGTGGGACGAGGTCGGGCGCGACGTCGGCGATCCGCTGCCGCATCGACCGGCGACGCAACGCGGCCAGGGCCTCGTCGACGAGCCGGCTCAGCGGGTACGGCAGCTCCGCCTCGAACCGTCGGGCCGCGGCGGAGGTGGCGGCGTACTCGGCGTCCAGGACGGGCAGCAGCTCCCGCGCCCGGTCGGTGAGGTGGACGATGCGCTGCCGGGCGTCCGCGCCGGGGGCGAGGGTGACCAGCCCGTCCTTCGCCATCCGCGCGACGGTCTGGCTGGCCGCGGAGTGGGTCACCCCGGTGGTCTCGGCCAGCGTCTTGATCGACGTCGGGCCGACGCCGGCCAGCGCGACCAGCACGGGGGTGTACCGGGGCCGGAAGCCGGGCAGCCCGAGATCGGCGTAGACGGCGGCCACGTCGCCGTCGAGCAGTTCCAGCAGGTGGCGGAGCCGGGTGCCGAGGAGTTCGGGGCCGGGAGCACGGTCAGCCATGTGGCGTAATGTAACAGCACTGTTGTATCTGGCGAACCGGGAGGACCACCCATGGACGAGCTGTATCCGCCGATCGCGCCGCACGACCACGGCATGCTCGACGTCGGCGACGGCAACCAGGTGTACTGGGAGGTGTGCGGCAACCCGGCCGGCCGGCCGGCGCTGGTCGTCCACGGCGGACCGGGGTCCGGCTGCGGCGAGCGGGCTCGGCGCTACTTCGACCCGGCCCGCTACCGGGTGATCCTGTTCGACCAGCGGGGCTGCGGGCGCAGCACCCCGCACGCGAGCGACCCGGCGACGGACCTGCGGCACAACACCACCGGACACCTGATCGCCGACATGGAACGGCTCCGCGCTCACCTGGGTGTGGACCGCTGGCTGCTCTACGGCGGCTCGTGGGGCTCGACGCTGCTCCTGGCGTACGCGCAGCGACACCCCGACCGGGTGTCGGAGATCGTGATCGGCGCCGTCACCAGCACCCGCCGGTCGGAGATCGACTGGCTCTACCGGGGGGTCGGCCGGTACTTCCCCCAGCAGTGGGAACGGTTCCTCGCCGCCGGCGGCGTCACCCGGGACGACGACGTCGTCGGCGCGTACGCCCGGCTGGTGGAGGACCCGGACCCGGCGGTGCGGGAGCGGGCGGTGCGGGACTGGTGCGCCTGGGAGGACGCGGTGGTCTCCGCCGAGGGGCTGGGCAACCCGTACGGCGAGCGCCCGTCGGCGGACCGGATCGCGCTGGTGCGGATCTGCGCCCACTACTTCTCGCACGGGGCCTGGCTGGCGGAGGGTGAGCTGATCCGCGACGCCGGCCGGCTGGCCGGCATCCCCGGCGTGCTGATCCACGGCCGGCTCGACATGGGCAGCCCGCTGGTCACCGCCTGGGAGTTGCACCGGGCCTGGCCGGGCTCGGAGCTGCACGTGGTCGAGGAGGCGGGCCACCTGGGCAACCTGGAGACCCGGCGGCACCTGCTGGCCGCCTTCGACCGGTTCGCCACCGCCGGCTGAACGGCCCGACCCCGGCGGGCCGGTGGCGGCGGGGTCGCCCGCCGCCGGCCCACCGACCGGGAACAGATCGATGCCGACCTCTAGCGCTCACGCCCGTCATGGCAATATCCTCCACCTCACGCGCGCTATCCGAAGCTACTTTTCATGCCCGTCGCGAGCGCCGCCGAGGGAGATGCCATGCACGTCGACCACCCTGAACTCGACCGTCGTACCCTGCTGCGGGCCGGGCTGGGCGCGGCCACCGTCGCGGTCGTCGGGTCCCAACTGGCCCTGCCGGCCGCCGCCCAGGCAGCCCCCGGCGCGGACCTGGACTGGATCATCGGCTGCGACGAGTGGGGCGCCCGGCCACCGGCGGATCCGCTGTCGGTCAGCGCCATCCCGACCAACAAGATCATCGTGCACCACATGGCGTTCCCGAACGTCACCGACTACTCCGAGGCGCAGGCGGTCAAGCTGGCCCACGACTGCCAGGACCTGCACATGGACGGCAACGGCTGGTCCGACACCGGCCAGCACTTCACCATCAGCCGGGGCGGCTACGTGCTGGAGGGACGGCACGGCAGCCTGGCCCGCCTCCAGGCCGGCGACCGGCAGATGATCTCCGCGCACTGCCCCGGCGAGAACGGCCGGGCCATCGGCATCGAGAACGAGGGCACCTACGTCACCGACACCCCGCCGGAGGACCTGCTCGACTCGCTGGTCACCCTCTGCACGACCATCTGCCGGCAGTACGGGCTGCACGCCCACGACATCTTCGGCCACTGGGACTTCCGCACCACGCTCTGCCCCGGCGCGCAGTTCTACCGGCTCTTCCCCGCCGTACGCCGCCGGGTGCTCCGCAAGCTCGGCACCCACCTGTCCGACGTGCCGGCCCGCCGCTGGCCGGACCTGTGGCGCTTCGTCAGCTCCCCCGCCGTCCGGGTCGCCCAGTACCTGCTGGCGTACCGGGGCTACGCCGTCACCCCGAACAGCACCTTCGACGCCGCCACCGTCACCGCCGTGGCGGACTGGCAGGCACGCAACGGCATCCCCGTCGACGTCGACGCCACCCTCACCGCTCCCACCTGGGAGACCCTCGCGCCGGAGTTGGACACCCACGCCACCGGCCTGCCGGTGCAGGCCGTGCAGTTCATCCTGAACTGGAAGGGCTACCCCGACGTCGTCGTCACCGGCGAGTACGACCACGCCACCCGGAAGGCCGTCCAGGACCTCCAGGCGCTGCACGGCCTGCCGCGCAACGGCAAGGTCTCGACCAGCACCTGGTGCGCCCTGGTCGGCGGCGTCGTCCGGCAGTCGTTCCGCCACCACTGAGCCACCCCGGGGGGTTGGGGGGACGAGGGTGGCGCGGGACGGCCGAAGCAGCCGGCCCGCGCCACCCTCGGCAGGTACCGCCGGTGACCGGCGCGTCGATCATCGACGGGCCACCCGGACGGCGGCCGTCGCGGCCCGATCGAGCGCTCCGCCCGACCACCCGACGCGAACGGCCCCGCCCACCCCGCTCCGGATGCGACGATGACCGGCGAGGAGGACACCGTGACGACGCAGCTCAACCCGTATCTCACCTTCGCCGGCAAGGCACGCGAGGCGCTGGAGTTCTACCACTCGGTCTTCGGCGGCGACGTGTCGCTGACCACGTTCCGCGAGTTCGGCACCGACGACCCGGCGCTCGCCGACCAGATCATGCACGGGCTGCTCCGCACCGCCGCCGGCCACGTCATCATGGCGGCGGACCTGCCGCCCGGCATGGAGCTCCGGCGCGGCAACGCCAACACCGTCAGCCTGAGCGGGGACGACACCGAGCAGCTACGCGGCTGGTGGGAGCAGCTCTCCTCGGGGGGCGTGGTGAACGTCCCGCTGGAGAAGCAGATGTGGGGCGACGAGTTCGGCCAGTGCGAGGACCGGTTCGGCACCCCGTGGATGGTCAACATCGCCCAGCCGCACCCCTGACCCACCCGCCGGGCAGCTTGCACCGACGGCGGGCCGGTCCCCGGCGGGCGACCGACCCCGGCCGGGACACCACCAACACGGCCGTACGGGCAGGTCAGCGCACCGCCGGCGGCCCCTGTGCGAACATATGTTCGTGTCGACCGGGGCCACCATCCTGCACGCCGACCTGGACGCGTTCTACGCGTCGGTCGAGCAGCGGGACGATCCGCGCCTGCGCGGCCGGCCGGTGATCGTCGGCGCCGGGGTGGTCCTCGCGGCCAGCTACGAGGCCAAGGCGCGCGGGGTGCGCAGCGCGATGAGCGGCCAACAGGCCCGCCGGCTCTGCCCCGAGGCCATCGTGGTGCCGCCGAGGATGGCGGCGTACACGGCGGCGAGCCGGGCGGTGTTCGAGATCTTCCGGGACACCACGCCGTGGGTGGAGGGGCTCTCCATCGACGAGGCGTTCCTCGACGTCGGTGGCCTGCGCCGGCTGGCCGGCCCGCCGGTGGAGATCGCGGCACGGCTGCGCCGGGTGGTCCGCGAACGGGTCGGCCTGCCGATCACCGTCGGGGTGGCCCGGACGAAGTTCCTGGCCAAGGTGGCCAGCGGGGTGGCCAAGCCGGACGGCCTGCTGGAGGTGCCACCCGACGGCGAGCTGGCGTTCCTGCACCCGCTGCCGGTGGAACGGCTCTGGGGCGTAGGCCCGATCAGCGCCCGGAAGCTGCGCGAGCGGGGCATCCGCACCGTCGGCCAGGTGGCCCGGCTCGACGCGCCCGCCCTGGTGTCGCTGCTCGGCGCGGGCGCCGGTGGGCACCTGCACGCCCTGGCCCACAACCGGGACCCGCGCCCGGTGCAGGTGGGCCGGCGGCGGTCGTCGATGGGCGCGCAGCACGCGCTCGGCGGCGGGCAGCACTCCCCCGCCGAGGTCGACGCGACGTTGGCCGGTCTGGTCGACCGGGTGGCCCGCCGGATGCGGGCCGCCGACCGGTCGGGCCGCACGGTGATGCTGCGGCTGCGCTTCGCCGACTACACCGCGGCCACCCGCTCGCACACCCTGCGCAAGGCCACCGCGCAGACGGCGCCCCTGCTGGCGGCCGCCCGGTCGCTGCTGCGGACGGCGCTGCCCGAGCTCGACCGGCGGGGCATCACCCTGGTCGGGGTGTCCGTGGGCAACCTCGACGACGCCCCCGTCCAGCCGGAGCTGCCGTTCACCCGCGACCCGGGCGTCGACCTCGACGCGGCCGTCGACGCCGTGCGGGACCGGTTCGGCGCGGCGGCGCTGACCCGGGCCACCCTGCTCGGCCGCCGCCCCGACCTGGAGATGCCCCGGCTGCCCGACTGATCGCCCGGCCATCCGCCCCGGCACCGTAGAGGTTCGCCAGGTCCTGCTCGATCCGCTTCTTGGTCCTGGCCGTCGGGGCCGGGCCTGCTGAGCCGACGGCGGCCGCCGCCTACCTGGGCGGGGTGGGTCTGGCCGGGCCGTTCCGGGGGCTGCCGGATCCGGCGACGGCCTGAGCGCCGGCCGGGCCGATCACCAGGCGCAGGGCGCGTAGTCCTTGAGGAAGCAGCCGTAGAGCTCCTCGCCCCGCTCGCCCCGGACGATCGGGTCGTACACCCGGGCCGCCCCGTCGACCAGGTCCAGCGGCGCGTGGAAGCCCTCGTCGGCCAGCCGCATCTTCGTCGGGTGCGGGCGCTCGTCGGTGATCCAGCCGGTGTCGACGCTGGTCATCAGGATGCCGTCGGCGCGCATGTCCTCGGCGCTGGTCCGGGTGAGCATGTTCAGCGCGGCCTTGGCCATGTTGGTGTGCGGATGGCCGGCGCCCTTGTAACCCCGGCCGAACTGGCCCTCCATCGCGGAGACGTTGACCACGTACGCGCGCCCGGCCGGGGACCCGGCCAACGCCGGGCGCAGCCGGCTGACCAGCACGAACGGCGCGGTCACATTGCAGAGCTGCACCTCGAGCAGCTCGACCGGGTCCACCTCGTGCACGCGCTGCACCCAACTGTTGCTGGCACCGAGGTCGGGAGCCAGGCCGCCCGCGTCCACGGCGGTGGCCGCCGCGATCCGGTCCGGCGTGGCGGACCGGCCGGTCAGCGCCAGGGCGGTGAGGGCGTGCGGGGCGATGGTGGCCGTCGGCGTGCCGTCGGGCAGCGCCGCCGTGGCGCCCCGGCCGCCGGTGAAGGTGAGCAGCTCCGGCAGCGGCCCGTCGGGCAGGGCCGCGGCTTCGGCCGCGACCAGGTGGGCGTACGCCTCGGGGGTGCGGCGGACGGTCTGCGCGGCATTGTTGATCAGGATGTCCAGCGGTCCCTGCGCGGCGACCGAGTCGGCGAGCGCCACCACCTGGGCGGGGTCGCGCAGGTCGATGCCGACGACCCGCAGCCGGTGCAGCCAGTCCGCGCTGTCGGGCATCGCGGTGAACCGGCGGACGGCGTCGTGCGGGAACCGGGTGGTGATCGTGGTGTGGGCGCCGTCGCGCAGCAGCCGCAGCGCGATGTACATGCCGATCTTCGCGCGGCCTCCGGTGAGCAGCGCCCGCCGCCCGGTGAGGTCGGTGCGGGCGTCGCGGCGTTCGCGGTTCAGGGTGGCGCAGGCGGGGCAGAGCTGGTGGTAGAACGCGTCGACCTCGCGGTAGCGGACCTTGCAGATGTAGCAGCCGCGCGGGTTGATCAGGGTGCCGGCGGTCGTGCCGGCGGTGGGCGAGGCGAGCGGGATGCCCCGGGTCTCGTCGTCGATCCGGCCGGGCGCGCCGGTGGCGGTCGCCGCGGTCACCGCCTGGTCGTGGGCGAGGACCGCGTCGCGGCGCTCCTCGCGCCGGCGCTGCTTCACCATCTTGTACAGCCGGGCGGTGGCCCGCTGCACCCGCACCACGTCCGGATGCTCTGTCGGCAGCGCCTCCAACGCCTCGAAGACGCGCAGCGCGGTCGCCAGTTCGTCCTGGTCGACACCGACGGTGTCGGAGTTTCGACCCGGTTGTCCGACCTTGTCCACCGTCATCCCCGCTACCCGTCTCACCCTCGTGCCCGGGGCCGACCGCCGGCCCGACCCGGGAACTGTACGCACCCGAACCGGACCGGTGCGACGCCCCCGCACGGCGGCGGCGGTGAGCTGGACCACCCGCCCGGACCGGCCGCCCTCGCCAGCGACGGTGGCGGACGTAGGGCCGCGATGGCGATCCAGCGTCCAGCCTGACGACCCCGCGCGTTCCCAAAGACGGCCACAGCGCGTCCCGGCGACAGCCACAAGGCGTCCCGGGCGACGGCGGCCCCCGGGGGGCTCACCGACCGGGTCGCGTGGACCTTGCCAGGGCTGTCCGGTGTCGCCGAGGTCTCGGCCGCTCAACGCCGGCGGCGGCACGGCAAGACCGGCATGACAGGCTTCCGTGTCATGCAGGATCTGACGATTCAGGTGCGGGCGTTCGCCGAGGAACGCGACTGGCAGCAGTTCCACACTCCGAAGAACCTCGCCATGGCGCTGGCCGGCGAGGTGGGCGAACTGCTCGCCGAGTTCCAGTGGCTCACCCCCGAGCAGGCCGCCACGGTGATGTCCGACCCCGAGGCCGGCGCCCGGGTCAGGGCCGAGATCGGCGACGTGATGATCTACCTGACCCGGCTCGCTGACGTGCTTGGCATCGACCTGGCGGAGGCGGCGCTGACCAAACTGGCGGAGGTCGCCGTCCGCTACCCGGTCGACCAGGCGAAGGGCTCCGCCACCAAGCGGTAGGTGCGGCAAGCGGGTTGGTGGCCTTCCGCCCCCGAAGAGCCTCCTGCCTGCGAGATCGTGCTACTTCCTGGATGTAGTGGTCTCCCGCCACGCCGAGGCCACTACATCCACGATCGAGCACGATCTCGCGGGTAGTCACGACAGTCGATCACGCGCGGTCGTGCGACTACCTACGCCAGCCGGTCCCTCGGCTTCGACGCGGGCATCTCACACCGGGAGGAGACGAGTCGGGTGCGGAGGGAGCCGCTGAGGCTCCACCAGGCCGCTGAGCGTGCCGTTGGCGAGGGGCCGGCATCGCGACCCGGACCGCCCGCACGCACCGTAGGAATCGTCGACCCCGGACCCACCGCGCGTCCGGGCAGGCCGGAGCGACCCTCCCCACCGGATTGCCCGACAATTCGCCATTCGTAATCATCACTGTCCGCAATGACGATCTCCGTCGGATGACCTCAACGACGGTTAAGTCTGCGCTAATTGCAGACCGCACGGTTGACGGCCCGCAGCCCGACGGCAATCATGTTGTTCACTGGATTCCCGGCCCCCGCAAATGTCGGATCTGGTGGTTGTCCGCTGTTTCGACGCGGTTGCCCGCGAGGTGGAAGCCCTCCGCGCAATTCCTATCGACTCAGTCGGGATATCCGCCGCAGGCAGACAGGAGCACACCCGTGAACGGGAACGACGAAGCTCCCGCGCCAACCCGGTCCAGGCCGGTGTCGCACGGTGCTGAGCTGCACGGACAGCTCGCCCTCCAGGGCGGCACACCGATCCGGCGCATCCCCTGGCCCACCTACGACAAGGGTGCCGTCTACGTCAGCCGCGAGGACGAGGAAGCGGCGATGCGGGCTATCCGCAGCCATCTCTACTTCCGCTACGACCACCGGCGTGAGTCGGAAACGGAGTGCGGGCAGTTCGAGGCCGAATTGTGCCACTATTTCGGCACCCGGCACGCACTCGCGGTTTCCAGCGGCACCGCCGCGCTCGCGCTGGCCATCATGGGTGCCGCCGTTCCGCCGGGGTCATTGGTGGCCTGCCCCGGATTCACTTTCGTCGCCACCCCGAGCGCCATTGTGCTGGCCGGTTGCCGACCATTCCTGGTCGAGGTCGACGACGACCTGCGGATGGACCTCGACGACCTGCGCCGCCGCTGGCAGCCCGAGATCAGGGCGATCCTGGTGGTCCACATGCGCGGCTTCGCCGCCGACGTGGAGGCGCTGGCCGCCTTCGCCACCGAGATGGGCGTGCCACTGATCGAGGACGCCGTCCCCGCGCTCGGTGCCGAACTGCACGGCCGCAAGCTCGGCACGTTCGGCACGGCGGGCGCGTTCAGCACCCAGTCCGACAAGGCGCTCAACTGCGGCGAGGGCGGCTTCCTGGTCACCGACGACAGCACCCTGTTCGCCCGCGCGGTGGCCCTCTCCGGGGCGTACGAGGGTCGGCTGCGCCGGCACTTCCCCGACGGCGAACCACCGCTGACCGGGCTGGACCTGCCCCTGCTCAGCCTGCGGATGGACGAGATCCGCGCGGCCCTGCTGCGCGCCGAGCTGACCCGGCTGCCGCAGCGGCTGGCGCTGTTCCACCGCAACTACGTCCAGGTCAGCGGCGCGCTGGCCGACCTGCCCGGCATCGCGATCCGCAATCCGGTCGCGCCGGGGGCGTACCTCGGCGAGGCGTTCGTGTTCCGGGTGCCCGGCGGCGACGCCGGCTGGTTCGCCCGGGCGCTGCGCGCCGAGGGCATCGACGCCCGCAACATCGGCGCCGACGACGACCTCAACGTGCGCGCCTTCTGGAACTGGCGGTTCATGTACGACGACACCGACCCGGCGCGGATCCGGGCCGAGCTGCCGCGTACCGCCCGGCTGCTCGCCGAGACGGTCGACGTGCCGCTGTCGTCGAGCCTGACCCCCGACGACTGCGACGAGTTGGTCCGGGCGGTCCGCAAGGTGGCCGCCGCGATGGCCCCGACTCCGGTCGGGGCGCAACCGGTGCGCTCATGACCACGGCCGCCACCCGGGACACCGGCGTCCCACGCCTGGCCATGGTGGGGATCTTCGGTGGCCTGTTCGCCGGCTACCTGGGCCTCACCGCCGTCATCCCGGTGCTCCCGGCCTTCCTGCGGGACCGGCACGGCGCCGGGGACTTCACCGTCGGCCTGGTGGTCACCGTGACGGCGGTGACGGCGCTGCTGGTCCGCCCGGTCGCCGGGGCGCTGGCCGACCGGTACGGCCACCGCACGGTGATGCTGGCCGGCGCGCTGGTCGTCGCGGCCGGCGGTCTGCTCTACCTGCTGCCACTGAGCGTGCCGGCGCTGGTGGCGGTGCGGCTGCTGCTCGGCGCCGGGGAGGCCGCCCTGTTCACCGCCGGGGCGGTGTGGACGGTGGCACTGGCCCCGCACCACCGGCGCGGCCAGCTCATCGGCCTGTACGGGGTGAGCATGTGGGGCGGCATCTCCGCCGGGACGTTCCTCGGCGCCACCCTGCAACAGGTCTCCTTCCCGGCGGTGTGGGCACTCAGCGCCGTCGCGCCGCTGGTCGCAGCCGGGCTGGTCGCCATGGTGCCGACGCCGCCCCGGACCGCACCGTCGGGCGGGGGCGGTGGTGGGCTGCTGCTACGCCCGGCGCTGCTGCCCGGGATCGCGCTCACCTTCGGCGCCGCCGGCTACGCCGGGCTCGCCGCGTTCGTGGTGCTGCACCTCGACGCCCGCGAGATCGGCCACGGCGTGGTGGTGCTGAGCTGCTTCAGCGCCGTCTACGCCGGTACCCGCCTGGTCATCGGGCACCTGCCGGACCGGCTCGGCCCGCGCCGGGTGGCCGCCTGGTGCGGGGTCGGCGAGGCGGTCGGCCTGGCCACCATCGCCGTCGCCCCGAACCTGCCGGTCGCGGTCCTCGGCAGCCTGGTCATGGGCGTCGGCTTCTCGCTGCTGCACCCGTCGCTGGCGCTGATGGTGATGAACCATGCCGACCCGGCGCGGCAGGGCGCGGCGATCGGCGCGTACACGTCCTTCTGGGATCTCGGGCTCGCGGTCTGGGGGCCGGTCACCGGCCTGGTCGCCGCCGGCTTCGGCTACCCGGCGGTCTTCGCCGCCGGCGCGGCCTGCGCGCTGGTCGCGGCCGGGCTGGCGGTACGGATCGGCCGCCCGGCCACCGCACCGACGGAGGTACGCACCGCATGAGCGACCCGCTGACCGTCCTCTGTATCACCGGCTGGTGCCGCAACGGCAGCACCATCATCGGCAACGTCCTCAACCAGGTGCCCGGCTTCTTCCACGTCGGTGAGCTGCACTTCCTGTGGAAGAACGCCACCGGCCGGGGGGTGAACGACCGGTGCGGCTGCGGCGCCCCGCTGACCCGGTGCCCGCTCTGGTCGACGGTGCTGCCGCTGGGCCGCCCCGAGGGCACCTCCCCGGACGCGCACGCCGAGGAGGTGATCCGGCGGCAGTGGTCGCGGGTCCGCACCCGGCACACCTGGCGGGTGCTGCGGCGCGGCCTGCACGACGACGAGATCCGCGCGCACGCCGACCTGATGGGCCGGGTCTACCACGGCATCGCCGAACGCACCGGCGCCCGGGTCGTGGTGGACACCACCAAGATCCCCGGCGAGGCGGCGCTGCTGCCGTACCTGCCCGGTGTGCTGCCGTACTACGTGCACCTGGTCCGCGACCCCCGGGCCGTCGCCCACTCGTGGCGGCAGCCGAAGGAGTACGTCTACGCGATGTCCGCCGCCCGTAGCACCGCCTACTGGCACGGCTTCAACCTCGCCTCCGCCGCGATCACCCGCCGGCACCCGGACCGGTCCCTGTTCCTGCGGTACGAGCAGTTCACCGCCGACCCGGCCGGCACGGTCGACGCGCTGCTGCGGCTCTGCGGGGCCGACCCGGCCGGCAACCCGGTCCACGGCCGCACCGTCGAGCTGCACACCAACCACACGGTCACCGGCAACCCGGACCGGTTCCGCACCGGCCCGACCGTGATCCGCGACCGGGACGACGGCTGGCGGCGCACGTTGTCGACCCGGCGCCGGCTGGCCGCCACCGCGCTGGCCTGGCCACTGTTCGGCCGCTACGGCTACCGGTCCGCTGGTGCCCCGGACGGGTCCGCTCCGCCGTCGACGGCACCCGGCACCGGGTACTCCCCGGGTGGCCGGGGCGACGACACCGGCCGGGCACCGACCGGGCCGACCGGCGCGGACCCGGGCAGCGCCGGCACGGCCGGCGGGCCGACGGGCGGGGACGGCGGCGGCGGACGGCCCGACGAACAACCGGGGGTCGGCACCCCACGAGACAGCGGGAGGTAACGGCGTGGATCTGGGGCTCAAGGGGCGGGTCGCCCTCGTCGCGGGTGGTTCCAGCGGCATCGGGCTGGCCTGCGCGAAGGAGTTCGCCGCGGAGGGCGCGCACGTGGCGATCTGCGGGCGCGACCCCGACCGGCTCGCCGCCGCCGAACGGGAGCTGACGGCGCTGGCCACCGGCCGGGTCAGCGCGACCAGCGTGGACCTCACCGACACCGACGCGGCCCGCCGCTGGGTCGACGGGGTCGCCACCGACCTGGGCGGGGCGCACGTCCTGCTGGCCAGCGGGGGCAGCCCGCCGGTCGGCACCGCCACCGGCTTCGACGTGGCCGACTACCGGTCCGCCGTGGACCGGGTGCTGCTGCCGGCGGTGGCGCTGGCCACGGCCGCGCTGCCGCACCTGCGGGCCGCCGGCTGGGGACGGCTGCTCTTCGTGGCGTCCGAGACCGCCTGCGTGCCGATCGGCCCGCTGGTGCTGTCCGGGGTGACCCGGGCGGCGCTGGTCCGGTTCGCCCAGGGCCTCGCCGTCGACGTCGGCACCGACGGGATCACCGTCAACGTGCTGGCCCCCGGCGGGGTGCGCACCCCGCCGATGGAACGCGCCGCCGCCCGGCTCGCCACCGACGGCGACGTCGAGGGCCGGCTCCGGGCGATGGGGCACCACAGCGCCCTGGGCCGGCTGGCCCGCCCGGACGAAGTGGCCGCGGTGGCCGCCTTCCTGGCCAGCGAACGGGCCTCGTTCGTCACCGCCGGGGTGCACCTGATCGACGGCGGGGCCGGCGCGACCGGCCCGGAGCTGCCCCACCTGACCGGGGTCCGCAAGGACACCTACGCCTGACGCTCTCCCCCGCGTACGAAGGAGTACCCCCATGTCCACGACCAGTCAGTTCACCGAGCGGGACGTCTCCGAGTTCTTCGACCAGACCACCCAGACGTACCTCAGCTTCTGGGACAGCGAGGGCGTGCTGCACACCGGCTACTTCACCGACGACGCCGACACCGACTACCAGGCGGCGGCCGACCGGACCTCCGACATCCTCGCCGCCGACGCCGGCATCGACGCCTCGTCGACGGTGCTCGACGTGGGCTGCGGCTGCGGCAACTTCCTGCTGCGGCTGGCCGAACGCACCGGCTGCCGGGGCGAGGGGCTGGACCTGAGCATCGAGCGGGTCCGGTTCGCCCAGGGCAAGCTCGCCGGGCGGGGGGACGGGCCGCCGATCATCTTCCGGCACGGTTCGGCCACCGCCCTGCCGTACGACGACGGCAGCTTCAGCCACGTGGTCAGCCAGGACGCGCTCTTCCTGGTGCCCGACAAGCCGCGCAGCCACGCGGAGATGTTCCGGGTGCTCGCCCCCGGCGGGACGCTGGCCGTCTCCGACTTCCTGCAACCCACCCCGCAGATCGGCGAGGCGGCCCGGCGGCACGTCTACGACCGGGTCCGGTGGAACGGCGGCTACTCGCTGGACGACTACCGGGCGGCGCTGACGGCGGCCGGGTTCGAGGTGACCGTCGCCCGCAGCCTGGACGCCCACATCCGGCAGACGTACCGGGTGCTGGGCGAGACCGCCCGGCAGCGGGCCGCCGCCACCGACGACGAGGCGGCCCGGCAGTGGATCCTGGGCTTCGCCGCCTCCTGCGACGAGATCCAGGCCGCGATCGACCGGGGCGAGTTCGGCTGGGGCATGTTCGTCGCCCGCAAACCGGCCTGACCCGCGAACCGGCCCGACCAGGAGGGGAAGTCATGCAGCGCACCGACACCGTCAAGCGGACGATCGCCGAGGTCGTCGCCGACCGGAAGACCCAGATGTCGCCCGGCGGGCTGTTCGTCGAGGCGTTCGCCACAGACGGCTTCGACACCGGCGTCGACTACGACGTCACCATCACCGACTCGCTGACCAGTTCCCGGCGCAAGCCCCGCTACCCGTCGCGGAACATGCTCAAGGTGGTGGACCTGTCCCGGGATCCGCAGGAGTTCTACTGGCACGAGAGCCCACCGCGCCCCGGCGATCCGGCGGTGGACGGCGCGGACCTGCGCCGGGAGGCGGCCAACCACTTCCACCGCTCCCCGGTGCCGCCGTTGCTGACCACCCGGGCCTGGGTGCAGGTCCCCGACGAGCTGTGGGACGACCCGGTCGGCTTCGCACAGTTCATCGACTACCGCCTGGTGGTACGGCTGGCCACCGCCGAGAACCACACCATCCTGCGCGGCGAGGGCGGGCTGCTGAACATGCCGCAGCTCGGCCGGCTCACCGACCCCGGCCCGTTCGCCTCCACCATCCTGGCCGCCTGCAACGAGGTGGAGCAGATGGGCAGCACCGCCGACGGCCTGATCATCAACCCGGCCGACTACTACCGGCTCCTCGGCTCCGGCCGGCTGATGCGCGACGTGGAGGAGAACGGGGTGTTCATCGTCCGGACCCGGCTGGTCGACCCGGGCACCGCGATCGTCGGCGACTTCGGCCACGGCGCGGTCCTCTTCGACGCCGGCCGCTCGACGATCCGGTTCGCCGAGCCGCCGCCGGGCACCTTCGCCGAACCGGGTCGGGCGCTCTGCGCCGAGATCTGGGAACGGGTCGTGGTCAACCTGCCCACCTGCTTCTTCGTCGTCACCCTGTAGCGGGGGGCGCAATGTCGACGACGCCCGACCCGGGCGAGCTGCCCGGGCGGGCCGACCCCGACGTCCTGGTCGTCGGCGCGGGGGTGGCCGGCCTGTTCTGCGCCTGGTTCCTGCGCCGGGCCGGGCTGACGGTGACCGTGGTGGACCGGGGCGAGGTCGGCGACCCGGCCGCCTGCTCGTCGGGGAACACCGGCTTCGTCGGCACCCAGGGCGCCGCACCGCTGGCCGAGCCGGGGGTGCCGGCGAAGGGGCTGCGCTGGCTGCTGAACCCGGAGAGCCCGTTCCACGTCCGGCCCCGACTCGACCGGGAGCTGCTGGCCTGGCTGTGGCACTTCCGCCGGTACTGCACCGAGCGGCACGCGCGGGCCGGCTTCGAGGTGCTGCTGGATCTCAAGCAGCGCAGCCTGGCCGTCCTGCGGGAGGTCTGCGCGCAGGACGAGCTGGCCGGCACCCTCACCGTCCGCGGCATGCTGCTGGCCTGCAAGACCCCCGAGGGGTACGCGCAGGCGCGGGCGACGGTGCCGGCGGCGGTGGCCCGGGGCGTGCCGCTGCGGACCCTCGCCCCGGGGGAGCTGGCCCGGCTGGCGCCGGGGGTCGAGTTCGCCGTCGCCGGGGCGCTGCTCAACGAGGAGGGCGCCGCCCTGCGCATCCCGGCGTTCCTGCTCGCGTTCGCCCGGTTGCTGCGCGCCGCCGGCGTGGAGATCCTCACCGGCACCGAGGTACGCGGCTTCGAGGTGGCCGACCGGCGGGTCCGCGCGGTCCGCACCAGCCGTGGCGACCTGCGGCCGGCCGAGGTGGTGATCGCCGCCGGGGTGTGGTCGGTGGCCTGCGCCCGGGAACTGGACGTCGGGCTGATGCTGCAACCGGCCAAGGGGTACGCGGTGACCGTGGCCGCCGGGCCGGGCGCGCCGACGCTGCCGGTGCTGCTCAGCGAGGGGAAGGTGGCGGTCATGCCGTTGGGCGACCGGATCCGGCTCGGCGGGACGCTGGAGCTGTCCGGCCTGGACAGCGCCGTCTCACCGCGCCGGGTCGAGGGGATCCTGCGCACCGTGCGGTCGTACCTGCCGGGGCTGGACACCGGCGGCCGGGTGGAGGTGTGGAGCGGGTTGCGCCCGTGCACGCCGGACAGCCTGCCGCTGATCGGCCGGGTCGGGTCGTACCGCAACGTCAGCGTCGCCACCGGACACGGGCACATCGGGATGGGGCTCGCGCCCGCCGGGGGCCGGCTGCTCGCCCAGCTCGTCACCGGTGAGCCGCCGGACGTGCCACTGGCGACGTTCGCCGTGGACCGGTACCGCCGGGGGCACCGGTGAGCGCCCCGGCGATCGGGGTGCTCTGCCTGGAGACCACCTTCGACAAGATCCCCGGACACATCCGCAACCCGGCGACCTTCGACTTCCCCGTGGTGTACCGGGTGGTGGAGGGCGCCACCCCGCAGCGGCTGGTCCGCGAGGCCGACCCGACCCTGCTGGACCCGTTCATCCGGGCGGCCCGGGACCTCCAGGCCGCCGGGGTGGCCGCGATCACCGGGGCGTGCGGGTTCCTGGTGCTGTTCCAGGCCGAGCTGGCCGCCGCCGTGCGGGTGCCGCTGCACTCGTCCAGCCTGCTCCAGCTTCCCATGGTGCACCGGATGATCGGTCCGGACCGGACGGTGGGGCTGCTGGTCGCCGACGAGGCGGCTCTCACCCCCCGGCACCTGGCCGCGATCGGCGCGCAGCAGGTGCCGGTCCGGGTGGCCGGGATGGCGGACGCCCCGGAGTTCCGCGAGGTGATGCTGGAGGGCCGACGCGACACCCTCGACGTGGACCGGCTGGCGGCCGAGGTGCTGGACCGGGTCGACGCCCTGGCCGGCCCGGACCTGGGGGCGCTGGTCGTCGAGTGCACCGACCTGGTGCCGTTCGCGCACGCCGTCCAGGCCCGGCTCGGGGTGCCGGTCTTCGACATCGTCACCCTGACCACCATGGTGCACGCCAGCCTGACCCGCCGCCCGTACCCCGACCGCCGGTAACCCGACCGCCCCTGCGGCCGGCGACATCGCCGCAGGTGGCGCAGTGTTCGCGCGTTCAAACTCCGCCGATGTCACGAGTTTCCGACCGGATTCTCACCATCGGTTGATGACTGATCGCACTGTGCGTGACCGCCGCCCGATCGCAGGATTGACGTCAACCGATCAGGCGGCGGAGGCGGACGACATGGATGAACGGTACGACTCGTACTGCGCGGTCGACCCGCTCTTCTACGACTCGTTGTCCGGCGCGAGCGCCACGGTCACCGGCTACGCGCCGGACCGCCCGCAGCCCCCGGGCTGGGAGTCCGAGGTCAAGGACGACTGGCTGGTGCACGCGCCGGTCGGCGGCACCCTGCCGACGCAGGGCTGGAAGATCCACGTGTCGGCCCGGCTGGAGAACGCCGAGCGGGTGCTGGCCCGGGTGATGGACTACTGCCAGCCACGGGGCATCCCGTTCAAGCACCTGCGCGGGCCGCGAATGCTGCTGATGCGCAACAGCAAGTACGCCCGCCGGGGCGGCAGCGGCAAGTTCGTCACCGTCTACCCGCGTGACGACGCCGAACTGGAACTGGCCGCCAAGGAGCTGGCCGCGCTGCTCGACGGCGAGCAGGGGCCGTACGTCCTGAGCGACCTGCGCTACGGCGACGGTCCGGTCTACCTGCGCTACGGCGGCTTCGCCGCCCGCTACTGCCTGTCCCCGGAGGGGCAGGTGGTGCCGGCCATCGAGGACCCGACCGGCACCCTGGTGCCGGACCGCCGTGACCCGGTGTTCCACCTGCCCGAATGGGTCACCCTGCCCGACTTCCTCGCCCCGCACCTGGCCGCCCGCAACGCCGCCAGCACCACCGCGCTGCCCTACCGGATCGAGAAGGTCGTGCACTTCTCCAACGGCGGCGGCCTGTACGAGGCCCGGGACACCCGCACCGGGGCCCGGGTGGTGTTGAAGGAGGCCCGCCCGTACGCCGGCCTGGACGCCACCGGGGCGGACGCGGTCACCCGGCTGCGGCGGGAGGGCGCGGTGCTGCGCCAGCTCGCGGACGTGCCGCACCTGGCGCGGGTGCACGACGAGTTCAGCTTCGGCGGGCACGAGTTCCTGGCCCTGGCGTTCGTCGAGGGCCGCCCGCTCAACCAACTGGTGGTGGAGCGCTACCCGCTGGTGCACCCGGACGCCGACCGGGCCGCCTACACCCGCTGGGCGCTCGACGTGCACCGGCAGGTGACCGAGGCGGTCGAGGCCATCCACGCGCACGGTGTGGTCTACGGCGACCTGCACATGTTCAACATCATGGTCGGCGCGGACGGCACCGCCACACTGATCGACTTCGAGGTCGCCGCGCCCGCCGCCGAGGCGGGCCGGCCGGCGCTGCGCAACCAGGCGTTCGCCGCGCCCCGCGACCGCACCGGCCCGGACGTCGACCGGTACGCCCTGGCCTGCCTGCGGCTGGCCCTCTTCCTGCCGCTGACCGCGATGCTGCGGCTGGCCCCGGCGAAGGCGGCGCACCTGGCCGAGGTGGTGGCCGCGCACTTCCCGGTCGACCGGGCCCTGCTCGACGAGACCGTCGCGGTGATCGTCGGCGACCCGCCGGTCAGCCCGACGGTGAGCGTCGGCGACCCGCCGACCGGCCGGCCGGTGAGCAGCGACGACCCGCCGGCCGGCCGGGTCGGAACGACCGCCCGGTCGACCGGGACGCCGGCGCTGGACCCCGACGTGGTCCGGGTCGACCCGGAGGACTGGCCCGCGCTGCGCGACCGGCTCGCCGACGCGATCGCCGCCAGCGCCACCCCGCACCGCGACGACCGGCTCTTCCCCGGCGACATCCGGCAGTTCAGCGGCAGCGACGGCGGGCTGAACATCGCCCACGGCGCGGCCGGGGTGCTCTGGGCGTTACGGGCCAGCGGCGTCCGCACCGAGCCCGCCCACGAGCGGTGGCTGATCGACCGGGTCCGCGAACCGGCCGCCGGCAGCAGACTCGGCTTCTTCGACGGGCTGCACGGGGTGGCGTACGTGCTGGACCTGCTCGGGCACCACGCCGAGGCGCGCCGGCTGCTCGACCGCTGCCTGGACGAGCCCTGGACGGAACTGGGCAACGACCTGGTGGGCGGCCTGCCCGGCATCGCGCTGAACCTGGCCCACTTCGCCGAGGTCACCGGCGAGTCCCGCTACGCCGGCGCCGCCCGGCGGGCGGTCGACCTGGTCGTCGACCGACTCGGCGACGTCGACCGGGTGGCCGAGGTCAGCGGCGGCCGGCACCCGTACGCCGGGTTGATGCGCGGCGGTGCGGGGGCGGCGCTGATGCTCCTGCGCGGCTACGAGCGGGAGCCCGACGAGGCCCTGCTCGATCACGCCGCCACCGCGCTACGCCAGGACCTGCGCCGGTGCGTACGCCGCGACGCCGGGCACCTGGAGGTCAACGAGGGCTGGCGGACCATGCCGTACCTCGCCGAGGGCAGTATCGGGGTGGGCCTGGTGCTCGACCAGTACCTGCGCCACCGCCCCGACGAGACGTTGCGCGGCCAGGCCGACGCGATCCGCCGCTGCGCCGACTTCCTGTTCTACGCCCAGTCCGGCCTCTTCGCCGGCCGGGCCGGCATCGTGGCCTACCTGGCCGGACGGGACGAGCACGACGCGGCCCGGCGGCAGGCCCGGCTGCTGGGCTGGCACGCCCTGCCGTACCGCAACGGCACCGCCTTCCCCGGCGACCAGTTGCTGCGGCTCGCCATGGACCTGGCCACCGGCACCGCCGGCGTGCTGGCCGCGGTGGCGGCCACCCGACCCGCGGACCCGGTCCGGCTGCCGTTCCTGGCCCGGCGGCCCGACACCCCCGCCGACACCACCCCGGCCGGCTGACGGCCCACCCGCTCCCCGGGGGTCACCCCGGGGCCGACCGACCCGACGTCGAGGAAAGGAGGAAAGACATGGCACTGCTCGACCTCCAGGGAATGGAGCTGCCGGCCGCCGAGCGCACCGGCGGTGGCAGCCAGGCCAGCCTGCTGCTCTGCGGCGACAGCTCGCTGAGCGTCACCACCTGCAAGTGAGGTGGCGGTCATCGACCCGATGACCACGCCACCGGACCGACGCGGTCCACCACCGGAGAAAGTCCGTACCGACAGAAAGAGGTAAGACGATGGCTCTGCTCGACCTCCAGGGAATGGAACTGCCGGCCGCCGAGCGCACCGGCGGTGGCAGCCAGGCCAGCCTGCTGCTCTGCGGCGACAGCTCGCTGAGCGTCACCACCTGCCACTGACGACCGGTACGCGCGGCCCCGGACCGGCCTCCACCGGTCCGGGGCCGCGCGGCGTGGGGAGGTGCGATGACGCCAGCCGACCGACTCCTGCTGCACGCCGTACGCTCGGCCGGCTGGTGGACCCCGGTGCTGGCCGTGGTCACCGTGACCGGGACGGCGGCCGAACTGGTCCTGCCGGCCGCCCTGGGCCGGGCCGTCGACGCCGCCGTCGGCACCGCGCCACAGGCGTCCCCCGGCCGGTGGCTAGCCGCCGTCGTCGCGTTGATCGCGATCCTGGTCGTCGCCGGCGCCGTCCGGGACTACGGCACCGGCGCGGCCACCGCACGGTCGGTCGCCGACCTGCGGCACACGCTGGTCCGGCACCTGTTCGCCCTCGACCCGAGGACCGTGGCCCGCCGCCCGGTGGGCGACCTGGCGGGCCGGGTGGTGGGTCAGGTCGCCGACGCCGGCCAGGCCGCCCCGACGGTGGTGACGGCCGCCACCGTGGCGCTCCCGCCGCTGGGCAGCCTGGTGGCCCTCACCCTGATCGACCCCTGGCTCGGCGTCACCTTCGTGCTCGGGGTGCTGCTGCTCGGCCTGCTGCTGCGCGGCTTCGTCGCCGACGCCTCGGCCGCGGTCGCCGGCTACCAGCAGGCCCAGGGTGAGCTCGCCGGCCGACTGGTGGAGACGCTGGCCGGGGCGCGGACCATCGCCGCCGCCGGCACCGTGGACCGGGAGGTCGCGCGGGTGCTGACCCCGGTCGCGGCGCTGCACCGGCACGGCGCGCGGACCTGGACGGTGCTGGCCGGGGCGGCGACCCGGGGCGCGGTACTCAACCCGCTGCTCCAGGTGGCGGTCGTCGCCGTCGGCGGGGTGTCGCTGGCCGCCGGTCGGCTGACCCCCGGGGAGTTGCTGGCCGCCATCCAGTACGCCGCGCTCGGCGCCGGCCTGGGCACCGTGGTGGCCGCCCTGCACACCGCCGTCCGGGTACGCGCGGGCTGCCGGCGCGCGGCCGACGTGCTCGCCGAGCCCGCCCGGCGGTACGGCACCACGCACCTGCCACCCGGGCCCGGCACGCTGGAGCTGCGCGGGGTGGCCGTGCGGGGCGACGACGGCCGGCCCCTGCTCGACCGGGTCGACCTGCGGGTGCCCGGCGGGGCGCTGCTGGTCGTCGTCGGGTCGTCCGGGGCCGGCAAGTCCCTGCTCGCCGCCGTCGCCGGTCGGCTGCGCGACCCGGACGACGGCGAGGTGCTCCTGGACGGCGTGCCCCTGCCGGAGCTGGCCCCGGCCGCCCTGCACGCGGCGGTGGGCTACGGATTCGAACGGCCGGTGCTGGTCGGCGACACGGTGGGCGCCGCCGTCGGGGCCGGCGCGGACCCGGTGCCGCTGGCCCACGCGGCGGCCATCCACGACTTCGTCGAGCGGCTGCCCGACCGGTACCGCACCCCGCTGGCCGAGGTGGCCATGTCGGGTGGCGAACGGCAGCGGCTGGGCCTGGCCCGGGCGTTGCGCGCCGAACGGCTGCTGATCCTCGACGACGCCACGTCCAGCCTGGACACCGCCACCGAGTACCAGGTGACCCGGGCGTTGACGGGGCCGGGCGACCGGCGTACCCGGGTGGTGGTCAGCCACCGGGTCGGCCTGGCCGCCCGGGCGGACCTGGTGGCCTGGGTGGCCGGCGGGCGGGTCCGCGCGGTCGGCCCGCACCCGGCGCTCTGGGCCGACCCCGACTACCGGGAGGTGTTCCGGTCGTGAACACGGTCGCCGGGGTGACCCGGGCCGCGCTGCGGGCACGCCGGCCGCAGTTGTGGCGGCTGGCCGGCTGGTCGGCGGCCGAGGCGGTGCCGGCGGCGCTGTCCGGGCTGCTCACCGCGCGGGCCGTCGACGACGGTTTCCTGGCGGGCCGTCCGGGGACCGGGCTGCTCTGGCTGGGCCTGCTGGTACTCGCGGTGCTCGTCGGCGCGGCCGGCACCAACCGGGCGTACGCCCTGCTCGGCGACGTGGTGGAACCGTTCCGCGACGACCTGCTGCGGCGGGTGGTGCGGGGCGCGGTGGCCGGCGCGGCCGGCGGCCGGGCCGACGACGCGGCGGTGGCCCGGCTCACCCACCAGGTGGAGATGGTGCGGGACACCTACGCGGGGCTGCTGATGGTGGTACGCGGCTTCCTGTTCGCCCTCGGCGCCGCCGTGCTCGGCCTGTTCTCGCTGGCCGCGCCGGTCGCCCTGGTGGTGGCGGTGCCGGTGCTGGCCGGCCTCGGCCTGTTCGCCGCGGCCCTGCCGGTGATGGTCGCCCGGCAACGGGAGTACGTGCTGGCCGACGAGCGGCTCGGCCGGGCCGTGGTCACCGCGGTGACCGGCCACCGCGACGTCACCGCCAGCGGTGCCCGGGACCGGGTCACCCGGTGGGTCGGGGCGTCCGTCGACACCCAGGCGCGGGTGGAGCGGCGGTTGGCAACGATGGCCGCCACCCGTGGTCTGAGCCTGGCGATCGGCGGGTGGCTGCCGTTGCCGGTGGTGCTGCTGGCCGCCCCGTGGCTGGTCCGGCAGGGGCTGGGGCCGGGGGCGGTGCTCGGGGCCCTGGTCTACGTGACGCGCGGTGTGCAGCCGGCCCTGCGCAGCCTGGTGCAGGGCGTCGCCGCCGGTGGTCTCCGCTTCGCCGTCACCCTGGACCGGCTGCTGCGCGCGGCCGGTCCGGCGACCGCCGTGCCGCCCGTCGCCCGGGTGCCGCGCCCCGCGCCGGGACCGGCCGCGCCGGCCCTGTCCCTGCGCGGGGTGACCTTCCGGTACGGCCCGCACGCCGACCCGGTGCTCGACGGCCTCGACCTCGACGTGCCGGTCGGGGACCACCTGGTGATCGTGGGCGCGAGCGGGATCGGCAAGTCCACCCTGGCGGGGCTGATCGCCGGGGTGCTGCGCCCGCAGTCCGGCACGGTCCGCGTCGGTGGGCTGCCGGTGGCCGGGGCCACGCCCATCGAGCTGGCCGACCGTCGGGTGCTCATCCCGCAGGAGGCGTACGTCTTCACCGGCACGCTCCGGGAGAACCTGACCTACCTGTCCACCGGCCTGCCGGACGACGCGGTGGACCGGGCGGCGGCCCGGCTGGGCCTGACCGGCCTGCTGGCCCGCCTCGGCGGCCACGACGCGGTGCTCCGCCCGGCGGACCTGTCGGCCGGGGAACGCCAGCAGTTGGCGCTGCTGCGGGCCTGGCTCTCCCCCGCCCCGCTGATGATCCTCGACGAGGCGACCTGCCACCTGGACCCGGCCACCGAGGCGCGCCTGGAGGGGTCGTTCGCCGCGCGGCCGGGCACCCTGGTGGTCATCGCCCACCGGGTCAGCTCGGCGCTGCGCGCCCGCCGGGTGCTGCTGCTCGACGGAGGTACGGCGGCGCTGGACACCCATCCGGGGCTGCTGGCCCGCTCGGCGGCCTACCGCGCCCTCGTCGGCTACGGGGCGGCGCGGACGGAGCCGGTCACAGCCAGCCCGACTCCCGGGCGATCCGCACCGCTTCCCAGCGGGTCCGGGCACCGGTCTTCGCCATGATCCGGGAGAGGTGGTTGCGCACCGTCCCGGCCGACAGCACCAGCCGCTCCGCGATCTCCTGGACCGGGTGTCCTTCGGCGACCACGTCGAGCACCTCCCGCTCGCGGTTGGTCAGCGGGCTGTCCGCGACCTCCAGGGCGGCGACCACCAGGTCGGGGTCGAGGACCAGCCGGCCCTCGGCGAGCTGACGCACCCCCTGGACGATCCGACCGGGCGGCACGTCCCGGCTGAGGAACCCGACCCGGTGGCCGTGTTCGGCGAGCAGCGGGCCGAGCCGACCGGCCCGCCGCTGCTCGACCAGGATCAGCAGCCGGCCGACGTACCCGTCACCGTCGGTGCCGTCGGCCGGGTCGACGGCGGTCAGGTGGGCCAGCTCCGCCACGGTCACCAGGTCGAACTCCACCACGGCGACATCGGGCCGCTCGGCCCGCACCGCCGCCCGCAACTGGTGCGGGGTGTCCGCCTCCCCGACGACGTCGATGTCGTGCTCGGCGGAGAGTAGCTGGGCGAGCGCGCCCCGCACCAGCCCGCCCTGGAGGGCGAGCAGCGTTCGGACCATGACGACTCCTGGCATCGACCCCGTGTTGACAACATGTGCGCAGTCGATGACGCACGGTTGAAAATCTTATTGAAGTCGTAACTGGTCCGACACCCCCTATCGGGTGCCGTCAGATCCAGCCGGCATCCTGGGCGCGCTGGACGGCCTCCCAGCGGTTGCGGGCGCCGGTCTTGCGCAGCACGGCCGACAGGTGGTTGCGGACGGTGCCGGGCGCCAGGTGCAGCTCGGCGGCGATCTCCCTGGTCCGCAGGCCCCGGAGGGCCGCGGCGGCCACCCCGCGTTCCCGCTCGTTGAGCGGGTTCACCGCGGCGTCGAGCGCGGCCAGCGCGGTCACCGGGTCGATCATCCGTTGCCCCTGGGCGACCGCCCGCAACTGGTCGACCAGCTCCTGCGGCGGCACGTCCTTGGCGATGATGCCGCGCACCCGGGCCCCGAGCGCCCGGCGCAGCACCCGCGCGGTACGTCGGGAGGTCAGCACCACCACGGCGCACTCCGGCATCCGCGCGTGCAACCGTCCGGTCAGGACAGCGGGATCGTCCACCGTGTCCAGGTCGACCAGCACCACGTGCGGACGCCGGGTGGCGACCTGGTCCACGAAATGCTGGTCGGAGTCGCTCTCGCCGACCAGTTCGAAGCCGGGTGCGGCGGCCAGGACCGCCGACACGACGGTACGCAGCAGACCCAGCCGGCCGACCACCAGCACCCGGATCGCCGGCCGGGTGCTGTCCACCGGCGCGAGCGGAGCCGGCCCCAAATGCTTCTCCTCCGGTAGCTCGTCCATCCGTCATTTCTCCCCGGAGGACAGCCGGTCCACTCACGACTGTCGGAATGGCGACGACACCGATTACCCCTGCTGCCCCGGTGGTTCGTAGCCCGCAAAAGTGGCCTGATCGGACGCTGATCCTCGCCGGGATCCCCGAAACACCGCCGGGTCCCGGTCCCGGGGTGGTGGAAATGCAGTAGGCCCCACCCCTGACAAGGGGTGGGCCTACTGGAATGTTTGTCCGGCGGTGTCCTACTCTCCCACACCCTCCCGAGTGCAGTACCATCGGCGCTGGAGGGCTTAGCTTCCG
>NZ_JBIVRQ010000031.1:0-30320 GCF_044755745.1 Micromonospora sp. NPDC092111
GGCGCGGTGGCCGGGCGCAGCGCGGCTGATTCCCGGCGTTCAGCGTGACGGTCCGCTCGTTGCGATCCTCGCCCGGCGCGGTGGCCGGGCGCAGCGCGGCTGATTCCCGGCGTTCAGCGTGACGGTCCGCTCGTTGCGATCCTCGCCCGGCGCGGTGGCCGGGCGCAGCAAGCACGCGCCACCCCTCCCCCCGAACGTCCTTCTGAGTTGCGATCCTCGCCCGGCGCGGTGGCCGGGCGCAGCTTGCGATTGGAATACGCCAGTCCATCGGTTCACCGTGTTGCGATCCTCGCCCGGCGCGGTGGCCGGGCGCAGCTTTCGTCTGTGGACAGTTCCGGAACACGTCACGGGTTGCGATCCTCGCCCGGCGCGGTGGCCGGGCGCAGCGGTTCACGAACAGCAAATATAGCGACCTGACGATCCGCTACCGACTTACTTGCGGTCCGTTTTGTATATCTGATCCGCATTCTTCGCTTCGGAACCCTCCGGGATTCTGGCGTCTACTGGGGGTTCCTAGATCACTAGAGCTCCGCGCGGGTCGATGGGTCGTGGTTTGCCGAGGTGCTCGACGTCGTCGAGGGCGTGGACTGGCAGGTGGTAGATGCGGATGCTGTCCTGGGTGGGGTCGATGGCGTCTCGGAGAGCGGCAACGAAGCGGACCTTGTCGGTGTCGCGGCAGACCACTTCGAACACCGATTTTTGCACGCGGTGTCCGTACGCCTCGCAGATCTTGGCGACCTTGCGGAGCCGACGTTGCCCCTGTGGGGTGACCGTCTCCACGTCGTAGGTAACGAGCAGGTCCACGGTTCAGTTCACCGTCCAGGGCTGGTAGGCGGCGGTGTCCCCGCGGAGGTGGCGGGCGAGTAGCCGGGCCTGTATGAGGGGGAGCAGCGCAGCGGGCACCTGGCGGCTGAGTTGCGCGTGGGGCCAGTCGCGTTGTCGGCTCTGTTGCCAGGCGGCCAGCACGGTTTTTCGTCCGTGGTCGGTGAGTCGGTATGCCCTGTTCGGTAGTTCCTCGAAGTCGGTGGGGGTCAACTCTCGTCGGTTGAGCATGGTCAGGGCGAGACGGTCGGCCAGGAGGGGTCGGAACTCTTCCATCAGGTCGAGGGCGAGGGCGGGTTTGCCGGGTCGGACGGCGTGGAGGAAGCCGATGTAGGGGTCGAGTCCGACCTGTTCAAGTGCGCCATGGACGGCGACGCGCAGCATGCCGTACAGGAAGGAGAGCAGGCAGTTCAGGGGGTCGGTGGGTGGTCGTTTGTTGCGGCCGGATGCTTTCCAATCTTTGTTGTCGCCGAGCAGGTAGGGCATGGCGGCGAAGTAGTCGCGTGCGGCGATGCCTTCGACGCCGAGCACTTCGTTGGTGCTGGCGGTGGTGGTGAGGAGTTCGAGTCGTCCGGCGAGGAGTTCGGCGCTGGCCCGTAGGGCGGTCTGTCGGTGGCCGCTGGTGTCCCGGGCGGTGCGGAGGAGGACTTGTCGCGCGTTGTGGATTTTGCCGGCGACGATGGCGACGGCGATGGGGAGCTGGCGCTCTGGTGAGTCGGCGGCGCGGTGTTGGGCTTGGCGTAGTAGCGGGTTGCCGTGGGTGGGGCCGATCAGGCCGGCGCGGAATCGGCCGCTGCCGGTGAGCCAGCTGACCGAGCGGCCGTCGTCGGCGCAGCGCAGGAGCAGGTCGTCGGTGGGGGTCACGCCGCTGAACAGGACCAGGTGGTCGAGTCTGACGAGGGGTAGCAGGTGGCGTCCCGGTTGGTCGGGGTGGTAGATCCGGACGGTGTCGCCGTCGAGGCGCAGGCTGGTGCCGGGGGTCTGGACGTAGAGGGTGTTGAGCAGTTCAGTCACGCCACTGTCCCAACGGTCGTGGGGTCAAGAGGTCGGGTGTGGGCTGCTGCCGGCCGTCGGTCAGTTCGGGCAGGCAGTCCTCGCGCAGGGAGCATCGTCGGCAGCGGGCGTCGTTGCGGGCCGCCGGCAGCGCCGGGGTGTGCAGCAGTCGGCGTACGGCTGCGGTCGCGGCGATGACCCGGTCGAGCAGGTCGTGGTCGATGGGTACGGGGTGTCGGCGGCGTTCGGCGACGGAGTAGATGTATCCGGTCGGCACATCGAAGCCGGCTTCGATGAGGCACAGTGCTTGTCCCCCGAGTTGCAGTTCGGCGGGGCCGCCCGCTTTGTAGCGTCCGACCTTGTATTCCACAGGGGTGGCGGTGTTCTTCTCGAACTCGACGACGTCGCAGATGCCGCGTAGGCCGTGGGTGTGGCTCCACACCGGTAGTGACCGGATGGTGGTGAGACCCCGGCGGCGTTGGATGCCGGGCAGGTCGACGGTGGTGTGGCTCAGGTCGCCGCGTACCGTCTCGACGTTTTCCGTCCAGACGCCCTCGACGTGGATCAACGCGGTCTGCCGGTGGCAGTAGGCGTAGTGCTCCAACGCGGACAGCGGCACCTCCCGCAGGTCGGTGCCGCTGTCCGTGGGGTGGTCGTCGGTCACGGCCAGAGGTCGACCAGCTTGGTCAGCTCGACGCCGTCGGGCAGCCCCGACTCCTCGATGCTGCGGGTGTAGTCGGTGTGAGCGCGTGGCGCCTTGTCGTCGTTGGTCCGCTTGACGGTGATCCGCTGGGTGAGGGCGGCCGAGGGTGCGGCTCCGAAGGCGTCGGGGTGGGTGAACACGTAGAGCCCGCAGAGTTTCATCTCACCGCGGCTGGCGGCCCGGTCGTGGTCGAACATGACGGTGAGGGCCTGCCACAGGGCGGCGAGGTCGTCGCTGGTGACGCCGGTCTTGGCGGCGCGGGGTGCGGAGTAGAACAGGTGGGCGCGGTAGAGGCCGTACGGGACGGTCCACTTGGAGCCGATCTCGGTGCGCTCACCCTTGTCGATGTCATCCTGTCGGGTCTGGGTGACTCGGGTGATGGTGTGGTCGGTGGGCAGGATCGCATCGATGCTGCGGGCGAAGGTGAGCTGGAGCGGGCCACGGACCTGCCCGGCGCCGCCGCTCTTGCCGGTGCTGAGCACCGCGCCGAACATCCGGATGTCGAAGTAGTGCGCGCAGAGCCACTGCTGGGCTGCCGCGCTCTCCGCCGGGGTGGGCTTGTTGCTGATCTTGGGCGGGTTGGCGGCGAAGGCGCCGTCGATCCGGGTGTTCAGGGCGTGGCCGGCTTCGACGAAGATGCCGTAGCGCGGGTCGTCGCCGCGCAGCAGCGACACGGTGTCGCGGATCTTGCGTTTGATCGCCACATCGGTGACCAGGCCCTGTCCGCTCTCGTCGTCGGTGCGGGGCTGGTTGCCGGCGTCCGGGTCGCCGTTGGGATTGCCGTCGCTGACGTCGAACAGCAGGACGGCGTCGTGGCGGCGGGTCGGGTCGAGGTGCGCGGCGCTCATGCGTCGTCTCCTTCGTCGGCGGCGGTCGGTGCCACGTCGTCGGGCTCCGGGGGGAGGTCGGTCTTCTTCTTGTTCGCGGCTGCGGCGAGTCGTTCGGCCCGCATCTCGGCCCGCTGCTGGTGGTAGCCGAGGATGAACTGGGCCTTGTCCGTCAGCACCGCAGCGCTGGGAATCACGTCGAGTTGAACGAACAGGTCGTCGAGTCGACGTTCGTACGCGTCCGACCAGCCGGGTCGGCGCAGCGGCCCGCGGAGGCGTTTGAGCCACGCCTGCACGTTGCGGCGGCCGGAGACGATGACGACCTGCGGGTTGTCGATCGCGCGGCCGAAGTAACGTTCGGCGAAGGTCGTGTTCAGCCTCTGGTCGGCAACCCGGAACACGGTGCGTTGCAGGTCGTCCATGACGGCGAAGATGCGGCCGGACACGTAGGCCGGCTGCTTGTGGGCGACGTTCAAGGTCGGCGTCAGCCTCTCTCGTTCATGCTCGGGCAGGGTCGGGTGACGGCGCAGGGCAAGCCGGATCAACGCCGCGCGGGCAGCGTCGAGCCGGCCGTCGATCCGGACGCGGTTGATGACGTGATTAAGCAGCTTCGGCGGCAACGGTCGCTTGAGTAGCGCGGCACTGAGCAGCCGGTGGAACAGGTCAGGCGGCCGGTGTTCACCGGATGCGCCGAACTTCGTCCAGGTCCCAGGGCCTCCGTTACGGCCAGCCTCGAATCGACCCGCTACCCGGGCGAGCTGGGAGACCTTGATGGTGGCCACCTCACCGGTCCAGGCGTCGACGATCCGATGGTCGTCGAACCAGGCCCGGATATTGTCCTTGACCCGGGAGATCGGCTGCTCGACCCAGTCCCGCACGACGACGCGGGCGACGTTGCCGCCCACCGTCACCGAGCAGTACCGGGACAACTCGTCGAGGGAGACTTCCGTGCCGCTCGCCGGCCCAGCGACCAGAGCGTGGATCTGGCGGGGGTCCAACTGCTCGACGGCCGACCACGGGTCGAAGGTCGACCCACCCAGCACCCACCAGGCGAGCCGAGCGTTCTGCCCGGACAGACCGGTGCTGTGCCGCGGATCGGACAGCAGAGCCGTCAGCGCGGTCATGAATTTCAACCCACAGTCGGCGCAGATCGGGGTGTGGGTCAGGAACTTCTGCAGCTCGTAGCCGTGCGTGGCTTCGTTCATGCTGACCAGCGACGCGTTCTGGGTGGCCCCCGGCACCCACCGCCGAGGAATCTGCTGCGGCATCGTGTGGAGCAGCGACTGCACCCGCCCGCAGACCAGACACAGCCCGGAGCGTCCGGAGCCCTTCCGGTCACCGGCCACCCCGGCCCAGAAACGCTGCGCCGCGACAGCGTCCGCCGCATAGAGCCCGTCGACCCAGAAGCCGACCAGGTCTCCCCTGCTCCAGTCAGCCGGCGGTAGAACGCTGTCGGCGTGCCCCTCGCGGTAGAAGGCGGCGATCGCCGGACCGTGACCGTCTGGTTCGGCTGCCGCCCAGTCGGTGATCAGGGCACGGAACGCGGCGTGCTGCTTGGCGACCCGCTCCGGCTTGGCCCCTTCCGACATCCAGCCGAAGACGTACTCCCCGGTGTCGACCGCGAGCGCGGGCGAGATCCCGACGGTCCGGGTCACCGCCGGCACCAGCCGGGGCGCACCGAACCGAGAATTCGGGTCGTCCTTGTTCGCCGTATCGACCAGGCCACCCCGGGGTACGCCGTCGCCGTCGATCTCCAGGCTCCAGCGCACCGGCTTGCGGGAATAGAACGGCGGGATGACGTCCTCGCTGGTGTCGGCGAACTCCACCAGCCGCTGCAACAGCACTAGCCCACCGGCCCTTCCACCGGAAGCGCCAATTCGATCCCCCGCTCCGGCACGGACAACACCCCGGCGACCACCCGAGCGGCGAACCACTCCATCCGCGGCTGAGCCGACTGCCCGTCCCGGTGGATGGAGTGCAGCATGATGCCGATCTCCTCGTTGACATCCGCCCGTGGCGTGTCATCCGGCCAGCCGAACTCCGCGCTGAACTCGCGAGTGCCCAAGTAGGGCTGCTGAAAACAGGCCCCTTTCCGGACCCGCCGACGCAGTTGATCCCGGTACGCCGCGACCGGCTTGTCCGCATGCGCCGCCACCTCGACATGAGCATGGATGCGGTACGCCACATCCCGCAGGCACACCGCATTGCGTTGATCGCGGTGCGCGGCAGTGTCAACCCGACGCGACCCCTTCAGTGCCTCCGCCAACGGCGCGACATCCGAGGTCTCGTTCCGCCGGATCGAAAACTGCCTCACCGGCCTGAGCACCTCGATAGCGACAACCTGGTACCGCATCTCCGGCTTCCAGAAGATCGATTCGAGCACCCCCACCGCGGCAGACGGAGTCATCACCGGATAGCTGACCCGCTCCACCTTCAACTCCGGCCGCGAGAACAACGCCGCCTCGCCACTGACCTGCACCACCACCGGAAGGTCACCCTCCGCGCTCCGTCGCAGAGTCACCCCATTGACTACTTCCGTCGTCACCACACGGTCCCTCCCACGACAGCCCCCATCGAACACACGAACGAAGAAAGACCACACCACGAAACCGGAGGCCTCCTCGCACAACAAGTGCGACGATCCACGACCGGTACGACAGGAACGGCCACACCACGCCGGCTCACTCCATGAAGGACTGACAAGAATCCGACTCGCCCGACGTCGAAAGCGGGACTCCACCCGACACGGCATGCCTTGATCACGGCCGCAGGGCCACACAGGACTTTGGATTGACTCAGTCATCAGGTGAGCGCGCGGCGCGCTCACCTGGTGGCCTGGCCGACGTTAGAACACGAACTGCTCCAGGTTCGGGTCGAGGTTGATCCCCGTGGCGTTGTCGTACTCGCCGATCCACTCGACCAGCGCGCCTCGCCGCACTTCGGTGCCGAGAATCGGTCGTAGTAGCGCTATCACGCCGGGCTGGCGTAGGACGCTGGGGTGGAGGTTCGTCGTGTACGGCTGTAAGCGGCGCAGCTTGGCGAGCTCCCGGACCGGTGCATGGCGCAGGTCCACGATGAGCTGCTCCAGTTCTTCCCGCAGCTCGGGTGTCTCGGCCCCCTGGGGCGTCACCACGTTAATGGCGTCGTCGTCGATCATCCTGAACGCCAGCTTCCGATTCCGCCGCCCGGTGCTCGCGTCCATCGGTCCGTCCGCTACGGTCTCGAACTCCCATTGTTGCCGGGCAGCCTGGATGCGTTGCCCAACGTGCTGACCGTCGGCGAGGGTGAGCGTGTCGTACACGTTGCGGTAGTAGCGTCCGAGCGCCTCCAGGTCGTCCGGGTCTGCCTTGCCGGGTCCGAATTGACGTCCGGCACAGCCGACCAGCGTCTTGTACGTGGGCGGCTGCCCGCCGTCCTGCGGCGCGAAGACGACCACCCGACCGCCGTGGGCCATCCGGCCCTCGCGGTTGGCTCGCCCGGCCGCCTGTAGCAACGAGTCAGCCGGCGCCATCGCCCGGAACACCACCGGGAAGTCAAGGTCTACACCAGCTTCGATCAGTTGTGTGGCCACCAGCAAGATGCGCTCACCCCGGTCGAGTCGAGTGCGCACCTGCTCGAGCACCCGCCGTCGATGCTCCGGACACATCCGGGTCGACAGGTGCCAGGCCACCCCCGTCGGCTCAGCGTCATGCCACCGCTCGAACACCGCCTTCGCGTCCGCCGTCGTGTTGACCACCACCAACGCGGACCGTTCCCCTATGGCCTGGTCAGCGATATCAGCCAACGTGGGCCGCGGGTCGAGCTGCCACTCGAACCGTACCCTCCGAAGCTCATTGACCAACCTCGGAGTGTCGTGGATCAGATCCGTGCACGGCACGTCCTTGAACTCATCCAACGCCCAGAAACTCGGCTGCGTCGCCGAGGACAGCAGGACGGTCGCGCCGAAGTGCCGCACGAGAAGGCGGATACCGTCGAGGATCGGCACGAGCATCGCATGCGGCAACGCCTGCACCTCGTCCAACACGATCACCGAGTTGGCCAGGCGATGCACCCGACGCATCGCCGACGGCTTACGCGCGTACAACGACTCGAAAAGCCGGACGAAGGTAGTGACAACAAATGGCGCGTCCCAGTTCTCCGCAGCCAGCCGCGCCCACCGGCCGGCATCCGGATCATCGAAGTCGGCCTGGCTGTGATGTTCCAGAACGACCGGCTCACTACCCTCCTCGTCCAACAGCCGACGATAGACGGCGGCATTCTGCTCAGTGATGGTGAGGAACGGAACCGCC
Source organism: Micromonospora sp. NPDC092111 (assembly GCF_044755745.1). Lineage (NCBI taxonomy): Bacteria > Bacillati > Actinomycetota > Actinomycetes > Micromonosporales > Micromonosporaceae > Micromonospora > Micromonospora sp. NPDC092111. The sequence continues at coordinate 7,635 of NZ_JBIVRQ010000031.1, forward strand.
ACGATCACCCGGCGCAACCCGTGCTTCTCCGCATGACGTAGCGCGAACCCCCCACTCGCCAGCGTCTTACCGGCGCCGGTCGGCGCACCGAGACGGAACACCCCCGGCTCCCGCTCAGCCGCCGCCAGACAATCTGCGTAGACCCGCTCCCGCAAGGCTGCGATCGGAGAGCCGTCACGTCCGGCGATCTCCGCGCGGCGTCGTTGCTCGAACATCTTGTAGAGGTGACCGAAGTCGGCATCCGCACGGACCCGAGGGCCGGCCAACCCCTGAAAGTGGGCGGCGGTGTCCAGACTGTCCGCATCTACCAGAGCGCTGTAGCACAAGCGCAACGCCATCTCCCCCACCAACTGGTCTCCCCGCCAGCCCACCGGCACCCGAGAAGCAAGATCTTCCGGCAGATCAGGCAGCAACCCAGGCAACTCCTGCTCAGCAGAGGCCACATCTCCGGGCCGATCAGCAAGCCTCCGCCGCAACGCTGCCCAAAGCACAGGCGTATCGACGAGCCCACCATGATGGCCGAAGATCGCACCAGCAAAAGGCCCAAGCCCACGCTCCTGCGCGATCCTGGTCCCCAGTGCCTTGTGATCAATACCAACCGCCCCACCAGTGGACGCAACCACAGCAAGCTTGTCCTGCCAGGCGCAGGACGCCTTGCCCACGTCATGCAGCGCACCAAGCCAGTACGCCACCTCACCACCACCGAACGGAGCAGCGAAACGGCGCGCCAACCCCGCCGTGCCATGAAGATGCTCCGCAAGAGAATGCCACCGACCAGAGCCAACAGCAGGGCTATGCGCCCAGAGAGAACTCCCACCCGACACGATCAGTCTCCTATGAACATCGTTGCGATTCCCACAAGTCAAGCGGGAACTGACCACCGGAGCGACGACAATATACGCAGCCGTCGACCCCTTCGTGCCCAAGCACACAGCAAAGCGGAAGCCCGCCGACATCGAATTGGGCGCAAAAACCAGTAGCAGCACGAACCCCGCCCACTGCCCCGTGGACCCGACGCAAACCCACCCGGGGGCAGGAACTCCACAGAGGGCCGCCAGAGGCTGCGATCCTCACCCGGTCCGTCGAGCGGGCGGAGCACCATCGCCGTAGGCCGGTGGTGGATCGCGCTCAACACCGTTGCGATCCTCGCCCGGCGCGGTGGCCGGGCGCAGCTCTGGAGGCTCCGGCCGGCCCGGAGCACCAGGCCGAGGTTGCGATCCTCGCCCGGCTCGGTGGCCGGGCGCAGCACCAGGGAGCCGTTGGCGTGCACCACGGCGTAGAGCGTTGCGATCCTCGCCCGGCTCGGTGGCCGGGCGCAGCCGGTGGACCTGGGTGATGACGACGCGATGTCGCTGAGCCTGTTGCGATCCTCGCCCGGCTCGGTGGCCGGGCGGAGCGCCTCGTACCGCACCGTGGTGGGGAGCTGCACCCATTCGTTGCGATCCTCGCCCGGCTCGGTGGCCGGGCGCAGCACGCCGCTCGCACGTTTCCGCGACCGCCTCGACGGCGAGTTGCGATCCTCGCCCGGCTCGGTGGCCGGGCGCAGCACGCGAGGCCACCCATCTTGATGGCCTCGCCCATCTCGTGTTGCGATCCTCGCCCGGCTCGGTGGCCGGGCGCAGCGTTCGTGGACCGTGTCGATGTGGCACCCACGGTGCGGCTGTTGCGATCCTCGCCCGGCTCGGTGGCCGGGCGCAGCGACGGGGACATCGCCGAACTGCTGGACCGCAGCCTCAGGTTGCGATCCTCGCCCGGCTCGGTGGCCGGGCGCAGCTGAGTACACGTCGCCGTCGCCGTCGGGGTTGATCGTGTTGCGATCCTCGCCCGGCTCGGTGGCCGGGCGCAGCAATCCGTACTCGGCACCCTTGGCCACGGTCGCCACCGTGTTGCGATCCTCGCCCGGCTCGGTGGCCGGGCGCAGCTGCGTCACGTCTGGGAGTCGATGACCCGGGCGAAGGTGTTGCGATCCTCGCCCGGCTCGGTGGCCGGGCGCAGCGTGCAAGCCTGTCGCCGTTAATCGATTTCGAATTGTCGTTGCGATCCTCGCCCGGCTCGGTGGCCGGGCGCAGCGCCGCGTACCGGTCCGCCCAGTCCGCCTTCGTCAGGTTGCGATCCTCGCCCGGCTCGGTGGCCGGGCGCAGCCAGGAGGCATCAGTATGACCGACACGACCACCGCCGCGTTGCGATCCTCGCCCGGCTCGGTGGCCGGGCGCAGCGCTCCAGATCCGAGGCGGTCACCGTTCCGGTCACCTGGGTTGCGATCCTCGCCCGGCTCGGTGGCCGGGCGCAGCTCGCGCCGGGTCCCTCACCCGCGCCCAGGCGGCCCGGGGGTTGCGATCCTCGCCCGGCTCGGTGGCCGGGCGCAGCGCCGCGCCCAGCGACCACGGGCCGGCCAGGTCGGCCAGTTGCGATCCTCGCCCGGCTCGGTGGCCGGGCGCAGCACCCCGCCCACCGGTACGCCAGCATCCCGTACTTCGTCCGGTTGCGATCCTCGCCCGGCTCGGTGGCCGGGCGCAGCGCGGCCGTGTCGAGGCGCTGCATCACCGTGTTCGGGATGTTGCGATCCTCGCCCGGCTCGGTGGCCGGGCGCAGCTGGAGGCCGTCGGCCCCTGGGGGCTGGCAGTGTCGGGTGTTGCGATCCTCGCCCGGCTCGGTGGCCGGGCGCAGCCAGGCGACCGCGCTGGCCGCCGCGCTCACCCAGCAACGCGTTGCGATCCTCGCCCGGCTCGGTGGCCGGGCGCAGCCACGCCCCGATCCGACATCTCGGTAATGGAGACGTCCTGTTGCGATCCTCGCCCGGCTCGGTGGCCGGGCGCAGCACCTGGTCGACCACCCGGGCGGGTGCCCGATGACCGTCGTTGCGATCCTCGCCCGGCTCGGTGGCCGGGCGCAGCGCTTCGCGGATCAGATCGGGCTGACGCCGGCCGGTCTGTTGCGATCCTCGCCCGGCTCGGTGGCCGGGCGCAGCGCGTCCGCTTGCCGTCCGAGGTGCCGGCCGACAGGCTGTTGCGATCCTCGCCCGGCTCGGTGGCCGGGCGCAGCCGGCTCCGGGCGGACCGGTACAGGGCCACATGCGACCGGTTGCGATCCTCGCCCGGCTCGGTGGCCGGGCGCAGCGCCGAACGCCTTCATCACCTCGGTCATCTTGTTGCGGTTGCGATCCTCGCCCGGCTCGGTGGCCGGGCGCAGCTTCTTGTCGGATTCCTTGACGGCAGCGTCAGCCATCGTTGCGATCCTCGCCCGGCTCGGTGGCCGGGCGCAGCGGTGCGCGATCAGCAAATATAGCGATGTGACGATGCGAATCTTTCTTGCTCGCAGTCCTTTTTGTTCATCTGATCCGTATTTTCTGCTTCGGAACCCTCCGGGATTCTGGCGTCTACTGGGGGTTCCTAGATCACTAAAGCTCCGCGCGGGTCGATGGGTCGTGGTTTGCCGAGGTGCTCGACGTCGTCGAGGACGTGGTCGACAGTAGCGCGCAACTCCTACTTCATGCCCGCGTCGCCGTCCGGCTCCTTCTGAGCGAGCGCGAGATTGGCGGGCAGGGCACTACACCGGCCAGCATGATCTGCTTCTGCAAGCGGTGTCACTCATGTCGGCCGAGGTCAGCGCGGTGTGCTTGGGGAAGCCGGGGGCATTGACGAGACCAGGCTCGTCACCTCAGTGGTGTGACAGGCTCCGAGTCCATCCACTCGGTCAGGGCCTCGAACACATCGTGGACCTCGCCGATGCCCATCTTGTATTGCACCGCCTTGCCGCCTTGCTCGGCGAAGGCGGTGCAGTTGTCGGCGCGATTGTCGATCAGTGCGGCGTCGGCGACGGTTAGGCCGTGCTCGGCGAGCCATGGCCCAAAGAAGCGTTGAGGTCTTCGGCCTTCAATGCCGCGACTTCACTGGAGCAGATGATGTCGTCAAGAATGACCGCCCAGTCAGCAAGGGTCTCGGGCTGCGGGGTGGGACGGCGTCTCCTGGTCCGTGCGCGGTCGAAGGTTTTCAGGAAGCAGTCCATGTTGTCGGTTGCCAACACCACCAGGACACGCGACTTGATCTTGCGGAGGGTTTCGAACAGTTCGGCGTTGACTCGCATCTTCGCGCAGTCAATGTATAGCCGTCGGGTGAGGAAGTCGTCGCGAAATCGTCCGTCAAGCTCGACGTCCATGGACTTGATGATCTCTTCCAAGGAGAGTAGCCCTTTCATCCACTCGTTGGCTCTACTCTTGAACACCTCGGCAAGACTCGCTTCGAGTTGCGCTTTCAGTGGGTGTGTTGCGCTTTCGCGTATTGACATCCAGAAGGGATCGCGTGACAGGACGCTGTGCCAGTCCACGAAGACGACCTTGCCGGCTAGCGGCACCTGTACCACGAGGGCGGCCCTCCTGGTTCGCAGCGGTTGTCGTCAGTGACGATCGGACATGGGACTGGGCGAGTTCGACCAGTTCGCTGGGGTCGAGTGTCGCGTCAAGCCACACGATCTTTTGATCTGCGGTCATCTCGGTACGGCAAATCGTGATCATCATGCCGGCGCTTCGGAGGCACGATCGATTCCGATTCGCATATCAGCGATCTAGACCACTCGATACTCCTTTCTACTCGGATCGGTCAAACACCTTTACGGCTCGGAATGGTTGAGCCGGCCGGCACCGGCCGGCAACTGGTGCCAGGGCCATGGCCGGGTAGCCGGCGGCAGGGGACGGGGGATGGCCCCTGCCGCCGGCCCGGACCGACCGCCGTCCGTTGCCGCGTCCGGCGGCCGGTCGAGTGGCCACCGGTGCGGCGACCACGGGTAGGGCTGCTGAGAGCTGCCGGGCTCCCAACCGCCCAGGTCCAGGCGAAGGCGGAGCTACTCGAAGCTGCGGTGGGCGACCGTATTCAGTGGACGCCGCCCACAGAGTTGGCCAGTCCCTCAGGGTGCGGTCGTGATCTCACGTTTGCCGATCCGCGGTACGAGGTGGGCGGCTTCGTCGATGACGGCTTGTTGGTGGGCGCGCAACGGTTCGGCCGTGTAGCCGGCGACGACGGCGGCGTAGGGGTCGGTGACTCGGGTGGTGGTGCCGGTGAGTTCTTCGAGGAACGCCAGGGCGCAGTAGGGGGTGTAGAAGGGGCTGTAACCGCCTTCGTGGGCGGCGATGAGTCGGCCGTGGCAGAGCCGGTCGGCGGCGTCGACGAGCAGGCTGGTCATCTCGCGGTAGGAGGTGGCGGTGAGCATCTGTCGGGCCATGGGGTCGAAGACGTTCGCGTCGACGCCGTTGGCGAGCAGGATCAGGTCGGGTGCGAAGCGGTCGAGGGCGGGGATGACGACCTGGTGCATGGCGTGGAGGTAGGCGGCGTGGCCGCTGCCGGGTGGTAGTGGCACGTTGAGGGCGTATCCGGCGCCGTCGGCGGCGCCGTTTTCGTGGGTCCATCCGGAGTCGGGCGGGAAGCAGTTGGCCTGGTGTAGGGAGATGGTGAGGACGGTGGGGTCGGTGTAGAAGATGGCTTGGGTGCCGTTGCCGTGGTGGGCGTCCCAGTCCACGATCGCGATGCGGGTGAGGCCGAGAGTGGTTTGGGCGTGGCGGGCGGCGATGGCGATGTTGTTGAACAGGCAGAAGCCCATGCCGGTGTCGGCGGTGGCGTGGTGTCCGGGTGGGCGGGTCAGGGCGTACCCGTTGGTGATGTCGCCCTGGGCGGCGGCGTTGACGAGGGCGATCAGGCCACCGGCGGCGAGTCGGGCGATGTCGTAGCTGCCGTGCCCGACCGGGGAGAACCCGTCCCCCGCATCGCCTCCCTGACGCAGGTCGCTCTGGGTTCTGATGTGTTGGACGTGTGCGGGGGTGTGCACGCGGAGTAGTTCCGTCATCGTGGCCCGCCGGGGTTCGATGACCGTCAGCTCGCCCAGGAGTCCGGAGACGTGGATCAGTTCGTGGGTGCGGCGTTTCGCCTCGGGGTTCTCGATGTGCACGGCGGGCTGTACGCCTGCCGTGGGGTTGGCGGGTAGCAGGCCGGCGCTGGTGCCGGTGTCGTGCCACAGGTATTCGGGATGGAAGACGTAACCGGTGGTCACAGTGATCGCCTCCGTAGGGATCGGCAGACGGTGTCGCAGGGCAGGGAGCGGGATCGGAGATGCTGGGGGTGAGGCGGCGGTCAGGGTGTGCGGATGCCGGGGGCGGGTGATGCGGTCGCCGGTCGGGGGCGCGGGATCGACCTTCGCGGGGTGGCGGCGGCGAGGTCGGCGACGAAGGCGTCGATCTGGCCCCGGGTGATGCCGGGCATGCAGATGAGGTGGCTGACGTCCTCGTCGGTGGACAGCAGCCACTTCGCCCGGACGGTGGCAGGTGGGGTGTCGAGGACGACGGTGAAGGCATGGGGGTGTCGCCAGGCCGGCCACCCGGCGGCGGTGAGCCGGTCGACGGTGTAGGCGGCGAGCCGGCGGGCCTCGCTGACCCGCCACCGGTGTCCCTCACGGCCGTGGGTGGCGATGGCGTGCCACAGCAGGGCGGCGGCCAGCCCGCACCGGGACCCGGTGACCGTGGAGTCGAGCGTCGCGGTGTAGGCGACCGGGGCGGCCTGCCGGCGGAGGCTGTCGCGGATGAGCACCACCCCGCACGGTGTGGGCACCCCGAGGAACTTGTGACCGGACACGGTGATGCTGCCGATGCCGCTGTCGTCGTCCAGGCGGAGCTGCCCGTCGAGGGCCAGGGGGATACCGGACAGGGCCGCGTCGACGTGCAGGTGCCCTGGCACGGCGTGTTCGTCGAGGACGGCCCGGATGCGGCTGGTGTCGTCCACCGCCTCGGTCATCGTGGTGCCTGCGGTGGCGACCACGATTGCCGGCCACCGACGGTGACGGCGCACCCGCGCGGCGAGATGGTCGTAGTTCATCTCCCCGTCCGGGCCCGCCTCGACCAGCACACCGCGCGCACCAAGCATCTCCACGACCTTGGGTATCGAGTAGTGCGCGGCGGCCGAGTAGTAGACCCGTGCGGTCGGATGACGGCGGTGGGCGGCGTGCAGGGCGGACAGGTTCCCTTCGGTGCCGCCGGTGGTGACGTACCCCCACCGGTCGTCGGCGGGCATGGCGAGGGTGTCGGCGAGCCAGGCGATGACCGCGCGTTCGAGGACCCGGGTGTGGGCCGTCCCGCCGACGTCGGCCGGGTCACCGATGTTGTTCCACAACCGATGCCCCAGCCGGGCCATCACCTTCCGATGGTCGAGGTCGACCGCGCCGGGGAAACCGATGCTCGTCGGCGTGGCAGCGTCGACCTCGGCCACCAGGTGGTCGAGGACGGCCGTCACGTCGATCGGCGTACGGCGGAGGTCTGCGGCGTCGGCAAGGCCGAGCGGATAAGCAGGGGTGTGGGTCATGCCGGCCGTCCGGCGAGCAGGTGCCCGGCCAGGGTGTGGTGCAGCCTGGTGAGCTGCCGCCAGGTGCCGCGGGTGGTGTCGTCGCCCTGCTCGGTCAGGTACTCGTGCGGGTTGTAGTAGCTGACCCGGTCGGGGTCGAGGGTCCTGGTGCAGCGGATACCGTCGACGCCGAGAGGGGCATGGGGGTCACGGTCGACGTGCAGGGCGGTGCCGTCGGTGAGCAGGGCGTAACACTGGCCCTTCAGGTCGAACACCGACAACCGCCGGCCGCCGGCGGGGATGTCGCGCAGTCTCCGGGCGACCTGCTGCCAACGGCCCTGGTCGGAATCGAGGGTGGTCACCCCCGCACCGACGTAGACCGCGCCGTCGGGCAGGGTCATGTCCCCGCCGTTGACCATCGACCCCTGCGGTCCGAGCGGATGCCACCACCGGTGGGCGGACGCCGCGCGGGCGATGTTGTCCGCCGCCACGTCGGTCAGGTCGGCGAGCAACCGAGGCAGGTGCTGCGACTCCGGGGAGGCCAGCCACAGCCGGTAGGCGGTGTGCAGTTGGTAGCCGTGTGGTTGGGCTGGGGCGTCGGAGACGAAGAACAGCATCACTCCGTGCGGGCCGAGCGCGTCACGCTGCCCGAACCGCTGATCCGCCTCGATCATGTGACCCACGTTCAGCCGCTTCGCCCGATACACCACCTGCTGCCGCAGGTCAGCCCACCTGCGTGCCTCCACCGACACCCCACCATCAGGCTCCACCGACCCCTGGGTAGTCGCCGGTGCCTGCCCGGACGATGGCGGTGGGGCCGAGGGAGTGGGCCGGGTGAGGGGCGTGGTGGCGTCAGGTGGCGGGTGGGCGCCGGGTGTCCGGGACGCGCCGTACCCGGGCGGTGGCGCAGGGGCCGGGCCGGTGGTAGCCGGCGGTAGGTATCCGGCGGGTGGAAGGCGGGAGAGTCCATCACCGGCCGGTGGGAGGTGGGCCGCGCCGTGACCGGGTTGCGGGAGGCGGGCGGGGCCGTAGGTGGGTGGCGGGGGGTGAGCCGCGCCGGCACCGGACCGTGGTACGGAGTCCGCTGGTCGACGCGGTCCGCCGGGCGCTGCCGCTGGCCGGTGCTCCGGTCGCCAGCCGGGGTCCAGGGGATCAACCCCGTAACGTCCGCCCGGTGGTGTGTTGGCCGTATGGGTCTTCATCATCAGGTTCCCCCGGGTCAGATCGAGACGTTGATGGCGTCGGGAACGTCATGGGTCTTCGGCGTCCCGTGGCCGATCCCGGCGTAGACCTCCGGACGAGACCGCCGCAGATGTCCGGCCCACATACCGCCCGCCGTGGCGGTGGCGGCGAGGATCGCCGGTAGCAGCAGCGGATACGGCGACCCCGGTACGGCCCCGAGCAGGGAAGCGACGTTGCCGACCATCGCGACGAGGACCACCGACCCGCCGAGCACACCCAGCACGGGCGCGACCTTCCACTGCCACAGCCCGGCCCGCTGACCCCGCACGACGGCCGGGGCGGTCAACGCGGCGACCGAGGCGGCGAGCAGCAGGCACAGCAGCCCGATCGCGCCGAGGGTCGACAGCCAGGTGAACATCACCCCCACCGGATCGACCCCGGCGGCCGCGAACGCCCCCACCACGACCGCCGCCACACCCGACTGTGCGAGAGACCCGCCGCGTGGCGCACTCACCCGGGTCGTGCTGCCGGTGTGGGCGAGACCGGCGGGCAGGACACCTTCCCGGGCCATCGCGAACACGTACCGGGCGATGACGTTGTGGAACGCCAACATCGACGTGACGATCGCGAAGACCAGCATCAGACCGGCGACACCCACCCATATCCCGCCGGCCCGCTCCAGGACCACGAACGGCAGCCCGGACGACGGGTCAGCGGCACGGACGGCGACAGCGTGGGGGCCGACCGCGACGCCCATCGCCCACGAGGCAGCGGCGTAGACACCGCCGAGGACCACAACGACGGTGATGGTGGCGCGGCTGATCGACCGGCGGTCCACCGCTTCCTCGACGAACGACCCCGACACGTCGACACCCATAAACGCCGCCACACACAACGCGACCGCGCCACCGATCCCACTGACCGCCAACCCGGAGACGTCAAACCCCTCCCACGACACACCACCGTCGGCCGGAGAAGCGAGACCCGCCACGACGAACAGCCCCACGAGCAACAGCGACACCGCAAGGACACCGCCCAGGACCCAGGTGGACAGGACGATCGCCCGCACCCCCAACGCCCCGACGACGACCCAGGCGATACCCGCCCACACCCACCACGTGCCGCCGAGCTGCCCGGCGAGGGTCGCCCCGAACAGGCCGTACAGGCTGGTCTGGATCGCCGTGTAGGCCACCAGGGCGACCATCCCGGCGGCCACACCCCAGCTACGGCCCAGGCCGTGGGCGAGGATGCCGTAGTAGGCCGCCGGATGGCCGAGTTGCCGGGCCATCGCGGTGTAGCCGACCGTCAGTAACGCGACGACGACCGTCACCAGCACGAACGTCAACGGCAGCGCGGTCACCCGCGTCGTGGCGTAGGTGGTGACGATGCCTCCGGCGAGGACCACCATCGGTGCCGACGCCGCCGCCCCGAAGATCGACAACCCGAACGGCGTCATCGTCCGGCGCGCGAGGGCCACCTGCGCATGCGTCGTCATCGTTGCCCCCGCTGTGGGGCGTCCGGGCACGACGACCTTCGGCAACCCCGCACCGGATGCGCAGCCACGTCGGCGGCGTTGACCGCGACCAGATACACCGCCGTGGGCCGGACCGGTCCGGTCCGCCAGTAGCCCCGGTCCCGGTCCAGCCGCCGCAGGGCGACATCGGCGCGAGGCGTGAACCCGAACAGGTCATGCGCGCCGTCCGGCCACTCCCGGCGGATCGCGTAGCCCCAGACGAACGTGTCCGACGCCCCCTCTGCCCTGTTGGTGACGTCGGCCCGGGTGCGGGCGGGGGTCAGCCAGGGCGGCAACCACCGGCCGACTCCACGTCTGCGGGGCGGGAACATGAGCGCAGGACGCCTGACAGCGGTCAACATGAGGCAAGCCCTCCTTCGATTACGGGTGCACAGGGGCGACCGGCGGGCCATACGGCCATCGCCAGCTAGTGATCGAGTGGTGCCCTACCGGGCGCGGTCAGGGAGAACGCGGTGGTACCGGGATGAGCTGGCCGCGAAACGGCGTCCCGCTACGGCACAGCCGGTCCCGTCGCGGAAGCCCACCGCCCGCCCGGCTGCTGCCGGGCGTCGGTCGCCACATCCGCCACAGCGCGGGGCCACCCGACTCCAACAGGATCGGCGACCTCGGCTCGTAACCCAGCCCGGCCAACACACCCTCACGAGGACGACCACCGGGGACCTCCGCATACGACGGCAACCCCTCAGCGTCCAGACCCCGGTGGTGGACGGCCAGCAACACCGGCACCGCATCGTCCCGGCCGGGACGGGCCGCGACGTGCGCGAGATGATGATGCGGAATGTGCGGCACCACCGCGTCGAGGCAGGCGTGCAGCAACGCGAACCGGGACGCGCGGGGGCCGAGGGCCCGGTGCAGGTCAAACGTCCACACCGCAGACGGCACCGGCACCTCCACCCGCGGATACCAGACCGCCACCGCCGACCGGTCGTCGGTCGTGTCCACCAGGCCGTCCCGCAACCCCCACGACACCACCAGCCGCGCGTACCGGCGCAGCGCCACCGGCCGCTCGGTGGCGTCCGGCACCAACCAGCCACCCAGCGGGCCAGCGGACAACGCCTGCGCCACCACCACCGACAACGCGTCGAGATCCGCACCCGAGGCCCGACGCACCACCACAGCCCGCGTCATGTCACATTCCCCGACCGGCGGTCGCCGCCGTTGCCGCCGGTCGTCCCGGTGACCGGGGCGGCGGTGCCAGCGGACCGTTGCCGGGACGCCCACAACGCCGCGTCGAACCCGTGCCGGAACGTCACCGCCAGATGCAGGTCAGCGGGGTCGACGCCGCCGATCGGCAACCACGTCCGCGCTTCCTCGATCAACTGCGGCGGCCCACACACATACACCGCCTGCCCCGGCAGATGGTGGTACAACACCAGGGACAGCAAGTCACCCTGGGCTGTCGGGTCCACGTCCTCGTCGTCGGAGAACGCCAACACCACCGTCAACCAGTCACCATGCGCCCGTCGAAGCTCGTCCAATCCCGCCGCGTCGTACAGGTCCAGCAGGGTGCGGGAACCCACCACCAGAGTCACCCGCCGCCGGCCCGGTGACGCGGCGACCTGCTCCACCAACGCCCGCAACGGCGCAAGCCCCGTACCCCCGGCGGCCAGGAGCAGATCGGCGTCACCGGCCGCCGCCAACGACAACCCCACCTCACACGCCGGCCCCAACCACAGCAACTCCCCCACCGCCACCTGCTCGACCAGCACCGGTGAGACAACACCTCTGGGGACGGCACGAATGTGGAACTCCACCGTCCCGTCCGGACGCGGCGCATTCGCCGGAGACAACCACCGCCACCGACCCGGCACCCGAGGCGAACACACCGGCAACGCCTCACCCGGCAGGTAGCGCAGACGCCGCACCGGACGCACCGTGACCACGGCGATCCCCTCGGACGCCGACACCACCGACTCGACCTCACCGAACGTCACATGCGGGCCGTCACCCAACATCCCGGCCGCCTGCTCGGCCACACGCAACGTCCGACGGCAACCCTGCTCCCAGACGTGGGTCAGCTCCGGGTTCCACGACTCGCCGGCGAACCGGCGCACCGTGTCCACCAGGGCCGCCGCAATCACCGTCCCGTGGTACGGGTAAAAATCGAACCGCCGGTACAAGCGCCCCAGCACCACCAGACCAGCCTGGCGGCCTGCAGGATCACCCCGACCAGCGATCGACTCCGCGAGCGTCGAGAAGAACACCGGCGCGAGCCGCTCCGGAAGGAACCGCACACTCCGGTCCGCCATGAACGACCAGAAATACCCTGCCGCCCGCTCATGATCGGTAACAACGAGTGCCAGTGACCGCCCAAGATCAGCCATTGTGCGGCGGCCTGCAAAGACGTCCCACAACGGTCGATTCGACCCACCGTCTCGTCACAACGAGAGGCGAAGCGGTGCCGGCAGAAGCGCTGGTAACAGGTGCCCGTCGATCGGCAGCAGGCAGGTCGGCTCGACCCGAGATCACCGCAGCGTCTGCGCGTCCACCCGCCGCACGGTCATGGGTGGTTACGTTCACGGCGTTGCGGTCCAAGAAGACGCAACCAGGATCGAACGGACGATCATCGACGGGCATGAACCACTTCATCCGGTGGGTCGTCACGTCCACCCCTCTCAACGCTGGCATCGGACAACTCGTCCCGCGCACCACAGGTCCGCCTCTCCTGCTACGCCTCGACAGTGCGGAGAAGCGGTCGCACGGCAACTGCATCCACGATCATTTACATGGCCCTGATCCCGCCACCTGTGATCGTTGGGAGGTTTCATTCCGTCAATTCCCCGTGTCGCGGGGAAGTTACATAGACGGGCCGAATTGCGTACCGTGACAGCAACATCGATGGGCAGGGCTGACGGAGAAGGGCCCCAAACGTGACCGGCGGGAACTCGGAAAGTCTGCGGCAACAGCAAACGCGCCTCGCCGCCGAACTGCGGTCAGCGGGAAGGACATGGGTCGAGGCCGCCGAGGTCTTCCGCGACAGGTTCCGACTCAACCCCCGCGTCGCGCTCCGCGTCGTTCGTGGATGGAGCCAGGCCAAGGCCGCCGAGGAGTGGAACCTGCGTTGGCCCAACGAACCCAAGACGTTCAAGAGCTTCTCGTACTGGGAGATCTGGCCCGGCAAGGGCGGCTACTCACCCTCGCAGGACAACCTGGCCCGCCTCGCAGAGATCTACGAATGCAGCGTCGCCGACCTCCTGGCCGATCTGCCGAGCTTCCGCCACCTCGACTCCGCCAGGGGATCAGCCCCGGCCGCGCCCGAGGGTATGAACGCTGGCCTCGTAGGTGAAATCATAGTGCCGAGCGAAGCAGAGATCCTGCTTCGTGACCTGCTCGGCCGGCGCCCTGGTGCCGAGGCGGACGCTCCGTCACAAGCGGAAGCGGCTGGCCTGTACCGCCTGCCCGAGGAGGTCAACTTCGGAGAGTTGGCGCAGGTCATCATCATGTGGATGCAACGAGTACCACACTCCCAGACTCGCCGGGACATGCTGAGCAGCCTGACAGCCGCGCTGGCCGTCGCTGCGACAGCACCGCTATTAGAGCTGGCAGGCTCCGCCGACAGCGCCAGCGCCGCACCGATGCTGGCCGATCCCGCAAGGTTCGAACCGGCCACCCTCGCGCACTGCGAAGCAATGATGCCCAACCTACGCAAGCAGGGCGACGTCCTCGGCGCGAGCCCCACCCTGCCCAGCGCGTTGGCCTATCGCCGCATCGCCGAACAGCAGGCTAAAGCAGCTCCCCAGGGCCCACACCGCGACCGAGCAGTGGCCGCCTACGCCGAACTGACCCAGCTCGCCGGCTGGCTGTGCTTCAACATGGGCGACTACAACTCCGCACAACGGTTCTACGACGACGCACGAGCCGCCGCACACGAGGCCCGAGCAGTGGAACTGGTGACCTACATTCTCTGCACAATGAGCCACCTGGCAACCTGGCAGGGCAAACCGCGAATTGGCATCGACCACGCCGTCGCCGCCTCCGCCTGGGCCGACCAGAGCGGCAGCCCCTACGCCCGCGCCTACGCCGCCGACGTAGCCGTCCGCGCACTCACCGCCGACGGCCAAGCCCACCAATCCAAACAAGCCCTCGACCGCGAACACACCGCGCTGCAAGCAGCCCTCACCGACCCCCAACCCAGCCAGTCCTGGTGGTACTTCTACGACGAGTCCTTCTTCTGGGCTACCAACGCCCAGAACGCCCTGAAGTTCGACGGAGTTGACCGGGTCATGGCAACCACCGAGAGGGCCCTTAAGCTCAACGACCAAGGAAATCTCCACGAGCGGTCGTTCCGCCTGCTGTATCGCGCGGAGGCATTTGCACGGCAACAGAACGTCGGTCTCGCCTGCCAAACCATCTCCGACGTTGTGGAGCTGGCCTCGGTGAACTCGACACGCCGCATCGAACAGCGAGTGCAGCAATTGCGGCGCGGACTCGACCCGTGGAAACGCACACGAGCGGTACGGGAACTCGACCAGGCGATCAACGCCTACCGGTCGCCACCCCGCGCCTAACGGAGCGGGCGCACGAACTTGACGTATTCCCGGTAATAAGCACCGGGACCTCCAGGAACGACACCGACCCGCTGCCAGCCCCACCCCTCATAGAGCGCATGAGTACCGGTCGCGGCGGGGTTGGCCGACAGCGTGGCACGTTCCTCACGGCGGCCACTCAGGAATCCGTCATGCAGGCCGCGCCCGATTCCCCGGCCCTGCCATGCCTTACGTACCTCGATCTCGGCCAGGACCACCGTACGTTCGCCACCACGCTCGTCGGTGAACCCCTCCTCCGGGGCCGGCTGAAGCCCGGCGAACCAGTCCCGGTCCTGCCGCAGGCTGTACCCGAAGACGAACCCCACCAGCTCATCCCCCACCCGGGCGACGACCAGCTCGTAGTTCCGCGCGCCCAATGCCGCCGTGGCCCGGCTCCGAAACGCGTCGACCTTGACCGTCGCGTCCTCGCCAGGAACCTGCCCGTAGGCATCCGCGTAGACCTCACACAGCTCATCCATCAATCCGGCGGCAGCCTCTGCTCCGAGGCGGGCATACGTCACATCGGTCACACCCACCACCCTACGGACGCTCCACGGCCCCGCCCTTCCCCGCGCCACGGGGAACTACGCTGAGCAACCCTTGTTGCCAGCCTCGTAGTTAATGAACCCTTTTCATCGTGACGGGCCTGGTCGGGATGGGTGGAGGAGAGTGGGTGTCGACATAGGACGAGGCTCCCGGTAGGACAGCAGTCGACCAAGATCCGATGCCCCAAACCAGCCGTGCGCAGCAGATGACCCGGCCGCGACGGGTGTGTGCACGGCTCGAAGTACGTCCGGTTGCCCGCGCTGCATGTCCGTTTGGACGGGCGTGTCTGGTCGTGAACCGCCGCCCGGCTGCCTAGACTCGCGCGGTGGCCCAACTCGCGAACTGTGTCGGGACATGAGGGCCTGTCATAGCGCTGGGGGCTGGGTTCGATGAGTCATGCCAAGCTGGTCCGGGACAAGATTCCGCAGATCGTCCGCGAACGGGGCGCGGAGCCGGTAACCAGGGTCGCTGACGCTGATGAGTACCGTGGTTTGCTGCGGGAGAAGCTGGTCGAGGAGGTCGATGAGTTTTTGGACTCGGAGGACCCCCATGAGTTGGCGGACGTTCTGGAGGTTCTGCTGGCGTTGGCCATTGATCTTGGTGTTAATCGAGACCAGCTAGAGAAGTTGCGTATGGCCAAGGTGGCCGAGCGTGGAGGGTTCTCCCGTCGGATCGTGTGGTCGGGCAACGTGCCCGCAGGCGGTCACGTAATCCATGTGGGCTTGACAAGCAACGCTTGACCGGCGGCGGGTGAGGTCTTCAGCGGAATCTGCTCCGTGGTGGGTCGCAGTCCGGCCTGGCGCCCGAGGGCAATGACTTCCTCTGTTGGTATGCCCTTCTGGAACGTGCCCTTGGCCTCACTGGACCAGTATCCGTCGTGATGCGTTTGCCAGTTTGCTGAGGTGGCCCGCGGATCGATGTCGGCTGGCGAGCGGGTGACGACGAACAGGTGGCCTCCTGGGCGCACGAATCGGGCGGCATGCTGGATTGCCCGGATGCGCTGCCAGGGGTCGGGGAGGACGTTGAGTACGAAGACGTTCGTGACTAGGTCGTACTGGCGTTGGGGTTCGATGGCCTGGCCGAAGCCGGGGTGGGGGTCCCACCCGTCGGCGTCCAGTCCCGAAGCCCGGTAGTGATGAACGTCGCTACCACGCCCGCAGCCGTGGTCAAGGATGGTGGCGACGCCCAGCTGAGGAGCGATGACCTCGACGACTGTGCGGGCGAACGGGGACGAGCGGGCCCGTGTCATCGCGGTTTTATGGGGTTGGTAGTCGCTGCGCGTGTACAACGATTCGTCGATGGGTTCTGGTAGCAGCGTGAATAGGGTTTCCTGCTCCTCGTCGGCGGCTGGGGGGAGAGTGACCGGAGCATCGATAAGGATGCCCGAGTGGTCGGTGAACGCCTGCTCACCCTTGCGGGTGGTGTGGTCGTAGCGCACGGTGATCGCCGGGTGTAGGTGATCGGGGACTAGGGCCAGGTCGCAGCGGAACTGGCTGGGCACCCCGGTGTGGTGACGTTCGATGGTGAATTGGGACGGGTCTGTCGCGGTGCTGTCGACGAGGCCGAGTTCTGCCAGTAGCGCGGAGAGCGGCGCCCGGTCTGTGGTGTTGTTGAAGGTACTGGGCTGGCCGTTGTGGAGTCCGTCTATCGGGCGTGGGGCGATGTTGAAGTCGCCGCAGGCGATCGTGGGGCGTCCTTGTTCGGCGGCGATGGCTTTCTGGAGCTGGTCGAGCTGACTACTGCGCGTGGTGGTCGATCCGCAATCGAGGTAGGTGTTGCAGACAACGAGCCAGGCTAGTTCCAGGCGTTGCACGAAGCGGTCGGGCCGGGAGGCAGGTGGGGTGGCGAAGCGTTCGGCGATCCAGCAGAACAGGTCCCCGTCTCCGGCGATCGACCGGAAGCCGGCGAGGTCGACCGGTGTCCGGTGGAGAGGCTTCCACGGTTCCTGGGCGACGAGCACGTCAACATGGTGGTGGTGTAGCCAGGCCGTGAGTTTGGCACGGGCGGCGGGGTTGCCGAGACGCTTGTTCAGGTTGATTGATGCCAGGCGCACGTGAGTCCTCCTGCGGGGTCACGGAGTTTCTGATCGGGTCTCTTCGGCGAATGCGTGCCACAGCATGTTGAGGGGATGCGTGGGTGCGTACTGCTGTCGTTCGCCTGTGCGGGCGAACACGCCGGTGACTAGTTCGAGCATCGGGTCGAAGTCTTCGGCAAACGCGACGAGCCGGAAGTCGGGGCTACTGGGTAGTCGTCCTTCGATGGCGTCCTGCCCGATCGCCGCGGAGACGATCATGCAGCCGTGGGCCATGCCGGAGCGTAGCAACGCCAGGCCGTAGTAGATGTCGTCGATGCTCGCGACGAGGGTGAGCTGCCTGCGGTAGTCCGCGCCGTACCAACGTTTGAGGAATTCCACGATCACGCCACCGGAGGGGATGACCAGCGGTACCGACGGTAGTCGGTCGACCCCGACCGCTTTAACTGGCAGTTCGCGACGGGACAGGTTGGTCAGCAGTACCAGCCCTTCGCGATGCCATTCAAGGAAGTCGTACTGGTCGGGTACCTCGGCGCTTCCGGCGGCGGAGGCGAGTCCGCCGCACATCAGGTCGACCTCGTTGGTGTCCAGCCGACTGAACGCGTCCTTCGTGCGTACGTGCAGGACTTTGAGTTCGATTTCGCGGGAGGTGAACTCGTCGCTGACGCGCTGCCACACCCTGCCTAGGAGTCCGAGGGTGAACTCGGTGGTTCCAACGGCGACCGTCTGGCCCAGTCGCCGACGGGCGTCGTTGACCGATGCTTGCCAGGTGCCCAGCGTTTCGCGGGCCAGGTCGATGAACTGCTGTCCGGACGGGGTAAACAGGAATGGCTGTCCACGACCCTGTTTGATCACCAGCAGCTCGCCGCACATCTGTTGGAAGTTGCGGTTGAGTGTGTCCAGTTGCTTTTGCACACTGGACTGTTCCCGACCCAGCGTCCGGGCAGCGCCCAGCGCTGAGCCGGTCTCGGCCACCAGCATCAAGGTACGCAGTTGGTCGAACGTGGTATCCAGCAGCCCAGGTCCGACTGCCATGAGCCCGTCAGAGCCCGGCACGCTTACCCGCCCAGTCCTGTCCTCCACGCCTCACCGCCGTTCACGCATCGGTGAACTGTCCTGTCGTGCAGTTGAAGTGCACCACATCGCAGTTATCGCCGAAACCATCTTCGGATGTTCGCTAGTACATCTAGACGCTGCGAAACGAACCAGGGAACATCTAACCATCAGTGTTCATCCGATAACAGGAGGGAGCTGGTGGTGTTAACAGCGGGCGAGATCACGAGACTAATCAAGACGGGTGAGGTCGGCTGGCCCGGCAAGCTGCGCGGAGACGGCCTCCTCCTGTGCTTGGGCGCACCCGTGCAGTTGCTGGTAGCGACAGCTGCGGGTGCCACCGTCGACCTGGCGGACCAGGCCAGCATCAACCAGCTCTACCAGCCACCCCGCAAGCGGTGGGACAGTTGCGAGATACCACCCGGACGCATGGCGCTCTGCCAGGTGGACCAGCCGCTGCGAATCGGCCCGGGCCAGGCTGGCGCGATCGGTACGCTCTCGCATCTGGCCCGCGTCGGCCTGGCCACGCACGTCACCAGCCGCTGGGTGCTACCTGGTTGGAACGGCCACCTCACCCTCGAACTACTCAACGTCAGTCCTGCCACGCTGCGCATTCGCTGCGGCATGCCGGTGGCCCGGCTGGTCTTGTTCAGCATGGACGGCCCCATCGCGCATGCCTCCGCACATCCCTTTTACGGCGGCGGTGGGCATCTGGGCAGCCGCTATGCCGACGAGTTTCCCGCCCACGAGTATCAGGGGTGACCGCATGGACTGCGCCTTCTGCGCCGAGTTCGCCAGCACCGGTGACGGCAGCCGGATCATCGTCGAGGACGACGGTTGGCTGCTCCTGCCAACTGTCGGCTGCTTCACTCCAGGCTATTGCCTGTTCATGCCCCTCGATCATGTCGACGCCGCGGCAGACCTGAACCCGAACGAACTGGTGAGGGTCGAGCCGGCCGTCGAACGAATGCGGGCGCGCATCGAGTCGGTGTTCGGTCCGACCATCCTCGCCGAACACGGCTCACGCGACTGCCAGCTCGGGGCGGGCTGCTGCACCCATTGCCACCTGCACCTGATCCCGGTTCCCGACGCAGACGCGGTCACCGTCGCGTACCAAAACACGGGTGGAGACGGAAGGGCGTTACGTGGACTAGTGGACCTAGCTTCCGCCGCCGAAGGCCCGTACCTCTACCTGTCGCCCCGACCGGGCAAACACCTCTTCTGGTCCGCCGACAGCCGCTTCGCCCGCCAGTATGTACGCCGCGTCTGCGCCCAACTACACGGCATCGCGGGTCAGTCCGACTGGCGCGACCACCCGTTCAGCCACAACCAACGCCTCACCGCCGACATCCTGCGCGGTGTCTTCGATCAGCAGACGGCCTGAACGGGAGACAGCGATGCGTCACGGCCGGCACCAACTGCTGCACAGCCTCGACCGCGACCAATTGGCCACCGCAGCTGCCGACCAACGCTGGCCGAAGTGGTCGACCATGTGCCAGCTACGCCTGCTCGGCAACCCCGTCCTCAATGGCGTCTGCGTCACCCCCGATGCCGACACCACCGCCCTACCCGCAGCGATTCGTACTCTGGCGGACGCGACTGGCGCGACGGAGCTGATGGTCCGCTCCGATGGCGGCGTCGAGACCCGCGCCTACTACCGCGGCGGCAACAGCCTCCCGATCGACCAGGTCGAACCACATGCCGCCGACTTGATCGCCGGAGGTCGAGCGGTCATCCTCCTCGAGCCCACCAACCGATTCACCAACCAGCTCTCTGCCCTACTCCGCATGGACCGGCCCGCACCCAGACAGCCCGGAACCTTCGCAGTCGAGGTCCTCGGCGCCGGCTACGACGTCGGCGACCTCACCCGTGGTGGCATCCGCCCCCAGGTCTCCGTCTCGATCGCCAGCGTCACCTGGCACCGCTACGACGAACCGTGGTGGGCAGACCTGCGCGTCACCCGGGACCTGTCACCCAAGGCCGCACACGCCCGCCGACAGGCCCGGCTGGAGCGCCTCGCCCCCCACATCCGCACCATTACCGGGCCAGGCTCCCTCAACGACTCGGACGAAGCGTCTGCAGCCGCAGAGTGGCTACGCGCCCAGGGGCACGTTGACCTCTGGCGCGACACCGACCCCACCGAGCGGGTGATCCGGTCAATCCGGGAGTGGTTCGATGTGGCGTTCCTGATCGCCCTCCACCATCCCAACCGCAACTGGCGCTGCCTGGCCACCTCACTGTCGGACCTCGGCGCACGACGGACCGTCTACTGGGACGTCGTCGACGCCGCCCGCAAGTACGCGACCCCGGATCGGAGAATCATGTGAGCCGCGACGTCGTCTATCTCGACTACCAGGCCACCACCCCGGTCGACCAACGCGTTTTCGACGCAATGCTGCCGTTCCTCGCACAGCAATACGCCAACCCGTCCAGCCCACACCAGCCCGGTCGCCAAGCCGCAACCGCCCTCCGAGCTGCACGCCGCCAGGTGAAAACATCGCTGGGCGCCCAGCATGACACAGAGATCGTGTTCACCTCCGGTGCCACCGAAGCCAACCACCTCGCCATCCTCGGCGCCGTCACCGCCAGCCCGCGACCCAACGCCGACCACATCATCACCACCGCCATCGAGCACCAGTCAGTTCTGGCTTCCTGCGACCAACTCGGTCGCGCCGGGTATTCCGTCACCACCGTCCCGGTGGATCACCATGGGCGCGTGAACCCCGCCGACGTCGCCGTAGCCATCACCCCGCGTACCGTTCTGGTGTCAGTCATGTACGCCAACAATGAAATCGGCACCGTCCAGCCGATCGCCGACATCGCCGCCATCACCCGCCGCCACAAGGTGCTACTGCACACCGACGCCGCTCAAGCCATCGGCGCACTCGACATCGACGTTGATCGGCTCGGGGTCGACCTGCTCACCATTTCCGCACACAAGATCTACGGTCCAAAAGGCATCGGTGCCCTCTACGTCCGCCGCAGAACGCCCGTACGGCCTCAATACGCCGGCAGTCAGGAGCACGGCATAAGAGCCGGCACCGTCAATCTCGCCAGCGCCATCGCCCTCGCGGAAGCCCTACGCATCCTCTCCACCGAACGCGAACACGAAACCCAACGCATTGCGCAGCTACGTGACGGCCTCGCCGACCGCCTGCAAGCCGCCCTCCCACACGCCTACATCAACGGCAGCCCCGAACACCGACTACCCGGCAACCTCAGCCTCACCATCCCCGGCATCGACGCTGCCGATCTCATCAACGCCTTACCCGACCTTGCCATCTCCAACGGCTCAGCCTGCACCAGCGGACACACCAAACCGTCCCACGTCCTCACCGCCATCGGCCTAGGTGGTTCTGACGCGCGAGCTACCATCCGAATCAGCCTCGGCCGAGAAACCCGGGAGAGCGACATCGAACACGCCGCCCACCGGATCGGCACCACAGCCGCTCGCCCTCCCGCTGCCTGGCCGAGCGACATCAGTTGAATGAGCCCGTTTCATCGTGACGGGCCTGGTCGGGATGGGTGGAGGAGAGTTGGTGTCGATATAGGACGAGGCTCCCGGTAGGACAGCAGTCGACCAAGATCCGATGCCCCAAACCGGGAATCTCGCTGTGCTGTCTTACCCGTCCAGGATCGCGCTGTCCAGCCGTACCCTGAACCACCTCGCCGACCTCATCCGCGCCGCACGCGCCCGACGTCGGGGCCGGTGGTGGCGCCTCGATGCCGGCCGGCATGCCCTGCTCGCCCTGGCCCACCTCCGCAACGGTGACACCATCACCCGCCTGGCCTGCGGCTTCACGGTCAGCGTCACCACGGCCTGGCGGTACGTCCGGGAAGCCATCGACCTACTCGCCACGCACGCCGACCACCTGAACGCGGCCCTGCGGCGCATCGGCCGGCTCGCCTACGCGATTCTCGACGGCACCCTGATCCCCATCGACCGGGTCTCCGACCAGCGCCCGTACTACTCCGGAAAACACAAGCGCCACGGGGTGAACGTGCAGGTCATCGCCGACTGCAAAGGGGCGCCTGATCTGGGCCTCACCCGCCCTGCCCAGCGCGGTGCACGACCTGACCGCCGCCCGCACCCACGGCCTGATCGACGCTCTGACCAGCATCAACGTCATAACCTTCGCCGACAAGGCTTACCAAGGCGCTGGCGGCAGTGTCCGTACGCCATTCAAACGCCGCCGATACCGACCCCGACTGTCCCACCGGCAGAACACCGTCAACCGCCACCACGCCAAGATCCGAGCCGTCGGCGAACGCGCCGTCGCCACCCTCAAGGGCTGGAAGATCCCGACCAAGCTCCACTGCTGCCCCCGACGCACCACCGCGATCGTCCAGGCCATCCTCGTCCTACATCACGTCCAGACCAACCCAAACCCACGATGAAAAGGGCTGTGAAGGTAGGTGTTGGCTGGCCTGGGGCTAGCTGGCAGGGTCAGCGTCATGATCGCAGCTGGGTGTGGCTCATGAAAATGGTGGCCCCAC
>NZ_JBIVRQ010000032.1:0-29233 GCF_044755745.1 Micromonospora sp. NPDC092111
CCGTCAACTCATCCAACGCGCCCGCACGCTCTACCGCTGGGACACCCGACCCACTACCCGCAGGCTCAGATAACACCTATTGCCGGTCTCTCTAAGTCCACCCCGACAGCAGCCACCTCCGGGTGGCCGCCGCCCAGCTGGAAACACAGCGCTGTTCGGGTGACGCCAGGACCACAGACTGAAACAGTACGAGCGTACGTGAGACGGAGCAGCGAAAGAGCCCTGATCCGAGTAGACGAATCAAGGCTCTGACCTGCTAAAACTCTGTCGGGACGGCCGGATTCGAACCGACGACCCCTTGACCCCCAGTCAAGTGCGCTACCAAGCTGCGCCACGTCCCGATGCTCCCCGCGCGGTCTCCCCCGCGGCAGCCGGTACAGCTTAGCGCAGGATCTTCGCACCGCGCGCACAGGGCCTGCCGCGTCGCGGGTGCGGGCCACCACTCCCCCTAGAGCATCCTAGGAAAGGGGGTGCCGGGTGGAGCGGGAACCGCTCCACCCGGCGTTTGCCGTGGCCGTCAGCCGTGGGCCTTGCCCCGGCCGCCCGGGCCGAGCTTCTTGCGCGGGCGTACGGAGATCTCCACCGGGCTGCCCTCGAAGCCGAACTCCTCACGCAGCTTGCGCTCGACGAAACGCTGGTAGCCGGCGTCCAGCGGCGCGGTGGTGAAGAGCACGAACCGGGGCGGGGCGACGCCCGCCTGGGTGGCGAAGAGGATCTTCGGGGCCCGGCCGCCGCGCACCGGGTGCGGGGTGGCCTGGACCAGGGCGGTGAGCCACTGGTTGAGCTGCGCGGTCGGCACCCGGGTCTCCCAGCTCGCCAACGCCTTGCGCAGCGCCGGGGCGAGCTTGTCCACCGCCCGGCCGGTCTGCGCCGACAGGTTGAGCCGGATCGCCCAGGGGATCCGGCGCAACTCCCGGTCGATCTCCTTGTCCAGGTAGTACCGGCGGTCGGCGTCGACCAGGTCCCACTTGTTGAAGGCGATCACCAGGCCCCGGCCGGCCTCGACGACCATCGTCAGGATCCGCTGGTCCTGCTCGCTGATCGGCTCGCTGGAGTCGAGCAGCACCACCGCCACCTCGGCCGCCTCGATGGCGCCGGCGGTACGCAGGCTGGCGTAGTACTCGGTGCCGCTGGCCTTGCCGACCCGCTTGCGCAGGCCCGCGGTGTCGACCAACTGCCAGGTCTCGCCGCCGATCTCGACCAGGCTGTCCACCGGGTCGACGGTGGTCCCGGCGACCGAGTCGACGACTGCCCGCTCCTCGCCGGAGAAGCGGTTGAGCAGGCTGGACTTGCCGACGTTGGGCCGACCCACCAGGGCGACCCGGCGCGGGCCGCGAGGCCGGTTCTCGACGATCTTCGGCGCCTCGGGCAGCGCGTCCATGATGGCGTCGAGCAGCTCGCCGGAGCCCCGGCCGTGCAGCGCGGAGACCGGGTACGGCTCACCGAGGCCGAGCGACCACAGCGAGGTCGCCTCCATCTCGATGGAGGTGTTGTCGGTCTTGTTGGCGACCAGGATGACCGGCTTGGCGCTGCGCCGCAGCATCTTCACCGCGGCCTCGTCCACGTCCGTCGAACCGACCATCGCGTCGACCACGAAGAGCACCACGTCGGCGGTGACCACGGCCGTCTCGGCCTGGGCGGCGATGGCCGCCGCGCGGTCCTTCGCGTCCGGCTCCCAGCCACCGGTGTCCACCACGGTGAACGACCGGCCGTTCCACTGCGCGTCGTAGGGCACCCGGTCCCGGGTCACCCCGGGGACGTCCTCGACGACCGCCTGCCGGCGGCCGATGATCCGGTTGACCAGGGTCGACTTGCCCACGTTGGGGCGGCCGACCACGGCCACCACCGGCTGCGGGCCGGTCGGCTCCTCGACGTCGACGTCCGGCTCCCGCAGCTCCACCCAGCCGTCGCTCATGCCACTCCCCGCTCGGTGAGCAGCTCGCGCAGTCGGGCGACGACCTCGTCGATGCCCAGCTCGGTGGTGTCCAGCTCGACGGCGTCGGCGGACTGCTGCAGTGGGTTGACCTTGCGGGTGGAGTCGAGCCGGTCCCGGCGGGCCAGGTCGGCGGCGGTGGCCGCGACGTCGGCGGCGTCCTCCGCGCTGCGCCGCCGGGCCCGGGCCGCCTCGGAGGCGGTCAGGTAGACCTTCAGGTCGGCGTCCGGCGCGACCACGGCGCCGATGTCGCGACCCTCGACCACGATCCGGCCGGCGTTGGCGATGATCTCCCGCTGGCGGGCGACGAGCAGGGCCCGGATCGCCGGTACGGCGGCCACCGCGGAGACCGCGCCGGTCACCTCGGGGCCACGGATGTCCCCGTCGACCTGCACCCCGTCGACGGTCACCCCGTACCCCTGGGGGTCGGTGCCGATGCGCAGCTCGACCTCGCCGGCGACCTTGCCCACCGACGCGGCGTCGGTCAGGTCGACGCCGGAGCGCAGCACCGCCCAGGTGATCGCCCGGTACATCGCGCCGGTGTCCAGGTAGCGGGCACCGAGGCTGGCGGCGAGCCGCCGCGAGACGGTGGACTTACCCGAACCGGACGGCCCGTCCACAGCGACCACGCAGCGCCCGGCCCGTACGTTTTCCTCCACCGTTGTCCTCCTCAGCCCGTACCTCGCGGGTCGCCGGTCCTCCGGCGCCGTTGAGCGGTTGTCCATCGTCGTCAATCATGCCCGGCGCTCCGGAACGCGCCGCGTGCGCCGTCGGCGGGCGCGACCCGCGCCACCCTCGGGCCGCCGGCCGCGACGAAGCCTACCGGCAGCCGTACCCGCTGGGCGGGGGTCAGTCACCCACGGCCTTGAACAGGCCGGCGACCTCCGCGTTGGTCAACCGCCGGGTCCGCCCGGAGCGCAGGTCGCCGAGCCGGATCGGCCCGATCGAGGTACGCACCAGCCGGGACACCGGGTGCCCCACCTCGGCCAGCAGCCGCCGGACGATGTGCTTGCGCCCTTCGTGCAGGACCAGCTCCACCTGGGCGGTCTTGCCCAGGGTGTCCACCACCTTGAACGAGTGCACCTTCACCGGCCCGTCCTCCAGCTCCACGCCGGCGGCCAGCCGCTTGCCGAGGTTGCGCGGGATCGGCCCGGCCACCTCGCACAGGTACGTCTTGAGCACCTCGTACGACGGGTGCATGAGCCGGTGCGCGAGGGTGCCGTCGTTGGTGAGCAGCAGCAGGCCCTCGCTGTCCGCGTCGAGCCGCCCGACGTGGTAGACCCGCTGCTCCACCCGGTTGCCGATGAAGTCGTTGAGGGCGGTGCGGCCCTTCTCGTCCGCCATGGTGGAGACCACCCCGCGCGGCTTGTTCATCGCCAGGTAGACCAGCCGGTTGTCGGCCTGCAGGCGCTCCCCGTCGACGTGGATCACGTCGTGGGCCGGGTCGGCCCGGTCGCCGAGCTGCGCGACCCGCCCGTTGACGGTGACCCGGCGCCGGAAGATCAGGTCCTCGCAGGCTCGCCGGGAGCCCACACCGGCGGCGGCGAGCACCTTCTGCAGGCGCTCGGCACCGTCGTACACGGGGGCGTCGGGCTTGGGGGAACGGTCATCGCGTGGCATCGGCAAACTCTTCTACGTCGTCGGGGAGGAACGGGGCGAGCGGGGGCAGGTCGGCGACCGAGTCCAGGCCCAGCTTCTCCAGGAACATCGTGGTGGTCCGGTAGAGGAACGCCCCGCTGTCCGGTTCGGTGCCGCACTCCTCGACCAACCCGCGGGAGACCAGGGTACGGATCACCCCGTCGCAGTTGACACCCCGGATGGCCGAGATGCGCGACCGGGTCACCGGCTGCTTGTAGGCGATCACCGCCAGGGTCTCCAGCGCGGCCTGGGTCAGCCGTACCGACTGCCCGTCCAGCACGAACCGTTCGACGTAGGTCGCGTATTCCGGCCGGGTGTAGAGACGCCAGCCACCCGCCGCCCGGCGCAACTCGAAACCGTGCCCGGCGGCGGTGTAACCGGCGGCGATGTCGTCCAGCACCGGCCCGATCCGCTCCGGGGACTGCTCCAGCACCTGGGCCAGCACCAACTCGCTGACCGGCTCGTCCACCACCAGCAGGATGGCCTCCAGCGCGCCACGCAGCTCCGCGTCGTCCAGCGCGGGTGCCGGCTCCGGCAGCACCACCGCCCGCCGCCGGCCCCCCGGCCGCCGCTCCGCCCCGCCCTGCCCCACCCCCGCCCCGACGTCCACCGCCGCCTGCGACGGCGACGGCGGGGCCGGCGACGGGGACGACGGCACCGGGGAGATCTCGGCGGGAGCTGGCTCCGCCGGGGACCGTTCCTCTCCAAGACCTTCGTCGGGCCGGGCGGGGGCCGGGGCGCGGGGGCGTTCCCAGGGTGGGACCCAGGCTGCGGCCTGGTCGGCCAGGGATTCCTGGCGCTCCTCGTCACTCATCCCGCTCGCTCCTCCGTCGTATCCGTCCCGTCCTGGCCGGGCACCGGCGTCGTATCCGCCGGCGGTGCCGCGTCGGACCGCCCGGTCGGAGCCGACCACTCCGCCGGGTCGGTCCGGTCCGCCGGCTGCTTGCCCGAGCCTCGTTGCGCCCCACCGGCCGTCGGCACCGGTTGGTCCGTCGGAACCGGTTGGTCGACAGATGCCGGCCGGTCCGCCGGGGCCGGATGGTCGGCCGGGGCGGTCACGGCCGGGTCGACCGGGGACGGGTCGGCGGGGGCGCCGGCGTACTCGTCGATGTGCAACTCGGGGCCGCCGTCGGCGGGCCCGGTCCAGCGGACCGTCAACTCCTCCAGCGCCTGCTCCTGGACGAACGCGACCAGCCCCTCCCGGTACAGCTCCAGCAGGGCCAGGAACCGGGCCACCACCTCCAGGGTGATCTCGCAGTCGGCGCAGAGCAGCGAGAAGGTGGCGAGGCCGGCCCGACGCAGCCGTTCGGCGAGGATCGCGGCGTGCTCGCGGACGCTGACCCGGACCATGTGCACGTGCGCGATGGAGACCTCGGGCACCGGCTTCGGCGTCATCGCCCGCACCGCCAGCTTCAGCAGCCGCTCCGGGCCGATGCCGAGCACCAGGTCGGGCAGCGCCTCGGCGTACCGGGGTTCCAGGGTGACCGCGCGCGGGTAGCGCCGGCCGCCGACCGCCTCCAGTTCGGCGATGTGCCCCGCCGCCTCCTTGTACGCCTTGTACTGCAACAGCCGGGCGAAGAGCAGGTCCCGCGCCTCCAGCAGGGCGAGGTCCTCCTCGTCCTCCACCTCGGCGGAGGGCAGCAGCCGGGCCGCCTTCAGGTCGAGCAGGGTGGCCGCGATGAGCAGGAACTCGCTGGTCTCGTCGAGGTCCCACTGGTCGCCCATGGCCCGGATGTAGGCGATGAACTCGTCGGTGACCTTGTGCAGCGCCACCTCGGTGACGTCCAGCTTGTGCTTGCTGATCAGTTGCAGCAGCAGGTCGAACGGGCCGGTGAAGTTCGCCAGCCGGACGGTGAAGCCGGTGCTCTCCGGCACCCCGGCCGCGTCGGTCGACAGCTCCGCCGCGACCTCGGCCGCCGCCACCGGCGGCTGGTCGGGTGTCGCGGGCGGGTCGAGGGGTGGCGCGGTCACCGGAAGACCGTAGTCCACGCTCCGGGCGCGGCGGTGCGAAGGTGCACCCCGGGCTACCGGTCGGACTGGGCGGCGATCACCTCGCGGGCCAACTGCCGGTAGTTGCGGGCCCCCGACGAGGCCGGGTCGAGGGTGGTGATCGGCGCACCGGCCACCGTGGACTCGGGGAACTTCACCGTCTTGGTGATGACGGTCTGGTAGACCTTGTCGCCGAACGCCTCGACCACCCGCTGGAGCACCTGCCGGCAGTGGGTGGTGCGGCTGTCGTACATGGTGGCCAGGATGCCCTCTAGCTCCAGGTCGAAGTTGAGCCGCTCGCGGACCTTGTCGATGGTGTCCAGCAGCAGCGCCACCCCCCGCAGGCTGAAGAACTCGCACTCCAGGGGGACGAGCACGCCGTGCGCGACGGTCAACGCGTTGATCGCCAGCAGGCCCAGCGAGGGCTGGCAGTCGATCAGGATGTAGTCGTACTCCTTGCGGATGGTGCGCAGCACCCGGGCCAGGGCCATCTCCCGGGCGACCTCGTTGACGAGCTGTATCTCGGCGGCGGAGAGGTCGATGTTGGCGGGCAGCAGGTGCAGCCCGGCCACGTCGGTCTTGATCAGGACGTCCTCGGCGGTGACGTCGTCCTGCATGAGCAGGTTGTAGACCGACAGGTCGAGGTTGTGCGGGTTGACGCCGAGGCCCACCGAGAGCGCGCCCTGCGGGTCGAAGTCGACCAGCAGCACCTTGCGGCCGTACTCGGCGAGCGCCGCGCCCAGGTTGATGGTGGTGGTGGTCTTGCCGACCCCACCCTTCTGGTTGGCCATCGCGATGATCCGCGCGGGACCGTGCCGGTCGGTGGGCATCGGCTCCGGGATGGGCTTGCGCATCGTGTAGGCGGCCGGGTCGGCCGGGCCCAGGTCCGCGCCGAGCGAGGCCTGCTGCTCGCGGAGCTCCGACGTCCAGGCGTCGGCACGGTCACCGTTGCCAGCCATGTCCTCGTTGCCCCCTCCCGACGACCACCCGGCGTCGGAGCAGTCCGACGTCCTTCGCGGCGCCGCTGCGCACCCCGGTTGTCGCCCCAGGAGGTCCGCGCCGATGCCGACTCTACGCCACCGACGACCAGCGCGTTCGGCACCGGTCCGGCGTGTCGGACGTACCGGCCGGTCAGCGCCCTGGCGGCCGGATTCAGCCCCGGGCGCGGGGGTGGCTGGTGGCGTACACCTCGCGTAACCGCTGCACGGTGACCAACGTGTACACCTGGGTGGTGGTCACCGAGGCGTGACCGAGTAGCTCCTGGACCACCCGCACGTCGGCGCCGCCGTCGAGCAGGTGGGTGGCGTAGGAGTGGCGCAGGGTGTGCGGGGAGACCGCCTGCGGGCCGTCCACCGGCAGGCCGGCACGCCGCGCCGCGCGCCGCAGGACGGTCCAGGCGCCCTGCCGGGTCAACGGTCCGCCCCGGGCGTTGACGAAGACCGCCGGGGTGGCCCGGCCGGCGGCGACCAGGCCCGGCCGGGCCCGCACCAGCCAGCCGCGCAGCGCCTCGACGGCGTACCCGCCGATCGGCACCAGCCGGGTCCGGCCGCCCTTGCCGCGTAGCAGCGCGGTGCCCTCGTCGACGTCCAGGTCGTCGACGGCGGCGCCGACCGCCTCGGAGATCCGCGCGCCGGTGCCGTACAGGAACTCCAGCAGCGCCCGGTCGCGCAGGGCGAGGGCCGCCCCGGCGCCGGCGGCGGTGACCGGGCCGGCGGTCTCCA
Source organism: Micromonospora sp. NPDC092111 (assembly GCF_044755745.1). NCBI lineage: Bacteria > Bacillati > Actinomycetota > Actinomycetes > Micromonosporales > Micromonosporaceae > Micromonospora > Micromonospora sp. NPDC092111. The sequence goes on from NZ_JBIVRQ010000032.1 coordinate 7,282, forward strand.
GCAGCCGGACGACGTCGCCGACCGGCAGGGCCCGGGGCAGCCGGCGCGGCGGGGTGGGCGGCCGGACGTCCCGGCTGGGGTCGACGCCGGCCAGCCCCTCACGCAGCGCGAAGCGGTGCAGCCCGCGCACGGCGGACGCGGCGCGGGCGGCCGAGGTCACCGCCAGCGGCGGATGGTCGTCGTCGCCGGCCCGCAGCCCGGCCAGGTGCGCCTCGACCTGCCCGGCCTCGACGGCGGCCAGCTCGGTCACCCCGCCGGCGGCCAGGGTGCCCAGGTAGCGCTCCAGGTCCCGGCGGTACGAGGCGAGGGTGTTCGCCGACAGTCCACGTTCGACGCTGAGGTGGTCGAGGTAGCCGCGCACGGCACGACGAAGGGCCGGCGCGGGCTGCGGGCCCGCGCCGGCCTGGTCGGTCAGTGCGGTCAGGCCAGCACCTCGGCCAGTGGGAGGGCCGCCATGCCGTGCGCCTCGGCGACCGGGCCGTAGACCACCCGGCCGTCGTGGGTGTTCAGGCCCGACGCCAGCGCCGGGTCCCGGCGCAGCGCCTGACGCCAGCCGTTGTTGGCCAGTTCGAGGGCGTACGGCAGGGTGACGTTGGTCAGCGCGTAGGTGCTGGTGTGCGGCACCGCGCCGGGCATGTTCGCCACGCAGTAGAAGATCGACTCGTGCACCTGGTAGGTCGGCTCGGCGTGCGTGGTGGGGCGGGAGTCCTCGAAGCAGCCGCCCTGGTCGATGGAGATGTCGACCAGCACGCTGCCCGGCTTCATCCGGGAGACCAGCTCGTTGGAGATCAGCGTCGGGGCCTTCGCACCCGGCACCAGGACCGCGCCGATGACCAGGTCCGCGTCGAGCACCGCCCGCTCGACCTCGTAGGCGTTGGAGGCGACCGTCTGCAGGTGGCCCCGGTAGATGGCGTCGGCCTGACGCAGCCGGGCCACGTTCTTGTCCAGCAGCAGCACCTCGGCCTGGAGCCCGAGCGCGATGGCGGCGGCGTTCATGCCGGAGACACCGGCGCCGATGACCACGGTCTTCGCCGCGTACACGCCGGACACGCCGCCCATCAGGATGCCGCGCCCGCCGCCCTGCCGCTGCAGGTGGTGCGCGCCGACCTGCGGGGCGAGCCGGCCGGCGACCTCGGACATCGGGGCGAGCAGCGGCAGCGACCGGTCGGGCAGCTCGACCGTCTCGTACGCGATGCCGGTGACCTTGCGGTCCACCAGCGCGTCGGTGCACTCCTTCGAGGCGGCCAGGTGCAGGTAGGTGAAGAGCACCTGCCCGGCACGCATCCGGTGGTACTCCTCGGCGATCGGCTCCTTGACCTTGAGCACCAGCTCGGCGGTGTCCCACACCTCGTCGGCGGTGCCGAGGATCTTGGCCCCGGCGGCGGCGAACTCCTCGTCGGCGATGCTGGACCCGACGCCCGCGCCGGACTCCACGAAGACCTGGTGACCGCTGCGGACGAACTCGTTGACGCCCGCCGGCGTGATCGCCACGCGGTACTCGTGGTTCTTGACCTCGCGTGGGATTCCGACCTTCACGATGCAGACACCTCCCTCGGGGCAGCTCACCCCGACTGCGCGGTGCCCGCCGGCCCCGTTGCCGGCGCGGTACACCGGTCCCGCCGGCGGCAGTCTAGGCGCGTCACCACCCTCCGGCGGCCAGCACAGTGACACCCGGTGACCGATCCGCCTGACGATGTGTCAGGCGGGCGACCCGGGCCCGCCGTGCGGCGTTCCACCCCATCGTCGCACCGGGTGGTGCCCGCCGCCGGGTGGAAGGCCCGGGTACGCCGGGAGGAGCCGCGCGGCCCCCGCCGGCGTACCCGGGTCAGCGCGGCAGCGGGGCGTCGACCCGGCGCAGCACCGACCAGCCGGCGTCGCGGGCCCGCGCGGCGGCCAGCAGGCCGGCCACGCACGGACCGTTGGTGATCTCCCCGGCCAGCACCATGCCCACCGCCTCGTCCAGGTCGATCCGGACGATCTGCAGGTCGGCCTCCTCCTCGTGCCGCTCGTGCCGCTGCCCGGCCGGTACGTCGGCCAGGTCCCGGGCGAGGAAGACCCGGACCAGCTCGTTGGAGAAGCCCGGCGAGGTGTGCACGTCGACCAGCAGGTCCAGCCGACCGGCGGTCAGGTCGGCCTCCTCGGCCAGCTCCCGCGCGGCGGCGGCGGGCAACTCCTCGCCGTCGACGTCCATCAGCCCGGCGGGCAGCTCCCACAGGTGCCACCCGACCGGCTGGCGGTACTGGCGCACCAGCACCACCTGGCCGGCGTCGTCGAGCGCGACCACGGCGACCGCGCCGACGTGCCGGGCGTAGTCCCGGGTCGCGGTGCCGCCACCGGGCATGGTCACCTCGTCGGTGACCACCGTGAAGATCCGGCCGGCCCAACGCTCGACCCGGGAACGCACCTCGTAGCGGTGCTCGACGGCGCTCACGAGGTGGCCGCGGCCTTCGCCGGGGCGCCGTTGCGGGCGGCCTTGCGCACCGTCGCGGCGTCGGCGGCCCCGTCCAGGTCCACCGGGAGCTGGTCGGCCTCCGAGTACGCCACGGCCGCCCTGACGAACGCGGCGAACAGCGGGTGCGGACGGGTCGGCCGGCTCTTCAGCTCCGGGTGCGCCTGGGTGGCCACGAAGAACGGGTGCAGCCCCCGGTCCAGCTCGACGAACTCGACCAGCCGCCCGTCCGGGGAGGTGCCGGAGATGTGCAGGCCGGCCTTGGTGAGCTGGTCCCGGTAGGCGTTGTTCACCTCGTACCGGTGCCGGTGCCGCTCACTGACCTCGGTGCTGCCGTACGCCTCGGCCACGATCGATCCCTCGGCCAGCTTCGCCGGGTACGCCCCGAGCCGCATGGTGCCGCCCAGGTCGCCCTTGCCGGCCACGATGTCCTCCTGGTCGGCCATGGTGGCGATGACCGGGTGCCGGGCCTCCTCGTCGAATTCGAGGGAGTTCGCCGCGTCCAGGCCGGCCCGGTGGCGGGCCACCTCGATGGTCATGCACTGCAGGCCGAGGCAGAGGCCGAGCAGCGGGACGCCGTTCTCCCGGGCGTACCGGGCGGTGCCGATCTTGCCCTCGATGCCGCGTACGCCGAAGCCGCCCGGGATGACGATGCCGTCGACGCCGGCCAGGGCGGACGCCGCGCCGGCCGGGGTGACGCAGTCGTCGCTGGGCACCCAACGGAGCTGCACCCGGGCCCGGTGGCCGAAGCCGGCGGCCCGGATCGCCTCGCTCACCGACAGGTACGCGTCGGGCAGGTCGACGTACTTGCCGACCACCGCCACGGTGACCGTGTGGTGCGGCTGGTGCACCCGCTCCAGCAGGTCGTCCCAGCTCGTCCAGTCGACGTCGCGGAAGGACAGCCCGAGCCGGCGCACCACGTACGCGTCCAGGCCCTCGCGGTGCAGCACCTTCGGGATGTCGTAGATGCTCGGCGCGTCCGGGGCGGCGGTGACCGCCTCCCGGTCCACGTCGCAGTAGAGGGAGAGCTTCTCCTTGACCTTCTCCGGGATCTCCCGGTCGCAGCGCAGCACCAGGGCGTCCGGCTGGATGCCGATGCTGCGTAGCTGCGCCACCGAGTGCTGGGTCGGCTTGGTCTTCAGCTCGCCCGACGGCGCCAGGTACGGCACCAGCGAGACGTGCAGGTAGAAGCAGTTGTCCCGGCCCAGGTCGTGGCGGACCTGGCGGATCGCCTCCAGGAACGGCAGCGACTCGATGTCGCCGACCGTGCCGCCGACCTCGGTGATCACCACGTCCGGGATCTGGCCGTCGGCGTCCGGGTCGGCCATGCCGAGGATCCGCGCCTTGATCTCGTTGGTGATGTGCGGGATGACCTGCACGGTGTCGCCCAGGTACTCGCCGCGCCGCTCCTTGGCGATCACGTCCGAGTAGATCTGGCCGGTGGTGACGTTCGCCTTGCCGGAGAGGTCCCGGTCCAGGAAACGCTCGTAGTGGCCGACGTCGAGGTCGGTCTCGGCGCCGTCCTCGGTGATGAAGACCTCGCCGTGCTGGAACGGGTTCATCGTCCCCGGGTCGACGTTGAGGTAGGGGTCGAGCTTCTGCATCACCACGCGCAGCCCGCGCGCGGTCAGCAGGTTGCCGAGGCTGGAGGCGGTGAGGCCCTTACCGAGCGAGGAGGCGACGCCCCCGGTGACGAAGATGTGCCGGGTCGTCCGTGCTGAAGGGGCCAAGGCCTGCTCCCGTGTCGTCCGTAGCGGTCGTGCGAACCGCCGTGCCGATCAGCAAAGTGATCACGCGATCCACGGGATTCCACGGTAACACCTCCTCGGCCGCCACCCGGCGTCGCACCCGACCTGGGGGCAGCGCCGACCCCCGTCCGGGTCAGCCGGCCGTGACCTCGGTCGATGCCGGGACCACCGGCCCGGGGGCCCGCGCGGCGGGCACCTTCGGCCCGCCGCGCCCCGCCGGCCGCCCACCGGCGCCGTCGTCCGGCGCGTCCGGTTCCGGGGTACGCCGCACCGCCCCGCCGGCACCGCCAGCACCCTTCCGGGCCTCCCCGTCGCCGGTCCCGCCACCGGCGGGGAGGCTGCCACCGTCGCCGGTGCCGCCACCGTCGGGCCGCCCGCCGTCCGGGGCACCGCCGGGCGGCGGACCACCCGGGCCGTCCCCGCGCGGTCGACCCGCTCCGGGCAGGGTGCGGTCGGTGGAGTGGTCGAGCACCCGCAACGACGCCAACGCCGCCATCGGCACCACCAGCGCCGCCGCAGCCCCGGCCACGTCCAGCGCGGACCCGCCCAGCAGCCCGCCGATGACCGCGGCGACCGCGGTGCCGGCCAGCGCCGCCCGGATCGCCGGGTAGATGCCGAACAGCCGCATCAGCCCGCCCCACGGCTGGAGCAGCGCGAACCAGACCAGCAGCGCGCCGACCACCGCCAGCACGGTCAGCGGGCTGTTCACCAGCGTCTGGAAGTTCGCCGTGCTGGACCGGTGCACGGTCAGCCCGCCGGTGCCCTCGCCCAGGGCGGTCAGGAACCGGCCCAGCGCCCCCCGCTCCTCCATCGGCCGGCGCAGGTCCACCACCGCGAAGCCGACGGTCAGCGCCAACCCGGCCATGGTGGCCCAGAGCAGCCGGCTGACGGTCAGCCAGCCGCCGGTGCTGATCGCGGCGGCCACCGCCACCCCGGCGGTCAGCGCGATCGCGCCGATCGAGTCCGACCCGAGGTACGGGCTGCCGACCACCACCACGGCCAGCCCGCCCACCGCGACCACCACCATCGGCCGCCACTGCCGGCGGACCCGCTGGGCGAGCCAGCCGGCGCTGAGCAGTGAACCGGCGAGGAAGACACCGAGGCCGACGGTGCCGAGGCCGGCGAACCGGCCCCCCTCCAGCGCGGAGTAGCCGACCACGCCGTTGAGCTGCAACCGGGCGCCGCTGAGCACGTCCGCGCCGACCACCAGGGTGGCCAGGCCGGCCACCACGCCGAGCGGGCCGAGGGTGCGCTCGTGCCCGGGCGCGAGCCGGACCAGCGCGGTGGCGCCGACGATCAGCGCCACCGTCACCGCGGCGAAGTACCAGCCCGCGTGGTCGCCCCGCCACCACGGCACCGCGTCGGCGAGCAGGGCGGCCGGCACGGCCAGCGCGGCGGCGATCAGCAGCAGCTCCACGACGGCCACCACCCGCCGGGACACCGGCGGCGGGCTGTGCGGGCCGGCGAGCCGGCGGGCCCGACGCAGCAGCGGCAGCACCGCGACGGCCAGCGCCACCTGGGCCAGCGCGAGCAGAGCGAAGAACCAGCCGGCCACGGTCCGCTGGGCGGCGGCCTCCCGGTCGGCGTCGGCCGGCGCGCCGACCGCGGCGGCCAGGTCGCCGGGGCGGCCGTCGACCTTCACCGCCGGGCGGCCGAGGAAGAGCCGCTCCGGCATCGGCCGGCCGAGCGTGGCGAGCGCGGTCGGCGCGAGGTCGACCAGTTGCAGGTAGCCCTCCCGGCCGGTGCTGGCCGAGGTGAGCCAGCCGTGTTCCCAGCCGGGGCCGTCGGCGACGGCGACGTGCAGCCGGGACGGCGCGTCGGTGTCGGACACCCCGGCGACCAGCACCAGCGAGCGTTCCGGCCGGGCGGCGAGCACCTTCGCCAGGGCGTCGTCGGCACGCCGGGCGTCCGCCTGCCGGCCGGCCGGGTCGTCGCCGCTGACCGTGCCCAGGTCGACGATGCTCAGCACGCAGGAGCCGAGCAGCTCCGCCGGGTCGGCGGGCAGCGCCGGGGCGTACCGGTCGACCCGCCCGAAGGGACGGGCGGCGGCGACCGCCGCGCCGGGGCCCACCGCCACCGAGCAGCGCACCGACTCCGACAGCGAGCCCGGCACCGCGCCCCAGGGCAGCCGGTCGGCGTTGTAGGCGACCACACCCTCCTGGTCGGGCAGGTTCGCGCCGATCGCGTCGGGCTGCTCGACGGTCACCCCGACCGCCGGGCAGGCGCCCGACTGCCGGCTGCCGTTCCAGCCGGCGTAGCTGCCCGCCCCGAGGGTGAGCCAGCCGTCGACCGGGCAGGTGGGGCGGTGCGCGGAGCGGGTCGACAGGGACCCGATCGAGCCCTGCTGGGCCAGCCGCCACAGCGTCGGGGTGTGCTGCGGGTCGACGTCGTCCCAGCGCAGCCCGGCCACCCCGGCGAGCACCACGAAGTCGGCGGTGCGCCGGGGTGGGCTGCTGTCGGGGCGGGCGGCCAGGGCGGTCACGCCGAGCACCACCACGACCAGGGTGAGCAGGACCGGGGTGAATCGGCGCAGCATCAGGCGCGTCCCGTCGACGGGGTGTCGGTGCCGGGGGCCGCCGGTCCGGCGCGGTCGGCGGCCAGCTCGGCGTAGAGGTCGCGCAGCGCGGCGACGGTGTCCGCCTCGGTGGGCCAGCCGGCGGCCCGGGTGACGCCCCGCCCGGCCAGGTCGGCGCGGAGGCTCGCGTCGTCCAGCAGCGACCGCACGGCCGCGTCGACCGCGTCGACGTCGCCGGCCGGAACCAGCACCGCGGCGTCGCCGACCAGGTCGGGCAGCCCGCCCACGCCGGTCGCCACCAGCGGCACGCCGGCCCGCAGCGCCTCCTGCGCGAAGAGCTGCCGGGCCTCCCAGTCGCTGGTCACCACGGCCAGGTCGGCGCCGGCGAGCAGGTCCGCCACGTCGGTGCGGTGCCCGAGCAGGGTCACCGGGGCCCGGGCGGTGGAGATCCGGGCGGCCAGCGGCAGGTACGCCGGACCGCTGCCGGCGATCACCACCACCGGCGGCGGGGTCCGGGTACGCCACCGGGCGGCGGCGTCGACCAGCACGTCGTACCGTTTCTGCGGGTGCAGCCGGCCGACGGACAGCACCAGCGGCTGGTCGGCGACGACGCCGAACTCGGCGCGGACGGCGGCCCGGCGGCGGCGCGGCGCGGGCAGGGCCGGCGCGGCGACCGGGGCGAGCCGGGCGTCGGTGGCGCCCACCGCGGTGGCGCGGGTGACCAGGTCGGTGGAGGCGCCGAGGGCGACCCGGGCGCGGCCGGCGACCACCCGCTCGGCGAGCCGGGACAGCCGCCCGCGCAGCCCACCGGCGAGCACCGCGTTGTGCCAGGTGACCACGAGCGGCGCGGCCGGCCGGGCGAGCGCGGCGACCAGCCCGGCGCGCAGCCCGTGGGCGTGCACCACCCGGACGTCCTCGGCGGCGAGCACCCGGCGCAGCGCGGCGACCGCCCGGACGTCGGCCGGGGTGGGGCTGGCCGGGATCTCCACCGGCGTGAACCGGGCCCCGGCGGCGGTGAAGTCGAACTGCTCCTGGGTGGCCGCCGGGCCGCAGACCAGCACGTCCTGGCCGGTCTCGGTCAGGCCCCGGGCCACCGACCGGACGTGCTGCCCCACCCCGCCGGTGCTGGAGGCGAGCAGCAGAACCACCGTGCCCCGGAGGCTGGGGGTGGACGTCGGGTCGGTCATGGGGAGACTGTCTCCTTCCCGTCACCCCGTTCCGGGGGAACGCCGTCCTGCGGGTCACGCGTCGGTCGCCGGCCGCCCAGCCGACGGCGTACGCCGGTGAGCAGCGGCCCGACGTCCCGCCGGTCCGTCAGCCACGCCACGGTGAGGAACAGGACGCCGACCACGGCCCCGGACAGCATGCCCTGAACGAGTGCTCCCGCTGTCGTCGGGGTGCCGCCGCCGGCGACCCCACGGGCGGTGAGCACGCCGGCCGGGGCGGCCAGCAGGGCGGCGAGCAGGCCGGCGGTGGCGGCCCGGCCCGCGCCGGCCAGGGCCGCCGGTCCGGCGGCCCGCCGGACCGCGCCGACCAGCAGCACCCCGAGCAGCAGCATGCCGACCGAGTTGGCCAGGGTCACCGCGACCACCCGGTCGTCGCGGGGCAGCAGGGCCGCCAGCGGCAGCGCGGCCAACGGCACCACCAGCCAGCCGGCGGTGATGGCGGCGGTGGCCGACCGGGTGGCGCCCCGGGCGTAGAGGGCCCGGGACAGCACCGCGAAGAGCCCGTAACCGACCAGGCCGGGAGCGAAGCCGGCGATCGCGGCGGCGGTCTGTTCGGCGCCGAGCGGAAAGAACCGGCCCACCGGTTCGGCGGTGCCGACCAGGGCCGCCGCGCCGAGGAAGCCGAACAGCAGCACCCCCCGGGTGGTCGAGGCGACCGTCGCGCGGTAGCCATCCTCGTCGCCGGTCGCCGCGGCGGCGGACAGCCCCGGGTACGCGGCGACCGCCAGCGGCACCGCGAGCACCGCCCACGGCAGCAGGTACATGGTCTGGGCGAGGTTGTAGACCTGCGGCGAGCCGGTCGGGCCGCCGGAGACCCGGTTGAGGATGACCACCAGGGCGAGCTGCTGGGCGGTGACGGTGACCGCCCCGGCCACGGCGAGGCCGCCGACCCGGGCCCGGGCGTCGGCGGGGAAGGCGTAGCCGGGCCGCCAGGCCAGCCCGAGCCGGCGCAGCGGGATCAGCAGCGACAGCGACAGCACCACCACGCCGAGCGTGGTGCCGCCGGAGAGGATCAGCTCGCCGGCCCGGCTCACCTCGGCGATGGTGGCGCCCCGGCCCTGGGTGACGCCGAAGACGAGGTAGGCCACCACCACGGTCAGGCTGGACAGCAGCGGCGCGACGACCGGCCAGGCGAACCGGCGGTGCGCCTGGAGCACCCCGGTGAGCACGATCCCGACACCGTAGAGCGGTAGCTGCGGGGCGAACACCCGCAGCATCCGCGCGCCGGTGGCCAGCTCGGCCGGTGAGCGCGCCTCGGAGATCACCGAGATGATCGGGTCGGCGAGCAGGGCGACGGCTGCGGCGAGCGGCACCAGCAGGGTCACCGTCCAGGTCAGCAGCGCGCCGGTGGTGGCGGCCACCGCCCGCCGGTCGCCGGCCGCGACCGGTCCGGCCAGCAGCGGTACGACCAGACTGGCCAGCGCCCCACCGGCCACGATCTCGAAGATGATGTTCGGGACGGTGTTGGCGATCACGTACATGCCGCCGAGGTCGCTGCGCTCGGCGACCCAGGTGAACACGGCGGTACGGCCGAAGCCGGCGAGCCGGGCGACCACGGTGAGGACGGCGATGAGGGCGGCTGCTCCGGCCACGCGGCCGGCGCCGGCGAGGGGTGCCGGTCTGGTCACGTCAGTCGGATCGCCGGCCCAGCGCGTCGAGTTCCCGCAGTACCGGGGTGCGCTGGATGACCGCCGTGAAGCTGACCTTCTCGCTGGCCGCGGTGAGGCCGGCGAGCACCGCGAGCAGGCCGGCCCGCCCGAGCGGCCCGGTACGCGCGGCGAGCGCCACGCCGAGCAGCGCGCCGAGCGCGTTGGCGCCGCTGTCGCCGACCATCACCCGTTCGCCGAGGTCCTCGTCGAGCAGCCCGGCGGCGGCACCGACCGTGCCGGCCGCGATGCCGCCGTGCGGGCCGCCGGCCAGCGGGGCGCCGAGCAGCAGCCCCGACTTCAGGGCCCGCCCGGGGCGCAGGTCGAGCAGGTTGAGCAGGTTGGCGGTGCCGGCCACCACGCCCGCGCCGAGCAGCACGTCGACGGCCCGGCCCAGGGTGCCGTGGCGTTGCCGGCGGGGGTGTGCGGCGACCCGGGGGTCGGCGGCGAGCAGTGCGGCGGCGGCGAGCCCGGCCGCGCCGACCCCGGCGACCTTGACCATGCCGGCGGTGACCCGGCCCTCGCGCAGGGCGCCGAGGTGGCCGGCGAAGCCCTTGGCGGTCTTCTGCTCCGGCCGGGCGCCGACCACGTCGTCGTAGAGGCCGACCGCGCCCGCGCCGAGGCCGGCGACCAGCGCCGCCGCCCCGGCGGGCCCGCTGCCGGCGCCGAGCGCTCCGGCTCCGGACGCGCCGACGGCCAGCGCCGGCCCGGCGGCGAGGGTGACGGTGCGGCCCCGGAAGTTGGTGCGCTCCAGCGCCGGCCCGACCGGGGCGGTACGGATCTCCCGCAGGGCGTACCGGGCGGCGGCGGCTCCGGCGGCGGCGGCCAGCAGCCGCCCGAAGGCGTTCATGCGGCACCGCCGGACGGGGCGGGCGGACGGTTTCCGGTCACCGGGGTACGTGGTTCGCTCACTGGGGCAGTTTAGGCACCAGGCCGCCGGCGGCGTTGTCGCCGACCCCGTACTGCCCGGCCCGCTTCTCGGTGAGCTGCTGGAGCAGGGCGAGGGTGGTGACCAGTTGGCCCTGCACCGTGTTGGCGTTGTCGACGGTGGAGATGGACTGGGCGAGCACCGGGTCGCCGCGCACCACCGAGACCAGGTTGCCGCCGGAGGAGCCGTTGCCACCGACCACGATCGCGCCGGTCCGGTCGAACTGCTCGGCGACCTTCACCACCGACTCGTCCTTCTTGGCGGAGTCCTTGTCCACGTACGGCTGCCCGCTGACCACCACGACGGCCTCGGCCGACCCGGTGACCTTGTCCTCGGTGGAGAGGTAGCCGGCGTTGGCGTACGCGGCCAGCACCGCCCGGCGGTCGGCGTCGGTCACCGCCGGGGTGCCCTGCGGCCGGTCGAGCAGGACGCTGGCCAGCAGGGCGCTGGAGGTCTCCACGCCGTTGCCGTTGCCGGGCAGCGCCGAGGCGGGCGCGGTGGGCCGGGCGGCGGTGACGGCCAACTCCATCAGGTTGGTGTTGTTGTCCGGGTTGATGAACTTGTCCTGCACGTCGACCTTGCCGGTCACGGTGGCCCCGGCGGTCTGCAGCATCTTCAGCACGCCCTCGGTGTGTTCCCGGCCGGTGGGCAGGCCGAGCAGCACGACGCGCTTGCCGGTGAGCTTGCCGGGGAGGTAGATCTGCGCCATCTCGGCGGCGAAGTCCTCCTCCATGTCCAGTTCCTTCTGGAGGCTGCTGACCGACTGGCGCCACTGCTGGTTGTCCTTGCGCAGCGCGTTGACGGTCTCCTTCAACGAGTCGGCCACCGGGCCGTTGAGGGCGGCCGTGCCGACCACCAGGCCGATCGCCAAGGCCAGGAAGACTGCGGTCAGGGACACCACGTGGTACCGGAAGTTGATCACGCTTGCAGCCTCTTGATCGGTCGGGAGCTAGAAGAGCTGGCCGAGCTGGAACACGAAATTGTCCCACCACTCCGAGACCACGCCCAAATACGCCTTGCCGACGGTGGAGACCGCCACCGCCGAGGCCATCGCGGCGATCGCCGAGAGGATCAGCAGCAGCAGGGACGACCCGGAGATGCTCTGCCGGTAGAGCCGGCTCACGCCCTTGGCGTCGACCAGCTTGCCGCCGACCTTGAGCCGGGTGAGGAAGGTGGAGGCCATGCCGCCCCGCCCCTTGTCCAGGAACTCCACCAGGGTGGCGTGGGTGCCGACCGCGACCAGCAGCGAGGCGCCCTTCTCGTCGGCCAGCAGCATGGCCAGGTCCTCGCTGGTGGCGGCGGCCGGGAAGGTGGTCGCCGGCACCCCGAGGCCGTCGACCCGGGCCAGGCCGGGCGCCCGGCCGTCCGGGTACGCGTGCACGATCACCTCGGCGCCGCAGCGCAGCACGTCGTCGGTGACCGAGTCCATGTCCCCGATGATCAGGTCGGGGGTGTAGCCCGCCTCGACCAGCGCGTCCGCCCCGCCGTCCACGCCGATCAGCACCGGCTTGAACTCCCGGATGTACGGGCGCAGCACGTCCAGGTCGGCCTTGTAGTCGTAGCCGCGCACCACGATCAGGCAGTGCCGACCCTGGATCTGGGTCTGGATGTCCGGTACGCCCACCCCGTCGAGCAGCAGGTCGCGCTCCTGCCGCAGGTAGTCCATGGTGTTCGCGGCGAACGCCTCAAGCTGCACCGACAGGCCCTCCCGGGCGTCGGCCATCGCCTTGGCGACCGTCTCGGCGTCCTGGAGTTCACCGTGCGCCAGCGGCTCGCCGCCGACGAACACGGTGTTGCCCTCGATCCGGACGGTGTCGCCCTCCCGGATCCGCTCGAAGACCCCCTCACCGAGGTCGTCCAGGAGCAGGATGCCGGCGCCGATCAGCACCTCGGGGCCGAGGTTGGGATACCGGCCGGAGACCGACGGCTTGGCGTTGAGCACCGCGGCGACCCCGACCGCGACCAGCGAGTCGGCCGCCACCCGGTCCAGGTCGACGTGGTCGATGACCGCGATGTCGCCGGGGCGGAGCCGGCCGACCAGCCGCTTGGTACGGCGGTCCAGACGTGCGGTGCCGAGAACTGAGTCCGGTTCCGCGTTCCGGGTCCGGCGCAACGTGGGTAGACGCATCGTGACCATCCTGGCATGTGAGGCAGGCTTTTCTGTCGCGACATGCCTGAGCAGGGCCGCCTACCCAGGGAAGCACACCGGAGCGCAGGCTGGTGTGCCTCCGCTCACAATCGTTGCGGTCAGGGCCGCCTTTCCTTGGCCGCCACGGCCAGAAGCTCCTCGGCATGCGCGATACCCAGGTCGGAATCCGGCAAACCCGCCAGCATCCGGGCCAGTTCCCGGGCCCGCTCGGTGTCCTCCACCACCCGCACGCCGCTGGTGGTGACCGCACCCCCGGTGTCCTTCGCCACCACCAGGTGCCGGTCGGCGAACGCGGCCACCTGCGGCAGGTGGGTGACCACCAGCACCTGGTGGCTGCGGGCCAACCGGGCCAACCGCCGGCCGATCTCCACCGCGGCCTGGCCGCCGACCCCGGCGTCGACCTCGTCGAAGACCAGGGTGGGCGGGCCACCCGAGCCGGCGAAGACCACCTCGATGGCGAGCATCACCCGGGACAGCTCACCGCCCGAGGCGCCGCGCTGCAACGGCAGCGACGGCGCGCCCGGGTGGGCCAGCAACCGCAACTCCACCTCGTCGGCACCGTCCGGGCCGATCCCGGACTCGACCCCGTTGACCGCCAGCGTCGGCTCCGCCCGGCCGACCGGCCTGGGCAGCACCGCCACCTCGATCCGGGCGTGCGGCATGGCCAGCCCGGCCAGCTCCACGGTGACCTGCTCGGCGAACCGGACCGCCGCCTCCTGCCGGGACGCCGACACCCGACCCGCCAGCTCGGTCACCTCACCGGCCAGCCGCTGGGCCTCCCGGTCCAGCTCGTCCAGCAGGTCGTCGGAGGTGTCCAGGTCGGACAGCCGGGTGCGGGCCCGCTCGGCCCAGGCGACCACGCCGTCGACGTCGTCGGCGTACTTGCGGGTCAACGCGCGCAGCGCGGCCCGCCGCTCGTAGACGGTCTGCAACCGGGCCGGGTCGGCGTCCAGCGCCGCCAGGTACGTCGACAGCTCCGCCGACACGTCCGCCACCAGGGTGGCCGCCTCCTCCAGCCGGCCGGCCAGCTCACCCAGCGCCGGGTCGGTGCCGGCCTGGGCCTCCAGGGTGCGCCGGGCGGCGCCCAGCAGCGCCGTGGCGTCCGGGGTGTCGTCGGCGGCCTCCACCCCACCGGCCACGCACTGGTGGGCGAGCTGAGCCGCCGTACGCAGCCCCTCGGCGTGCTCCAGCCGCTGTGCCTCGGTCTTCAGCTCGTCGTCCTCGCCGGGCTGCGGGTCGACCCGGGTGATCTCGTCCAGGCCCAGCCGCAGCAGGTCGGCCTCCTGGTGCCGGGCCCGGGCGTTGCTGCGCCGGTCGGCCAGGTCGTCGACCACCTGCCGCCACCGCCCGTACGCCTCACGCAGCGCGTCGAGCAGCTTCTCGTGCTCGGGGCCGGCGAACCGGTCCAGCGCGGCCCGCTGCTCCGCCGGGCGCAGCAGCCGTAGCTGGTCGGACTGGCCGTGCACCGCCACCACCTGCTCGCCGACCTCGCCGAGCATCGACACCGGCATGCTCCGGCCGCCCAGGTGCGCCCGGGACCGGCCCTCCACGGTCACCGTGCGGCTCATTAGCAGCGAACCGTCGTCGTCGGGCTCACCGCCGGCCTCGACGATCCGGGCGTGCACCGCGTCGGCGACCCGGCCGTCGAGGCGCAGCCGCCCCTCGACCGTCGCCCGGCCCGGCGCGGCCCGCACCCGGCCCGCGTCGGCCCGACCCCCGAAGAGCAGGCCGAGGCCGGTCACCACCATCGTCTTGCCGGCACCGGTCTCGCCGGTGATGACGTTCATCCCGCCGGTCAGCGGCAGCGTGGTGTCCTCGATGACGCCCAGACCGGTGATGCGCAGCTCTTCCAGCACAGCACCCGACAGTAGACGCGTCCTGCGACAGTTGACCAGCCGGCACGGCCCGGCTGTGGACAACCGCGCCCGGCCCGGCCCACCGGCCGACCCGTCACCTGCGGTTGCCCCGCCAGCCCTGCACCGGCAGGTCGAACTTGGCCACCAGCCGGTCGGTGAACGGCCGGGCCCGCAACCGCACGATCCGCACCGGCAGCGTGCCCCGACGCACCGTCACCTTGGCCCCCGGCGGCAGGTCGTAGACCCGCCGGCCGTCGCAGCAGAGCACCGCGAGGGTGGTGAACGGGTCCACCGTGATGACGAAGGTCGACGTCGGCGCGGTCACCAGCGGACGGCTGAACAGCGCGTGCGCGCTGATCGGCACCAGCAGCAGCGCCTCCACCTCCGGCCAGACCACCGGACCACCACCGGAGAACGCGTACGCGGTGGAGCCGGTGGGCGTGGCGCAGACCACGCCGTCGCAGCCGTACCGGGACAGCGGACGGCCGTCCACGTCCACCAGCAGCTCCAGCATCTGGGCCCGCTCGCCCTTCTCGACGCTGATCTCGTTGAGCGCCCACGACTCGATCGTCGGCCCGCCGTCGAACTCGGCGGTGACGTCCAGGGTGAGCCGTTCGTCCACCGTGTAGTTGCGCCCGACCACGTCACGGACCGCCACGTCCAGGTCGTTGATCTCCGCCTCGGCCAGGAAACCGACCTTGCCCAGGTTGATGCCGAGCAGCGGCACCTTCGCCGGGCGGGCCAGCTCGGCCGCGCGCAGGAAGGTGCCGTCCCCGCCGAGCGCGAAGACGATCTCGGCGCCCTCGGCCGCCTGCGGGCCGGCCATCGGCACCACCCCGGGCAGGTCCAGGTCCTCGGCCTCCTCGGCGACCACCCGCACCTCGAAACCCGCCGCGATCAGGTCGGCGGCGACCGCCCGGGCGTGCTCGGTGCTGCGCCGGCGCCCGGTGTGCGTCACCAGCAGCGCGGTCCGGCTCACCGGTCCCACCGCCCGCCCCGCACGGCACCACCCACGTCGCTGCTGAGGTCCACCGGACCCGCCTCCCGTCCGCCATCGCGGGGCACCGTCCCGCCGCCGCGCACCGGACTCACCCTGCCACCTCCCCGGGCTCCGCGTCCGACCCGGCACCGGACGGCGTCGGCCCCTGCGGCCCGGCCGCCACCACGGCACGCACCCGCTCCGGGTCGGCCGCCGGCGCGTCCCGGCGCAACCACACGAAGAACTCGACGTTGCCGCTCGGGCCGGGCAGCGGGCTGGCCGCCACGTCCGCCAGGCCGAGCCCGAGACCGGCCGCGGTGGCCGCCACGTCCAGCACCGCCTCCGCCCGCAGCGCCGGGTCACGCACCACCCCGCCGGCCCCGACCCGCTCCTTGCCCACCTCGAACTGCGGCTTGACCATCAGCGCCAGGTCACCGTCGGCGCGGGTGCAGCCGGCCAGCGCCGGCAGCACCAGGCGCAGCGAGATGAACGACAGGTCGGCCACGGTCAGGTCCACCTCGCCGCCGATCGCCTCCGGCGTGAGCGTACGCACGTTGGTGCGTTCGAAGACCCGGACCCGCCCGTCGTTGCGCAGCGGCCAGGCGAGCTGGCCGTAGCCGACGTCCACGGCGACCACCTCGGCCGCGCCGCCGCGCAGCAGCACGTCGGTGAAGCCACCGGTGGAGGCCCCGGCGTCCAGGCAGCGCCGGCCGGCCACGGCCAGCCCACCGGGGGCGAACGCGGCGAGCGCGCCGACCAGCTTGTGGCCGCCCCGGGAGACGTACTCCTCGACCGGGTCCGCCCCGGTGACCAGCAGTGGGTCGGCCGGGTCGACCATCGCGGCGGGCTTGCGCGCGGGCACGCCGCGCAGCAGGACCCGGCCGGCCTCCACCAGCGCGCCGGCCTGCTCGCGCGAGCGGGCCAGGCCGCGACGGACGAGCTCGGCGTCGAGCCGGGTACGACGTGCCATGGGGTGGTTCTCCGGTCGGTTCAGGCCTGGTCGATGGTGGCGAGGGTTTCCCGCAGCGTCTGGTACGCCGCCTCGTACTGGGCGATCTGGTCGGCCGGGGGCAGCCCCTCGGCGTTGGCCATCGCCCGGACGGCCGCGTCGACCGCGGGGTGCCGGGCCTCGTCGAGATCATCGTCGACCACGGGTCGGGGCGGCGGGCCGGGACGGGGCCCGACCGGCGAACCGGGACGGGCGCCCGGTGCCGGACCGGGACGGAACGGGCCGGTCACGACCGGGCCCCGGCGACGCGGCTCACTGGTCACCGCCGGTCCGACGCCGCCCGGGTGCGGCCTTCTTCACCGGCCCGGCCGGTGGGGTGGCAACGTCCACCTCGGCCGGCTGCCGGCGCGCCACGGCCTTCTTCACGGCCTTCTTCGCGACCGCCTTCGTCGGGGCCGGCACCGGCGGGACGGCGGTGCCCGCCGGTGCCGACGCGGTGCCGGGAGTCGACGCGGTGCCGGGGGTCGGCGCGGTACCGGGAGTCGGCGCAGTGCCGGGAGTCGGCGCGGTGCCGGGAGTCGGCGCGGTGCCGGGAGTCGGCGCGGTGGTGTCGGGTGCCGCGCCAGCGGTGCGGAGCGGGCCGGGGGCGCCCTTGGCCTCACGGAGCTGCCGCTCCAGCTCGCGCACCCGGCGGGTCAGCTCGGCGACCTCGTCGGCGGTGGCGAGCCCCACCGCGCCGAGCGCCCGGTCGACCTCGAACCGCACCAACTTCGTCAGCGCCTCCCGGTTCGCCGCACCGGTGGCGACGAGTTCCTCGGCGAGCGTCTGGAGCTGGGCGGCGGTCGCCCCGCCCGTGCCGACCAGCCGCCGCACGGCGTCCTGGGTCCTCTTCCGGGGCGCCTCCGTCAGGCCCATGGCCAGCTCCAGGTAGGCGCGCCACGCGTCCTGCATGACTGAGTCCTTCCGCGGGGCGGGGTGTGCGGGTCTCACGCTACCGGGCACCCCGTGCCACCCATTGCGGTACCGTGCCGGGGGAACGGCGTGGCGTGTGCTGAGGGAGACGATGTGGCCAGCGTGGACGAGTGCCGACAGGCTCTGCGGGATCTTGCCGACCGGCTGGACCGCCACGCTGACGTGCAGGGAAAGATCGACCTGGACCGCACCCTGGCCTGCCGGGTGACCGACCTGGAGACGGCGTTCCACGGCCGGATCGCCGGTGGCCGGCTGGTCGACCTCACCGACGGCGACGACCCCAAGGCGAAGATCGCGCTGATCACCACCAGCGACGATCTGGTCGCCCTGGTACACGGTCAGCTCGACATCGGCCGGGCGATCGCCGCCCGGCAGGTGTCCATCAAGGCCAGTCCGTTCGACCTGCTGAAGCTACGCAAGGTGCTCTGAACACCGTCGTTGCTGAGCGGCGGCTCAGCCGGCCAGGCCGAAACCGGCCAGTACCTGCGCCGCCTCGGGCGAGGCCGGTCGCACGTCCGCGCCGGTGCCCGCCGACCAGGCGATTGCGCAGAGCGCCGCCAGCGCGTCCAGCGGCCGTCCCGCGCCGCGCAGCTCCACCGCGCCGTCCACCACCGTCGCCGACCAGCCACCGGTCTCCGGTCCGCCGGGGACCGGGACCACCGCCGCCGGATCGAAGAGCCCGGCCAGGTCCGCCGCGACATGGGTCGGCCGCCGGCCCTCAGGCGCGGACAGCAGCTCGGATAGGTCGCTGACGCCGGTGAGCACCAGCAGGCAGTCCAGCCCGGCCCGGCGGGCACCCTCGATGTCGGTGTCCAGCCGGTCGCCGACCACCAGGGTCCGGCCCGTGCCGGCACGGCGGGCGGCGGTGGCGAAGAGCGCCGGTTCGGGCTTGCCGACCACCACGTCCGGCGCCCGGTCCAGGGCGTGCCGCAGGGCCGCCACCAGCGACCCGTTGCCGGGCAACGGGCCACGTCCGCTCGGCAGGGTCCGGTCGGTGTTGGTGGCCACCCAGATCGCCCCGGCCCGGATCGCGACCGACGCCTCGGCCAGGTCCACCCAGCCCACCTGCGGGCCGTACCCCTGGACGACGGCGACCGGCGCGGAGTCGGCGCGGTCGACCGGGGTGAGCCCGACGGCGCGGATCTCGGCGCGCAGCGCCTCCGCCCCGACCACGAGCACCGGCGCCCCTGTGGGGAGCCGGTCGCACAGCAGCTCCGCGGCGGCCGCCGCAGAGGTGAGCACCTCCACCGGATCGGCCGGTACGCCCATCCCGGTGAGCAGGTCGGCGACCTCGCTGGAACGCCGGGACGCGTTGTTCGTGGCGAACGCCACCGTGCGGCCCTCGGCCCGCAGCGCGCCGAGGGCCTCGACCGCGCCGGGGATCGGCCGGTCGATCAGGTAGATCACCCCGTCCAGGTCGAAGACGACCAGGGCGTACCCGTCAACCAGCCGGTCCCCGGCGACCTCGCTCATCGCTGCGCCGGGTCCGACCCGCGACCGGCGGCCGGCTGACCCGCCGGGTCACCTGAGGCGGTCCCGCCGGTGGGCGTGCCGTCGGTGCCCGGAGCGTCGCCGTCACGGTGGTCCGCGTCGCGGCCACTGTCGTCCTCGTCGTCCGCATCGAGGTCGTCGTCGTCCTCGTCAAGGTCGTCGTCCTCGTCGTCGAGGTCCTCGTCGTCCTCGTCAAGGTCGTCGTCCTCGTCGTCGAGGTCCTCGTCGTCCTCGTCAAGGTCGTCGTCGTCCTCGTCGTCGAGGTCCTCGTCGTCCTCGTCGTCGTCCTCGTCGTCGTCCTCGTCGTCGTCCTCGTCGAGGTCCTCGTCGTCGTCGAGGTCGTCGGCGGTCGACGTGGGGTCGGCGTCGGACCGGGCCGACACCGCGCCGGCAGCATCCGGATCGGCCACCGGTTCCTCAGCCGGCTCGTCGTCCTCGTCGTCGCCCTCGATGACCACCCCGTCGAGTTCCAGCAGCCGCTCCGCGGCGTCGGTCTCCCCGTCGGTGTCCACGTCGGCGGCCCGGGAGAACCACTCCCGGGCCTCCTCGCGGCGAGCCACCGCGAGCAGCGCGTCGGCGTACGCGTAGCGCAGGCGCGCGGTCCACGGCTCGGTCGAGTCGGTGGTCAGCTCGGGGACCTGGAGCATGGCCACCGCGGCGTCCTTCTGCCCGAGGTCGCCCCGGGCGCCGGCGGCCACGATCAGCAGCTCGATCGCGACGGCCTTGTCGAGCTTGTCGCGGTCGGCCCCCCGGAACAGGTCGATCGCCCGCTCCGGACGTCCCAACGCGCGCTCGCAGTCGGCGAGCACCGCCAGGTGGCTCTGCAACCCGGTCATCCGGTGGTACGTACGCAGCTCGGCGATCGCCGTCTGCCACTCCCCCGCGTGGTACGCGGCCAGACCGACCGCCTCACGAACGGCGGAGATCCGGGACGCCAGCCGACGGGCGGCCATCGCGTGGGCCAGCGCCTCGGTCGGGTCCTCGTCGATCAACTGGCCGGTGGCGACCAGGTGTCGGGCGACGGTGTCCGCCACCGGCTTGGCCAGCGAGAGGAGTTCAGCGCGGACGGCCGTGTCGAGGTCGCTCGCCAAGATCTCCTCGGGCAGCGCCGGTGCGGCCGGACGGCCGCCCTCGGCCTCGTCCCGGCGCTCCCGGTCCGGGCCGAACCCACCCTCGCGACGCCGGTCGTCGGTGCCCCGGTCGTCGTCACGGCGCGGCCGGTCGTAACCGCCGCGCTCGCCACCCCGGTCGGACCGGAACCGGTCGCCGCCCCGGAAGCCACCCTCGCGGGAGTCACCGTCCCGGCGGAAGCCGCCCTCACGGCGGTCGCCACCGGCGAAACCACCCTCACGGCGCTCACCGCCCCGGAAACCACCCTCGCGACGCTCGCCGCCACGGAAACCGCCCTCGCGACGCTCGCCGCCAGCGGAGCCGCCCTCACGACGCTCACCGCCCCGGAAACCACCCTCACGGCGGTCGCCACCGGCGAAGCCACCTTCACGGCGCTCACCGCCCCGGAAACCACCTTCACGGCGGTCGCCACCACGGAAGCCACCCTCGCGGGAGTCACCGTCCCGGCGGAAGCCACCCTCGCGACGCTCGCCACCGGCCGAGCCGCCCTCACGGCGGTCGCCGCCCCGGAAACCACCCTCACGGGAGTCACCGCCACGGAAGCCACCCTCACGCGGACCGGACCGGAAACCACCACGGTCGCCACCACGGGAGCTGTCACCGTCCCGGCGGAAACCACCCTCGCGACGGTCACCCCCGCCGAAACCGCCCTCACGGCGCTCGCCGCCCCGGAAACCGCCACCACGGGGAGCGTCGCCGTCCCGGCGGAAGCCACCCTCGCGACGCTCACCCCCGCCGAAGCCGCCCTCGCGACGGTCGCCACCCGCGAAGCCGCCCTCGCGACGCTCACCGCCCCGGAAACCGCCCTCGCGACGGTCGCCACCACGGAAGCCACCCTCGCGGGAGTCACCGTCCCTGCGGAAGCCACCCGGACGGGAGTCACCATCACGCGACCCACCCCGGAAACCACCCTCACGGCGCTCGCCACCACGGAAACCGCCCTCGCGGGAGTCACCGTCCCTGCGGAAGCCACCCGGACGGGAGTCACCATCACGCGACCCACCCCGGAAACCACCCTCACGGCGCTCGCCACCACGGAAGCCACCCTCGCGGGAGTCACCGTCACGACGGAAGCCACCCTCGCGACGCTCGCCACCGGCCGAGCCGCCCTCACGGCGGTCGCCGCCACGGAAGCCACCCTCACGGGAGTCACCGCCACGGAAGCCACCCTCACGCGGACCGGACCGGAAACCACCACGGTCGCCACCACGGGAGTCGTCCCGGCGGTCGCCGCCCCGGAAACCGCCCTCGCGGGAGTCACCGTCACGACGAAAGCCACCGGGACGGGAGTCACCATCACGCGACCCACCCCGGAAACCGCCCTCACGCGGACCCGAACGGAAGCCCTCGCGGCGGTCACCGCCGCCGGGCGCGCCGTCGCGGCGGTCGCCACCACGGAAGCCGCCAGTGCGGGGGGCGTCACCACCACGGGTGGCGTCGCCGTCGCGGCGGAAGCCGCCCTCACGGCGGTCACCGCCACGGAAGCCACCCGCGCGGGAGTCACCGTCGCGGCGGAAGCCGCCGGGACGGGAGTCGCCGTCACGGGATCCCGAGCGGAAACCACCCTCGCGGCGGTCACCAGTGCGGTATCCGCCCTGCTGGCCGCCGCGATCGTCGCGGTCGCCCCGGTACGGGGGACGGTCGTCCCGGCGGGGGCCGGCATCCCGGCTCTGGGGTCGGTCGGCACGGTCGTCGTAGCGGCGCGGACGATCTCCGCCCTGCGGTCCTGAACTCACAGGTACATCCTTCCTGATTGCGCCACCTACGGCGCTACGCAGTCGAGGGCCGACCCGGATGGGGCGGCCCTCGACTGGAAGATTGTCCGGCGGTGTCCTACTCTCCCACACCCTCCCGAGTGCAGTACCATCGGCGCTGGAGGGCTTAGCTTCCGGGTTCGGAATGTTACCGGGCGT
>NZ_JBIVRQ010000033.1:0-18013 GCF_044755745.1 Micromonospora sp. NPDC092111
TTGGTCGACTGCTGTCTTACCGGGAGCCTCGTCCTATGTCGACACCAG
This sequence comes from Micromonospora sp. NPDC092111, assembly GCF_044755745.1. Lineage (NCBI taxonomy): Bacteria > Bacillati > Actinomycetota > Actinomycetes > Micromonosporales > Micromonosporaceae > Micromonospora > Micromonospora sp. NPDC092111. The sequence goes on from NZ_JBIVRQ010000033.1 coordinate 49, forward strand.
CCCGGCCACGCCCCTCGTGACCAGCCACATCACGATGAAAAAGCCTCCTTGATCTGCCTCGCCTGCAGGCGCAGTGGACCGGAACGGTGGAGACCGCCGAGCAGTACCTGCTCACTCTCGATGAGAACGAGGCGACGCGTCCACCGGCGGAGTGGGATGAACTGTGCGCGCGACTGGCCAACGAGGCCCGTGCCACGTGTTTCCCGCCCGGGGAACCGGAACGGAACCGGCCGGAGGAACTGCGCGTCGTCGACGAGCAGCGTGCCGATCGGCGTAGCGGAGCGTATGTGCGGCTGGTCCCCGACGTCCTGCGGATCGTCGGGAACTTCCTGACCGATCACGAGCGTGTCGACCGGGAGAACGCCTCCCAGATCCAGCAGGAGCGGCAGGCGAAGACGATCACGCTGACCGGAGCCAAGGCCGCGCTCGACGAGGCTCGACGGACGTCGGAAGCGTTGCGGTCGACCACCGCCACGGCGATCAAGGCGAAGCTGCGGCAGGTGTCCGACGAGTTCGACCGGCTCGACCAGACCTACGGCGGCTACGGTGGCAACCTCGACTTTCCCGAACCGGAGGCCCCCGCCGACCCTGAGAAACCGTGGCAGTGGACGATCACCCCACGGTGGCGGCGCGGCGAGGGCAAGCCGCCGTTGTCGTACCGGCTGCGCGGCAACACCGCCCAAATGGACGACAAAGCAGTCAAGCTCGTCTGCGCGGCAGCACTCGCCGGCGCCCAGGACCGGCCGCTGTTGCTGGTCCTCGACGAACTCGGCCGCAACCTCGGCGCCGTACACCGCCGCGATGCCGTCGCCCTGTTCGAAAACGTCGGCCGCGACCGAGCGATCAGCGTCGTCGGCGCCCTACAGGACGACATGGAGCGGTACGCGATCGGCGCGTCCAGCCTCTACATCAAGCTGCGACGACCGTCCGACGTCATGCCGTACAACCAGGCGCCGGTCGTCATCGGCAGCGAAGCCGACACCGCCCGGGTGCAGCTGCTCTCTGACTGGATGGCCTCGTTCCGGCCGGAGCCGCAGACATGATCGACTCCGGCGGCACCGTCCCGGAGGGACAGGATCCCGAGATCACGCTGAGCTGGATCCGCGATTATCCGGGCCTGGTCGCCTACGCGCCACTGCCTTCCAGCGGTCGCTACCCCCGAGACAGTCGCGGCCGGCAGAGGCCGCGCTCGGCCCGGCTCCGCACCGCAGACTCGGGCAAGCCTCCCCGACGCCCGGACGGGCTGCTCAGCGACAGCGACTGGAGCTGGGTCATTCGCAGCGAGCACAGCTGGGCCGGTGTCAACAGCAGGTTCGGCACCGACGCGTTGCGCATCATGCTGGAACTCGCCGAATCCGGCTGTGTGACGATCGGCTACACCCTCAACGGCAACGCTTTAGCCCAGCCGCCACGCCGGGTGTACCCGCACCCCGACCTCACAGTAGCCGAACAGCAGCGCCGAAGCCGCCGTCGCGACGACACCAGCGCCCTTCGCGCCAGAGCGGAGCAGATCGCGTCGGACATCGCCGACGACTGGCCGGACGTCAGCCGGGCACTACGCAGCACCGAGCACCCCGATCGGCTGCTGTGGGCGCTGCGCGCAGTCACCGACCTGGCCGAGGGCCGATCCCACGATTCCCTCCGCGCGTTCGTGCAGAGCCACGCCAACGACACGAAAGCCCGCGACGACGTACATCATCTGCTCGCCGCGATGGGTTTCGGCCACGAGGCACTCATCGCACTCGGCGTGGCCCGCAACCCGTACATCGGGCTCGGCGGCCCGATTCTGCTGCACACGACCGACGGCTCCGTCCTCGACCTGTCGGCGATGCCCGGGCCGCACGACATTCGGCTGAGCCCCCATATGCTGCCGCGACTGACCGTCACCGGGCCGGGCGATGTCCTGCTGGTCGTGGAGAACCGGCAGGCGGCCGAGGCGGTCTGTGACGCCCGTGCCGATTTGCCGGTCGTCTGGTGCCACGGGCAGCCGCCCGAAGTTGTCGTGTCGATGATTGGCCAGGCGGCGCAGCAGACGACCGCGGTCGTTATCTGCGCGGACGCCGACCTCGGCGGCGTCCGCATCACCGCCCGCATCCACGACAAACTGCCGCCGGAAACCACCATCCATGTTGTGGACGTCGGCATCGTGCCGCACGACGAAGGCAGGCCCTTCAACACCCACAGCCGCAACCACCTGCAGCAACTCGCACAACGTCCGGATCAGGTCGGTGCCTTCGCGCAACGCTGCCTGCACCGGGGCTACGCGATCGAGCAGGAAGCCACTGCTCGGGCCGCCCTTCAGGCTGTCCTGAATAGCCATTCACCTGTGTATGCTATCCGACCAAATGTGCCTCCGTGCCCGCCGCAGAGTGGAGATGGCAAACTCCACCGGAGCAGAGCCGCAGGACGTTTCGGAGCGCCGCCCGGCCATCGTCGCCTGCCCTGGACTGCGCCGGGCACGGCAGCAGGCATCCGAGGGGCAGAAGCCCTCTCTGCACACCGGCACGACGGCGCACTGCGGCAGGCCGGGGCCGACGCGGACAGCGGGCAAGACTGTTGTTGCGATGCCGAGCGACCAGCACCAGCATGACAGTCCATTTGTGCTCAAGCCCAAGGCGCATCACGTCACCAGCTCGACAAGTCTCGTGACAACGAGTTGATGACCCTGCCCGTAAGATCGAGTCACCCCTGGGAAATGGCAAGCGGTCACAGGTCGGTAAGGGGGCGGCGACCAGTTCGGCGACTGCGATTCATCCTTCCGTAGCTGCCCCCTGTAGTGTTCCCTGCCGCGCGGCCACGGGAGCCGGGTAGAGGTCTTCCTCGAGTGCGTCGGCGGCCGAAGCCCACGTATCGATATCCTTAAGGGAAGGTGCCGGATCTGGGTAGCGGCCATGCAGGATCTCGCAGATCGCGACGTATGCCTACAGCGCGTCGGCGATTCCCCGCATGTGGCGAACCTGGGCCTCAGGCGACAGTCCAGGATCGCCTATGCTGAGGTACACAGTGGTCTTGCAGCCCCTCCTTCAGCGCGGCAATGCACTCCTCGTTCACTGTGTCAATCGCCTGAACGCGGTCGGACTTCGGGACGACACGACGAGAGAGTTTCAAGTTCTGCCGCCGCAATGACCGGCACGCTCGGTGCGAGCGACAAAGACGGTGACGAAGGGGGTGGTGTTACGAGCACCGCAGGTTCCCACGAGGTGCAGATTCAGCGACTGCTGAAGGAAGCCGGTCCGTGTGACGGCGACACTCTCGTGGCAGTGGTCAAACAGCGGTGGCCGGGAACTCCCGATGCCCGGGTGCGGGCTGTCGTGGTCAAGGCGATCACCGCCGGTCTGATCCGCGACGAGCAGGGGATTCTCTCGGTGGTTGAAGATTCGACCGGGCCAAGCCAGCCGGCACCGAAAGGTGAGCGGCGACCGGGACCCTTGCGGGCGGTGATCGTGGACGTGGAGGCGGTGGTCCGGGCCAGCGCTGACCGGCCGCAGGGTGATCGGCGAATCTTCCAGATCGGGGCGGTCCGTCTGTCGGCCGACATGCGTTGGTGCGCTGGGGAGCCGTCGTTCGTTTCTTGGGTCAGGCTTCCGGCCCTGGAGTGGGAGCAGCAGCTACGGTCGCGGGCGGTTCGTGAGCAGTATTGTCACCATGCGGCCGATCCTGCTGAGGTTTTGGATAGGCTGCGCCGCTTCATTGCCGACGCGGACGTGCTGGTGGCCTACAACGGTGTCAGTGCCGACTTCCCGGCGCTCGACGATGCGGCGGTCCGGGCCGGGCAGCAGCCGTTGCACGGCCCGCGACGCGTCGACGCGCTCTACGTGGCCTACGCGGTGTGGCCGCACGCGGGTTCGCACGGGCTTGCTGAGTTGGCCGACACAGTCGGTGTCGACCGGTCCGGGCTGGTGTGGCATGACGCTGCCGACGACGCGGAACTGACCGGCCGACTGCTGCGGCACGCCGCCGCCACCGTCGCGGGGTGGGACGCTGAGATGCGGGAGTTGGTGTGCACGGTCGGCGCCGGCAGCCCGGTCTGGGATCTGGTGGCGTCGCTGTTGCCGGTACCAACCTCCCGGACGGCTTTCGACGATGTGACGGTCGCGCAGATCCTCGCCGATGCTCTCGACAGCCTCGGCACCCTGGGCGGGTATGAGCCGGTCCGGCGTGGCCGGTCCCGGCCGATGCTGCGCCTGCCTGCTGCGGTCCGGGGTCCGGACGGTGACGTCGACCCACACGCGCTGGCGCAGGCGGCCTCGGCCCGACAGGTGGAACGCCGGGTGGCGCAGCAGCAGATGGCGGCGCTGCTCAACGCGCAGATTCGGGCCGGCCGGGATGCGTTGTGTGAGGCGCCGACCGGCACTGGTAAGAGCTTTGCGGTGCTGGCGGCCGCGTTGCAGTGGCTCGACGGTGACCCGCGGCGCCGGGCGGTGATCGCGACGTACACCAAGGCATTGCAGACCCAGCTAGGCGCCGACATCGACCGGCTCGCCGCCGGGATTCCGGGTCTGGAGCAGTCGGCGGACTTGGTCAAGGGGGCGGCGAACCGGCTATCGCTGCGGGCACTGGTCGCCTCGCTCGCCGATGCGGCCGATGCCGCGCAGGGGGGTGTGGGTCATGGCCGGTCCGTCCGGGCCCGGTTCGCGGCCGTGTCGGGGTTCCGGGAACTGTTGATCTATGTGACCCGCAGGCTGGTCACTGCGGTCACTGCGCCGCAGGGATGGCTGGCCCGGAGCGCGGACCCGGTCGACCTGCCGATCTTTCTGGCCGAGTACCTTGCCGTCGGGTACGGGCCGGTCGTGGGGTCCTGGCTGCGCAGCATCAGTCAGGACACCGACGACTACGGCCGCCGGTCCGGCTCGCCGCTGGCTGCGATGACCGACTCGGTTGCCGAAGCATTGGCCGGCCACCGGTTGGTGATCGCGAACCATGCGCTGCTGGTGAGCCGCCCGGACGTGTTCGGTGATGACACGCTGCTGATAGTCGACGAGGCGCACGCGCTTGAGCAGGCGGTCACCGGTGCAGCCAGCGCAGTCGTGGAGTATCGACTACTGGAGAATCTGACCGGTGAGCTGCGGCGATGGGTCGCCCAGCGCGCGGACGTCCCGCCCGGTCTGCGGACGGTAATTGCGGACCTTGAGGGGCATCTCGACACGGAAGTCCTACCGCGGTCGGCTCAGGCGGTGTTCGATACCGCCGGCGGCGAGCCGGGCAGCCGGCCGGCGACGCTGGCCAGCCCGTTCGGTGGCCTCGGAGGGGACCGGTCGGCACGGCAGCTGCTGTCGCGGCTCGACGCGATTGCGGTCGTTGCCGCCCGGGTCCACCGGCAGCTGGCCGCATATCTGCAGACGCCGCGCGTGCAGGCGGAGTCGTGGTGGGAGCAGGAACGGGCCGGTTCGCTGGCCACTCGCGTCGCGCAGCTCGCTGACGCGGCCGGCCGGATCGTCGGTGACGCCAGCGCCGTTCTCGACACTGCACCCGATCCTGCCAACGTGGATGGCAGCAGCGCGCCCGGCACCGGTGACCCGGGCGACGGCAGCGCCGACGAGGGCGAGGTGACCGGGACGGTCGGTGCGGACGAGGAGGATCTCGGTGCCGACGGCGACGACCTCGGCCCGAACGGGTTGTTCCCGCTGACGGGCCCGGACCTGGGTAACCGGGTGGTGTACGCCGTCGAGCAAGACTTGGCCGGTGTCAGCATGTCCGCCCGCCGATACGGGTTCTTGCTGGCGTCCGCTCCTATCGAACTGGCCCGCGAGCCGCAGTGGCTGGACGTCCGGCACCGGTTCGCCCGGATCTTCTACGTATCCGCGACGCTGCAGGTGTCCAGCCGGTGGGAGTACATCCGTGGCCGGCTTGGCCTCGGCACGACCGTCGACGCGCACACCCTGCCGAGCCCGTTCGACCTGGCCACCCAGGCCCGCCTGGTCTGTTTCACCGACTTCCCGAGCTGGGCCGAGCAGACCGACGGGGCGATCCGCACGGTCGCCCACCAGCTTGCCGGGTACTCCCGCGAGGCGATCCGCCCCGACTCGGAGCAAGGGTTCACTGGTGGGGCGTTGGTGCTGACAACAGCGACGAAGGCTGCGGCTGCGATCACCGAACGATTGCAGCAGCAAGCGGTCGGGCTGCCGGTCGCGTCGGCACCGCTGTTGGGCAACGCCCGCGCCGCGCGGGCGTTCACCGACACCGGCGGGTTCTGCGTCGCGACGCGGGGCATGTGGCAGGGCGTCGATTTCCCCGCTGACCGTCTGTCGATGGTGTGGATCAACAAGCTGCCGTTCGCGCCGTTCGCGGACCCGGTCGTGGCTGCCCGGCGGGCGGCGGTCGCCCGCCGCGCCGAACTGGGCGGGGCGGCGGACCCCGACCAGGTCGCGACCGAGTCGTACTACCTGCCGCTGGCGGCGATGGACTTGCGGCAGGCGGTCGGTCGGTTGATCCGTTCGCGCGATCATCGAGGTGTAGTCGTGATCAGCGACCGCAAACTCGCTGGCCGCACCGCGTTGAGGCGCGCGTACCGGCGGGTATTCCTGGAATCGCTGGAGCCGGGACTGCTGGTCGCCGACGATGACACCGGCGAACCGGCGGGCGGGAACCTGACCACATTGACCGACGGGTGGGAGCGGATTTGGCGGTTTGTCGGCGAGACCGGGCTGGTCAACGCCGACCGGGTCGAGCAGCTGTGTACACCGCAGGCACTGGCCGAACAGACGCTGCTGCCGGCGACCCGCAAGATCCAGCAGGCGCAGCTGACCCCCGAGCAGGAGGATGCAGCCCGCGCCGACGGCACCCTGGCGCGGCTGCTGACCGACCGGTGCGCGGCGATCGCGGGCTATCTGCGGTTCTCAGACACGCCGCTGGCGTTGAAACCGCAACAGGAGCGGGTGATCGCCGCGGTTGCCGAGGGCACGGATGTGCTGGCGCTGCTGCCGACCGGGTTCGGGAAGTCGTACACGTTCCAATTGCCGGCGTTGGCGCTGCCGGGGGTGACCGTGGTCGTGTCGCCGCTGATCGCGTTGATGGCCGACCAGGCCCTGGAACTCAACGCGACCGTTGGCGGGGCAGTCCGGGCGCTGGTGGGGCCGATGGCCGAGTCGAACAGCCGCCGCGGCAAGACCGAGGTCGCCGAGCAGCTCACCGGCACGTCCGAGCACGGCATCAAGCTGGTGTACGTGTCCCCGGAACGGCTCGCCAACCGCAGATTCCAGGATCTCCTGCGTGCCGCAGCCGCAGGGGGGATCTTGCGGCGGGTTGCCGTTGACGAGGCACACACATTCGTGCAGTGGGGCGACGACTTCCGGCCCAGCTTCCGCCGCGCTGGCCGGCTGCTGGCAGAACTACGGTCCAGGTACGGGGTGCGGGTTACTGCGGTGACCGCCACTGCGAACCGGGCTGTCCGCGAAGGGCTGCGGACCGGGCTATTCGGGCTACCCGCCACCACGACGGCCGGTGAACCGCTGGTGACGGTCGCTGCGGACCCGCTGCGCCCGGAACTGGCGATCTACCGGCGGACGATGAAAGCCGCCGGCCCGAACACCATCGCCGGGCTGACCGAGCAGATCGCGGTCGCCTGTGACGACCACGCAATCTTCTATTGCCTGACCGTCAAGCAGGTCGACGCGGTCTACGCCCACCTGCGCGAGTTCGTCGGTGACGGCGCCCAGCGCGTGCGGCGATTCCACGGCCGGCTGTCGGAGGCGGAGAAGACCGGCGTGCTCACCGAGTTCCGGGACGCGCCAGCCAAGGGCGAGGATGGATACGCACCGCTGCTGATCGTGGCGACCAGCGCGTTCGGTCTCGGCGTCAACCGCGGCGACATCCGATGCGTGTTCGTGGTGTCCCCGCCGACGGACCTGGCCGCCCTCTATCAGCAGCTCGGCCGGGCTGGCCGGGATCAGGCCGGCCGGCCACCCGCCGAGGTGACCAAGCCCTCGGCGGGACTGGCGCTCGGCTCCGGTCGAGGGTTCCGGACTGTGATGTGGATGGCTGCCCAGGGCCTGCCACCGGAGACGTTGCGTGCGATCGGGCAGGCCGTCCTGACGGCGGCCCGCAACGGTGGGGTCCTGGACCCTGACCGGGTCACCGACGCGTGCATGACCGTCGACCTCACCGCCGGGAGGCTGTCCCGCAACGATGCCCGCCGGTCAGGCACCGTGTCGCAGTACCGGTCGACGGTCGTGCGAGCGCTGGCCGTGCTCGCCGAAACGGGAACGGTTGACGACCATGGAGACTTCCCGGCGACGGTGACGATCACACCTTTGGACGACCCGGCCCGCTGCGACGACCACACTCTCGCCGCCGCCGCCGGTGCGGTCGCCGCACTCGCCACCACCGCGCCGGGCCGGCACCGACTGACCGAACTGCACAAGACCCTCACCAGGCAGGTGCGCGGCTACCGCATGATCGCCGACGACCCGGCACAGACCTGGGCAGTCCTGGCGACCCTGCACGACCTCGGCGTGATTGATCTGTCCCAGGCCGGCAACAACCGAACCCTGATAGCGGTCGGCCCGCGTGGGAACGCCACCCTGCCGGGCGACTATTTGCAGAAGATGACCGGGCACCGGGTCCGGCTGATCGACGACCTGCGGGAACTACGAGCCTGGTACGACGCCGACGAGTGCGCGAACGCGGGGTTTGCGAGCTACTTCTCCCTCACAGGGAAGGTGACGCTACCCGACGGGGCCTGCTCCACCACGGCGTGCCGGTGCTCCAGCTGCTGGTCGACCAGCAGTGGCCGGTCCCCGCTGCCGCCGCTGCTCACCGCGCTGAACACACCCCGGCCGAAACCCGAGACCCGGCGGGACGCTGCCCCGTACCAGGCCGCCATCCAGCGTTACGTCCGGTCGCTTCTGTGGGACAACTACCGCGGTCTGACGGCCGGAATGATCCACCGGGTTCTGCACGGCGACGAGACGTACCAGGCTGCCGACGGGCGACGGCGGCCGCTGTGGCCGAAGCTGCTGTATCACCGCCTGCGTGGTGTCGACCCCGGCATCAAGATCACCCATGTGCAGGAAGCCGTCACTGTACTCACCACCAGTGGAGAAATCGTCGGTGACGGCCGGGTGTGGCGGTTGCGCCGCTACGCCGAACGTGAAGCTGCCTGCGGCCGCGCGAACGCCGGTGCGGCCACCCCGGAGGTAACCGGATGACCGTGACCGTGGCCCCCGTGTGGCGGCCATTCGACGACGAACCGTTGTTCGTCCCAGAGCTGCTGCTGGGCCCGGCCGCAATCCCGACCGACCTGACCCATCGGATAGTCGGGTACTTAACCGCAGTCGCGCAGGCCCGTAGCGCACCTTTGCACACCTGCACCGCGTTCAACGCCCTGCACTTCGGGTTCGACGTCGAAACCCACGGCTACCGGGCGGAGGTGCTCACCCCGGACCTGTTCGTTCCGGTCGCCGTGCAGCCGCAGGCTCGGTGGGTGCTGCCAGTCGGCACGTTCGTGCACCTCGACCGGGGTGGCCGCCGGTCACTGCTGGCCGAGGTCGTCGCCCGGTACGGCGCCGACCCGGACGTTGACGTCGACGGCTGGACACCGGCCGAGCTGTCCGGCGCCCCGGCCGGCGTCGAGCAGTCTGACGGCACCCGAACCGGTATCGAACGGGTGATCTTGGACGTGCAGGCGTTCGGTGCCCTGAACACCGCCGACTACAGCGAACTGAGTCGGCTACGCCGCCAGGTCCTCGACAACCGCGGGCATCTGACCGGACCCGTGCAGTACCCGGCCGGGACCGATGGCCGTGACGATGTGGCCCTGTATGCTGCGTACCTGCTCGGGCCGGCCCGACCGCTGCTGCTCGGCGGACCGCTCGCCGAGTTGCTCACCGATCCCAGCGATGAGCGGGTCCTCGCTGCGGCTCTGCACCAGGCATTCGACACCATCGGCCAGTTGCTGGACGGCGCAGCCGGGTTGCGGCTATGGAACGGATACGCCGTCTGCGGGGACCGGTTCACGCGGCGGTCCCACGAAGGCTGGCCCGGCCTGCCCGCCGCAGACATCGACGATGTCGTCGCGACGGTCCGCCGCAGCGCGCCGAACCCCCGCTACACCGCCGTTTGGCCGCTGCTGTCCAGCCGGATTCCCGCTGGCGGCACCCCCGACCCGCTCGGGCTCACCGGCGCCGCTGACATCGTCGTGCATACCAACCTCGTCGCCGCGGACCTGGCTGGCACCGCTGTCGACGGACTGCTGCCCGATAGGGTGCACCTGCGCGCCGACGATGCCTGGCAGGCCGGCGGTGTGTGGCGTACCCAGCGGGAGCCCGTCCCGGCGCTGGTGGTGGCCACCGACCCAAGGATCCCCCTCGGCCTCGGTCACAGGCATGCCGTTGACACCATCGAAACGGTGATCCCCGCCATCGAACCCGCCGGGCCAGGCACTCTCGGCGACAGCGAGGGGCCTGCCGAGCCCCAGCTCGAAACCGTGGAGCCAGAGGCCGGCGACGGCGACAATCCCGGCGAGAAGCAACAAGGGCCGGCGGGGCTGGGCATAGACGAGGTCTCGCCCGGACCGACCCCGGCCGACACCAGCACCCTAGAAGAGGGCGAGACGGCTCTCGTCGTTGTCGCGGACAGCCTGGTCGCGTTCACCGTCGCGCTGCGCGAGAGTCACTGGGAAGCCGGAGAGCTGCCCCTACCACCTGCGGCCACCGGCGTGCTCGGCGCGGGGCCGCTGATCATGCAGCTGCACCACGACGGGGACAGCCTCGACGATAGCGAACAGGTTCAACAGATTAACCGAAGCGGCGCCACCCTGACCGGTGTCAGCTGGCCGTGGAGCTTCTACGCTGGAATCAAGATCACCGTCGCTGCGGCCCGTAACGCGACCCGGATCAGCGTCACCACGACGCTGCTGAATCAGCCGTTGCCGTACGGCGACCAGTACCGTTGGGACGCAGACACCATGATCCTCGCCGCGTCGATCGGTGCCGAACTTCCCGCTGCGGACGCGGCCGCTGTGCCGCCGTCTCCCGAACCGTTGCCGGCGGGGGTTTCCGAACGCCAGCGCGGCGTACCGCAACTGCAGCCCCTGATCATCTCCGCGCTGCACCGGCACGGAGAGCAAGGGGCGTTCGGTGCCCGGCGGCTCACCGGCCCACAGTTGCTCGCTGCCCTCTTTGGACCCGATCTGGTTGCGCCGCCGTTGATGTGGCAGGTCGTGTACACGTGCGACCGCCTCGTCGACGCCGGCACCCTGACCAAGGAGCCCGGCGAACCAGCCGAAGACGGGAGACCCGGCAGGCTCGAGACGTTCGTCTGGTGGCCCGACGGTATTGTCCGCCGCAACGGCCACCAACTGCCGACTCGGGCGGAAGTCCTCTCCGGCCAGGTCCGCGAACACTGGGTGCCTGCGTTCAAGCGACGGCTGCAGCCCGGACATCAGGCCAGTGACACCGCCCACCGTGAGTACGCAGCCTGGGTCCTTAAGGTTTACGGCCCGGGTGCCGACCCCCGACTTCCCGATGGATACACCTGGGTACGTGGGCAATTGCGTGGATCTGGTGAATCCGCCCCGCTGCTACATCTCGCCGTGCCTCAACAGCCCCGGCGCTGACCCGCACCAACCCTTGGCCGAGCGCGACCTTCCGAAAGTGAGTATCCCCTACGATGGCCAAACCGTCCCGCCGGCAGCGGCGCAGGCATGCACAAGCCTGCCTCTGCTGCAGCCCATTCACCCCATTGCAAGCCGAGTCCGACTCCGAAGCGGTGACGGCACTGCGGGCAAGCCTGGCAGAGCTCGGCGATCCGGTATCGGACTCTTTGGATTGTCTGACCAGCGAGCAGTTCGCCGCTCTCGCGTGGCAGATACCTCAGCCAGGCAGAACGGATTTCCTGAACGACCTAGGTGTCCCGCCTGCCAAACGGCCAACAACGGTCTCGGCGGGTTGGGGCCTGACGAAGCTTCGGGCGTGGCCGACACATAAGCGCCACAAGGCAGCCATCTTTCTCACTGTCTCGGTAACCGAACGACTCGGAAAGTTGTGGCGTCGCTACGCCGATGCTGGATTGCTGGAGGCGGAGGAGGCGCTACGGCAAGCGTTAACCAAGGACCCGGCACAGACCGCGATCCTGCGGTTGGCGCTGGTGTGCCACGGCCCGATCTCTCCGATCATGACCATTGCGCTACGGGTCGGTCTGGACGCCGCTCTCGGCCTTCCTGGCTGGCCGCAAAAGGCCGTAGACGACATCATGCGGGCCTGCCGAGAGTTGGAGCAGGACATCATCGATTCTTACGATACTGATGAAAATGAAGGCCGAGACGCGCCTTGTGACAACGATGAAGTCGACGACGGCGGCAGCATCGAGTCAGCCGATATCGAAACATGCCGACCACCCGGTCTCGGCAACGACTTGATAGCAGAAGGATCTGACATCGTGCCTGCCGAATCCGGCACCTCCATGCCCGCCGGTGACGTTGCGGCTGCCGCGACGAACCTGGCAACCCGCCACATGGCGGCCCGGGAAGCTGTGGAGGCCCTTACTGACGTGCTGGACCGTGGTGCGATCCCGGTCCGAACCGATCTGGACGCGGTCGTCGAGTTCCTCGATGCGGCCGACGCAGCTCGTGACCTGCTCACCCAACTGGGTCAGGACACACCCGCTGACGTAACCGTCGCAGATCTGCTCACCGCACTAACCGCGACCGCCGGGCAGTGCGGTCAACACGACCGGCTTGCCGACATCAGCCGGCTCACCGGACCGACCAGCGAACAGGACCGAATCACCGCGGCGATACAGCTCGCCGCCGTTTTGCAGCAGAACCCGCTCTGGGACGCAGACCAGCAGCGGCAGGCAGCTGGCCTGGTCGCTTTGCTGGACCTGATCATCGCCTCCGAGACCAAAGACATGCAAGCCCTGTCTGCGGCCCTGACCGATCTCGAATCGCATCTGCCCGCCGACCTCGCAGCCCTGCGCACAGCTGCTATTACCGGTCAGTTGCGGATTACTGGAACCGGCGAGGAGGAGACCAGCAACACGCCGGTCTCCGAACCTGCGCCGCAGGCTACCGTGACCGGCCCTGAAACGGCGGTGGTCACCTCCCCCGAACCGCAGGCGACCACTACTGAGGAACCGGAGCCGGCTACCGCTCCGCAGCCGGTCGTCGCGGTGCCTTCGCCGGCCGACGAGGCATTCACCGACTCTGCTCCGCTCGGCGAGGAGCAGCCGGTCATGGCTACCGACGGTTCGGCCGTGAGTGAGGACGTGACCGTCGATGCTCCCGAGGACGACCCGGCCGGCGACGACACTGGCAGGGGCCAGGCCGACGACACGAGTTCTACCGACCCCGCCGCCGGCCGTGAGCTGGTCCGAGAGCTGCTCGGTGCGGGCCGGCTCAGCCTGACCTATCACGCCGCCACGGCGTGCGGGGACCGGCGCCGTGCTGACGCCCTGCGGGTCCTCACCCTGGCTACTGCGGTTCGGAGCGAGACTTCTCCGACCGCCGACGCCTTGCGGGTCGCTCTGGAAGCCGAGCAGGGCGCGGCGGCGTCCAGCGACACCACGGCGCAGATGCTGCTGCTGGCCGGTGCCGTCCGGGCCTGCCTCGTCACCGCCGACGCGGGCGCCGGCCAGGTCGCCCGGTCGGTGGCCGAATCCCTGCGCGAGCTGCCGGCGGTGTCCTCGATTGCTGGCACGATCGGCACCGCCACGGAGAAGCGCCTGCTGTACAGCCCGGATCTGCTGGCGGCGCTCGCCCCAATCGCTGGAGCGGACAACGACATAGCAGCGACCGTCGAGGCCGCTCAGACCGAGCTCAACAAGCCCCGGAACCTCGCCTTCGACCGCGCTGATCAGATCGCCTCCCTGTGGTGGTCCCCGAACGGGGCCATCGGCCGGCTCCTGACCCTCGCGGCAACCGACCGGCGTATCGAGATCGACGCGGTAACCGAGAGCCTGCGCCTATTCGCGAAGCGTCAGTACGTCGATGACCTGCTCGACCGCGAGGATGCCGAGATGCGCTCCGGTAGTACTCGCCCTCTGCAGGGCCGCCAGCGCCGCAAGCTCAAGGAAATGGTCGGACGGTCCGTAGCCGCCGTCCGAGCCTGGGCTGACGCGGTCCGGGTGAACCAGGCCACCGAACACGGCCCCGTACCGGCCGAGCTTGCTCGTCTGCGTGTGGACGTGATTGCCCAGTGGCCGGCCGCCGAGGATGAGCTGCAGAACCTGATCGCCTCGTCCGCAGGCACGCCCTGGCTGCTGAAGGCTGAGGCGGCACAGGTGTGCCTGACCAGCCTGCACGGTAGCGTCGGTCTGCTCGACGGGCGCAAACTGACCGGCTCCGACCGGGATCCCGATGCCGTCATCTACCAGGAGTTGCTGCTCTGCCCGCAGCTACCGTTCACTGCCGAGGGCATTCCTGAGCGGCCAGCCACCATCGAGGAGATCGCCGTCGCGGCTTCCACCAACTGGTCCGATGCGTTCGCGCAGCGGCTTCGGGCGGAGCAGTACGCCACCGCTGGGTTGCTCATTAGTGCGGTCACGGAGCCGGAGAAGTCCCGGGAGATGAGCCAGCAGCTCACGGCTGCTGCCGCACAGTCGCTGTTGGAGCTGAAGACCCTGCATCACAGCGTTGCCGAGGACGTGGCCCGCGCCACCCGTCTCGGTCAGCTTGACGAGAACGCCGGCACCGCCGTCACCAGTGTTCTGGCGGCTGGGGACGTCTCCCGACTCGCCGCCGCGCCGGAGCAGGTCAACCTGAGCGACTACCGCCGCCGGCTGATCGACGTTCAGGAACAGCTGCCGATGTGCCGGCACGAGGCTCAGGCGGCGTTGCGGCGCCGCGCGGACAGCGAAGTACCACCCGGAGCGGACCGCAGTCAGCGCCTAAACCAGATCCATGACCGTATCGCCGCCGGCGACCTGGCGACCGCTGAGGAGTACCTGCTTGCCGCGATGCTCGGCGAGACTCTGCCGTCTGCGGAGCCCTCGGAGGACCTGATCCGTTTCCTGCGGCTGACCGAGCGGGTCCCCGGCGGGCTCACCCGGGACTTGATCGACGCGGTCCGCTACGGCAAACCCCATCCGGCGCTGGACGTCCACGAACTGACTCCCGCACAGCGGACCACCGCCGACCTGTTGCAGACTTGGCTGGACATGCGCGACATCCGGCACGACCGAGTGCAGCGCAGCAGCCTGGCGGCGGCGCTGCTGCTGGCCGGTATCGAGTTCGCCAGCATGCAGCCGGTACGGGATATGAAGCCCAAGGGAAGTTCCCGCCGTGCCTGGTGGGATCTGACCGACGTACGCCGTGTCGGCGAGACCCAGGGCGTACCGCAGTACAGCCCGCCGCCCGGCGGCCAGCAACGAATCATGTTGTGCTGGGGGGAACCCGATGTACGGGCCATGTTCGGCTGGATCGACCAGGACCCCGGGACCGACCTGCCGGTCATCGTGCTGCTGTTCGCCGCGATGACCACCGGCCAGCGTGAAGAACTCGCCCGGATGTGCGCCCAGCACAGCGAGAAGCCCGTGATCGTGATTGACGACATCGCGATCCTGCACCTGGCGCTACACGGCAGCGGTCAGTTCATCACCACCGCTCGGACCCTGCTGCCGTTCGCGGCCACGAACCCGTACGCCCCGGACGGGCAGGCGGCCCTGCCGCTGGAGATGTTCTTCGGCCGGCGGTCAGAACGTGCCGACATCATCGACCCGAACGGCCCGAACCTGCTCTACGGCGGCCGGCAGCTCGGCAAGACGGCCCTGTTGCAGGAGGCCGCCCGGGCGTTCGGGCGGGTGCCCACGAATCTGCCGATCTACGTGACGCTGCCCAACGTCATCGGTACTAAGGTCAACCCGCTCACGCTGTGGGACAAACTGGCCGAGAAGCTCACCGAGAACAAGATCGCGTTGCCAAAGAGGACCCGCGACCCGGTCAAGGACGTTATCGCCGCGATCACCACATGGCTGGACCAGAACCCAGCCCGTCGGATGCTACTGCTTATCGACGAATGTGACGGATTCTTCGACGCGGACGCCGAACGCGGCTTCGAGCACGTTACGCACCTGCGTAACCTGCGCGACAAATACCCCGGCCGGCGTTTCAAACCGGTCTTCGCCGGCCTGCATCAGGTACAGCGGTTCGCCAACCTGCCGAACCAGCCGCTGGCCAACGCTCACCTCGGTGACCAGGTAGCGATCGGCCCGCTCAGCCCCGAACCGGCGTACCAGTTGCTGTTCACGCCCATGGAGGCGCTCGGTATCCGCTTCGCGTCCGACGAACTGGTCCACCGGGTCCTCGCCTACTGCACTTACCAGCCCAAGCTGTTGCAGATGGCCGGCAAGGCCCTGGTCAGCTCGGTTCTGAACCGCCGTGACGGCGGCCCTGTCTACCTGATTGACGAGAGCCTGCTGGATCAGGTCCTCGGGTCCGAGTCGCTGAAGCAGCGGATCCGCCAGACCGTCCATCTCACCCTGGACCTGGACTCTCGGTACAAACTCATCGCCCTCGTCGTCGCCTACTTCGCCTTGGAGAACGGTGCCGACCACACCATGACGACCTCGCAGTTGCGCAACGAATGCCACCGGTGGTGGCCGGCGGGCTTCGCCCGGCAGGAGCCCGGCGAGTTCCGGTCTTTGCTCGACGAGATGCGTGAGCTCGGAGTTCTTGCGGCCACCGTCGGCGGCACCCGCTGGCGGCTGCGGTCAACGAACGTGCTGCGGCTGCTCGGTACCGCCGACGAGATCTGGGAGGAGTTGTGCAGCTCCCAGTGGCGTAAGACGCCAACGAAGCTGTCCACCGAACAGGCTCGTGGCCACCTCACCGACGGCCGGATCTCCCCCTGTACCGATCAGCAGTTGTCCAAAGTCGTCACCCGCACCGCCGGCAGCACCATCAGGGTTATCGCCGGGGCCAGGGCGACAGCCGTTGATCGGGTGCAGGAACTGCTAGAGCAGTCACGCAAGAGTTTCGGGGCCCGGTTCGACCTGACGGTCACCACCCGGCCTCAGGCCTACGGCAAGGCGCTGCGAGACGGAGACATCGGCGGCCGGCACCACGTGGTTCTGAGCCCACTGCTCACCGCCAAACCGGAAACGGTCACCTCGACGATCGTCAACGCGATGCAGATCCAGCCGGCCTCCGGCACGACCCGCACCGTCGCCGTCCTTGTCGACGTTCAAGCCTCCGGCATTCTGGATTTGCTGACCAGCCCGGACCTCGGGCTCGGCAGCGATGATGTGATCGCCCTGCGCCGGGCCACCGATATTGGCCTACGCACATGGCTGTCGGACAACGAGCGGATGAAGGTGTTCACCGACGCGACCAGCCAGGTCCAGCTGATGACGGCAACCGGCGGATGGCCTTATCTGCTGGACCTGGCCGCGGAGAAAGCCCGGGAATACACCAGCACCAGAAAGATCTGCGAGCAGGTGGCCGCGTACTTGGCGACCATGGACGGAGCCACCGAATTCATCGAGTCGACCGGGCTGAGTACTGACACCGGTGCCGAAGCCGCGTTCCAGGCTCTGCTCGAGTACGCCGCTCCGGTCACCTACGACGAGATGATCGAGCTGTGCGCGCTCACCGGTTCCCAGCCGGACCGGACCGCCCGCATACTTCAGATGCTGGACGTGATCGACCAGAGCGACGTCGACGGGCGGTGGGTGCCGGAACCGGTGATCGCCCGGTCCTGGCAGAGGCTGAACAGCGGCGCATAGCGAAGGTCAATGCGGTGCCGGTGGCGTTCAGATATCGCCACCGGCGCAGCGGACGAGAGCGACGTCCCGGCGCTGATGCACCAGAAAGGTGTCGAGCGCCGGAACGTCGCCCCGGTCAGTCAGTAGATCAACGGGATCGCCGCCGCCAGCGTCGGACCCTGTTGGGTTTCGGTTTGTGTTGCCCCTCGAACACACTTGTGCAGCATCCTGCTGTGAGCCATTTTCATCGTGACGGTGCAGGTCATGGGCGGTGCGGGAGGCTGGTGTCCATGTAGGACGAGGCTCCCGGTAAGACAGCAATCGACCA
>NZ_JBIVRQ010000034.1:0-14949 GCF_044755745.1 Micromonospora sp. NPDC092111
GCTCGTCATCAGTCAGTTCCACCACACCACGCGGACGACCAGCCACCGCGACAGTCTACTATCTGCCGACGAATTAACGACTCAGGACACTAGTTAGCGCTTGACACCGGCCTCGGCGGCGGCGCCGAGGAGCGCCAGCTTGTCGGCGTCGGCGGTGCCCGGATCCGGGTGGAAGACGACGAGCATCACGCCATCCGTACCGGAGATGAGAAGTTTCTCTCTGTTGAGGGTTATCTCACCCACCTGCGGGTGGTGGAACGTCACCGCCGCGCCGCCCCGGGGCCGCACGTCGTGTCGCGCCCACAGCCGCCGGAAGACCGGGCTGGCCAGGGAGACCTCGCCGACGAGTTCGATGAACCGGGGGTCCTGGGTGTCGGTGCCGACCGCCTCGCGGAAGCCGGCGACGAGCCCGGCTGCGGCCCGCTCCCAGTCGGGGAAGAGCGCCTGCTCCGCGGGGTCGAGGAAGACGTCCCGCAGTCGGTTGCCGCCCACGACCAGACGCGGCGAAAGGGCGGCGGCCAGCGGATTGGCGACGAGGACGTCGAGATAGCGGCCCTCGATGAACGCGGGCAGGGGCAGCAGCGCCACGAACTTCGCCGTGCTGGGCGGCACGGTCTCCTTCCGCCAGCGCGGCCGACGGCGGGGTTTGTCGACGACCAGACCGAGCAGGTATGCCCGCGAGTCGTCGTCGAGGCGCAGCACCCGGGCGAGTGACTCCAGCACCTGCACCGACGGTTTGCGGTCGCGACCGCGTTCGAGCCGCAGGTAATAGTCGGCGCTGATCCCGGCGAGCATCGCGACTTCCTCGCGACGCAGGCCCGGCACCCGCCGCACGCCCACGACGGGAACGCCCGCCTCCGCCGGGGCGACGAGCTCCCGGCGGGCGCGCAGGAACGCGCCCAGGAGGTTCGGCTCATCGGTCATTCCCCCACCGTAGGCCGCGCCGGACGCCCGTGCGGGGGTCCTGCCGGACCCCTGGTTGAAGGGGGCTCTGGCTCGACCGGCAACCCGGTTGGATCGTTATCCGGGTGATCGTCCCACCGAACCGGAGCGAACCCATGACCACGAACTCTTCTCACGTCCTTGTCACCGGCGGGTCCGGGTTCATCGCCGGACATTGCATTCTCGCTCTCCTGGAGCAGGGCTATCTCGTGCGGACCACGGTCCGGTCGCTGGAGCGCGAAAGCGGCGTGCGGGCCGTGCTCGCCGACGCCAGAGCGGTGCACGGCGACGCCCTGAGCTTCGTCGCAGCCGATCTCACGAGCGACGCGGGCTGGGCCGAAGCCGTGCACGGGTGCGACTACGTGTTGCACGTGGCATCGCCTGTGCACATCGGGAAGGTCGAGAACGACGACGACGTGATCGTCCCAGCCCGCGACGGCACCCTGCGCGTGCTCCGCGCCGCCCGCGACGCCGGCGTCAAACGGGTCGTGCTCACCTCGGCGTTCCACGCCGTCGGGTTCGGCCACCCGCACACCGATCACACCTTCACCGAGGACGACTGGTCGGTGCTCGACGGGCCGGGCGTCGACGCCTACGGCCGCAGCAAGGTCCTCGCCGAGCGCGCCGCCTGGGACCTGGTGTCGGCCGACGGCGGTTCGCTCGAACTCACCACGATGCTGCCCGTAGCGGTCATGGGACCCGTGATGGGCACCGGGATCTCCGGAGCCAACCACATCGTCAAGCGCATCCTCGACGGGCAACTGCCGGGCTACCCCAACATGTGGATACCGATCGTCGACGTCCGCGACGTCGCCACCGCCCACGTGGCGGCCATGACCGCACCCGAAGCCGCGGGCCAGCGTTTCCTCCTCGCGAGCGGGCCGGCGGTCTCGATGAAGCGGATCGGGGCGATCCTCAAGGAGCATCTCGGCGACGCCGCGAGCCGGGTGCCGACCCGCACCATCCCGGACATCGTCGTGCGGGTCGCCGCCCTGTTCTCGGCGGAGTTCCGGCCGGTCGCGGCAGATCTCCAATATGTCAAGAAGGTCTCGAACGACAAGGCCCGCCGCGTGCTGGACTGGCGGCCACGCGAGTCGGAGGAAGCCATCGTCGCGGCCGGCGAGAGCATGGTCGCGAAGTCGCTCGTCCGCAGGGTATAAAGATCAAGACCTACCCGGACCCCTCGGGCGCGTTCTCCGTTGCCCATTGGAGGGAACTATGATGCTGCCCGGCCTGAGTGGGTCTGGGCTTGACCCGATTCGACGGACGGGGTCGTTGTGGTGATCTTATCTAGGCTGCCGGGTTTTCCGGTTGGGTGGTGTGGCGGGCGGTTTCGTAGGTGGCTGGGCTGAGGTAGCCCAGTGAGGAGTGTCGGCGGCGGGTGTTGTACCAGCCTTCGATGTAGGCGAATATGGCCTGGCGGGCGGCGGTGTGGGTGGGCCACGGCTGCCGGTGGAGCAGCTCCGTTTTGATCGTTGCGAAGAACGACTCGGCGACCGCGTTGTCCCAGCACTGCCCGCGGCGGCTGGTGGACAGGCGGATGCCGTGCGCGGCGGCGAGGCGGGCGTGTTGGGCGCTGGTGTACTGGCATCCGCGGTCGGAATGGAAGATCAACCCGGACGCCGGCCGGCGTCGCATGATCGCGTCGCTCAGCGCGGCATCGACCAGGTCGGTTTTCAGGTGGTCGGCGACGGCCCAGCCCACGACACGGCGAGAGGCCAGATCGATGACGGTGGCCAGATACAGCCATCCCTGCCACGTGCTGATGTAGGTGATGTCGCCGCACCAGCGGGTGTCGACGCGGGCGGCGTCGGTGGTGAACTCCCGGCGGACCAAATCCGGTCGGTCGGCTGCCGCCGGGTCGGCGATGGTGGTCGTCTGCCACCGCCGTGGGCTCTTGCCGCATACCCCGGCGCCGCGCATCAGCCGAGCGATGCGTTTACGGCCGTGCCGCAGTCCGGCGTCGGCCAACTCGGCGTGCACCCGGGGCGCTCCGTAGGTGCCCTTCGACATCGCGTGCACCTCGATAATCTTCGCGGTCAAGACCTGATCGGCCCGTTCCCGCCGGGAGGGCCGACCGGCAGCGTGCTGGTAGTAGGCGGACCGGGAGACCTTCATCAGCTCGCACGCACGCGTGACGTTGTGCTTGCCGGCCTTCTCCGCCTCGATGAACGGATACACGTTCACCGGGTCTCCTTCGCGAAGAAAGCCGTCGCCCGCTTCAAGATATCGACGTCCTCCCGCAACCGACGGTTCTCCCGCCGCAGCTGCGCGAGTTCGGCCTTCTCATCGCTGGTCAACCCGTCCGAACGGGCACCGGTGTCCAGGTCGGCCTGCTTGACCCACTCCCGCACCGCCGTCTCGGTCAAGTCGAAATCGTCGCTGACCTGCCTGATCGTGCGGTCCCCACCCTGACACAACTCGACGATCTCGGCCTTGAACTGCGCCGTGAACGACCGACGAGACCGGGGCCGCTTCTTACCCATGCTCTCCATGATGCTGGACATCCTCCCGGAGCCCACCAGGCTCCCGATCTCGGATGTCCGTCAAACCGGGTCAGGCCCACGGGCTTGCCGGGCATCGACATCGGCAGGTTTGGCCACCGTAAGGCTGGTGAACCTATGCTGCACTTCGTGTTCTCTGTTGAGGGTGGCGCTGGCGAGAGTCATGGCATGCCGGTGGCCGCGCGGCCGAGGCGGCGCTTTGGCTGGTGGGGCCAACTGTTTGGGTTGGTCGTGGTCATGGTCGGCGGTGGACACCTCTTGGTGTCCATGAAGATCCTGATCAGTGGTGAGGCGCCGTCTCGAGGTTTTAGCCTGAGCGGGTTTGCGTTGCTGTGGGTTCTGGTGGCGGCGGGGGCGTCGTTGCTTGAGTGGTGGGAGCAACGGAGCCGGGACCGTCGGCCGAAGTCGGCCAGGTCGCAGTGGCGTGATGATGCTCCCCGATGGCTGGTGGTGGCGTCGGCGGTCACCACTGTCTGCGCGTTTGCGACGTGGTTGGCGGGATACACCGCCGCGCTTGACGGTGAACTCAATCTTCTCTGGGCCGATGCGCTGACAGCCGCCGTCTACGCGGTGGCGGCCTTCATTCGTCACCTCGGCGGACGGCACGAATCGCCACCGGAGTCCGAGGCCGTAGGTGGTCTTTGATCACGCCAGGCCCGGCTACAGATCTTGAATGGCTAGGTTCGTCCGATGTGGTCTGGTGTGGCGGGTGTTGGTTGGGGTAGATCGATGGGATGAGGTATCCCGATGGAGGTGGGTTGTCCGCGCGGGGGCGGGCGAAGCGTGAGGCGGTGCGACGGCAGGCGGCTGGGTGGTTCGCCGAGGATGTGTCGGTGTCGGAGATCGCGGCGCGGTTGCGGGTGTCGCAGACCGCGGTGTACGGGTGGCGGAAGCGGTGGCGCGTTGGTGGTGAGCAGGCCCTGGCCTCGAAAGGGTCGGGTGGGTCTCGGTGCCGCCTGGATGAGGGCCGGCTGCGGCGGCTGGCCGCCGTCTTGGACGAGGGGCCGGCGGCACACGGCTTCAGTAGTGAACGGCGGTGGACCCTGTCCCGGGTGTCGGACCTGATCGCCCGGAAGTTCCACACCCGGTACACGCTGCGTGGCACGGCGAACATCATGTACCGGCTGGGCTGGTCGGTGCAGGTCCCCAAGCACCGTGCGGTCGAGCGGGACGAAGCCGCGATCACCACCTGGCGCAAGGAGACGTGGCCGGCGGGAAAACGGTAGTGGCGCAGCGGCAGGCATGGCTGGTCTTCGAAGACGAGGCCGGTCAGACGCTGCGCCCACCGAAGGCACGCACCTGGGGACGACGCGGGCACACCCCCGTGGTGCCGGTGTCGGGCAAGGGCTCCGGTCGTGTCTCGATCGCCGGGTTGACCTGTTACCGGCCCGGCCAGCGGTCCCGGTTGATCTACCGCACGATCACCCATCGCAGCCGCAAGAACGAACGCCGCAGCTTCAGCGAACGCAACTACATCGCCCTGCTCGACGCCGCTCACCAGCAGCTCGGCGGCCCGATCGTGTGCGTCTGGGACAACCTGAACACCCACGTCTCCGCCGCCATGCGGCAGATGATCGACGCCCGAGAGTGGCTGACCGTCATCCGACTACCCGGCCCACGCCCCGGACCTGAATCCGACCGAGGCAGTGTGGTCCCACCTCAAACGCAGCATCGGCAACCTCGCCGTCACCGGCGTCGACCACCTCCTCGCGATCATCCGCAACCGACTCAAGAGCATCCAGTACCGCACCGACCTACTCGACGGCTTCCTCGCTCACCGGACTGACCCTCAAACCCGACACAACCTGACCATTCAAGATCTTGTAGCCCGCCGATGACGTGATCATGCGGCTGTGTCCGTCTCGGCCACCGGCGGAGCCGGCACCACCGGAGTTGCTACACCTGTCACCTGTCGGTGCAGCAGACCCCACATACCTGACTCCCGAGGAACTGGCCGACTACGCCACCCTGCCAAAGGTGCTTCGTTCGCTTCTCGTCGCGCACAAGTGCGACATCGCCGGAGTCACCGACGAACAGCTGACTGCGGCGACGATCGAGGCACTCGCCCCACCCCCGTCGGGGAGGAGCGTCGGGAGACGCTACGCGATTGGGACCCAGTCGAGCTGCTCGTGCCAGAGTGGGACTACCTGCAGAAGCCGAGCCTGTTCGCGCAGCAGCAGGACGCCAGCGGGCTGATGGTCACCGAGATGCCCACCGCCGCCAGCCTGCCGAAGCAGGTGCACCGGGTCATCGCCGTGAACCGGATGAAGAAGGTTAACGCGGTGATCGGCTTCACCCGCATCGACGAGATGGACCGGGTCAACGACCTCGCGAGCCGGCTCGTCAAGCTCACCCGGGACGGCCGCCCCACCTGGGCGCCGGCCACCGAGGACCGCGGCGAAGGATCTTCCTGCAACTGGACGAGGCCGCCGTCGCCGCCTGGGAAGCACAGATCCTGCCCACCGGTCTGTGGCGAGCGCACCGCGAAGCCCACCGGCACAACTTCTCCCGGCGCTTCTCCGCTACCGCCGCCCAGATCGACCCCGACACCCGCTGTCGTCGCTCACGGAATTCCCCGGGGTTGGGCTCACGTAATTCCCCAGGTGGTGGCCCTCGGATGATGTTTCTACTTGGTGCCCTGGGTGGTTGTCGAGCCGGCTCGGCCGGGGCGCTTGTTGGGTCGGTAGCTGGGTCCGTTCATGAAGACCTGGTGGCTGGTGTTGATTAGCCGGTCCAGTAGGGATTCGGCGACGACGGGGTTGGGGAACAGTGGGTACCAGTCGGCCGGTGACCGGTTCGAGGTGGCGATCAGCGACCGGCCGGCTTGGGCGCGTTCGGAGATCAGTTCGTAGAGGTCGTCGGCTTGCTGGGCGGTCAGCTCGCGCATGGCGAAGTCGTCGAGGATCAGCAGTGCTGGTCGGGCGAGTTCGGCGAGACGGCGGGGCCATGTGCGGTCGGCGTGGCCACCGGCGAGGTCGGCCAGGGAACGGCTGGTTTTGGTGAACCGGACGTCGGCGCCGCGGCGGACCGCGAGGTGGCCGAGGGCTTGGGCGATGTGGGTTTTCCCGACGCCGACGGGTCCATGCAGGATGACCGACTCGCCGGCTTGCAGCCAGCGCAGCGCCGCGAGGTCACGGATCTGCGCGGCGGGCAGTTTGGGGCTGGCGTGGAAGTCGAACTCTTCCAGGGTGGTGGTCTGCTCGAAGCGGGCCCGGCGCAGCCGTCGCTGCATGCTCATGGTTTCCCGGCGGGTGATCTCGTCGTGGCAGAGGACCTGCAGGAACTCCAGGTGGCCCAGCTCGCCGGCTTGGGCTTGAACGAGGCGAGCGTCGAGGGTGTGCAGCATGCCGGACAGCTTCAGGACGCGCAGGCTGTCGTGCAGGGCGGTGTCGACGATGGTCACGAGGTCTCCTTGGGCTGGTAGAGAAAGCGGTGCAGGGTGGTCATCAGCTGCGCCCAGTCGGTGCCGGCCGGGCGGGGGAAACCGTTGCGCTGCAACACTTCGGCGATGTCGAAGAGCAGGCCGTAGGTGAACCGGGGATCGGGGCCGTCGGATTGCGGCAACGGGTAGGCCGCAGCCGCTGGGGCGGTGTCGGTCATGCCAGCACCGCCATGCCGTGGCCCGACTGCTCGTCGTCACCAGGGCCGCCGTGGTGGTCGTTCGTGATGGCCGTGTCCGCCTCGGGCGTGCCGTCCGTGGTGGGCAGGGGGATGACGTTCGCGAACAGCTGCGAAGGGCCGCGTAGATGGGCTGCGGCGCCGCCGTCGCCGGCCGATGGTGGTGGCGGGTCGGTCTCCGCGCCGGCGACCAGGATGCCTTTGACGGTGCGGTAGGAGGGGTCGCCGACGGTGATGGCTTTGGCGCAGGCGGCTTCCAGCCGGGCGGTGCCGTGCTTGTCGGCCAGGCCGAGCACGCCCTGGGCGGCGCGGAGCCGGAACAGGGCGTTGACCTCCAACAGGTCGTCGATGACTTGCCGGCAGGCAGGGCCGATCTCGGTGGCGCGGGTGCGGCACCAGGTCGGGGTTCGCATCCGGAACGCGATCTTCTCCGGCGGGTAGTGCCCGAAGTCGGTCTGCTTGCCCTGTGGTTTGCGCCCGTGCGTGGCGATCAGCTGGCCCTGGTGGAAGATCTGGACGACCAGCGGGGTCTCACGGGCGTCGACGCGTTGGCCGATGAATCGCCACGGCACCGAGTAGATCGTCTTGCCGACCTTGGCGTGGATGTCCGGCCCCACCATGGCCGTCGACCACGTCGCCAACGTGAACGGCTTGGCCGGCAACGGCTGCAGCGCCTGCGCTTCGACCGCGGCGAACACCGACGCCGGGGCCGCGCCAGACAGCGGCCGGCAGGACCTGCGGCCGGCCACCTCGATGCACCAGGCCAGTGCGGCGGCCTGCATCTCGGCCAGGGAAGCGAACTGCCGCCCTCGCCAGAAGCTGTCCCGGATATACGGCATCGGCCGCTCGATGCGGGCCTTGTCCCGCGGCTTGCCTCGGCGGGCCGGGTCGACCAGCACCCCGTAATGTTCCGCCAGCTCCCCATACGAGCGGTTGATTTTCGGGTCGTAGAGGTCAGGCTTGTCCACTCCAGTGCGCAGGTTGTCTGGGACGAGGCGTCGCGGGAGGCCGCCGAAGAACGCGAACGCCTCGACGTGCGCCTCGGTCCAGGCCCGCTGATCCATCGCTAGGACCGGCCGCACGAACATGTGCCGCGAACAGGCCAGAACCATGGCGAACGCCCACACCCGCCGCCGCTTGCCCGTCTGCGGGTCGACCCAGTGGCCCAGATGCCCGTAGTCGATCTGGGCTTCCTCACCCGGCGGGGTGTCCGCCTCGTCTCGCAGCACCACGACCTGGTCCCGGCGCACCTCCTCCGGCAGGTTCGCCGCCACATACCGCTTCAACGACGCGACGCTGGCGGCCAAGCCATGCTCGTCGCGCAGCCGCTGGTGGATCGTTGCCTGCGTCACCCCAGCCTTGAACATCTCGACGATGTACTCGTGATGCCGGGCGATCTCCGGCCACGTCACCTGCCGCAACCGGGTGTCCGCCAACTGCGGGAACCACCGCGTCACCAGCGCCGCCCAGTCCTGCTGCGCCATCGCCGGCCCACCCGGCGCCAACCCCGCCGCCACCGCCGGAGCCAGGTACTTACGGATCGTCTTGCGGTCCACACCCAGAGATACGGACACCTCGCTGATCGAACGGCCCGAATACCAGTGGATGAAGATCTCGGTCACATCGACCACGTCGAACGTTCTCCTCGCCATCGGCTCCCTCACCCGTCACCCAGACGAGGGAGGACTCTTCCTGACCGCGAGGACCACCCACCCGGCGCTCATGTCCGCACAAGTTGGGAATTACGTGAGCGACCGGGTGGGGAATTACGTGAGCGTCAGACCGCTACAGGTGGGGAATTCCGTGAGCGCCGACACCCGCTTCCCCGCCCAGCGCTACTGGCTGATCCACAGCCTGGCGCACATCCTCATCCGCGAGATGGCCATGTCCTGCGGTTACGGCGCTGCCAGCCTCAGCGAACGCCTCTACGCCTGGCCTGCCACCCCCGACCGGACCGCCGCCGCTGGACTGCTCATCTGCACTACTGCCTCCGACAGCGAGGGCACCCTCGGTGGACTGGTCGCGCTCAGCCAGCCGGAACGGCTGCACGGGCTCCTGCTCGACGCGCTGCGCAGAGCTGCCCGCTGCTCCTCCGACCCCGTCTGCGGGCAACGCACACCACGGCACGGCGAGGACTTTCTGCACGGCGCGGCCTGCCACTGCTGCAGCTTCGCCTCGGAAACCTCCTGCGAACGCGCCAACCGATTCCTCGACCGCAGATTCCTGCTGACCCTGCCTACCATCGACGACGAGCGGGTCCCCGGTTTAGTCGGCACCATCGATGTCTACTGACCCCTACACGGCGCTCGGCGCCTTCCTGACCGCTTATGAGGCACAACGACTCGCCACCGTCCTACAAGCCGGCGGCACCACTAGCCAGGTACTGAAAGAAGTACACGCCGCCCGCCGCAGCGAGGCGAAGCGCCTACTCTTCGCAGCCGTACTCGGTCCGGAGCACCGGGGCGACTCGGTCGCCGTGCTCCGGGCCATCGCCGGCGCACGATCCGTCCGGACCGCCATCTCCCCCGTCTGGACCATGCCCGGCGTCGAAGCCACGACCGGCCGTCTCACCAGCGAAGCTCAGCGCATCATCGACGACGCACGTATGTCGATCGTCTGCTCCAGCTTCAACTTCACGCCGCACTCGGGCATGTGGATTGCTCTCAAGAACGCTGCAGTGCGCCCCGGCCTGAGCGTCACGGTGTACCTCGACGCCCACGCCGGCTCCCCGGCAGCCGTCGCGGCCCATCTGCCGAAGGCGACCGTACTCCGGACGCTGGCCCCACCCGGAGGTCACCATCCGCTGGTCAGCCACGCCAAGTTCATCGTCATCGACCGCGTGATCACGCTGCTGACGAGCGCGAACTTCTCCTACAGCGCCGAGAACACCAACATCGAACCGGGGCTACTGGTGTACGACACCAATCTGGCCACGTCGATCGAAGCCCTCATCGAAGCAAGCACGGGGTGCACTACGAGCAAGTGACCTGACAAATGCGCGCGCGGGTTACCAAGATCACCCGATGCTGCGAATGCCGCGGCATGCCGGAGGAATTTCGACCCAAGTGCCGTCGCGAGGTCCTCGATCTGTTCATGGCCCGCCGATCGGTCGCGGACCGGTGCGGGACTTGGACATCAGCGATCAAGCGGCTGGTCGGCGTTGAGCCGGAGGGCTCGCCATCGGCCGTCGACCTGATCTTCCGCTCATGGCGGTGCGGGTTGTGCGCCCCGCACCGCCGTCGAGCAGGCGGCTCAGCTCGGTGGACGGGGAAGATCAGGGGGTAAAGGCCTAGCGATCGATTGGAAGTCGTCCCTGTGTTCTGCCATGGGGTGTGGTTGACCGGTCATGGCGGACAGCGCGTTGGCGACGTCGTGCAGATCGGCCTTGATGTAGGTAATGGTGGAGGAACCAGGCCTGTCGGTGTGCCCGGCGTAGGCGCGGGCAATGCCGTAGCCGAAGTGCCGTTCCACCCAGGTCAGCGTGGTATGACGCAGCCAATGGGTCGAGATGCCGTGCACGGCCACCCAGGGCAGACGCTCACCCAAGCGTTCCCACAGGTGGTCATAGCGGCGGCTGGTGATCGGTTGGCCGTTGCGCGCGCGCAGGAGCGGATCGGTCGGCAGGACGGCGCCGCGAGCGTCGGCGTGCTCTCGCAGGTGCACGGCGAGATCGAGGGTGATGGGCTGCCAGCGGACAGTGGATCCTTTCTCGGTGAGGCGGACGAGTCCGTTGGTCGTATCGAGGTCGACCAGCCGTAGGGCCAGGGCGCCGCCGCGGCGGCACGCGGTCTCGGTGTGCAGGCGCAGGAGCAGCGCGTCGAGGATGACGTCGTTACCGCTGGTGCGCGCCATCGCATTGATCTCCTCCAACTCGTGTGCGGTCAACGCGCGGCGGGTGCCGGGTAAACGTCGGGGTTTCGCGACTCGGTGCGCGGGGCTGGCGGCGGCGTCGATCAGCCCGTCGGCGATGGCACGTCGGTAGAAGGCGCGGGCGGCGGTGATGACGTGTTCGCCGGCGTGCCGGCCGTTGCGGCTGTTGCGCCGCGACACGGCGCTGGCGACCATCGCCTGTTTCAGGGCCTCGACATCACTGGCGGTGATGGTGTCCAAGGGCCGCGCGGGCCACGCGGCGGCCATCCGGTCCCAGTAGGTGCCGTAGGTGCGGCGTGCTCCAGGCCCGGCAGCGGCGACAACCCGGGGCAGGTACTCGGCGACCGTCGGCAAAACGGCCGGCGTCGCGGGGTGACACTGCAGATCGCTCACTGTGACGCCCAGGTGAGCCAGAACCTGTCGAGCGGCAGCGACGGCGGCGGGGTCAGCGTTCATTGCCGACTCCCGCCAGGTGCGTGTGCAGGTCGGCAAGCAGGCGTACGACGGTGCTGACGGGATGCACGACGAGCAGGTCGTGCGTGACGATGGCGGCGAGCAGCACGGACTGACCGGGCTCGATGCGGCACATGTGCCGGGCATTCGCCGGCAAGGGCAGGTCCCCACGGCTGCCCACCTGGTGGCGGCTGTCGCTGGCCGAGCGGATGACGAGCATGCCGTGGCGCGGCTGAATGTCGAGGCGGTGGTGCGGGGGCCATGCCAGCGCGCGCAGGAGGTGCTGCGCGCTCACCCGGCCACAGCGGGCCAGAAGAGCCATCCCCAGCACCAGGCTGGCGTCGGTGATCGCCGGTGGGCAGACTCGGACAGGTAGATCCGGCATCGGCATCGGGCTTGGACCCGAACGCGCGGGCAGGACTGCGGGTACGAGTGGACCGACGAGGTGTTCCTTCGGTCGGATAGGTCGTGTCATGACCGAACAACCTCATTCAGCGATGAGGCGCGACACGTCAGGGGCGACCTGAAGCCCTTCACCGGCGTAATGCTGAAATAAATCTGGCATTAAGCGGAAGGCATTGTATGATTAGCGCATGCTGTATCGGACCCCTGCGCTCGCCGATGACGACAAGCGCGTACTCGGCGAACTGGACACGATGCGGGACAACCTGCGGTATCAGATCGCCGAGCCGCACCGTTGGACAGGGCAACTGCGACGCACCCTGATCGCACACGCCATCCAGGGCTCGAATTCGATCGAGGGCTACCAGGTGTCCCTGGACGACGCCGCCGCCGCCGTCGCCGGCGACGAACCGGTAGAGACCAACCCGCAGACCTGGGAAGTCATCACCGGCTACCGGGACGCCCTGACCTACGTGCAACAACTCGCCCGCTCACGCGAGTTCACCTGGCAGCACATGTTGCTCAACGCGCTGCACTTCATGATGCTCCGGCATGAGCTCGGCAAGTGGCCGGGTCGCTTCCGTCCGGGTGACATCCATATCGACGAGGCGCACACCGGCCGGCGCGTCTACACGGGGCCTGACGCCGACGACGTTCCGTCGCTGATCTCCGAGCTGATCGACTGGCTGGCCGACGGCGAACCGGAGACCCCACTGCTCGTGCGGGCCTCCATGGCTCACCTGAACCTGGTCAAGATCCATCCCTGGCGGGACGGGAATGGTCGGATGTCGCGCTGTCTACACACCCTCGTGCTCGCCCGAGACGGTGTCCTGGCCCCGGAGTTCTCCTCCATTGAGGAGTGGCTCGGCGTCGGCCGGAACACCTACGCCTACTACGATGCGCTCGGCGAGGTGGGCGGTCCAACCTGGCAGCCTGACAACGACACCAGCAGGTGGATCCGGTTCTGCCTGAGCGCCCATCACCAACAAGCCCAACTGGTCCGACAACGCCTCGATCAGGCCGCGCAGCTCTGGGAACTGCTCGACACCTGGGTCCGACGCGCAGGGCTACACGAGCGGGTGGTCAGCGCCCTCTACCTGGCCGCCACCGGCGGTCGAGTGCGCCGCACTGTCTATCAGCGCGATGAGAGCCTCACCGACGACCAAGCAACCCGTGACCTTCGCGCCCTCGTCCGGGCAGGCATGCTCGAACAGCACGGCGAAACCCGAGGCAGGTTCTACCTCACCTCGCCGATACTGCGCGACCTCGCAGCCCCCGCGCTGCGCCCCAAGGAGATCATCGACCCGTACCGACGCTGAGGCGCAGACCCGGCATGCCCACCACCATGAATCTGCGACGTAAACGCGCCGAAGAGACACCATTTCTTGTCACCGAATTGGACAGATGCGGCCAATCATAGCCAGGCAATCGCTTCCAAGATTTACAACATTTGGTTCTAAGCAAGCCCAAATAGGACAGCCATTTTGTCCTATTTGTCGCGATTTTCCACGAAATTTGGTGTCCGAGGGAGGATTGAACCCCCACGCACAGCAACCCTGCACCAAATCGGTGCTCATGTGCAGAGACTACCAGCGCAGGATGGCGACTAAGCCTCTCAGCGCAAGACGTCGGGCCCTAATCTCGCCGAAAGCCGACGGCAGGTAGCGATCGTTCGATACAGGTGCGGTCAACGCCCTCTTCGCCAGGCTTGCAGTCCACGCAAATACCGCCTATGACCGGCCCCGGCTGGCAGATCTCTGCCTAACGAGGGCCGGGTGCCTGACAACAACATCTGCGCAGGTCGATCAACTCAAGTATTGGCTCTACTGCGACTTCCGGTTCAGCTTAAGATCATCAACGCCCAACCGCCGCAACGGTCAGACCTCAAGTATGGCGGCCACTTTCACCACCACGAAATACCAGTTCACCCCTTCCAAGAAATCAACGCCGATAGTGCTCCCTAAAATTCGCAACAAATCGCATGGTTTGCTCGGCCACAAAAGGCGGTTCATTCCTTGCACTCACGGCCATTTTCTCGACAATCGCCTCACCGTCAGCGACATTGCCCATCTCAGCACAAGAAATTGCCAGGTTGCCCAAATCGAAGCTCGATTTACCGACGTTCTCCAGATGTCGCACTATATCCGATAGCAACAAGAAGCCGTCCATGAACGGAAAGCCCACCCTTTCGAGATCTAGAATCAGCAGATCGACCGTGGCAGCAATGTCATCATCCGAAACAACCATCCAACGCGGAAGAAAACTACCCTCCCGACCTTCCGCCTCAAACAATTCCACCAACGCAGCACCTACGGCGCAGGCGCCTGCAGGAAGGCCGTAGAAGCTCGCCGCCAAGCGAGAAACAGCTTCATGACCAACACCCACCGAAGGATTAAGGGATACACCAGGGTCATAGAACGCAAAGCCGACTGCTATCTGCGAGATTAGACCACCCTCCCGCCGCTTCACGAACGACGCGTAATCTTCTTCCTCATCATCTAGAGCAGGCCGCCATCCCAGCGAACCAAGCTTCTCACCTATCCGCAATTTCAGGTCATGCACTAAGACCCGCATATTGGACACGTCCAGACATCGTATTGAACGCCCATCGTTACCCTAGACCCCTTCGGTACTCCATGGACTGCGAGCTTGCTCGTGTCAAGAATTACTCCGCCTGATTCTAACTCAGGGTAGCCGACCTGCTGGGCAGGGCTGATCGTCGCACCTCGTTCAGTCTTGGCCTCTACCGCAACCCAATTCCCCCTCCCATCTTTGCCGACAAAGTCGGCAATGAAGACATCGCCATTGCTGTTCCGGAACCTTACCTGACTCTCTATGTTGGTAAACCCATCCGCAAGCATCCTCCGTTGAGTAGCAGTTTCCCCCATCGCCCCGTGCGGTAGTCCACTTACCGGGCAGGCACCAACACCGGTGTTATGAACCAGAACAGGTACGTCGCCAGCGACGACATAGTACGTGTGGGATTTTCACCCCGTCACCGTAGTGTGACCTACGTATTCATGGCGTTTCACCTGGCCTTTCGTGCGTGGCGCCAACTCGCCGCGTCGAAATCTATCGGCGTTGACGGCGACGGTGACGGCAACCTGGGGAGACAGTCGCGCCCTTCAACGCCTATGGCATCGATCGGTGGCGCTATCCG
>NZ_JBIVRQ010000035.1:0-14041 GCF_044755745.1 Micromonospora sp. NPDC092111
GTGAGGGTGGCGCAGGTCCGCCCCGGCTTGGTTCGGATACGGGCACTGCGGCACGACCCCCTCACCCAACCCGCAACCTGGACCGAATCCACTGACGCAGGGTCGGACCCGGCGGTGTGGGCCGCTGGCGCCGATGCCGACGGCCAGCCGGTCACGATCCGCTCGGCCGGTGTCTCTGGGGTGGTGGCCGGGCTGGCGGGTTACGGCAAGACGTCGTTCCTGAACGCCCGATTCTGTCAGCTCGCCCCGTGCCCGGCGGTGCCACCACGCCGAGCACCGCGACACCCACTACCTCGGATAGCGCCACCGATCGATGCCATAGGCGTTGAAGGGCGCGACTGTCTCCCCAGGTTGCCGTCACCGTCGCCGTCAACGCCGATAGATTTCGATGCGGCGAGTTGGCGCCACGCACGAAAGGCCAGGTGAAACGCCATGAATACGTAGGTCACACTACGGTGACGGGGTGAAAGTCCCACACGTACTATGTGATGGCCGGTGACCAGCCGGTTCTTGTACACAACTGCAATCTGACGGATACGGCGCGTGCTGCCGCACGTAACGCTCCCGAGGACGCGACTATGACGGCGGCTGCAAGGTTCAGAGGAACGGATCTAACCGAGGTCGGATATTCGGGCCCATCCTCTCGGTCGAACTATCTTGAGCCGGAAATTGAAAACGAGCTCCAACATGGCGGGCAAACCTTTGCGGGAGACGCAGCCAACTGTGCGGAGGTTCGTGCCTGTAATCTGCTGATTGCGAATCATGGCGCGGCCTTTGAGGATTTGGTTGGGCGACCGCTAACCTTGGCAGACATCGAGTTCGTTACTGTTCGAAGTTCTACAGGTGTTCCCGAGCCCGCGTGCCTTTCGTGCCAGAGCGTCCTCGTGCGGGCTGGCGCAACGGATCGGTCGAGGTGATGTTGATGGATTCGGTTCCTGGCGACCTGGTCGCTATGCTTGAACGTGCTGGCTGGCACCCTGGGCGGCAGGTAGGTATAGGTGAATTAACCGACTCCTTGCGCTCGCTAGAGTTCGACGTATCCGACGCTGCAATAGTGTTCTTATCGCAATTTGCGTTTCTCTACCTGCTTCATGAGCCGAGTATATTGCTTGGTGAGGAGAGGTCGTTTTGCTGGACGCGATTTGACCCAACCTCTGTTGCGACGTTACGCGATGCGCGTATTGCTCGAAGGTGCGCTGAGATTGTGGGTAAGAGTCTTTGCCCTGTTGGTACTGACGGTTTCCACTTTACTATCTATATTGCTGATGACTGCTCGTTCTTCGCTGGTCGAGACGCTTCGGTCTATAGCTACGGAGGAACCTCATTTGAGTTACTTAGATTGATACGCGATGGGCGGCGGCCAACCTACCTTGGGGAATGGAGTGTTGGATGAGGGTTGGTCCAGGGATTGGACTACCGCCTTCACTTCGGGGCGTAGTGGACTCGTCGCTTTATGCGTAGACGTGCATGGTTGTGCGCCCCGGTTGCGGTCACGGTTGCTGTCAGACATCTACTATGTATCTAAATTAATGGATCAAATCCATTGTGGACAGTAGCCGACGCTCGCGGCAGTGCGAGGAGGCTCGGTGGGCTGTTCAGTGGCGCGGCGCGTAGCGTCGTGGCGTCGATCCCCCGGAAGTCAGCGCGGTGGCTGACCCGTGAAGGGATCGTCACGGCGTTGACCGCCTCGGCGGGGGAGGCGTCGCCGGGTCGGTGTAGTGGTTGCGTGGGCGCGTGCGCGCGGGCCGGAACGGCATAGCGCGTGCGCGCGGCCCGGCTTCGGCCGGGCCGTCTTGATCCTGTATAGCTTTTCTTAGCCAGACTCTTCATCCGATAGTGGCGCGAAGGAATCCAGATCGAATTCTCGGACACTTGTCGCTGCTCGGTTCGTGGCGGCGGTCGGTGGCGCGGCGCGGCTGGGTGGGCGCCGTAGGCGTCTGCCCGCGTGGTGTCGGCGGTTGCGGGGCTGTAGTGGTCTCCGGGGTCAAGGGCCGGCCGTAGGGCGGTCGCGGGGCGACGCGTAGCGCCCTTGAGGCCGGAGGGGCGGCCTCGTATCCTCGCGGCGCCGGCCGCTGCTGATCTCCCTCGGGTGCGTGGACGTGTTCCGCCGGTTCGTTCGTGCGCCAGCCGGCCTGTCTCCGGTCGTGCTTGTGCGTGGGGGTTGCTGTCACCGTTGCTGTCATGATCGATGATTGTGATTTTGTGGGGCCCCGAACCAGCCTGAAGTCCCAGGTGAGGCCTGACGTGACGTAGCGTAGTTGTCGGTCGCGTCCACACGTACTATGTGATGGCCGGCAACACCCCGGTCCTCGTACACAACTGCGGCGGCGGTGACACCCCCGCTCCCTCAATGTCGGATACCGCCATTGGGCCGGTGAATGCAAATGGTGTTGGGCCGTTCACCCTTCCGAGAGTTGTATTTGACTCCTCTAGGATGCCGAATATCGCAAACAACATTCGCGCTGCTTTTGCGGATGGTAAGCCAATGGTCCTGAACCGGACCATGATTGAGGCGGACATCAATGCGAATAGGGCCGCAGCTTGTGCGGGCTTCTGCGGCGCGCCGCTCAGTCCCGACGAGTATCCATTCGCATCTTCGATGCAAGGCGGTGCCGGAGCGCGAATCCTAGGCGTTCCCCTCCAGGAGCAGCGACGGCAAGGTGGCGTATTGTCTGCCTTCTACAGGAAGTTCGGCATCGGACAAGGTGATCCGTTCGAAGTGGTGGTGAACTAGTGAGCGCGAGCGATCGTGAGGTTGACACTGAGGTTGACGTGCTACCTCTGTATGGTCAGATCGAGATCGGTGACAGGGATGCTGTGGAGGTTCCTCAGTGGGAAACCGGCGATGAACCAGCGATCGCTAATGAGGGCATGATCTGCGTTGCAACCCGATCGGATGCTGATGGAAAAGTGCGCGTGATCGTACTTTC
Organism: Micromonospora sp. NPDC092111; assembly: GCF_044755745.1. Lineage (NCBI taxonomy): Bacteria > Bacillati > Actinomycetota > Actinomycetes > Micromonosporales > Micromonosporaceae > Micromonospora > Micromonospora sp. NPDC092111. Next base: position 2,931 of record NZ_JBIVRQ010000035.1, read on the forward strand.
GGTGGGCGGCCGTAGTCCCGAGGGAAGCGAAGTTTTCGCGGGTGAATTGTCGCTGCCGAGTGGCGTCTTGGTCGTAGGAAACTCTATTGCGGCGCAGACTGAGGAGATCGATCTTTCGCCCGCCCGGTCTGTCGTGATCCGCGTGTTCGTTGAACCACGAGATTTGCCAAGTCAGGTGACCGTAGTCGTGGCTTGAATCTGCGATGAATAAGGGCTCGGCTGGGCGCATAGGTGCTCGGTCGAGCCCTTCTTTCTCTTCGTAGGCGGGCCACGCGATCAGCCAATCCGACAGTGATCGCGTGATGACTATGTGCACTGAAGGGCGTGGTTGTTGGCCTGGGTTGCCGTCAGCGTTGCCGTAAGATAGACGGATAGCATGTGGATGTATCAATCAATATGGACACTGTGGACAGGGAGCGCAGCGGACCTGCTGAAACGTCGTTGTAAGGCTGCACGCCGGGTGGGTACTCGGTAGCGTGTCGCGTAGCGGCACGGTGTCGATCGCCGGAGGCGCTTGCGGGGCCTGGCTTGCGTGCGTCTCCTGGCCGGCCGCGTCGCGGTTGCCGGCAGGCCTCCGTGTCGCTGCCGTCTACTTGTGCGTGGAGGTTGCCGTCGGCGTTGCCGTCGTGGGGGCCGTCCACGCTTCGCTCTACGTGATGTGCGGGCGAATCCGCAGCCCCAGCCATGATCAACAATGGCAGGTGATGCGACCACCGCAATACGCCCACACGTACTATGTGGTAGCCGGCAACACGCCGGTCCTCGTGCACAACTGCGGTAATGGAGTGGTCGGCAATAGCAAGCCGGGCGATCTGCCATTCGAGCAGATGGCAGCCGACTTCGAGGGAGTTTCCGCAATTGCGGCTGGCTCTACCGAGTTCTCGCAGGCAGCCGCAGGCGGCGGCAGGTATCTCTGGACGGTAGGGGAGGGGGGGAAATCTGAACATTGTTCGCGACTTGCCTGGCATTCACCATCCAATAGCCAGTGGCGGATCTCCGGTTGTTGGTGCTGGGCAGATCACATTCGCAAGTGGCGGCAGGGTTACATCTTTCGACAACTTCACGGGTCGCTACACGCCGCCCTGCGCTCAGTGTGCCGCCTCGTTCATAAATCAAGGGTAAATGCCTTCGGTCAAGCTGGCATCAGGATACCGCTCGCAACTATCCGCGACTTTGGCGGAAGGGCGCCATAAATGAGGGTAGAGTCGGATCTTCGTGAAATGCGAGCTGTCCCTGAAGGGCAGCTAGCTGACTGGGTGTCTCGCCGCTTCCCTGAGGGCACTTCGCCGCAGTGGTGGCTATCGGTCTTCGAGTCCCTGGAGATCAGCGCCAATCCCTTCCGGGACGTAACCCCGGGCCGGCGCACCGAGGACCTCAACCTTGCTGCAGAGGCCATCCTGCTGGCTGTCGATCTTGAGGGTGTTAGAGCTGCGATCGGTGCCTACTGGATGCTGCAGAATTGCAGCGCTTGCCTTGCGGTTCAAGCCTCCGATTTCCGGGCTGCCGCAAATCCTTACACCGGATGGTTCTGCCGAGTGGGCCCTGCGGCAGCTTCCTCTCACGCGTGAACGCGCAATCGCGGAATCCGAAAAACGGAGGACCGATTACCTCAACGCGGGCGATGGATTTTATGCGCCTATTTGTGGTGAGGTGACTCTGGTGGGTGAGGTGGCGTTTCCGGGATTGCAAGATGTTGAGCTGATCCTGTCCGCTCTGCCGTGGGTAGTTTCTCATGTCGAAGATAAAGGGATTGGAAGTCAGATTCGCTCCTGGCTGGAAATTGGGGGAGCCTTGTAGAGGGTTAAGGCGACTCTCCGCCCTGGGGGCGCTGCTCCCTGTGGCCTGGCGACGTTTGCCGGAAGTCGCCACCGCGCCCGCGGCTACCAACACCCCGCCCTACACCTGCGCGAACTCTCCCCGCACGGCATCTTCGCCGCCCACGCCGACCAGTTCGAACAGATCTGGCAAACCACCACCGCCTACCCCAAGGAGACCCGGTGACCGGCCGGCGCGACCACTACCACGACCCCCACGCACCCACCGCCAACAGCCTCGTCCCCGGCGGGCCGCCGCCCTCGTCACCGACCAGCACGGCCGCGTCCTGCTGCAACGGCGCACCGACTCCGGCAACTGGGCACTACCCGGCGGCGCCATGGACATCGGCGAAACCCTCCAACAGTGCGCCGTCCGCGAGGGCAAAGAAGAAACCGGACTCGACATCGAGATCACCGGCCTGCTCGGCATCTACACCGACCCCGCACACGTCATCGCGTACGCCGACGGTGAGGTCCGGCAAGAGTTCACCGTCACCTACCTCGCCCGAGTCACCGGCGGCACGCTGACCGTCAGCGACGAGTCTACCGAGGTCCGCTTCATCCACCCCACCGACTTCGACCACATCCCCATCCACGACACCGTCCGACTCCGCCTCCACCACCACGCCGAGCACCGCGACACCCCCTACCTCGGATTACGCCACCCATCGATGCCCTGACCACTGAAGGGCGCGGACGTCTCCCCAGGTTGCCGTCGCCGTCAACACCGATAGACGTCGATTCGGCAAGTTGGTGCCACACGCGAAAGGCCAGGTGAAACGCCATAAACACGTAAGTCACACTGCGTGACGGGCTGAAAATCCCACACGTACTAATAATCGCCGGCAACACCCCTGTCCTCGTGCACAACTGCGGTGAGATAATCGCTGGCCCAAACTTGGGATCTCTCCGAGTGTCGGCAGCGAATCCGTCCGCATCTGAGGTTGCGGCTGCGCAGCACATGGCGGCTCGTGGAGGTAACGTTGTTCTTCGTGATCCGGTTGGCACAAGATCAGGAGGAATGACTAGCGATCTGCTGGTGGATGGTGTTGCCTGGGATGTCTATTCGCCAACAAGCCGATCCATCAATAACATCCTGACCAATGTTGCCAAGAAATATTTCCAGGTGAATGGGGGTGGCGTGGTCGTTGACCTTAGTGGCACGGGCCTGTCGGCAGGCCAGTTCGGCAATGCGCTGGGAAGGCTCGATGGGATGATCGGAAGCTGGGGCAAGCAGCCGATCGGTGGCTTGGAATTTATGGGCGGGTAGTGGTGGCCAAGATGATTTGTGTGTGCGGGATGATCCTAAGGGATGACGATCCCGACGACAGCCTGCTCTTGCTGTCTCGTCGTGAATTCGATGTGGATCTCGATAGCTCCCACCTCTTCGGGTTGGCGAGAATTGTTCTGCATTGCCCAAGATGTATGCGCCTTTGGGTTTACTGGGAAGATGGAAAGGGGCCAACGGAGTACCTAACCTCTCCGGAATTGCCCGATGGTGCGCTCTGAGGTGAGTCGTGTCGAACGATAAGGCGAGGTGACGGTGGGTAGCGCGAGGGTGCGCAAGTTCGTAGTCGTTGGCTTGTTGCCGTTACGGTTGCCGTCAGCAACCTCGTGCAGGCCATCGGCGCGGCCTTGCCCGGAGCCGTGTGGCAAAGATGCCGGACGCATTACCTGCGGAACCTGCTGACGAAGGTGCCGAAGTCGGCGCAGCCGTGGATCGCCACACTCGTCCGCACGATCTTCGACCAGCCCGACGCCGACGCCGTCCGAGCCCAGCTCCAGCGGGTCGTGGCCACGATCGAGACGAAGTTCCCGACCGCAGCCGAGCACCTCGACCACGCCCGCGATGACCCCCTGGCGTTCACCGGCTTCCCGCGCGAGATCTGGCGCCAGACCTGGTCCGACAATCCCCAGGAGCGGTTGAACAAGGAGATCCCCCGCCGCACCGACGTCGTCGGAATCTTCCCAACCGGGCAGCGATCATCCGCCTCGTCGGCGCTGTCCTCGCCGAGCAGACCGACGAATGGACCGAAGGCCGCCGCTACATGGGCCTGGAACTACTCGCCAAAGCCCGACTCATCCCCGTCCAGCCAGACCAACACGACAACGACCAGCCCAACCCCGCTCCGATCGCCGCATAAACATCAGACCGGATCCCGCGATGGCCGTCCCCTACACCAGCAACACGGACGTGACCCTTGACTCGGTCCACACCACACCGCCGCCGACCAGGCGCTCCGGACAGATCACGGCATCCGGCAACGCTCTTCCAAACTGACGCTCACCGGTACGGGGCGTACTGGACGCTGCGGGACCAACGGCGCCAGAAGGGCAGCGGCAGGCAACCGGCCGGCGCGTCGCCTCCGATCTCGGTCTCCACGGACCCATCGGCGAGCGTGACCGAGATGGCCGAGCGGCCCGGAGCGAACACCTCCCGAACCCTGCCGGCGATCACCGAGCGAACGATGTCTTCGAGCAGGGCGACGTCTTCGGGGCCGGCTTCCAGCTCCCACCGGCCGCCGTAGTCGCCGACCTGCAGAACGAGTTCATCGGAGAAGTCCGTCCACCCGAAGGCGCGAGCATCGGGGTTACCTGGTGTGACAGCGACCGATAGCCGGCCCTTGACGTCGTCGATCTCCACAGTCGCCACCCCTGTCAGCTCCCTTGCCAGCCGCCTCGCGAGGTGGCGAGTTGGTGTCCGGGCCGGCCGATCCGTGTCGGGTTCGCCCAGGCCATGCTCATCGGTCACGCCGTCAGTCTGCCAAGCCGTCGAGGTAGGGCATGACCCCGCAGGCAGAGGGGGTCGCTGCGCACGCACCCTCCGGCGTCCTGAGCCACCCGAGCGGTCGCTGCGCTTGCGGACCGTTCGGGTGCCCGCAGCGCTTCCTGCGGAGTGCGTGCAGTCGTCTTGACGCCGCGCTGACCGACGCCGCGCTGGACCCGCAACCGGTCCGCCAGGGCCCGGGAGCCGATGGGCGCTTTGAAGGCGCAGCGGCCGTCCCGCCTGGGCCGGCCTCCCACGTTCGCGCTGGCGTGGCTCGACCTGGGCTCTTCCATCCGGCCGGCCCGTCGCTCCTTGACCTCAAGCCCGATTCAGGTTGTCGGATGGGTTCATGCATGCGATTCGGCTACACGAGTTCGGTCCCGCCACCAACCTGGTCCTGGACGAGGTGCCGGACCTCGCACCCGCCCCCGGCCAGGTACGTGTCGCGGTGGCGGCCAGCGGGGTGCACCTGCTCGACACCACGCTGCGCCGGGGTGAGGTGGGCGGGCCGATGCCGCTGCCGGAGTTGCCCACCATCCCGGGCCGGGAGGTCGCCGGGACGGTCGACCTGGTCGGTGACGGGGTGGACGGGGGGTGGCTGGGCCGGCGGGTGGTCGCCCATCTGGGCATGGTGCCCGGTGGGTACGCCGAGCAGGCGGTCACCTCGGTCGGGTCGCTGTTCGACGTACCGGAGGGGATGAGCTTTCCCGACGCGGTGGCCGCGGTCGGCACGGGCCGGACCGCCCTCGGCGTCTTCGAGCTGGAGCGGCCGGCGGCGGACGATGTCGTCCTGGTGCCCTCGGCGGCGGGTGGGATGGGCTGGCTGCTGGTGCAGGCGGCCCGGACGACGGGGGCGACGGTGGTCGCCGCGGCGCGCGGCGCGGAGCGGACGGGTCGCCTGCGTGACCTGGGTGGGGACGTGGTGGTGGTCGACTACGGCCGGCCGGACTGGACGGACCTGGTGCGGGAGCGGGTCGGTGGGCCGACCCTGGTGTACGACGGGGTCGGCGGCGCGGTGGGCCGGGCCGCGTTGGAGTCGATGGCGCCGGGCGGACGGTTCGTGATGTTCGGCTGGTCGGCGGGTGAGCCGACCCGGATCAGCACGGCGGATCTGGTCGACCGCAGCCTGACCGCCGGTTGGCTCGGGCAGCGGATCCGTTCCGTGCCCGGTGGCATTCCCGGGTTGGCGGCCCGTTCGGTGGAGCTGGCCGGTCGGGGCTGGTGGCGTCCGTTGGTGTCGACGTATCCGCTGGCGGACGCGGCGACCGCGCACGCCGACCTGGAGGGTCGGCGGGCGCTCGGGAAGGTGGTCCTCACCCGGTGACTCCAGTCAGGACGGCCGGGGGCTGGGTGCGGCCGGGTGCCCTCTGGCGCGAACCGCGTCGGCGGGGTAGAAAAGCTGAATCCCACCTACCACCGCCCGGGATGCCGCCGACGCACTCAGAGAGCGCTCTCACGCCACGCGGCCCCGACCACCGACAGGCAGGCCGATGACCTCCCACCTCCACCCGTCCCGCCGCCAACTCCTCGCCCTCGCGGCCACCGCCACCGCCGCGGCGGCCGGGTTCGTCCCTTCCCCGGCGCTCGCCGCGCCCGCCCACCACGGCGACGACGAGGAGCCCGACTTCGGGCCGAACGTCTTCGTCTACGGTCCGGGCACCCCCGCTGCCGAGATCCAGTCCACCTTCGACCGGCTCTTCGCCCGGCAGGAACGCAACGAGATGGGCACCGACCGGTACGCGGTGCTGCTCAAGCCCGGCCGCTACGAGGTGGACGCCCGGCTGGGCTACTACACCACGGTGGCCGGTCTCGGCGCGCACCCGGACGACGTCGACGTGCACGGCGCGGTCCGGGTGGTCGGCCAGCCCGACCCGAACTCGCCGGCCGGCATCTCCGCGCTGACCAACTTCTGGCGTTCGGCCGAGAACCTGGCCGTCACCCCCACCGACTGGTCGAACCAGTGGGCCGTCTCGCAGGCGTCCCCGATGCGGCGGGTGCACGTCAAGGGCATCCTCTGGCTGGAACCGGGCAACGGTGGCTACTCCAGCGGCGGCTACATCGCCGACTCGAAGGTGGACGGCGTCACCATCAACGGCTCCCAGCAGCAGTGGCTGACCCGCGACAGCGAGCTGGGCGGCGACTGGACCAACGGGGTCTGGAACCAGGTCTTCTCCGGCGTGCTCGGCGCGCCCGCGCAGGGTTTCCCGGACCCGCCGTACACCACGCTGCCGACCAGCCCGGTGACCCGGGAGAAGCCGTACCTCTTCGTGGACGCCGCCGGGCGCTGGCGGGTGGCCGTGCCGGCGCTGCGCCGGAACACGGCCGGCACCACCTGGGCGGCCGGCGCGGGTACCACCCGTTCGCTGCCGCTGCGCGACTTCTTCATCGCCCGTCCGGGCCACGACGCCCAGCGGATCAACCGGGAGCTGGCCCGGGGGAAGCACCTGCTGCTCACCCCGGGCGTCTACCGCCTGGACCGGGCGCTGCGGGTGGACCGGCCGGGCACCGTGGTACTCGGTCTCGGCATGCCGAGCCTCGCCCCGCGCACCGGCGACGCCGCGCTGCGGGTCGCCGACGTGGACGGGGTACGCATCGCCGGTGTGCTGGTCGACGCCGGTGAACGGGAGTCGGAGGTGCTGGTCGAGATCGGCTCCCGGCACGCGCACCGCGACCACGCCCGCGACCCGATCTCGGTGCAGGACGTCTTCTTCCGGATCGGTGGCCCGTGGGTGGGTCGGGCCCGGACCAGTCTGGTGGTCAACAGCGACCACACGCTGATCGACAACGTCTGGGCCTGGCGGGGCGACCACGGCAACGGCATCGGCTGGACGACCAACACCGCCGACACCGGCGTCGTGGTCAACGGCGCCGACGTCACCGCGTACGGGCTGTTCGTGGAGCACTACCAGCGGTACCAGACGGTGTGGAACGGCGAGCGCGGGCGGACGGTCTTCTACCAGAGCGAGCTGCCGTACGACCCGCCGAGCCAGGCCGGCTGGTCGAGCCCGACCGGGCGGGGCTGGGCGTCGTACCGGGTGGGCGAGCGGGTGCGTACCCACGAGGCGTGGGGGCTCGGCGTCTACTCGTACTTCAACCAGGGCGTCGACATCCGGTGCGACCGGGCGATCGAGGCGCCCCGGCGGGACGGCGTGCGCTTCCACGACATGGTGACCGTCTTCCTGGACGGCAGCGGCGGCATCGAGAAGACGGTCAACGAGGTCGGGGTGCCGGTGGTCGGCAGCTACGGCACCAGCCCGGTGATCAGCTACCCCTGACCGTCGTCGATGTAACGAATTTCGTGGGAAATGCGCTCCGGCGATGATGCCCGCGCGGCAAGTCCCGGAACGCATAGGCTTTCTCGTATCGACGAGCGCCTGTCGCGCCACACCTGGCGGCGTGCGCCGGACACGATCGAGGGGGCGGGTCCGGGGCACGCGGTGCCGTCGGCCCCCACGGATGTCCACCAGAGGTGGGTCACCGGTTACGCGCGGGGCTTCCCGGCGGACTCCGCCGCACTGCCCCGACCCGACGCGTGGCCGACGGCCGGCGGCACTGCCCGTCGGCCGTCGGCCTTCCCGGTCAGCCGGCGAGCTGGTCGACGCGGGTGATCACTTCGTCGATCAGGCCGTAGTCGCGGGCCTGTGCGGCGGTGAACCAGCGGTCCCGGTCCCAGTCGGCCTGGATCTCGTCCAGCGTGCGCCCGCTGTGCTGGGCGATCAGCTCCTGCATGGTCCGCTTCACGTGCAGCATGTTCTCCGCCTGGATGGTGATGTCGGCGGCGGTGCCGCCCATCCCGCCGGAGGGCTGGTGCATCATGATCCGCGAGTGCGGAAGGGCGAACCGCTTGCCTGCCTCGCCCGCGCAGAGCAGGAACTGTCCCATCGAGCCGGCCAGGCCGAGCGCCAGGGTGGCCACGTCGTTCTTGACGTACCGCATGGTGTCGTAGACGGCCATTCCGGCACTGACCGAACCGCCCGGCGAGTTGATGTAGAGGTAGATGTCCCGCTCGCTGTCCTCGGCCGCGAGCAGCAGGATCTGGGCGCAGATCTGGTTCGCCGAGGCGTCGGTGACCTCGGTGCCGAGGAAGATGATCCGCTCCCGCAGCAGCCGTTCGAACACCTGGTCACCGAAGGCATGCTGGCCACCGTCCAGCATCCGCACGTCATACCCGATCATCGTGACCACCCTCCAGGTCGCCGGCGGGCGACCTCGCTCCGCCCTCGGACCGGCGGGTCCAGCCTGCGCCGCCGGGCGACCACCGCCCCAGCCTTTCTGCCGCCGGCAGATCCGCCGTGGGCAGAACCCGGCCGGCCTAGCCGGCGACCAGCCGCCGCCGGCCCGCCCGGGCCCGCCGCCGGGCCAGCATCCTGGCGGTACGCGGAGCGGGGCGGACGGCCGGCGCGGAGGTGATCACCCGGACCGGCGCGGTGACCGTCGCCGCCCGAAAGTGCGACGTGCCGCCGAGGAGTGGCAGCAGCGGGCCGCCCGCCAGCAGCATCGTCGCGCCGACGTGGGTCGCCGTCCCGCCACCGGCCACGATCGTGCTGCCGGGCGTCCGCCGGCTCACACCGGGCTGCGGCCCGCGACCGTAGGGCCGGAACGCGACCCCGGGCGGCAGGAAGCCGATGCTCGACGGCGGCGACCCGGCGCACGCGTGCCGGGCCGGGCGGCGCCGGCCCGGGGTGAGACGGAGCAGTGCGCCGCCGGTGAGTGGGCCGACCCGCAGGTGTGGACCGGTGCCGTCGCGGCGGGCGGTCGGGACCCGGTCGAGCCGGGCCAGGCCCGCGCCCGGCGTGGCGGGGACCCGGCGTTCGACCCGGCGCAGCTCGTCCCTGGCCTCTTCGAGCAGGTCGGAGAGGTTGATCCCGAGGGCGCGGCAGATCGCCGCCAGCACCTCGGAAGAGGCTTCCTTGCGTCCGCGCTCCACCTCGGAGAGGTAGGGCAGGGACACTCCGGCGGCGATGGCCACCTCGCGCAGCGTCCGGCCCTGGCGCAGCCGTACCCGACGCAGCACCCCGCCGATCACCCGGCGCAGCAACGACATGCGGGCCTCCTCCCGGTCGGTGTCCCCGACCCCACCATCATGCCCGGTCCCGACCGGGCCCACCGGCCCCGACGCCACCCCGGCGTGCTCGCCCGGTCCCGGCCGGGCCACCGGCCGGTCCCGGCCGGGCCACCGGCCCGACCGCCACCCCGGCGTGCGGTTCCCCCGGCAACGGCTATGTTGTGGGCGTGCAGGCGACCCAGGGGGAGCAGGACCGACGGTGATCCATTTCCCGGCGCAGCGGCGGGGCCCGCTCAGCGCGTTGAGCCTTCGCCTGGCCGCCGCCCTGGGCCTGGTCCTCGCCGTGGTCGCGGTGGTCTACCTCGGCCGGGACGGCTACCGCGACGTCAACGAGGACGGCCTGACCCTGCTGGACTGCTTCTACTACGCGGTGGTCTCCCTGTCGACCACCGGGTACGGCGACATCACCCCGGCGGCCCCGTCGGCCCGGCTGGTGAACGTCCTGCTCATCACCCCGGCCCGGGTGATCTTCCTGATCATCCTGGTCGGTACCACCCTGGAAGTCCTGACCGAGCAGTACCGGACCGGCCGTCGGTTGTCGCGGTGGAGGAAAGTCGTGAAGGACCACGTCATCATCTGCGGCTACGGCACCAAGGGCCGGAGCGCGGTCTCCGCCCTGCTGGAGAACGGCCTGGACAGGTCCCGGATCGTGGTGGTGGAGCGCAGCAGCACCGCGCTGCGGCAGGCCACCTCCGCCGGGCTGGTCGCCGTCGAGGGCTCCGCCACCCGCTCGTCGGTGCTGGAGGAGGCGCACGTCCGCAACGCCAAGGCGGTGATCATCGCGACCGACAGCGACGACGCCTCGGTGCTGGTGGCGCTGACCGCCCGGCAGCTCACCGCCGGTCAGGTGCGGATCATCGCGGCGGTCCGCGAGGCCGAGAACGCCCCGTTGCTGCGGCAGAGCGGCGCCCACCACGTGATCGTCTCCTCGGCCACCGCCGGCCGGCTGCTCGGCCTCTCCACCTCGGCCCCGCCGCTGATCGACGTGGTGGAGGACCTGCTCACCCCCGGACAGGGCATGGCGCTGGCGATGCGCTCGGCCGACCGGCACGAGGTGGGCAAGTCGCCGCGTGAGCTGGAGTCCCTGGTGATCGCGCTGGTCCGGCGCGGCAAGGTGGTCACCCTGGCGGACAAGGCCGGCGCGGTGATCGAGACGGGCGACATGCTGGTGCACGTCCGCGACGACCGTCCCACGGCCAACACCGCCACCCCCTGACACCCACGTCCGGGGCACCGCCGCCGGAACGGAATCGTGGCCATTCCCCCTGTCGGGGAATGGCCACGATTTCACGTGCGGGCGGGCTGGAGTGGGTAGTGATGTCGATGAGCGAGGGACGTCCGTGAGGAGTCGGTCATGGACAGCGCACTAGCGGATCGTCCAGGTGTCGCCGTTGGTGAGGAGGTTGGTGAGTTGTTGTTCGGGGGTGTCGGTGGTGGTGGCTTTGGCGGTGGCTACTTGTTCTTG
>NZ_JBIVRQ010000036.1:0-12488 GCF_044755745.1 Micromonospora sp. NPDC092111
AGACCCGCCCGGCCCCTTCGACGCCAGAGCCTGCTCACCACCGGACTGCCACCGCCTGCGCCATCCGTACACCGCGGTCTGCGACACCCGCAACCCGCGCGCGACCTCCGGCACCGACACACCCTCGGCGAACCACCCGGCCGCCCGCCGCCGCACCGCCTCACGCTTCGCCCGCCCCCGCGCGGACAACCCACCTCCATCGGGATACCTCACCCCACCGAACTACCCCAACCCCACGCCGTCACACAGACCACATCGGACGAACCTGACCATTCAAGATCTGTATCGACGCCCATCCCGATACAGTGCGCGACCGAAAGTGGCGGCATCTCGAGGCCGACGATGGTGCCGCCAAGACGGCGCCGACCCGCCGGGCAGATATCCCCGTCGGGCCGGCGCACCAATAACCACAACCACGCGCATCGCCGACAAAGTTCACCGGGAAGCGCAGCCGACTATTTCACCCTGGCACACTCGGCATGCTATTGCCCCGGCAAAAAGTTTGCATTCGAGAAACTAATTCTTGGACACGGTAGAAATTCCGCCTAGTGCGAGCGCGAACACATTTCCCAGAACCTCTCTCACGTCCGGATCCCTATCTATACGCGCCAACGATTCAAACCTCGCTGGAGAAATGTCGATAGTCGCAACTCCACCTCGACCATCCCCACTTGCCACAGAAAAAAGGACAGCGCACCGGTAAGCACGGATCAGGTCGCCTCTCGTCTCCCGCATTAAAGGTGACACCAGAACACTGCCCTCTTTTACCTGAGCACGAAGAGCATCGAGCGACGTCCACCTGGTAGCGAAGCCGCTGCCCTCCGCGTCCCGTTGGAGTTCCAGCAATGACTCAAAGCTGATGTGGCATACACGAAAGTCCGGGTCTTGTTGCCTCACTATAGACATCAGACTTACGAATCCTCTCGTTAACAAGCTTCAACGATACGCCAGAAAATCGGTTCCCCGGAAGGGCTCAAATTACTTTACTCCGGTCTAATCGCACGAGCATGGGTGACGTTGAATTGCGATCGGCGTGTTGGGGTTCAGGCGGCCATCTTTCACACGGTTGACCACTTCATCCACCCTGTGATGCCCGCCAAGAATGCGCCCGTCTCGCGACACTAGAATCCCGTCGCCATGTTCAGCTTTGTTAATCCCGCCCAGGAGATCGTCATTGTCGAGCAATTCGTGATACCACTGCGAAGCAGGGTCGCGAGTCGACTGGCCGGGAGTATACCGACCTTTAAGATCTCCAGCCCTAATCGTTTCGCCGCAGTTGTGTACGAGGACAGGCGTTTTGCCGGCGAGGACATAGTACGTGTGGATGTCAGCGACCGTAAGGTCTCGCATCTGGCGGGACCCGCCGTAGTTCGCGGTGTCGACGACGGCGGTAGCGTTGTCACCTGACAGCAGCTTCTCGGCTGGCTGGAGATCCTTGGCCTCGACCCAGGCTGCGCGGTCCCGGCTCCAGAAGGGGTGGTTCTGAGTAGTCTTCAGAACGACTTCACTGCTATCAGCGGTCTGGACGGTGAGGTCAGTGAGCTCGGTGTCCTGGTTGAGGTGAAGTTGCTCGACGGCCTTGCTTGCCGTGACGCCGGTTTCGGGATCGTGGGCGAGGACCTCGTCCCCCAACTGGATCTCGCCGATCGGGCGAGAGGTGCCGTTGGCCAGTAGGACAGGGGTTGCGGGGTCAAAGCTGTGGCAGCCCTTCCCCGGGCTTGGAATCTTGGGTTTGGGAGCAGCGGTGGCTGCGCTGCCGGCGGTGCGAGACAGGGCTGATTTGATTGCCCCTCCGCCGAACTGGACAGCTGATTTGACGCCCAGTCCGCTGCTCAGCGCGACGGAGGCGCCGAAGGCCGCTGCACCGACCGCCGCTACGCCCGCACCGATGACGGCTCCTGCGGCTGCGCCTAGTAGGGCTCCGCCGAGCATGCCTTGCCAGGTGTCGTCTTCTCGGTCGACGGCGTCTTCGACCAGTGAGGCAACTGCGCCTCCGACAGCTCCGCCGATCGCGGCGCATCCGACTGAGCCGATGCCGGCGGTCGCGCCGAGGCAGACGCCGGTCGCGAGTGCTCCAGCGGCGACTCCCGCTACCGTTCCCACGACCTTGGCGTTGTCCCGGGCCCATTTGACGCTGTTGTCGACGCTCTTCTTCCCTCTGTTGCAGAGGCTGGAGAAGATGCCGCACTTGCTCTTCTTCTTCTTTTTCTCCTTCGGCGGCGTTGCCGGGGGCGCGCCGTCGCCGGTGTGGACGCCGGGGAGATCGTTCATGATCATTTCGCCGGTGGGGTCGGCGAAGGTGATCGGGCTGTAGGAGGCGTAGGAGTACCCCTGCATCTGCTGGGGGTTGGTGAAGTCGATGAGTGGGTCGACGCTGATGAACTGGCCGATGGCGGGGTCGTAGGAACGCGCTCCGATGTGGGTCAGTCCGGTGGGGTCGCTCTCACCGTCGATGTCGCCACCGACGAAGCCTTTGTCGTTGGGCCAGGCGGGGTTTGTGCCGCGCGGGGCACCGTAAGGGTTCTGACGGCGTTTGGTGACCGCCTGGCTGCCAGCGCTGATGGCGGTCTCTTGGGTGCCCTGGTGGTCGCCGATGATCCACGTGACGCCAGTGCTCTGCCGCATGGCGCAGGTTTGGCCGGCGTAGCTGTAGTAGCGGGTGGCGGCCTTCTGCTGGGTGGCAGTGGTGTAGCGAATTTCGGTGCCGGGCAGGTAAAGGGTGGCGCCGGTGGGATCGCGGGCGATCAGTCTGTCACCGTCGCCGTCGTACAGGTAACTGTGGTTCTTTCCGCTGTCGGTGACTCCGGTGAGGTGACCCTCGATGTCCCAGGTGAGGGATTCACTGCCGGCACCTGGTGGGCAGGTGTTCGCGGCGGCGGTGGCGTTCGGGCGGCAGGTGGTGCTGCCGTTCTCGTCGTACCGGTAGTTCTTGGTGCCCGCGCCGAGCCCGGTGGCGGTGACGGCGCTGACGGCGTGCGGGCGGGTCGTCCCCGAGGGGTAGGTGTAGCTGCGGTCCGTGGTCCCGGCGGGGGTGATGGTGCGGTCGCTACGCAGGTTGCCTGCGGTGGGTGTGCCTGCCGTATCGAAGGTCCAGGTGGACCAGTAGGGCGCGGGCCCGGCGAGTTGGTTGGCCTGCGGGGCGACGGCACAGTCGCCGGAGGTGGGGGTCCATGCCTGGGTAAGGCGTCTCAGGTGGTCATGATCGAAGCACTGTACGTCGGCGGTGCCACCGGCGGGTGTGTCGGCGATCCGTTTGATGTTGCCGGCGTCCTCGTAGTCGTAGTGGACGTCCGAGACGTACTGGGGGGCGATCTGGCGCGCCGTGGTGGCGCGCTTGAGTCGCCTGGTGGCTTCTTCGTACTCGAAGGAGCGGTCGACGTAGCTCTGGCCGGTCTGCTGGTAGCGGATCAGTCCGAGTTCGCCGAACTCGGTGTAGGTGGCGTCGATGACGTACTGGCCAGCGTTCGGGTAGTTGGTGGTGAGTTGTTCGGGGAGGCCGGTGACGGGGTCGTAGGTGTGGGTGAGTGTCTCGCCGCCGAGCCCGCCGGCGTTGGGGTAGGTCTCGGTGTCCAGGCTGCCGTCGGGCTTGTATTGACGGGTGAAGATGTAGGTGCCGGACAGCCCGGTCTCGGCGGTGGGGATGACGTAGTCCTCGCCGGTGGGCTGGTAGAGAGCGGTGTATCCACGGATGCGGATCTTGTATTCGTCGGTGCGGCTGGTGCCGGTCCAACGGCTGGTCGAAGCGAGTTGACCCTTGGCGCCACTCGGGTCGTATGCCCAGGTGGCGCGCTTGGTGGTGCTGGCGATGCTGTTGTCGTAGAGGCCGATGCGTCGGCCGAGCAGGTCGTACTGGTAGACGAGCTTCTCGTTGCGGGCGAGGGACCGCGCGTCGGTGACCTCGGTGATGTCGCCGAAGTCGTTGTAGCTGGTGGTGGTCAGGCCCTTGTCGGGGTCGGTGGCGGAGGTTTGCCGGCCCCGGATGTCGTACTCGTAGATCCAGGTGTTGTTGGCGCTGTCCTTGACCTGAACCAGTTGGTTCTTCCGGTTGTAGGTGTAGGACGTGGTGTCGTAGGCGGATGAGGTGCCGCTGGTGAGGTGCTGGCGTAGCTCGGTGGTGTTGCCGCGGGCGTCGACGATCGTGGTGGTGGGGGTGCCACCTGCCGGTGGGGTGACGTAGGTTCGGTCGCCGCCGTAGCGGGTTTGGGTACGCCATTTCTCGGTGAGCGCGTTGTTCACTGAGGAGCGGAGGATGGTCTCGGTGACGCGTCCTGCGCGGTCATATTGGGTGACGGTCTGGCCCTTGATGCGCCATTCGTCGATCGTGTGAAGGTTGATGCCGGGGGTCAGGTAGTTGTCGTAGTGCTGGTCGGTGGTCGTAGTCACTCGGCCAGCGGCGTCGTAGGTCTTCTCGGTGAAGATCGTGCCGCTGCCAGCCTTCGCCGCGGTTTGGGTCTGACGTTCGCGGAGCAGCCCGTCGTAGAGGGAGAAGGTGCTGACGTAGTTGCCGGCGGGGTTGAGGGCTCTGGTGGTGACGGCGTTGACGCCGCCGGCATTGCGGAGGGTGTAGCTGAACTCGGATGACGGTGAGTTCGGGTTGCTGGACTTCGGCCGGTTGGGAAGCCACACCTTGGTCAGTCGGCCGTGGGCGTCATAGGTAAGGTCGGTGCGCTTGAGGTTGATGTCGATGTTGCCGGTGGCGCTGCCCCAGGCACCTTCGATCTCGGCGGTGGTGGTCCATGTCTGGGTGCCGAAGGTCTGCACGGTGTCGACCTTGGTGACGGGTCCGCCGGCGGTGGGGGTGTATGTGGTGGTGGTCTTGTTGCCGCGGACATCGGTGGCTTCGAAGAGGCGACCGTACGGGTCATAGGTGGTTTGGCTGGTGGTCAGCCAGGTGGTGGTGCCGCCGCTCGACGGGCTCCAGCCCTTCATCTCCTCGGCGGTGGTGAGGTTGCCGGCGGTGGGTGCGGTGCCGCCACTCTGCCCGTCGACGTAGTAGGCGTTTCCGTCGTAGCTGCTTCGGGCATCGCCGATGATGTCGTCTGCGGTGGTGGGGCTCTGGGCACACGGCAGGGCGACGGTCTGTATGCGGGCTGTCAACGCCAGGAGGTTGAGGTTGGTGTTGCGCGCGTACGTGGTCGTGATGCAGGACTCGTCGCCGCTGACAGCAAGGTCGCCCTGGTTGTCGACTCTGCTGGGGGCGCCGTAGGAGTCGTAGGTCGTGGATGCCCGGGTTACCCGCCATCCGCGGCCTCCGTCGAGTTTGACCGCCGACCAGTCGGTGTCGGCCCCCGAGTAGCGGGCATAGGTGGTCGTCTGTCCCATGTCACGGGTGGCAGTTGCGCTCGACTGCCAGGGCTTGGTGACGGTGGTGGAGATCGCGTCGGTATCGACTCCGTTGTAGACGGTCTGCTGGCGAACCATCCCGGCCCAGGCATCCTCGTCGTTGCTCTGCGGCGCATCCGCGGCATCGAGGGTGTCACCGTCGCCGTTCAGGTCGACGGCGGGCAGGGTGACGGTGCGCGTGCCACCACCGGTGGGTGAGCTCTTGTCTCCGTGCATGCCCCGGAAGTAGCGGGTTTCCGTGAGGGTGTCTTGGCCGGGCGTTCCCTGGCGTACGCGGACCCGGGCGTAGCCCCGGTAGTCGGCCCAGGTGCGGTACTTGTCCTTGGTCAGCCCGTCGTCGTCGGTGTGCCGCCATGCCGCCCCGTCGAGGTACTCGTAGCGGGTTATCTTGTCGGTGGCGCCGCCGGTGCGATCCGCCTCGGTGACCTGGGTGACGACGTACTTGTGGAAGTACTCCGTCTTGGTCTGATGTGTGTAGGGGTCCTCGGTGAGGACCGGGTAACAGCGCAGCGTGTTCGTCTCTGGAGACGAGGGCATGGTGACGTTCTTGACGCACTGCGGGTCGGAGTAGGTGATGGAGATCTTGCCGCCGGACTCGGTCCAGATGTCGCCCATGCGCATCCAGTTCATCGGCGGGGTGTCGTCGCCGAGCACGTCGACCCGGTTGGGCTTCTGCACGAAGTCGAAGTTGACCTCGGGTAGCGCGTCTCCCGTGCCGGCGGGAAGGCCGACGTGGCCGGACTTGACGATGCTGTCGAGCCACATGCCGTCACGGCTGGAGTCGCCGTTGGGTGGGAACGTGTGGGCCAGTGTCCAGGAGTCGACGTCCTTGTAGTCGGCAGGGGACTTCGTCGCGTCCCATACCTGGGTGGTGACCTTCGCCAGTCGGCTCGTGGTCCAGAAGGTGGGGCTGTACTTGCCCGCGCAACTGGTGCCGGTGCACTCCTGGTCCTTGGGGGTGTCCTTCCAGTTGGCTTTCTGGTCGCAGGCGCTCAGGCAGCGGTCACCTTCGGTGAAGACAACCCGCATCGGCGGTCGGGTGGTCGTGTACACGGTGTCGGTGCCGGTGCGGTTATCCGTGCCATAGTCGATGCGGTTCAGGGTGCCGCCGCGGATGTAGCTCACGTCATCGGTGTCGGTGACGTTACGGGCGTACTTGTTGCTCTGAGGCGTGTACCACATCGACATGGTGTTGCCGTGCAGGTCCACGACGTAGTCGAGGTTCCACCTCCACGCCTGATCGCAGAACGAGTCGAGGTAGGCGGGCTTACGACAGGGTTCCCCGGTGTTGTTGCCCGCCACGGGAACGGTCCAGGTGGAATTGGTGGTGGGCTTGCTTGACGTCCAGCCCTTCAACCTGTTTAGGCCGAAGAAGTACTGCACGCCCTCTGCGTCGGTGATCTTCCAGTACTCGTTGTCGTTGTCCCCGTTGTCGGTGTCGGTGAGCCGCTGGATGCGGGAGCCGTCGTCGACCTTGGGTTTCCACGTGCCACTGGCACCGTCGCGGACCAGCTCCACGGATGAGCCGTTGAGGGACATCACCGCGTTGTCGGTTCCCCAGCACAGGTCGTACGTGTCACTGGTGTTGTTGGCGGTGCCGCCCTTGTCCTCGTCGCACTGCTTGTACTGGCGCTCGATGTATCCAGGCCAGTAGTCGAAACCCTCGCCGACCCAGGAGGGTTGGTTGTTCGACGCGTCACTACGACCGTCGACGGCCGACGAGGAGTAGGCCAGTGTGATGTCAGGGGCCGGGCCACCGAGCGATGGCGGCGTGCGCATCGGATACGACCAGGAGAAGTCTCCGGAGGATCCGCCGGCCGACCAGCTCGACGAGGCTTGCAGCGAGCTTGCTGAGTAGTCGCCGGTGCTGCCCGACGGCGCGGACGTCAACGCGAGAAGCACTCCATGGGCTTCGGCGGTCGCGGAGGTGACGGAGGTGGCGGTGACACCGAGGTCGACGTCGGCCGACACACGCTGCCGGGTCACGTCATTGCGCGAGGGCAGTGGGCGGGGTCGGCAGTCGGCGACGGGCTCGTCGTCGAGTGCGCAGTTCGGTAGTTGGAGGAGCCGGAGACGGGTTGACCAGTCCGCACCGAAGGCATTGGCGAACGAGGAGTAGTCGACGGCGACGCTGACCCGGCCGCGGCTGGTCGTGGCCTTGACCTGGTCCAGGCGGAGCAGAAGTCCGTCCTGCCATCTGCGGGGTGTGGCGGCTCGGCTGAACACCTGCACCCGTGCTGAGGACACTTCCGCCGGGGATGCCTTCGCGGTGGATGCCTGCGGAACTGCGGCTCCTAGACTGCCGACCCATACCGGAAGCGAGCCCGCTCGAGTGCTCGCCGTCACCGATTCGCCCGTGCGGTGGGTCTGTTCCTGCCCCGCATTGACGGTACCCATGGTGATCTGTGCGGAACCACCGGCCGGCCATACCGGTGCCGGCTCCGGCTTGCTCTTCGCACCCTGGGTCAGGTCCTTCGGCCGAGGTTGCGCCTTGACCGGTCTGGCACGGACTGGATCCGGCCGTTGCACCCCGAGGCGGACGGAAGCAGGTTGTGCGGCACGAGCGGGGACGGCGGTCAGCAGTGTGGCAGTGAGGGCAAGGCTGAGTGTGGCCGCCAAGCCGGCGCGTGCCCTGCCCCGGTCGGTGGTGATCATGCGGTGGAGTCGCCAGTAACGAGGTGAGCGGCCGCGACCTCGCGGGGACAGAACGAGCATGACACAACCTCCGTCTTGCAGACACGCTTGCTCAGGATGGGTGGGATCGGAGTGTGAGCTTCGGGTCGGCCGGTGAGGGCTCAGACCCTCAAGCGGTGTCGCAGGATCAGAAGTTCTGGCAGGTACGGCTGGCTTCTCGCTCGGTCATTGCGCCTGCGTAGACACTGATGTCATCGAGCGCACCCTTGAGATGTGCTGTGGTGGCGGTGCCGGCGCCGACATACACGACGGTGGACGACGCACTGCCGATCGCGCCGCTCCCCTCGCTGGCCTGCTTGCAGCCGTTGACGTAGATCCGCACGGTGCTGGTCGCGCCGTCGAAGACCCCGGTCAGGTGTGCCCATCCGCCGGCGGTGGCGAAGCCGTCCGAGACTGCGGTGTACCAGGTTCCGGTCGGCGACTTGACCGCGAACTGCCACCTGCCTGAAGGACCGATGCTGAGTTTGACGGCGCCGTCTGCCTGTCGGACGATGACCTGCTCCTGGGTGCTCACGGTATTGGGGAGGACCCAGGCACTGACGGTCAACGACTGTTCTGTGGGTACGACAGGGCCGTCGGTGACAGCGTGGCCGGTGCCGTTGCCCGAAGTGCCGTATCCCTCTGTCTGTGGGTAGTTGAACCACAGGGCGCCGTCCCCGTCGTGCGCCTCCTCGGTGTAGCCGACGGTCTGCCCCGACGTGTAGGGGTCGGTGCAGCCCTGCAGACGAAGTTCGGGCATGGGCGACCAGTAGGTGCCGTCGCTCATCGGGTCGGGGCACATGCCCAGGCCGTCGTTGAAGGTCCACCGGGCGACCTGCTGCGCGGAGAGCAGTCCCGGATAGTCATCGGTGCCGTTGGCGATGTCCTTGTCTGTGCCGAGGATGTCGTCAGCGGCAATCGCACGGTTCCACAGCCGCACGTCGCGGACCTCACCGGTGAACGGATCGGTGTCGGTCGTCGAAGTGCGGTCTCGTCCGAGCACCACCTTGCCCGTTGCCTTCCAACCGACACCCCGAGAGGACAGCCAGGAGGCATCGGGGGTGATGTCCGCAGCTTGCTGGCCGTTGACGAACAGCCGGACTCGTTGCTCGGTCTCGTTCCAGACTCCCGCCAGATGAACCCATCGATCCGCAGGAAGGACCGCGCTCGCCCACGCATCGGCGAACACGGGGCTGCTCGTGTCGAGCTGGGGTACACGCATCCGCCACTTTCCAGTGGTGCAGTCGTAATTGAGTCGGAAACCGCTGGTGTTGGCCCCGTCGACCGACACCACCGTCTCGTTGCCGGAACAGGTGACAGCGGGCCGCTTCACCCAGGCCGCCACGCTGAAGGAACCGGAGGTGTCCAGGCCGGTGCCCGCAGCGCTGACCGATCCCCTGGTGCCTCCCGCCGTCGCGTCCAGTCGCAGCGTGCTTTCGCCCAGGAGCCAGGTGTCAGGCGTCCAAGCGACGTCAGTAGCCGCGGCGTCGATGGCCAGGTCGGCATCGCCGATCTGATCAGTGAGGCCGCTTCCGCCCACGCTCGTCAACGGCCAATGGGTGATCGGCGCCGACGGCGATCCGACCAGGAACTGGTAGGTCTCCAACGCTCCCGGCACCCCGGCGGCGTTTCGTCCCACCACCGTCAACGCGTTGAGGCCGTGTCGTGGCGGGGTCAGCTGCACCGAATGCATCCCGCCGGCTGTTACGTACACGGTCTTTTGTGTCAAGCCGACCCATCCGAAGGTGTAGCTGACGATGTTGGCAGCGCCTGCGTCGCCGGGTTCGGGTTGGAAGGTGAACGTGCCTGGTACGCCGGGGCCGCCGTGAGCGGCGTCGTCACTGGGATAGGTCGTGGAGGTGACCTTCACTGCTCCGGCAGTCGTGTTGATTGTGAAGTTGCACCACCCCGACAACGGAGATGAGTCGTTGTAGGAGTCCTTGGTTTGAACGTGGAAGGTGTAGGTCTTCCCGTTCGCCGCCGCTCCCAGTTCGATGGTGACCTCGCCATAGTTGTTGGCCGGACGGGCGACCGGGTCGGCCACCGACACGTGCGTCGCGGCGGATGCCTCCTTGTAGGCGAACCAGCCCCTGATCGTGTTCGCGGCACCGTCGGCATCGATGTACTGAGCCTTGAGCTTGACCACGGTAGTTCCGATCGTGGACCCGCACGGCTTCCCCGCCGCCGTGAGGTTGGCGGGCTTGCCCGGCACCGTGTTGTAGGTGACCTCGAGCCATGCCTTGGTGGTGTAGAACTTCTTCCACCGGTCGGAGGCCGTCTCGTAGCCGCCCGACTCGTTGCAGGCGCACAGGCCGACGGTGTACACATCCCAGTTCGAGTTGGCGTACAGCTGGAGGTCCGAGGTCAGCTGACTACTGGTGAACTCGGCATCCTTGTCCGGTTGGACGCTGCCACATCCACCGGACTCGTTCGCGTTGCCTTCCCAGGAGTCCAACCACACGCTGCTGGGGAGTGGCCGCGTGGTCCATGCCATTCTCGACCCAGACGCCACGGTGATCGCGGAGGTGCGAAAGAGGTGCACCCAGGTCGGGGTACACGACTCGGAGTGATCCAGGGTGATCCGAACATTACTGGTCAGAATGTGCTTGCCGTTCAGGCCGTTCACGTCGAACCCGTAGTACGACCGATACAGCTGACCGTTGCTGCTGTACTGGTCCGGTGGCTGCTTGCCCACCCGCGCCGCCGTGGCGTCGTTGTTCTCGCCGTTGCTGGTCGCGTACGACCACTTGTTGCGCAGCTTCTCGAAGGGCGGGTCGATGAACAAGGGATATGTCAGCCCCGGGTCCGCCAGCATGGCCTGGTTGGCAGACACCCGCATCTCGCCGTCGATTAGCGTGACCGCCGCTTGCCCAACCCGCGAGGTGACTGCCGGTTCAGCGGCGGTCGCCGGCTCACCAACCGCCTCGGCAGCGCCTTCTTCCCTGCCGGGCATGGCATGCGCCTGACCGGTGATCGACAGTACCGAGGAGTCCCACATCGACGCTGAACGACTCAGCGCCACCATACGTCCGGTCCGGGTCAACATGCGTACCGAACCATCGTCGGCCGTGACGATGCGCATGTCTCCACCGCTCTTGTACCGCAACGTCTGCACCTCGGCGGTGGCAGCCGCCGACGCACTCTTGACCTCTACCGCGTGCTGGTATCCATCACTCGTCGCGATCACATGCAAGTCCACGTCCGGCAGGACGGACTCGTAGGTGGCAGTCGCGCCATCGATCGTGGGCGGAGGCAGCGGGGTAGGCCACAACAGGGTGAAAGTGGAACCGTCTTCCCGCCAGGTCACCAGCGGTCCAGTGCCGCCACCGGAGAAGGCGACGTCAGCAAGGGTCGCCGCCGGGCGGTACAGGCCATCTGCTCGTTGCGTCAGCCGCGTCGAGATCGGCGTCCATGAACCATCGGGCTTCCGGACGCGCTGGGGAGCGACGGAGGTTCGCATCCGCCGCTCGCCGGAAGGCTCCACAAAGACATGAGACCGATCCGTCCTGCCCGATATGGCCTCTACTGCAGCACCACACCTCGCTGCCATCTCGGCAGCTGCCGACTCGTCCGGAGCCTCTACCGCACAACTGGTGGCTGCACTCGCCGAGTCCTGCCCGATCGGCCCGAGCACGACCGCCGCTCCCAGGAGCAGAGTCACTGCGACGACGGTCAAGGCAGCCGTGGAACGAGGTGCGGTCAGCCGTCCTGCAGGGGCATGCGCACCGACCGCCCTCACGGAGGGATGGAGCCATTCCGTCACCTTCGCTCGGAGGCGGACCCAGCCCCACAGAGTTTGCTCGGCCACAGCTCCCCCGTCTGACGCTCAGCGATCTGGTCGATACATTCAGCTACACAAGATCGATCTGTCAAGAACTTTGGCGATGATCGCCGAAAGACCGGACAGAAATCTCACCAGATACAAGCTAAGCGCCAGACTCTTCAACGAAACACCTCAAATCATGCGCAAAGCGGCTCTAGTTGATCACTTAAGCCTCATACGTTCGACCGCAATTCGCGTTGTGTGCGGGCGCACCGCTGGCGGCGGCATCGTTACCATCACCTGTCACCACATCCACGATCGCGCCCCGAAAGGGAATTCATGGGCATCTGGTTCGTCGACCCGTAGTTGAACCCGGGTGAGCAACGCCTGCACCAGGCCATCGCCAACCAGTTACTGGGACCGAGCCGCACCCTCGGCGGCAGGTTGGTCGTCACCGACAGCCGCGTCGTCTTCGAACCCAATCGCCTCGACCGCCTCACCGGCGGTCGAACCTGGCAGACCGACGCCCAGGCGATCCGCAAGGTGACCGAGACGCCAGGCAGCAAGGAGGCCGTGCGACGCTACGGCCCGGCCGGTGCACGACCTCAAATCACTGAGCCCTTTTTATCGTGGTTCTTGGTTGGTCTGGATGTGGTGTAGGACGAGGACGGCCTGGATGATCGCGGTGGCGCGTCGGGGGCAGCAGCGG
>NZ_JBIVRQ010000037.1:0-12255 GCF_044755745.1 Micromonospora sp. NPDC092111
GTTGAGGTAGGCGTGCCAGTGCGACGCGCCGCGCAGCACGGTGGTCGCGTCGGTCGGCGCGGTGGTCACCGGCGCGGTCTCGATGTAGTCGAGGAAGGGCGGGCTGAACCGGCCGAGCAGCAGCAGCGGCACCAGCCACCACGCGGTCGCCGCGCCGACCGCCAGCCCCCAGCCGACCAGCGCCCTGACCCGCAGCCGGAACGGGTGCAGGCCGACCAGCCAGAGCGCGGCCAGCGGTACGACGGCCAGCACGGCGGTGGCGTTGACCCCACCGGCGCACGCCACCACCAGCGCGGACCGGGTGACCGCCCGGCGCAGCGGCACCCCGTCGGCCAGCCCGACCAGCGGGACGAGCACCCACGGCGCGAGCGCGCTGGGCCACGCCTCCACCGAGATCGGCCCCAGTTCGGTGAGCAGTCGGGGGGAGAGCGCGAACGCGACCCCGGCGACCAGCCGGGCCCACGGGTTGCCGACGTGCAGCCGCTCGGCGAGCCGGACCACGCCGGTGCAGGCCACCGTCAGCAGCAGCGCCCACCAGAGCCGCTGCACCACCCAGGCCGGTACGGCGAGCAGCTTGCCGAGGAGGAAGAACGGACCCATCGGCCAGAGGTAGCCGTACGCCTGATTCTGCAACTGTCCGAAGGTGCCGTCCGGGTCCCAGACGTGCAGGGCCCGGGTCAGCCATCCGGCCGGATCGATCGCGAGGTCGACCTTGGTGTCGATGACGATCAGGCCGGGGTCCTGGAGGAAGGCCAGCGCGGACAAAGCCAGGCAGACCGCGACCAAGCGCACACGCCACACCGTTGTCGATGTGTCGTCCGGCCCCTCGACCGGCCCCGGGCGGCCCGGCGACTGCTGCATCTCGGCTCCGATCGGGCATTGCGGCTTACGTGACGCAGCCCATAGTGTGACGCGACCGCGAAGACTACTCGGCAGTAGGAGTGAGTGTTGAACGCACCGGCTGCCGCCACCCGGCACGTACTGTTCCTCAACTGGCGGGACACCCGGAACCCGGAGGGCGGCGGGTCGGAGGTCTACGTCGAGCGGATCGCCGGGGAACTCGTCCGGCGCGGCCACCAGGCCACCCTGCTCTGCGCCACCCACACCGAAGGCCCCGCCGAGGAGA
Organism: Micromonospora sp. NPDC092111; assembly: GCF_044755745.1. Lineage (NCBI taxonomy): Bacteria > Bacillati > Actinomycetota > Actinomycetes > Micromonosporales > Micromonosporaceae > Micromonospora > Micromonospora sp. NPDC092111. The sequence continues at coordinate 1,127 of NZ_JBIVRQ010000037.1, forward strand.
CCACCACCGACGGCGTACGGGTGCTGCGGCGGGGCGGCCGGCACACCGTCTACCTGCGCGCCGCCCTGGTCTATCTGGCCGGCGCCCTCGGCCTCGGCGCCCTGAGCCGCCGGCACGGCGGCCGACCCGACCTGATCGTCGACGTCGGCAACGGCCTGCCCTTCCTCTCCGCCCTCTACGCCCGCCGGCCGGTCATCGCGCTGGTGCACCACGTGCACCGCGAGCAGTGGCCGGTGGTGCTCGGCCGCTGGCTGGCCCGGTTCGGCTGGTGGGTCGAGTCCTGGCTGGCCCCCCGCGTCTACCGCCGCTGCCAGTACGTCACCGTCTCCGCCGCCACCCGCGACGAGCTGGCCACCCTCGGCATCGACCCGGCCCGGGTCGCCATCGTGCACAACGGCACCCCGGACATGACCGTCGGCCCGGTGCCCCGCTCACCGGAGCCGTCGCTGGTGGTGCTCGGCCGGCTGGTCCCGCACAAGCAGGTCGAGGTGGCCTTGCAGGTCATCGCCGCGCTCTCCGGCGAGCTGCCCGGGTTGACCCTGACCGTGGCCGGGCAGGGCTGGTGGGAGCCGCAGCTCCGGCAGTTCGCCGCCGACCTGGGGGTCACCGACCGGGTCCGGTTCACCGGCTTCGTCGCCGACGCCGACAAGCGGGAACTGCTCGCCTCGGCCTGGGTGGCGCTCACCCCGTCACTCAAGGAGGGCTGGGGGCTGACCATCGTGGAGGCCGGCGCGGTCGGCACCCCGACGGTGGCGTTCCGGGGCGCCGGCGGCGTCGAGGAGGCGCTGGTCGACGGCGAGACCGGCCTGCTCGCCGAGGACCTCGACGACTTCGTGGCGAAGGTGCGGCTGCTGCTCACCGACGACGCCCACCGCGCCACCATCGGCGCGGCGGCGCGGGCGCACGCCGCCCGGTTCACCTGGCCGGTCTCGGGAGAAAAGTTCGCGGCCCTCGTCACGAGGGCCGCGAACGCTCCGGCGGCGTCGCCGGCGAAGCAGATGGAGCAGTCCTACTTGGTGCCGTAGACCAGAGGCTGGTTGGCACCGCCGTTCCCGCCGCCCGACTCGGTGCGGGCGGCCTGCTCGGCCTTCGCCGCCTCGGACGCCGACGTACCGGCCAGCGAGGTGGCCAGCGCCACCGTGCCGAAGGTGCCCAGGGCGATCGCGGCTACCGCGACCAGAACCAACGAGAGAGCACTGCGCATGGTGCTGTTTTCCTCCTCGTGAGCTGCGTGCGCGGGACGTTACCACCAAGTAGGCAGCACCGGGAGGGCCGCGAGGGCGGTCAATACCGGCCGGTCCGGCTGCCGGTTCACCGCCCCGCCGGGACGTCCCCGCCGGTCACCGGGTTCTCGTACAGGGTCAGCTCCGGACCGGCGTACACCTCACGCAGCCCGGCCAGCACCGCCGGGTCGACCCGCCGGTCCCCGACCATCCGCTGCACCACCACCCAGCGCACCCCGGTCGCGGTGACCGGTCCACCGGCGGCCAGCACCCGGCCGACCGCCGCCGCCCGCGGATTCTCCCCGCGCACCTCGGTACCGCCCACCCAGAGGGTGTCGTCCACCAGCACATCCGCGTCGACATAGCGGGGCAGCGGGTCCAGCACCGTCCGGCCGGCGTTCCACGGGTAGGCCCGGTAGGCGCCGAACGGCAGCGACAGCACCTCCCCGGGTCGGCCGTCGAGCCGCCGGGCCACCGCGTCCCAGTCCGCCGGGTAGGCCACCGGGCGCAGCCGGCCCGCCCCGCCGTACGCCAGGTCCGGCAGCACCACCACCGGCAGCAGCAGCGCGCCGACGAGCAACGCGCCGGCACCGGCGACCGCACCCCGGGCCGCGACCCGGTCGGCCAGCCGTTCCACGCCGAGCGCGACGGCCAACGCCAGCAGCAGGGCGTACGGGACGAGGAACTTCTGCCCGTCCCGCAGCACCCCCGCCCCCGGCACCGACGCCACCGTCCACTCCAGCGCGGCCCGGGTGCCGGGCAGCACGCCGAGCAGCGCGGCGAGGAAACCGGCGGCAGCCAGCCCGGCGAGCCGGGCCGCCACCCCGGCCGGCCAGCGGCGGCGCAGCACCCGGAAGCCGGGCACCGCCAGCGCCAGCAGCAGCACGGTGGCGAGCGGGGCCAGCGGCGACGACCGGCTCACCGGAGTGGTCTGCCCGTTCCAGATCCCCCCGGTGCCGGCCAGCGCGCCGAGCACCCCGCTCCAGTTCTCCGCCCGCGCCGCGAAGGCGGCCACCCCGTCCGGGTCGGTCCGGGCGTCCGCCGTGGTGAACCCGGCCGCCGCCAGCCAGGGCAGGTTCAGCAGCAGCATCGCGCCGACGGCCAGCGCGGTGGTCCGGGCGGCACCTCGTCGGGGCACCAGGACGGCGACCGTGGCCAGCGCGATCAGGCCACCGGTCGGGGTGACCACGGCGGGCAACACGGCCAGCACCAGCCGGCGCAGGCCCCGCCGCTCGGATACCCGGATCGCGGCGTCGACCAGCCAGGGCAGGGCACCGTACGCCAGCAGCAGCCCCCAGTGCCCGATCAGCAGCCGCTCGGCCAGGTACGGCGTCCAGGCGTAGCCGACGGCGGCGACCGCCCGGACGGCCGGCCGGTGGGCGGGCACCAGCCGGCCGGCGCCGATCGCGGCCAGCAGCAGCACCGCGGCGAGCACCACCCGTTGCAGCGCCCAGCCCGGCACCGCCTGGCTGGCCAGCGAGACCAGCGCGTCCAGCGGCACCGCCCGGGGCAGCGAATCGACCGGGGCGACCAGTTCGGCCCGCCACGGCTGTCGGGGCACGAAGACCATGTCGTAGCTGAGCACATAGCCGGGCGCGGCCAGCGGGGCCAGCACCAGCGCGGTGACGGCCAGCCCGGTGACGACGAGGATCGCCCTCTCCCGCAGGGTTGACCTCCTCACTAGGCTGACCCGGCGAACGGGCGCCGGCGTGGCGACACTGTACTTGCGCCCGCTGAGGCCCGGCCTAGCCGGCGACACGGGGCGGTCATGGGGACAGAGTCGGAGGACGGGCGGGGCCGGGCGGCCGGGATCGGCGCCGCCGGGGTGGCCGTCACCCTGGCCGGGGTCTTCGTCAACGGGCTGGCCTACGTGGTGCCGGTCCTCGGGGCCCGGCAGCTCGCCCCGGCGGAGCTGAGCGCGCTGGCCACCCTGCTGGCGCTGGGCGCGATCGGGGGCGTCGCCAGCACCGGCCTGCAGATCGCGGTGGCCGTGCACCGGGCCCGGCACGGTCGGGCCGCCACCGCCCGCCCCACCCTGCTGACCGTGCTGGTGACCGCCGCCCTGCTGGCCGTGGTGCTGCCGGTCGCCGCCGTCGGGCTGCGGCTGGCCGGCCCGGCGGTGCTGCTGCTCGGCGTGCTGACGGTGGCCGTGGTGGCCGCCGGTCGGTGGCTGGGGGAACTCCAGGGCGACCAGCGGTTCCTGCGGCTGGCCGGGGGGATGGCGCTGCTCGCCGCCGGCCGCTACGGCGGCATGATCGCCGGGCTGGCCCTGGGCGGTGGGCTGACCGGCGCGCTGCTGGCCGGCGCGGTCACCTCGGTGCTGGTGCTGGCGTTGCTGGTCCGGCTCGACCGGGGCGCCGGCGTCGACCCGGTCGCCCCCACCCTGGCGACCCGGACGGTGCTCACCGCGAGCGGGGCGACCCTGGCCATGCTCGTCGTCTCGTACGCGGACCTGCTGCTGGCCCGACGTTTCCTCCCGCCCGACGCCTCCGGCACGTACGCGGTCGGCACGGTGCTCACCAAGGGGGCGCTGTGGGCGCCGCAGGTGGTGACCGTGATCGCGCTGCCCCGGCTGGCCCGGGGCGACCGGGGGACGCTGCGAGTGGCGCTGGCCCTTGTGGGCGCGGCGGGCGTGGCGCTGGTGCTCGCCTCGGCGCTCGCCGGTGAGCTGGCCTTCGGCCTGGCCGGTGGGCCCGAGTACACCCGGCACGGCGGCTACGCCCCGCTCTTCGCCGCCACCGGCGCCCTGTACGCGCTGGTCTTCGTGCTGGTCAACGCCCGGGTGGCGGCCTCCACCCGGTGGCCGTCGGCACCATTGTGGATCTCCACGGTCGGCTTCGTGGTGGCGACGGCCACGGTCGTGCCGCACACCGTCGCCGGGATCGCCGGTGCCGCGCTGGTGACGGCGGCGGTCACCGCGGTCGGCACCGGGGTGCTGACCATTCGCCGCAAAGCGGATGCCCCATCCACTTCCACCCATCCGACCGCTACCGCCACCACGGTCGGTCATGGCACCCTGCGGAGCGGGTGACCAGTAGACGGGGGTTTCTGGTGGCGGTGGCCGACACGGGCCGGGCGGCGGTCGGCGCACCCCGACCAGCCCGCTGGCTGCTCGTCGCATGGGTGATCTGTCTGCTGGCCGCCGTACCCGCCGGGGCGCCCCGGGTGGCGGCGCCGGCCGGCGGCGGGATGACCGCGGCCCGGCTCACCGCGCTCTTCGACGACTACGGCGACACCTCGGGCCGGTGGAACGGGGCGGACCGGACGGCATCGGTACGGCTGCCCGACGGCCGGCTGCTCTGGCTCTTCTCCGACACCTTCCTCGGCCCGGTCAACCCGGACGGCTCCCGGCCCCGCACCGCGCCCTTCGTCAACAACTCGGCGGTCGTGCAGCAGGCCGACCAGCTCGGCGAGACCGTGCACGGCGGCACCGCCGAGGACCCACGTGCCCTGGTACCGGCGGCGACGGCCGGCGAGTTCCACTGGGTCGGCGACGCCACGGTCGCCGGCGACACCCTCCAGGTGCTGGTCAACCGCTACCGCCGCACCGGTGCCAGCCCGCTGGACCACGCGCTGCTCGGCACCGCGTTGGCCACCTTCGCGCTGCCCGCACTCACCCCCACCGGCCTCCGGCCGCTGCCACTGGACGCCCGGGTCTCCTGGGGCTCCGCGCTGCTGCGCGACGGCGGCCACACCTACGTGTACGGCACCGAATCGGCCGGCGAGGCGCGGTTCGCCCACCTGGCCCGGGTACCCGGCGACGACCTCACCGGCCGGTGGGAGTTCTGGACCGGCGCCGGCTGGTCCACCGACGACCGCGCCTCCACCCGGGTGCTCAGCGGCGTCGGCACCTCGTACGGGGTGCAGCGCGTCGACGGGCGGTACGTGCTGGTCACCCAGGAGTCCAACCTGGTGTTCAGCGCCGACCTGGTGGCCTACTCGGCCGACGCCCCCACCGGCCCGTTCACCGGGCCGGACTACCTGCGTCGGGCCCCGGAGACCGATGCCGGCCACCTGGTCTACGACGCCGACCTGCACCCGGACCTGGCCCGCCCCGGCAAGCTGCTGGTCTCCTACAACGTCAACGACGTCGACGACGCGGTCACCTACGCCGACGCGGGCGTCTACCGGCCGCGCTTCGTGGAGGTGGACTGGCCGCGCCGCCGCCCGGACCGGGCGGACCTGCCCCCCGTCCCGTCGGCGCTGACCGCCCGGCCGGGTGCCGCCGGCACCGCCGAACTGGACTGGCCGCCGGTACGCGCCGACGACGAGCTGCGCTACCAGGTGCACCGGCGGGACGTCTCCGCCGGCCAGACCCACTTCGTCCGGATCGGCGAGCCGGCCAGCGAGCCCCGCTTCTCGGCCGACTTCCTGGTCAACGGGCACGACTACGAGTTCCGGGTGACCACGGTGGGTCGGCGCGGCGAGAGCGGGCCGTCGCCGGTGGCCCGGATGACCGCGACGGTGCCGCCCCCACCGCCGCCGGGTGGCCTGCGGGCGGTGCCGGGCCGGGCCGGGGACGTCGGCCTGCACTGGGCACCGGTCCCCTTCGTGCAGCTCTACCGGGTGCAGCAGCGGGACCTGAGCACCGGGGAACGGACCACGGTGGGCACCTTCACCGGCACCCGGGCCACCGTCGAACTCCTCCGGCACGCCCGGACGTACGAGTTCACCGTGGTCGCGGTGGGCGGTGGCGGGGACAGCCCGCCCTCGGTGCCGGTCCGGGCGACGGCGGTGGTCACGCCGCCGGCCGCGCCCGCCGGGCTGGTCGCCGCCGCGCAGTCGGACGGCACCGTCCGGCTGACCTGGCGGACCCTGGGCCGAGGGGTCTCCTACCGGGTGTACCGGCGCGACCTCACCACCGGCGCCCCGGTGCACCCGCCGGCGGTGGAGGCCGGGGCCGGCCACCTCGCCCGCCACCTGGAACACGGCCACGAGTACGAGTTCACGGTCAGCGCGGTGAACGGCGGCGGGGAGGGTGCCCGGTCCACGCCGGTGCGGGCCCGGGCCCGGTTCACCGCACCCGCCACCGCACCGCGCGACCTGCGCGCCGAGGCCGAGGCCGAGGCCGGCAGCGTCGAGCTGACCTGGCGGTCGTCGGTGCCCGGGGGCTGGCACCGGGTGTACCGGCGGGACGTCACCGCCGGGGAAACCGACCTCACCGAGGACCCGATCCCCACCCAGGGCACCCGCGCCGTCGTTGCCGGGCTGCGCAACGGGCACGAGTACGAGTTCAGGGTCGCCGCGATGAACCAGGCCGGCGCGGGACCGCCCAGCGAGCCGGTCCGGGCCACCCCACGACTGCCCACCCCGACCGGGCTCACCGCGTCAGCCGCCGGCACCGGCGAGGCCCGACTGAGCTGGCGGTCGGCCGGGCCGGGGCTCGCCTACCGGGTGCAGTTGCGCGACGTCACGGCCGGCGAGGGTTGGCGGACCGATCCGTACCCGGTACGGGACACCCGGCACACGGCGGTGCTGCTGACCGGGGGCCACGACTACCAGTTCCGGGTGGTCGCGACGGACGGGACGGACGACGGGACACCGACCGCGCCGGTCGGCGTCCGGGTCCGGTGAGCCGGGTCAGTGGCCCTCGGCGAGCCAGCTCTCGAACAGGTGGTGGTCGATGGCGTCGACCCGGCCCAGCGGCAGCCCGGCATCCCGGCGCTGCCGCAGCTCGGCCCGGGTGAACCAGCGCGCCTCCAGCAACTCCACCCCGTCGACCCGGATCTCCTCGGTGGCGGCGGTGGCCCGGAAGCCGACCATCAGCCCGGCCGGGAACGGCCACGCCTGCGAGCCCTGGTAGCGGACCGCGCCGACGGTCACCCCGGCCTCCTCGGCCATCTCCCGGCGGACGGCGTCCTCCAGGCTCTCGCCCACCTCCACGAAGCCGGCCAGCAGCGAGTACCCGCCCTCGTCCGCCCCGGCGTGCCGGGCCAGCAGGCAGCGGTCCGGGGCCGACTCGACCAGCACGATGATCGCCGGCTCGATCCGGGGGAAGTGCAGGCGTCCGCACCCCGGCCCGGTGCAGGCCCGTACGTGCCCGCCGTCGCGGGGGGTGGTGGCCGCCCCACAGCTACCGCAGTGCCGGTGCGAGCGGTGCCACTGCAACATGCCCCGGGCGTACGCCTGCGTCGCCGCCTCGGCCGCGTCGAGCGTGCCGACCAGGGCCCGGACGTCCACCGCGGCGGTAGCGCCGGCCAGCCGTACCGCGTCCGCCTCGGGGTGCGCGGAGAGGTCGGCGGCGAAGAGCGCGGTGGGGCCGTCCAGGCCGAGCAGCACCGGCCCGTCGGCGGCGGCGAGCAGCTCTGTCGCGGCGGCGACGGTCAGCCGTACCGGGGACCGGTCGGCCGCGACGAGGCAGCGGTCCCGCCACAGCGGCAGCACCCGGCTCGCCGGCGTGGCGAGCTGTGCCGTGACCCACTCCGGATCGCTGCGGGACGCACCCGCCCGGTCGATCCGTCCGCCCCCGTACGCCAGTCGTAGATCGCTCACCCGGACACCCTGCCACGAACCTCCACACGCCGGGTGACCGGGCGCGACACGCGGCGCCGAGGATGGCCGGACGCACGCTGTCGGCCGTCCGCCGGGTTGGCTACCGTAGGTGTCCCTGGGGGCCCGCAACCCCCAAGTGGTACGTCCGATCGAGGTGGCTGTGACCCTGTACGGCGACAAACAGGTCTCCGACGACCGCCCCACGGTGCAGGTCACCGCGGTGAGCTGGCCGGGTGAAGACGAGCCCGCACCGGCCGGCCGGGCCGGCGGCCCGGGTCCCGGCGGCGGCCCGTGGTGGCGACGTGGGCGGGTGCTGCTCGCCGGTGGGGTCACCACCGCCGTGCTGGCCGGCGTGGTCGGCGCGGGTGCCTGGGCGTACGCCGGGGACGTCCCGCGCGGCACCAGCGTGCTCGGCACGGAGCTGGGTGGCCGTAGTCGGGCCGACGCCGCGAAGGAGCTGCGGGCCGAGTTGGAGAAGCGGGCCGCCACCCTGAACGCCCCGCTGAGCGTGGTGGTGGGCGAGAACCGAGCGGAGATCGCCCCCGCCGACGTCGGCCTGGCGGTGGACGTGGACGCGACCGTGACCGCCGCCGCCGGGGCGCAGGCGCACCCGGTGGACCGGCTGTTCGGCTCCCGCGCGGTCCAACCGGTGGTGACCGTCGACGCCGCCAGGCTGGACGCGGCGCTGCGCAAGATCCTCGGCAAGCAGGGCCGGGACATGACCATGCCGGCGATCATCTTCACCGGCACCACCCCGAAGCCGGTGTACCCGAAGCCGAGCCTGTCGCTGGACCCGGAACGGTCGGCGCAGGCGGTCCGCCAGGGGTGGCTGGCCGGGCAGCCGGTGACCGTACCGGTGGTGGAGAAGAACCCGGCCACCACCCGCGAGGAGGTGGACCGGCTGGTCACCGAGCTGGCGAAGCCGGCCGTCGCCGCTCCGGTCACGGTGACCTCCGACAAGGGGTCGGTCAGCGTCCCACCGGCGGCGATCGCCCGCGCGCTGCGGTTCTCCGCCGACGACGAGGGGAAGCTGACCCCGCGGATCGACGTCAAGCGGCTCCGCTCGGCCCTCGGTACCAAGCTCGCCGCGATCGAGGTGACGCCGAAGGACGCCGGCCTGACCATCTCGGGCGGCAAGCCGAAGGTGGTGCCGGGCCGGGCCGGTCAGCAGCTCGACTCGGCGGCGCTGGGCCGGGACCTGCTGGCGGTGCTGCCGAAGGCGGACGGTCGGACGGTCACCGGTCAGCTCAAGGCCGCCGAGCCGGAGCTGACCGAGGCGAAGCTGGCCGAACTGGGCATCAGGGAGCGGGTGTCCACCTTCACCACGAGGTTCCCCGGCGGCCTCTCCTCGCCGCGCAGCCAGAACATCATCCAGGCGGCGAAGGACGTGGACGGCACCATCGTCAAGCCGGGCGAGACGTTCTCGCTGAACGCGCACACCGGCGAGCGCGGCTACGACCAGGGTTACCAGGACGCCCCGGTGATCGTGGGCGGCAAGCTGGTCCCCGGGGTGGGTGGCGGCGTCTCCCAGTTCACCACGACGCTCTTCAACGCCTCCTACTACGCCGGTCTGGAGGACGTCGAGCACAAGCCGCACTCGTTCTACTTCAGTCGCTACCCGGCGGTCATCGAGTCGACGATCTTCTGGCCGGACCTGGACTTCAAGTTCCGCAACAACACCCCGCACGGGGTGCTGATCGACACCTCGTACACCTCGAACACGATCACCGTGTCGATGTGGAGCACGAAGACCTACGACAGCGTGAAGACCGAGTACGGCCCGCGCCGCAACATCACCACGCCGAAGACGGTCCACCTGGAGCCCGGCCCCAAGTGCATCTCGGCCGCCGGCAGCAACGGCTTCAGCCAGGACGCCTTCCGGGTCATCAAGAAGGACGGCAAGGTCGTCAAGCGGGAGAAGTTCAGCTGGACCTACGACCCCGAGCCCAACTTCGTCTGCGGCCCCAAACCCTCCTGACCGTAGGCACGAACAAGCCCCGCCGGCTGGTCGCCGGCGGGGCTCCGTGCTTCTGGGGTACGACCGCAGTCAGCGCAACCGAACGGTGAGCACGGGAGCCTCACTGAGCCGGCAACGCGTCGCTTCGATGACGCACGTGTATTCGAAAGTCAGCGCCGCCGCTTCCGGGCCAGCACCGCCGTTGCGGGGGTGCGATGTCAGGGTCGGGCCTCGGCGAGCCCTTGGCGGACGCCCTCGGCGTCGCGGTCGGTGCCGTAGACGGGGGTGTCGGGCTGCTGCCGCCAGCTCTCGTCGAGGGTGCCCGCGTCGACCGGGTCGAACCCGAGCGCGTCGACGAGCCGCATCACCACCTGCTTGGCGTCGGCGTCGTCGCCGGCCACCGGCAGCGCGATCCGGTCGTCGGCGCCGGCCGGCCGGCCGTTGCCCATCAGGTGCGCGGCCTGGATGTTGTTGAAGGTCTTCACCACCCGGGCGCCCTTGAGGTGGTCCGCGGTCCAGCGGCTGGAGCTGAGGCTGCGGTCCAGCAGTTCGGCGATGTCCCCGTCACGCTGGGGGTAGTAGTTGTCGGCGTCGACGACGAGCTTCCCGTCGAAGAGCTGGGCCGGCAGTGCGGGCACCGCGAGCAGCGGGACCGCCAGGACGACCAGTTCGGCGTCCTGGACGGCCTGCGCCACGTCGCCGGCCGTGGCGCCGGTCTCCTGGGCCAGGTCGGTGAGGCTCTGCGGGCCCCGCGAGTTGGCGACCGTCACGTCGTGGCCGAGCGCCCGCAGCCGCCGGGTGAGGGTGCCGCCGATGTGTCCCGAACCGATGATTCCGATCTTCATGCCCACTCCTGCCTCCGCCGGTCCAGACGGTCAGTTCCGGTCGCACGGTCAGCAGGTACCCCGACCGGTCCGCCCCGAGCTCCGGACGCGGCGTACACCACGTCACGTATCGCGCCGCGAGGGCGGGGGAGCCGCCGGGGGCGGTCCCGCACCGACGGTACCGAGGCAGCGCCGGCCGTTCGGGGCGATTCACCGAACGGCCCGTGCCGGTGTGTTCCTCACGGGTTGTGGTCCGTGGTCCTCCGGGTTGTGGTTCGTGGTTTTCCGGTGGTGGTCCTGCGGGTGTGATGGTGTCCGGTCCCGTGGGTGGTGGAAATGCAGTAGGCCCACCCCTTGTCAGGGGTGGGCCTACTGGAATGTTTGTCCGGCGGTGTCCTACTCTCCCACACCCTCCCGAGTGCAGTACCATCGGCGCTGGAGGGCTTAGCTTCCGGGTTCGGAATGTTACCGGGCGTTTCCCCTCCGCCATGACCGCCGTAACTCTATCGACATATCAAACAACCACCACCGCGGAATACTAACCCGCTGGTGTCGTTGTTCGTTTGTCGGGAGTTGCACAGTGGACGCGTAGCAGCCTTGTTGTCAAGTCCTCGGCCTATTAGTACCGGTCAA
>NZ_JBIVRQ010000038.1:0-3465 GCF_044755745.1 Micromonospora sp. NPDC092111
GGATTGCACGTACTAATGTCGGAGACCGCCCAGGCATCACCTGGAAACGGACAGATCCGTCCGCTGAGCAGGGCGGGAGCGTTCAACAGCTCTCGACGTTTTACGCCGGTTTTCGCGCTCAGTTGGGCCGGATCTGTGCCCGATGATCATTACTGCCCATCGGCATCGGTCGCTCGATTTGATCAAGTCAATTCATGATCACTAGGGTGCCTGGCGTGAAGCGGGAAGCCACCTCGAAGCGCTGGCCGTGGGTCCTTCTGTCCCTCGTCGTGATGGCGTGTTCAGGAGCGCTCGCCGTTCCTGTGGCATGGGCGGTAAAAATCCAGGTTCAGGCGGAGTCGGGCGAGCCTGCCCCGGACGCTGCGGTAGCCGTCTACCTGCTACGGCTGAGCAACGGGAATGACGCGGGGCTCCGGCGGGTCCTTGCCGCCGACCGCCGCGACGATCTGGCCGACCAGTGGCGCGCGTACCGGGCGGAGATGTCAAGATCAGGCAATCCGCCAAGCAAGCTGGAATCGGGTCCGCTGCGGGTCAGCCAGGTTCGGGACGGTGTCGCCCTGGTCGCCACAGAGGTTCACGCCGTCTGGTGGCAAGATCAGCTCTCGCTGACGGGCAGCCGGCACGCGTGGCGCTTCGAGGTCCGAGAGGACTGGGGCGGGTGGCGAGTCTGGAGGGTGGAGGCCCCGGCGTGGTGCGATGGCTACATCCGTGCTGGTCGCTGCTGAGCGGGCACCGACTCAACGGTCCTTGACGAACGCGCCTTTCCCGGGCACCACGTAGACCAAGCCCTCATCGACCAGCACGCGCACCGTGTGGAGGATGGTGCCGCGCGCCAGGCCGTACTCCTGCTGAAGCCGGGCAACGCTGGGGATCGGCCGGTTGGGCACCAGGTCGCCGCGCTCGATCCGCTCGCGCAGGATCGCCGCCAACTGCTGATACAGCGGCACTGGCCCTTCGGGGTCAATCACGTCTTGACGGTAGGTGGGTAGGGACGGCGCTGGTCAGGCTTGGTAGACCATGGACCACCATGGACCGGTTGGGATATGGTGCGGCTATCCCGCTGTGCTGGTCGTGGAGGACCCGAACCCGCTCCCCGGTGCGGCGGTACCCCTGCCCGGCCGGTCTCCTCCGAATCCGGTCGGGCAGGGCCACCGCAGGGAGGAAGAGCATGTCTCCTGACGCACGGGGCCTTCCCCACCTCCAGCCCCCGACGCCGGGTGAAGAGCTGCTGATCAGCCGGGAAGCGTCGGTGCAGTTTGCGAGAACGCCGGCCTTCGTGTTCCGGGTGATCTCGATCTGCCCCCGGCCCACGTATGACGGCTGGGCGTGGGTGACCGGCTACCAGCTCGACGGCCAGGGCCAGGCCGTCACCAAGCGGGAGATCTTCGTACGGCTGGCGGGCCTCAAGCGGGTCCGTCGTTCTGATGGGCGCCTGACGTCGGGCTCGGCTTTCGTGTCACGGCCCAACACCCGGTGGACACCGCCACAGCAGCGCCTTTGACTTGACCGGAACCGGCGAAGGCGTCGGCTCCTGGACGACGACCCCGCCCACGGCGGCCCCCACCCCCTTCCCAGGTGCCGGGTTTGACCTGACCTAGACGGCGGTATGAGCTGGCGCGGGGGGTCACCGCGGGGGCACCGCGACCGCCGCCCCCATGCTTGGGGCTTGCCGGTCCTCCCCCGCGCGTCATCCTCGGAGCCAAGCTCCGGCGGCGGCCCGTTCTAGCGCCGGGGTACACGGGGGTTGTCCGACCGGCGTCGGGCACTGCGCGTGCCCCGGTATCCCGCGTGTGTCCGGCCCGGCGGCTGCGGCTGTCGATCGCTCCTCTTGCTACGCCGTGCGCCGGGGCGTGACCGGCCGCCAGGCCGCACGCGCGCCCCGGCGCGAACACGGCGGCGGGCCGCAGGCCCGCCCTTGACCAAGTAAAGAAAGTCTGAACACACTACGCTCTAACCACACTGCCGGCAGGAAACGGCAATCACGGTTGCGGCTGATCTTCCATGCAGCGGACGATAGCGTCTGCCGCTTCTCTGATCGACAGAGCACCCGTGTCGATCCGGATATCAGCGGCGGGCAGGCGAAGCGTTTGTTCGACAGCCGCGACCCGTTCAGCCTCGTCCCCCGTGCTGCGCAACTGGATACGCTTGCCGAGTACAGCCGGCCGGGCAAACAGCTCAGCGACAGTCCATCCCGCCTCGGTGCCGCTGACTACGGCTTCGATTGCTTCGACCTGGCCCAGGTGAACGACAGGCACTCTACCCAACCGCCAAAGGTCATCTAGCCCGAAGCGGTCGACCAAGTACGTCGCACCATACCGGCTGTTCTCCCACAGAATCGCTCCGGGTGCCTGGCGCAGCCTGTTGACTTGATCCTCGCGGATCATCCGATATCCGCTCGTTCTGCCGGGGCCGCATTTCAACCGCTTGAAGTGCTCAAGGTGGGGGTATCGAGCAACTAGATCGACCGTAATCGAGTCTTTTCCGCTCGCGGGAGCGCCGTAGAGGATCAGGCCCCTATTCATCGATCGGCCACTGTGCTTAGCAGCTCTTTCGCCTGATCCTGCAATGGCCTGGCACCAGCAGAGTTGTCGATTCGAACATGCGGAATTTTTGGAGCGAAAGCGAAGTCAACGCCGTCAGCGTAGTCGTCCCATTTGGCGAGCTTGTAGTCATCCCGAGCGGCACCCCGACGGCGAATGTAAGTGTGCATCGTCAAGGCATCACAGTAGACCCAGACGACTTGAAGAGTCCCGTTGTAGGCCGCCACCGTAGCCGCCAGCCGACCACACCATGCTTCGTCGCTAAGTTCCCTAAGAAACGGCGCGGTCACGACCACTGAAGAACCACACTGCAAGTTCTCTGCAAGGGTCGCCATCAGCGCCTCGTATTCAGCGGGTCGGATGGCGGTCATGTACGTTTCCGACTCTCGATCATGCGGCGAGTTCCCCAGACGCTCTAAAGCAGCCTCAACTACCGGCCGGGTCGTCGTGTCCTTGTCGAGAATCGCCCAGCCTGTTTGGCGGGAAACGATACGGCCCAACTCAGTTTTTCCCGACCCCGGGTAGCCCCCGATGAGAATCACGCGGGGACCTCGCCGGTCCGTCGCCCCTGCTGGGTAGTGAACGATTCGGCTTGACCTCGCTCGATTGATCACAAGCCCTTCATCGGCCAGCATCCCCATCGCTCGATTGATCGTGGCAACGCTGGTGTTCCAAGACTCAGCCAGGCTCCTGGTGCCGGGCAGTTGCCGCCCATGCGCCAGCCTTCCGGACTCGATGTCGTTCCGGATGGCCCGCGCGATCACGAGCGCCGCCGTTCCTCGCTGCAACTCCTCCGGCGGTTCCGACCCTGTAGCCATCGGGGCTCCTTGTCTCGATGCGGGCTTGCGCGCCCGCGTAGGGGTGCTCGGGCCAACTGCGGCGATGTTTCCGCAGGTCAGCCACGACTTTTATGAAACTGAGTGTA
>NZ_JBIVRQ010000038.1:3560-10248 GCF_044755745.1 Micromonospora sp. NPDC092111
ATCCAAGCTGATCCGCTCTGTTACATCGGGCGGTAGGGTCGAGATCGGGCCTAAGTGCCCACCAAGCGTTCATGCGACACGGGCGTGAAGAGACGAAGGAGAGCAGTCCAGATGCGGAACATCCCTGTGAACCTGTCCGGCTACAAGCTGCGGGTGGTGGAGGAGCCGTCGATCAAGGCGGATCAGGACGGGAAGGTGATCACGGCGTACGGCACGAACGATCCGCTCTTCACGGTGGCGGTGTTCGCCAAGCCGGTGGCGACCGAGGACGGCTACCGGGGCAAGGGTGAGGAACTGAAGATCACGCTCTCGGCCGACCCGGGCACGGTCGAGGAGGGGGAACTGGTCGAGCTGATCGGGGCGACGGTGTCGCACTGGGAGCGGGACGGCCGGTCGGGTCTGACGTGGAAGGCGCAGGGCCTCAAGACCGCTCGGTGAGCGATTGGGCGCGTTCCTGATCTTCCGCCCCGCCCCTTTCGGTGGGTGACCCGTTCGAGTCGGGTCGGGGCACTTTGCCGGGGCACTGGTGCCGTTTCTCGGTTTCATCCTCGGCAGCTTGTTCATTGAGAATTCCACAGTGGATAGAACCTTGCCTGAAACAGGTTGATTTGCTATTCGAGAATTGAGGGGAGGTTGCTATGTCGGATTTCGAGTTGACGCTTATCGGATTGTTGATGCTGTCGATTGCGGTGAACGTCGGATTGATTCGTCGTGAGACGCGTCGGTGGCGTCGGGTGTGGCGTCTGACGGGCCGGGAGTAGCCGCCTGGTCGGTGGTTTCCATCCGCCCCCTGGACCACCTTTCCGGGGGTGGGTGGTGCCCACCGATCGTGTGGGTTCCGTGGCCAGGAAGGGGCTGTGCATGGATTTGGTGCCGGAGATGGTGAAGTCGTTGACCGGCAGGCGGCGGTATGAGGCGTTGGTGGGCAACGTGCAGGGCTTGGCGATGCTCCTGGACGGTGTGAACAGCCTGATCAAGTCGTGTGAACCTCCGCCGGGGACGCTGTACCAGTTCGCCGCCCGGATCGAGGACCTGGAGGACGCGCACCGGCAGGCGGTGGAGTCGCTTCGGGCGTTCCACCTGCGGGTCAAGACGTACGAGGCGGACCTGATCGCCAAGCCGTGGAAGGTGAGCTAATGGCGTCGTATCGGATCAGTGACACCTATGACGGCGTTGATCAGGCGATGCGGCTGCTTCGTAGGTCGATGAAGGGAATGCCGGAGCGGTACCGCTACATGAAGCACTACGACGAACTGCGTCGGGCGGTGGCGGTGCTGCTGATCCTCCTCGAAGAGGCCACGCCGTGGCTGGAGGAGACCGAGAAGGCGAAGCGGGCAACGACGCTCGCAAAGAAGATGCTCGAAGCGGTCCACTGACCGGCAATTGTTCGACGGAAAAGGCCCGGGTTGGTAATCCGATCCGGGCCTTTTCCATGCCTAAAACAGCGGCTATGAATTGCATACGAAATTGTGAAGGTAGGTGCGGGAGATGGGTAAGCGCCTTCAGGGTTGGGAATGGCGTGTGGCGGGGTGGGCTGCTCGGCACCCGGGGTTCGTGGCGGCTCCGGCTGCTCTGACCGCTGGGATGCTGGAGTTCGGACCGGCGACCACGGGCGGCGTGATGGCCGGTGCGGTCGCGGCCGGTGTGGGCTGGTACCGGGGTCACCCGGACTCCTGGGCGCTGGTGGCGGCCCCGAGGTTGCGGGCGGTGCGCCGCCGTTGGCTGTCCCGGGCCTACCTCGGCCCGTGGTGGGGCCGGGTGGTCGAGGCGTGCAACCTGGTGACGGTCCACCGGATGACGGGCGTGATCAACGTGCCCCGGATCATCCGTATCCGGTCGCACTCCCCGTCGACCGAGACGGTGTACGTGCGGCTGCTGCTCGGGCAGACGCCAAAGATGTGGGAGGAAGCCGCTGAGGCTCTGGCGGTCGCGCTACGGGCTGAGCGGGTGGGCGTCGAGCGGGTGCGTCCCCAGGTGATCGCGTTGGTCGTGCAGCGGTCGGAGCCGTTCACGCGACCGATCATCCCGCCGGACCTGCTGGCCGACTCCGACGCGGTGGACCTGTCGCGGGTCTACCTGGGTGAGACCGAGCACGGTTCGGACTGGTCCGCGCCGCTGATCGGGCAGCACTGGCTTATCGGCGGGGCCACCGGTTCGGGGAAGAACTCGGTGACGTGGATGGCGTTGCGGGCGTGCGCGCCGCTGATCCGTGACGGCCTGGTCCGCCTGCACGTGGTCAACCCCAAGGGCACCGAACTCAACGCCCTCCGGCCGGTGTCCCACCGGTACGCCGAGACCGACGGCGACATCGTGGACGTCATCCAGGGCTTCTGGACCACGATGCAGGAACGCAAGCGCACCTTGGCGGAGCAGGGCCGACGGACCTTCACCATGTCCCGGGACACCCCGCTAGACGTCCTGGTCCTCGATGAGCTGGGCGCGGTGACCGGCTACGGCGATCGGTCGCTGACGAAGGGCGCTCAGGCCGCGTTGCCGCTGATCCTGTCGCAGGCTCGCGCTCTGGGTGGCAGCGTGATCGGCGCGCTCCAGGAACCCACCAAGGACGTGATCCCGCAGCGTGACCTCTTCTCCCTGCGGGTGTGCCTGCGGGCCACCTCGGCCGGGCACGTCGACATGGTTCTCGGTGAGGACATGCGTCGCCGGGGCGCGCTGGCCGACGAGATTCCGAACGTGCCGGAGTCGGCCGGGATCGGCTTCGTCGTCAAGCAGCGTTCCCGTACCCCCGTGCGGGTCCGGGCCGCCTACTGCGACGACTCCGACATCGCCGAACTCGTCCGCGTCGCCGGCTGGCCGGTGTCCGAACTTGCCGCGACGGGGCAGCGGTGAACGACATGGGGCAGGGCGTCAAGCCGGCTCGTCCGCCTCGGCCGGTCCGCAGGCTGAGCAAGCGCTTGGATGTCGCGCGGCAGCTTCACGACCTGGAGCAAGACTCCGCGCTCGACATCGTGGACATCGAACGGCTGCGGGCGAGCGTGACCCGGTCGCTGTGGGTCTTCCTGGCGGTCGGGTCGGTGTTCACCACCACCGGCGTTCAAGACTTCCTCGCCGGGCACCTCACCCCGGCCGACCCGGTGTGGTGGGGCTGCTGGGGCGTCGAACCGTGCCTGGTCGGCATCCTCATCACGATCCTGCGATGGGAAGCCGCGATGATCGCCCGGAGCATCGACATCGACTCCCGGGCCGTCGACTGGCTCAAACGGTTCCTCCTCGGCTCCACGCTCGTGATGAACGTCGTGCCGGCGGTATGGCCCCGTGAAGGCTCGATCAGCGCGGGCATGCTCGCCGCGCACATCATGGTCCCGGTCCTGGTGTTCTTCCTCGCCGAAGTCATGCCCATCGTGCAGGCACGCTGCACCCAAGCACGGCGGGCCGTCGTCCTGATCAAGCCCGAGACCAGCGAGCCCGAACCCGCCATGTCAGCCCCGCCTGCGGTCGTCGAGGTCCCGGCCGTTCCGGTCACGCCGCAGACCCCTCCCACCCCTGTCCCGGTTGCCCCGACGCCGGCTCCGGCTGCGGCTGCTGTGGTGGAGCTGGATGGGCTGGGCATCCCGGTGGCGATGCAGGCACAGATCCGGCAGCTCGTCGCGGACTCCACCACACCCGTGACGGCCGTCGACGTCCAGCGCGCTACGCGCCTGCCGCTGCCGATCGCGGCCCGGGTGGTCGACCGGCTTACCCCGGTCGCCGCCAACGGCTACACGCACTGACCTTCTCCCGCTCGCTCTGGCCTGCCGTGCTCCCACAGACACCGGGGGCGCGGCAGGCCCGTCCCTGGAGGGATTCCATGTCATCACCACCCCGCGCACCTCAACGGGCGTACAACGGGCACGACGCAGAGGCGACGCTAACCCGGTGGATGAGGTCGCCGGCGTACAAGGAATGGCGGGCCGGCGTCGAGAGCGTCAAGGGCTGCCTCCAGCCGGTCCGCCTCGTCGGCAAATGGGAAGTCCGGCAGCTCGGTACCGGGGACCTGATCGCCGCCCGTCAGGGCAGGGTGTGGGCCTCCTGCGGCACCCGCCGGGCGGCGGTCTGCCCGACCTGCGCCGACCGGTACGCCGCCGACGCCTGGCACCTGATCCACGCGGGCATGTCCGGCGGCAAAGGCGTCCCCGACACGGTGGCCCGGTCTACGCGGCTGTTCGTCACCCTCACCGCCCCGTCGTTCGGCGCGGTGCACAACCGGCCCGGCAAGCGACCCTGCTCCTGCGGACGCTGGCACCCCGAGGGGTATCCGCTGCTGGGTAGCCCGCTCGACCCGAGCACCTACGACTACGCCGGGGCCGTGCTGTGGCAGGCACACAGCGGCCAACTCTGGCACCGGTTCACCATCGCGCTACGCCGCGCCGTGGCTGCCGCTGGTGGCCTCACCGTCCGGGCGTCCGGGGCACACCTGCGGATCTCCTACGCCAAGGTTGCCGAATATCAGCGGCGCGGCCTGGTCCACTTCCACGCCGTCATCCGCGCCGACGGACCCTCCGGCCCCGACTCGACACCTCCCGCCTGGCTCACCCCCGACGTGCTGACCGACGCGGTACGCACCGCGGCTTCGTCGGTCGAGCTGGGCGCCGCACGACCCGACGGAACCGCGCTGACCCTCCAATGGGGCAAGCAGGTCGACGTCAAGGACATCACCGCCACCGACATCGACGTCACCGACGACAACGACGACGGCGACCAGGTCGTCAACGACACCCGCCTTGCCGGCTACATCGCCAAGTACGCCACCAAGGGCACCGGGGCCACCGAAACCGGAGACCGGCGCATCCGCTCGCAGGCCCACATCGGTCTGCTGCGGGTGTCCGACCACCACCGGGCGATGATCCAAACCGCCTGGGACCTCGGCGGCCTCGACCAGTACGCCGATCTCAAGCTGCGCCACTGGGCGCACATGCTCGGCTTCCGAGGCCACTTCCTCACCAAGTCGCGCATCTACAGCACGACCTTCAAGCAGCTCCGGGCGGAGCGCCAGGCCCACCAGCTCCACACCGCGCTCACCGAAGCCGGCTTGCCCGAGGACACCGACGTCCTGGTCGTCAACGACTGGCAGATCCTCGGCATCGGCTACGACACCCCCGAACAACTCGAACTCGCCACCGCCATCGGTGACCGCATCCGCACGGCACGACAGCAAGCCAGAAAGGAACCCCGATGACCACCCCCACCGCCGAACGGCTCTGGAGCGTCACCGACGTGTCGGCGTTCCTCGGCATCCCCGTCGGCACCCTCTACCAGTGGCGACACCGCCGGATCGGCCCCCGCGCCTCCCGCGTCGGCCGGCACCTCCGATACGACCCCGCCGACGTCCGCGCCTGGGTCCATCAGAAGGCGGCCTGACATGCCCATCGATGACTTGTGGTACCTGACCAAGCGGGGGCCGGACAAGAAGCGGCTCCCGTCGAAGCGGCACGGTCGGGGCAAGCGGTGGCGGGTGCGCTACGCCGACGGCGCTGGTGAGCCTCGGGAACGGCTGTTCGAGCGCAAGGTCGACGCGGAAGCCTTCGACCTCGAATGCCGTTCGGGCGTTGCGGCCGAAGTGAAGGCCAAGCGTGAGACGGACCGACTGACCTTCGCCGAGTACGCGCAGCGGTGGCAGGACTCACGGCAGGCGGGATGGAGCGTCGAGACGCGGCGGCGTGTCCCGCAGAACCTTCGGAAACGGATTCTGCCGGCCTTCGGGGAACAGACCATTCGGTCGATCAACCTGACTGACGTGATGACCTGGCTCGGCAGCCTGCTCAACGAGGGCGTTGCCAAGTCCTCGATCGGCCTGTACTTCGGCGTGCTGAAGACGATTCTGAATGCCGCTGTGACCGACAAGGTGCTCTCCGAGAACCCTTGTGACGGCGTGAACCTTGCGCAGCTCCTGCGCGGGGTATCACGGGCACCAAAGTGGGTCCCGACTGAGGACCAGGTGCTCAAGCTCACCGAGGTTGTGCCCCGGCGATTCCGAGCGGCCATCTGGCTGGGAGCTGGTGAGGGCTTGCGTATCGGTGAGGTGCTGGGCATCGAGGATGGGCCACGGTGCTTCGACCCTGCTCGTGAGGAACTGCACGTCGTTCAGCAGTTGCGCCGTTCCGTTGACGACTTCGGCGGCTTCTACCTTGCGTCGCCGAAAAGCGGATCGGCGGGGACCGTCGACCTGGATGCTGTCGTCGCTGAGGAGTTGGCGACCCACCTCAGGGAGGTCGGCACGGTCGAGTTCGATCTTCCGGACATCACGGGCGGGAAGCGGCTGACTCGCCCGGCGGCTCTGCTGTTCACCACCTCGACCGGGAAGCTGATCACTGATCGGTACTGGTCTGAGCTGTGGGAGACCTGGCGGTCGGCTGCGGGTTGGCCCAAGGAAGGCACCTTCCACTCCCTGCGCCACTTCTTCGCCACGACGCTGATGAGCAACGGCGTCGAGCCGCAGGAGGTCCAGAAGGCGCTACGGCACGCCAGCCTACGGATCACGCTGGAGACCTACGTTCACTGGATGCCGAAGAAGGACCGGCGGCGTGGTCTGGTCGGGCAGCTCCTCCGGCCAGTGAAGAGCGATCCGCCGGCCGATCCGGCTGGTCAAGATCGATTCTAGGTTGTGCCCTGGTTGTGCCAAAGGATCTTGTCTGTATGTTCCCGCAGGTTACCGCCGCCCTGCATCGCTCAATCAGGGATTGCACGTACTAAT
>NZ_JBIVRQ010000039.1:0-8212 GCF_044755745.1 Micromonospora sp. NPDC092111
CCGGTGGTGGTGGCGAGGCCGGCGGCGGTCAGCACGGTCTTGCGGATCAGATCGGTACGCATGGTGGCGTGCTCCTCTGGTCGGGGGTGTGCGGCAGGGTGCCCGTGGGGTGGGCGGTGCCGCGGAAGGGGAAAGTCGGGAGAAGACGGTCGACCCGGTAATCGGGGACCGGAGTGCGGGGTGCCGGCGGCGGGGCCTGCTCGGCGTTCCGAGGGGGTGTAACCAACCCGGTGGCGACCGCATTCCACGGTCGGTGTTCCGGGGCCGTCCCGGGTGGGGGAGCGGTGGTGGTATGCCAGGTACAACGCCCCGACCCCGGCCGCGATTCCGCCGTGGGGGTGGCCCCGGCCACGGGACGCCAGGTGCGAACGGGACACGTCGCCCGGCCCGGCAGCCAGCACATCGGGACGAACCGGACATCGAGGCGGTCGGCGGACCGGATGCGGGTGACGGCGTACCCGGGTCAGCCGGCCCGATGGGCCCCGGTGCCGGTCAGGCCGGCTCGTTTCCGGGCTTCGCGGCCTGCGCGTGCCGCTCGCGCAACCGGTCCCGGATCTCCTCCGGGGTGTACGCGCGACGCCGCCGCTCGGCGCGGGCGACCACCACCCCGGTCGCGGCGACACCCGCGAGACCGGCCAGCCCGAGCACCTTCCACCACCGCATCCGTTGCCGCATCGGCCTAGGGTAGACGCTCATGAGCATCAGCCTGGACGAGGCCGTCGACCTGACCCGCACCGGTGACGTCTGGGTGTTCCGTGGCCGCAGCGTGCCGGACCGGGCCATCCAGTTCACCACCAACAGCCCGGTCAACCACGTCGGAATGGCGGTCGTGCTGGACGACCTGCCGCCGCTGATGTGGCACGCCGAGTTGGGTCGGTCGCTGCCGGACATGTGGACCGGCACCCACCAGCGCGGGGTGCAGTTGCACGACCTGCGCGACGCGGTCTGCGTCTGGGCCAACCGGTACGGCCAGCGGGCCTGGCTGCGCCAGCTCGAACCGTCCGCCGACGCCGCGATGGAGCAGGCGGTGCTGCGTACCGTGGCCCGGCTCGACGGCACGCCCTTCCCGTCCACCGCGCAACTCGCCTGGCGCTGGGCCCGGGGTCGGGTTCCGCACGTGCGGCTGCCGCTGCCCGGGTGGCGGGACCGGGCCGGCCAGGCGGCCGACGATCGGGAAACCGCACTGCCGGGCGGCGACCGGGCCCTGGAGACCGCGTACTGCGCCGAGGTGGTCGCGGTGACCTACGAGGCGATGGGGTTGCTGCCGGCCGGCCGCCGGCCGAACTGGTACGACCCGGGCCGGTTCTGGAGCGGCGACGACCTCGACCTGGCCGGCGACGCGCGGCTCGGCACGGAGATCGAGGTGGCCATCCCGCCGCGGTGAGGTTCGCCTACGGGCGCTAGTCTCGCTCGACGGTTCGGCCGAGGAGGATCATGCCGGGGATGCGTGGGAGGCGATGGACGTCCCGCGTTCCCCACGCGGTCGCCGTGTTGCCCTGGATGCTGGTGTCGGTCGGGGTGGTCGTGCTGATCGTCCTCCTGGTCAAGGTGCTCGTCGTGGTCCTCACGCACGACCGATACGCCGAGCACGGACCCGGCGCGCGCAGCGAGTCCATCGTGGTCCCCGGAGCGTCGGCCGCCGCCGCGTCGGTCCCGCCCACCCGGGCCACCCCCACGCCGAGCCGGTCGCGTCGGGAGGCCGACGGTCGGCCCGGCACCCTGCTGTCCCCGCCCGCGAGGACGCCCAGCGCGACCAGCCCGGTCGCGGTGTCGCCGCTCGTGTCGCCGCCGGCCAACTCGCCTACCCCGGCGCCGACGGTGCTGCTCAACGACGACGCCGCCGGCATCGACTACCGGGGACGGTGGTCGGTCTCCCAGCACCGGCCGTACGGCGACCACCGCGACGACGTGCACTGGACCACTCGCGACGGTGACTCCTTCCGCTTCACCTTCACCGGCACGGGCCTGGACTACATCACGTCCCGGGACCACAACTACGGGGACGCCGACGTGTGGGTGTTCGACTCGAACGGTCGGACGGTGAAGCGGCAGCGGGTCAGCGCACGGGCGGAGCGGTACACGCCGCAGCAGACCGTCTTCAGCGTCGCCGACCTGCCCCGCGCCCGCTACACCGTCTGGGCGGTGAAGCGCGGCGGCGTCTACTTCCAGGTGGACGCGCTGCTGGTGCGCGACTGATCCGGGCCGGCCGGCGGTCGCTACCGGGTGCTGGACGACTACGGTGACGCGTTCGTCGGTGAGGTGCTGCTGCGCACCGGCGGCGGCACCCGCCCGTCGAGCTGCACGGTCGAGCGCGCGGGCTGCGGCGGCCTCTGACCCGGCGGCTGGTCGGTGAGCGCGGCACCGGCCATCAGCCCCCGGGCCACCCGGGATCGCGGCGCCCCAGCGCCGTGTCCACAGGTGACGAGGGGCCGGTTTTCGCAAGATGGCTGCTTTGTTACGACTCGGTTTGCAAGGTATTGCAGAATGTTTCGGCAAGGGCTAGCGTGCGGGCGAATCAGCGACCATAGGAAGGCCGTCGATGAAACCCCCGCCGATATCGCGCAAGGCGCTGCTCGCCCTGGTCTCCACCCTCACCCTCGCTCTCGTCGGCGTTCCGGTCGCCGTCCACCAACTCGGTGCCGACGCCACCGAGCGGCCGTCCACCGTGGACGCCCTCGCGGCGGCCGGCGCGGCCCAGTGGGGCGCCGAGCCCTCGACCGAGGCCCTGCTCTCCGCCGGCAACGGCAAGGGCCGCGCCGAACAGTTCTACTTCGTGCTGCCGGACCGGTTCGCCAACGGCGACCGGCGCAACGACGCCGGTGGCCTGACCGGCGACCGGCTCCGCACCGGCCTCGACCCGAAGGACAAGGGCTTCTACCACGGTGGTGACCTCAAGGGCGTCATCGACAAGCTTGACTACATCCAGGGCCTCGGCACCACGGCCATCTGGCTGGCCCCGATCTTCAAGAACCGCCCCGTCCAGGGCTCCGGCGCGGACGTCTCCGCCGGCTACCACGGCTACTGGATCACCGACTTCACCCAGGTCGACCCGCACTTCGGCACCAACGAGGAGATGAAGCGGCTGGTCAGGCTCGCGCACCAGCGCGGCATCAAGGTCTACCTCGACGTCATCGTCAACCACACCGCCGACGTCATCAGGTACGCCGAGGACAAGTACGCGTACGTCGAGAAGAAGGACGCGCCGTACACCGACGCGCAGGGGCGCGAGTTCGAGGACCGCAACTACGCCGACGGCACCCGGGACTTCCCGAAGGTGAACAAGGACGCGGGCCCGTACACGCCCACCTTCGCCAACGCCGCCGACGCCACGGTCAAGGTGCCGGCCTGGCTGAACGACCCGACCATGTACCACAACCGGGGTGACTCGACCTTCGCCGGGGAGAACAGCGAGTACGGCGACTTCTTCGGCCTGGACGACCTGTGGACCGAGCGTCCCGAGGTGGTCAGCGGGCTGACCAAGGCGTACGGCGACTGGATCGCCAGCACCGACGTCGACGGCTTCCGGCTGGACACCGTCAAGCACGTCAACCTCGACTTCTGGCCGCAGTTCAGCCAGGGCATCAAGCGGGCCGCCGACCAGGCCGGCAAGAAGGACTTCTTCATGTTCGGCGAGGTCTACAGCGCCGACCAGGAGATCACCTCCAGCTATGTGCGGCGCGGTGGCCTGCCGGCCACCCTCGACTTCGCCTTCCAGGAGGCGGCGCGCGGCTACACCGCCGCCGGCGGTTCGGCCAAGGCGCTCGCCGAGGTGTACGCCAAGGACCCGCTGTACGCCGCGCGGGACACCGACGCCAACCGGCTGACCACCTTCCTCGGCAACCACGACATGGGCCGGATCGGCTCCTTCGTCGCCGCCACCGGCGGGGACGACGCCAGCCAGCTCAAGCGCGACCAGCTCGCCCACCAGTTGATGTTCCTCACCCGGGGCCAGCCGGTCGTCTACTCCGGCGACGAGCAGGGCTTCACCGGCCCCGGCGGGGACAAGGACGCCCGGCAGGACATGTTCGCCACGCAGACGGCGGACTACCTCGACGACGACCTGATCGGCACCACCCGCACCCACGCCAGCGACCAGTACGACACCACCCACCCGCTGTACCGCACCATCGCCGAGCTGGGCAGGCTGCGGGCCGCGAACGCCGGGCTGCGCGACGGCGTCCAGGTCACCCGGTACGCGGCCGACGGCGCGGGCGTCTTCGCCTTCTCCCGGATCTCCCCGGCCGACCGCATCGAGTACGTGGTGGCGGTGAACAACGCGGCGACCGCGCAGCCGGTCACCGTGGCCACCTGGTCGCCCGGCACCACCTTCACCGGCATCCACGGCGACCCGGCCACCCCGACCGCGGGCGCCGACGGCACGCTGCGGGTGACCGTGCCGGCCATGTCGGCGGTGGTGCTCAAGGCCGGCCGGGCCGTCCCGCAGGCCGCGGCCGGGCCGGGCATCACCCTCAGCGAGCCGGGTGCCGAGCCGGTGGCCACCAAGGCCGCCGTCACCGCCCAGGTGACCGGTGACCCGCTGGCCACCGTCACCTTCGCCGCCCGGGTCCCCGGTGGGAAGTGGACCCTGCTGGGCAGCGCGCACTCCGCGCCGTACACCGTCTACCACGACCTGACCGGCCTGGCCGGCGGCACGAGGGTCGAGTACAAGGCCGTCGTCCGCGACGGCAGGGGACGCACCGCGAGCACCCGGTCGACGGGCCTGGTCGGCACCCCGGCGCAGGGCGCGTCCCGCGACTGGGCGGTGGTGCACTACCAGCGCCCGGCCGGCGGCTACGACGACTGGGGCCTCTACGCCTGGGGCGACCTCGACCCGGCGTACGTCACCGAGTGGCCCCACGGGCAGCCGTTCGCCGGTGAGGACTCCTACGGCCGGTTCGCCTGGGTCAAGCTGAAGCCGGGCGCGAAGTCGGTCGGCTTCCTGGTGGTCGACAAGAACGGCAACAAGGACGTCGCGAACGACCGCACCGTCGACGTGACGCAGACCGGTGAGGTCTGGGTCAAACAGGGCGACCCGACGCTCTACCCGACCCGGCAGGCCGCCACCGGCGAGCCCGACCCGGCCGTCGACGAGGGCACCGCGATCATCCACTGGCGCAAGGCCGACAACGACTACGCCGGTTGGGGGCTGCACCTCTGGGACGGCGCGGCCAACCCGACCGACTGGGCCAACCCGCTCAAGCCGGCGAAGGTCGACGCCTTCGGCGCGGTCTTCCGGGTGCCGCTCGCGGCCGGCGCGACCGGGCTCAACTACATCGTCCACCACGGCGACACCAAGGACCAGCCCGACGACCAGCGGCTCGACTTCGCCGCCGTGGGCCGTGAGGTGTGGCTGCTCGCCGGGGTGCCGGGCCGGCTGCTGCCGACCAGCTCCGCCGGCCCGGCCAGGGACCTCGACATCACCCGGCAGCGGGCGCAGTGGATCGACCGGTCCACCGTCGCCTGGTCGACCGGTCCGACCGACGGCAAGGCGTACGCCCTGGTGGTCGCGCCGGCCGGTGGGCTGACCGTCGCCGACGGCGAGCTGTCCGGGACGTACCGCACGTTGCCGCTGCGGGCGCGGCGCGACGGGCTCACCGAGGCCCAGCGCGCGGACTTCCCGCACCTGTGGTCGTACCAGGCGTTCCACCTGGACCGGGCCGACCTGGCCGAGGTGCCGGCGGCGCTGCGCGGGCAGCTCGTGGTGACCGAGCGGGACGCCGGGGGCGCCCTGCTCGGGGCGACCGGGGTGCAGATCCCGGGCGTGCTCGACGACGTCTACCGGTCCGCCACCGACGCGACGCTCGGCACCACGTTCGCCGGCCGGGTGCCCACCCTCGCGGTCTGGGCGCCCACCGCCCGCACGGTGTCGCTCCAGCTCTTCGACACGCCGTCGGCGCAGCCGCGGCCGGTGCCGATGAGCCGCGACGACCGGACCGGCGTCTGGTCGGTGCGCGGCAGCCGCGACTGGACCGGGAAGTTCTACCGGTACCAGGTCGAGGCGTGGCAGCCGGCCGCCCAGCGGATGGTCACCGCCTCGGTCACCGACCCCTACTCGGTGGCGCTCGCGCCGGACTCGACGCACAGCCAGATCGTCGACCTGTCCGACCCGGCGCTCACCCCGGCCGGCTGGACCGGGCTGCGCAAGCCGCCCGCCGCGCCCGCGTGGAAGGCGCAGGTGTCCGAGCTGTCGGTGCGGGACTTCTCGATCGCCGACACCACCGTGCCGGCCGAACGGCGGGGCACCTACCTCGCCTTCACCGACCCGAACACGGCCGGGATGAAGCACCTGCGGGCGCTCGGCGACGCCGGGGTCAACTACCTGCACCTGCTGCCGGCGTTCGACTTCGCCACCATTCCCGAGCGGCGGGCCGACCAGCAGCAGCCCGACTGCGACCTGGCCACGCTGCCGCCGGACGCCGACCAGCAGCAGGCGTGCGTCGCCAAGGTCGCCGACACCGACGGCTACAACTGGGGGTACGACCCGCTGCACTACACCGTGCCGGAGGGCGGCTACGCGGTCGACCCGAACGGGGCGCAGCGGACCACCGAGTTCCGACGGCTCGTCGCCGGGGTCAACGGCGCCGGCCTGCGGGTGGTCATGGACGTGGTCTACAACCACACCTCGGCCGCCGGCACCGACCCGAAGTCGGTCCTCGACCAGGTGGTGCCGGGCTACTACCACCGGCTGTTGGACGACGGCAGCGTCGCCAACTCGACCTGCTGCGCCAACACCGCCCCCGAGCACGCCATGATGGGCAAGCTGGTGGTGGACTCGCTGGTCGTCTGGGCGAAGCAGTACAAGGTGGACGGCTTCCGGTTCGACCTGATGGGTCACCACCCGAAGGCGAACATCCTGGCCGTACGCGCCGCGCTGGACCGGCTGACCCTGGCCCGCGACGGCGTGGACGGCAGGAGGATCCTGCTCTACGGCGAGGGCTGGAACTTCGGCGAGGTCGCCGACGACGCCCGGTTCGTCCAGGCCACCCAGGCCAACATGGCCGGCACCGGGATCGGCACCTTCAACGACCGGCTCCGCGACGCGGTGCGTGGTGGCGGCCCCTTCGACGGCAATCCGCGCGTCCAGGGCTTCGCCTCCGGCCTCTACACCGACCCCAACGGCGACGAGGTGAACGGCACGGCCGCCGAGCAGCGGGCGCGGCTGCTGCACTACCAGGACCTGATCAAGGTGGGGTTGACCGGCAACCTGCGCGGCTACCGGTTCACCGACTCCGCCGGCCGGCAGGTCACCGGGGCGCAGGTGGACTACAACGGCGCACCCGCCGGCTACACCGCCGCGCCGGGCGAGGCGGTCACCTACGTCGACGCGCACGACAACGAGATCCTGTACGACGCGCTGGCGTACAAGCTGCCGCCGGGCACCTCGGCGGCCGACCGGGCCCGGATGCAGGTACTGGCCCTGGCCACCACGGCCCTCGGTCAGGGGACCGGGTTCGTGGCCAGCGGCTCCGAGCGGCTGCGCTCCAAGTCGCTGGACCGCAACTCGTACAACTCCGGTGACTGGTTCAACCAGATCCGCTGGGACTGCGCCCAGGGCAACGGCTTCGGCGCGGGTCTCCCCCCGGCACCGGACAACCGGGACAAGTGGTCGTACGCCCAGCCGCTGCTGGCCGACCCGAAGCTGGTGCCGGACTGCGCGGCGATCGACCTGGCCGACGCCCGGTACGCCGAGCTGCTGCGCGTCCGGGCGTCCTCGCCGGTATTCGGGCTGGACACCGCCGACCAGGTGCAGAAGCGGGTCGCCTTCCCGCTCTCGGGTGAGCGGGAGACCCCGGGGGTGCTCACCATGACCCTCGACGCCCGGGGGCTGGACGGCAGGTGGAAGTCGGTGACCGTGGTCTTCAACGCCACCCCGGCGACGGCGAAGCAGACGCTGACCGGGCTGCGCGGGGCCGACGTGGCCCTGCACCCGGTGCTGGCGAACTCGGCCGATCCGGCGCTGCGGACGGCCTCGTTCGACCGGGCGGGCGGCACCTTCACCGTGCCGGCGCGCAGCGTGGCGGTGTTCGTGCAGCGCTGACCCCACGACGATCCGGCCCCCTGCCACGCCAGTGGCAGGGGGCCGGTCGTCTGCGCGGGATCCGTTCGCTGACCGTCGGTCAGTTGAAGCAGTCTTTGACGGTGCCGGCGCAGTTGGTGGGGTCGTTGTTGGTGATGGTGGTTTTTTCGTCGAGGGTGACGTGGCCTTCGTTGT
>NZ_JBIVRQ010000040.1:0-2500 GCF_044755745.1 Micromonospora sp. NPDC092111
CTAACCCGCTGGTGTCGTTGTTCGTTTGTCGGGAGTTGCACAGTGGACGCGTAGCAGCCTTGTTGTCAAGTCCTCGGCCTATTAGTACCGGTCAACTGAACCCGTTACCGGGCTTACATTTCCGGCCTATCAACCCAGTCGTCTAGCTGGGGGCCTTACCCCACCAATGGTGGGTGGGATACCTCATCTTGAAGCGAGCTTCCCGCTTAGATGCTTTCAGCGGTTATCCCTTCCGAACGTAGCTAACCAGCCGTGCCCCTGGCGGGACAACTGGCACACCAGAGGTTCGTCCGTCCCGGTCCTCTCGTACTAGGGACAGCCCTTCTCAAGTATCCTACGCGCACGGCGGATAGGGACCGAACTGTCTCACGACGTTCTAAACCCAGCTCGCGTACCGCTTTAATGGGCGAACAGCCCAACCCTTGGGACCTGCTACAGCCCCAGGATGCGACGAGCCGACATCGAGGTGCCAAACCATCCCGTCGATATGGACTCTTGGGGAAGATCAGCCTGTTATCCCCGGGGTACCTTTTATCCGTTGAGCGACACCGCTTCCACTCGCAAGTGCCGGATCACTAGTCCCGACTTTCGTCCCTGCTCGACCTGTCAGTCTCACAGTCAAGCTCCCTTGTGTACTTGCACTCAACACCTGATTGCCAACCAGGCTGAGGGAACCTTTGGGCGCCTCCGTTACCCTTTAGGAGGCAACCGCCCCAGTTAAACTACCCACCAGACACTGTCCCTGAACCGGATAACGGTCCGAAGTTAGATACCCAAATCAACCAGAGTGGTATTTCAAGATTGCCTCCACCCATACTGGCGTATGGACTTCACCGGCTCCCACCTATCCTACACAAGCTAATTCGGATACCAATGTCAAGCTATAGTAAAGGTCCCGGGGTCTTTCCGTCCTGCCGCGCGTAACGAGCATCTTTACTCGTAATGCAATTTCGCCGGGCCTGTGGTTGAGACAGTGGGGAAGTCGTTACGCCATTCGTGCAGGTCGGAACTTACCCGACAAGGAATTTCGCTACCTTAGGATGGTTATAGTTACCACCGCCGTTTACTGGCGCTTAAGTTCTCCGCTTCGCCCCGAAGAGCTAACAGGTCCCCTTAACGTTCCAGCACCGGGCAGGCGTCAGTCCATATACATCGAATTACTTCTTCGCATGGACCTGTGTTTTTAGTAAACAGTCGCTTCCCCCTGCTCTCTGCGGCCATACAACGCTCCACCCGCGCGGGGCTTCACGTCTCCGGCCCCCCTTCTCCCTAAGTTACGGGGGCAATTTGCCGAGTTCCTTAACCACAGTTCGCCCGATCGCCTCGGTATTCTCTACCTGACCACCTGTGTCGGTTTGGGGTACGGGCCGCTAAGAACTCGCTAGAGGCTTTTCTCGGCAGCATAGGATCACTGACTTCACCTGAATCGGCTCGGCATCACGTCTCAGCCACATGCACCGCGGATTTGCCTACGGTACGGCCTACACGCTTACCCCGGCACAACCACCGGCCGGGCTCAGCTACCTTCCTGCGTCACCCCATCGCTTGACTACTACCCGCCAGGTTCCCACGCTCACCACCACCAGTCCGAAGACCGCCAGCAGATCGGATGGTTAGCACAACGAAGTTCATCACGGGCGCTCTTTCGCGGGTACGGGAATATCAACCCGTTGTCCATCGACTACGCCTCTCGGCCTCGCCTTAGGTCCCGACTCACCCAGGGCGGATTAGCCTGGCCCTGGAACCCTTGGTCATCCGGCGGAAGGGTTTCTCACCCTTCTTTCGCTACTCATGCCTGCATTCTCACTCGTGCCGCGTCCACAACTGGGTCACCCCGCTGCTTCACCCCCGGCACGACGCTCCCCTACCCATCCACACACCTGCACAAGGAATCACGTCCAAGCGAGGTTGAAATGTGAATGCCACAGCTTCGGCGGTGTGCTTGAGCCCCGCTACATTGTCGGCGCGGAACCACTTGACCAGTGAGCTATTACGCACTCTTTAAAGGGTGGCTGCTTCTAAGCCAACCTCCTGGTTGTCTATGCGACCCCACATCCTTTTCCACTTAGCACACGCTTAGGGGCCTTAGCTGGTGATCTGGGCTGTTTCCCTCTCGACTACGAAGCTTATCCCCCGCAGTCTCACTGCCGCGCTCTCACTTACCGGCATTCGGAGTTTGGCTGATTTCGGTAAGCTTGTGGGCCCCCTAGACCATCCAGTGCTCTACCTCCGGCAAGAAACACGCGACGCTGCACCTAAATGCATTTCGGGGAGAACCAGCTATCACGGAGTTTGATTGGCCTTTCACCCCTAACCACAGGTCATCCCCCAACTTTTCAACGTTGGTGGGTTCGGCCCTCCACGCGGTCTTACCCGCGCTTCAGCCTGCCCATGGCTAGATCACTCCGCTTCGGGTCTAGGACACGCGACTGAATCGCCCTATTCAGACTCGCTTTCGCTACGGCTCCCCCACACGGGTTAACCTCGCCACATGCCACTA
>NZ_JBIVRQ010000041.1:0-4413 GCF_044755745.1 Micromonospora sp. NPDC092111
CGACGAACACGCCGTGTCCACCGACACCGCCGGCCCCTCCAGGCCGAACGTGTACGCCACCCGGCCGGAGACGACACTGCCGGCGCTGTGCCCGGTCACGTAGTCGTGGTACATGAGGCCGGCGAAGACGCCGGTGGCGGAGCCGCGTACCGAGGCGGGGTCGATGCCGGCCCGCTCGAACGCCTCCCAGGAGACCTCCAGCAGTTGCCGCTGCTGCGGATCCATGAGGACGGCCTCGCGGGGCGAGATGCCGAAGAAGCTCGGATCGAACCCGGCCGCACCGGGCAGGAACCCGCCCTGGTCGGCGTAGCTGGTGTCGGGGCGGGTGCCGGTCGGGTCGTAGAGCCGGGCGACGTCCCAGCCCCGGTCGGTGGGGAAGTCACCGATGGCGTCGACGCCCTCGGCGACGAGCCGCCACAGGTCCTCGGGCGAGTCGACGCCACCGGGGTAGCGGCAGGCCATCCCGACGATCGCCACCGGCTCGTCGCCGACGGTGGTGGCGGCGGCGGTCTGCCGGGTCTCCGGTGCGTCGAGGACGCCGGTCAGCTCGCCGTACAGGAAGTCGGCGAGGGCGAGCGGCGTCGGGTAGTCGAAGATGAGGGTGGCGGGCAGCCGCAGGCCGGCCGCCGTGGCGAGCGCGTTGCGCAGCTCCACGGCGGTCAGCGAGTCGAAGCCGAGCCCCTGGAAGGTCCGGTCCGCCTCGACGGCGTCCGGGCCGGCGAGGCCGAGGACGGCGGCGACGTGGGTGTCGACCAGGTGCCGTACGGCGGCGGCCCGTTCCTGCTGCGGGAGGGCGGCCAGCCAGTCGCTCTGCGGCCGGCCGCCGGTGGCGGCGGCGGCGGTGGCGGTACGCCGGGTCGGGCCGGCGAGGCCGCGCAGCACCGGGGGCAGCCGGTCGCCGAGGGTACGCAGGGTCCTCACGTCGAGCCGGGCCGGGATGAGGGTGGGCGGGGTGCCGGCGACGGCGGCGTCGAGCAGGGCCAGCCCGTCGGCGGTCGACAGGGGCAGCACCCCGCCCCGCGACATCCGCTCCCGGTCCACCTCGGACAGCCGCTCGGTCATCGCCGAGCCCTGCGCCCACAACCCCCAGGCCAGCGACACACCCGGCAGTCCCGCGCGGCGGCGGGTCACCGCCAACGCGTCCACGAACGCGTTCGCCGCCGCGTAGCTGCCCTGCCCCGGCGCGCCGAGCACCCCCGACAGCGACGAGAACAGCACGAACGCGGACAGCGGCCGGTCCCGGGTCAGCTCGTCGAGCAGCGCCGCCGCGTCCACCTTCGGACGCAGCACCCCGGACACCCGGGACGCCGACAACGACGAGACCACACCGTCGTCCAGCACACCTGCCGTGTGCACCACCGCCGACAGGTCCGGCGCGCCGGCCAGGACGGCCGTCACCTGCTCGCGGTCCGCCACGTCACAGGCGACCAGCTCGACCTGCGTACCGGCCGCCGACAGCTCCGCGACGAGGTCCCGCGCCCCGGGGGCCGCCGGGCCGCTGCGCGACAGCAGCAGCAGCCGCCGTACCCGGTGGGTGGACACCAGGTGGCGGGCCACCGCCGTACCCAGGGTGCCGGTCGCGCCGGTGACCAGGACGGTGCCGGTGCCGAGCGGCGGGGCGTCCGGCGGCGGGGCCGGGAGTGGCCGGCGGGCGATCCGGGGTACGGAGACCACTCCGTCCCGGACCATCACCTGCGGTTCGCCGGTGGCCACGGCCAGCGGCAGGACGTCGGCGAGCTGGTCGGGGTCGGCGTCGACCAGGAGGAACCGGTCGGGGTTCTCCGCCTGGGCGGAGCGCAGCAGGCCCCAGACGGCCGCGCCGGCCAGGTCGGTCACGTCGTCGCCGACGGCCTGCCGGGTGAGCACGACGAGCTGCGCGGTGCTGGTGTCGGCCAGCCAGCGCTGGGCGACGGCCAGGACCCGGTGCACCTCGGCGTGCACGTCGTCGGTGCCTCCGGCGCTCAGCACCACCAGCTCGACCGGGCCACCGGCGCCGGCATCCGCGGCCACCGCGATGGTGCCGTCGCCGGTCGCCGGGTCGGTGTCGGGGTGCCAGGCCCAGGTGGGGGCGGTCGGGGGCGGGGTGACGGTGACCGGCTGCCAGTCGAGGCCGAACAGCGCGTCGCCGACACCGGTCGAGGTGGTGACCTGAAGCGGGCGGAGCACCAGTGACCGTACGGTCGCGACGGGCGCGCCGACGGCGTCGGCGACCGCGAGCCGGACGCCGGAGCCGGCCGGGGTGAGCCGTACCCGGAGACTGGCCGCGCCGGTGGCGTGCAGCGTCACACCCGACCAGGCGAACGGCAACCCCCGGTAGGTGTCGTCGGCGGCGAGGGTGAGGGCGTGCAGACCGGCGTCGAAGAGCGCCGGGTGCAGGCCGTAGCCGTCGGTCTCCGTACCGTCGGGGAGGTCGACCTCGGCGAAGAGTTCGTCGCCGGCCCGCCAGGCGCGGCGGAGGCCCTGGAAGACCGGGCCGTAGTCGAGCCCGCCGGTGGCGAGGTCGTCGTAGAGGCCGGCCACCGGCAGCGCCTCGGCGTCGGCGGGCGGCCACTCGGTGAGGGCGACGCCGGGCGTGTCGCCGGCGGTCAGCAGGCCGGTGGCGTGCCGGGTCCACGGGGCGTCGTCGCGTTCCCGGGAGTGCACCTGGACGGCGCGGCGGCCGGCCGGGTCGGGCGCCTCCACCGCGACCTGGACCTCCACGCTGCCGCGGTCCGGTACGACGAGCGGCGCGTGCAGGGTCAGCTCGTCGAGGACGCCGGAGCCGACCTGGTCGCCGGCGTGGATGGCGAGTTCGACCAGGCCGGTGCCGGCGAAGACGACGGTGCCGCCGACGGCGTGGTCGGCGAGCCACGGGTGGGTGGCCAGCGACCAGCGGCCGGTGAAGACGGCACCGTCGGTGTTGGCCAGGGGTACGGCGGCGTCGAGCAGCGGGTGGTCGGTGGCGAGCAGTCCGGCGCCGACGAGCGCCGGGTCGTAGAGCCAGTAGTGCTGCCGCTGGAAGGCGTAGGTGGGCAGGTCGACCTGCCGGGAGTCGGGGTGGATCGCGGTCCAGTCGAGGTCGACGCCGCTGGCCCACGCCTGGGCCATCCCGGTGGCGTAGCCGGTGACCTGGTCCCGGTCGCGGCGCTGCAACGGGACGCAGACGGTGTCGTCGGCGCTGTCGGCGACCA
Source organism: Micromonospora sp. NPDC092111 (assembly GCF_044755745.1). Taxonomy (NCBI): domain Bacteria; kingdom Bacillati; phylum Actinomycetota; class Actinomycetes; order Micromonosporales; family Micromonosporaceae; genus Micromonospora; species Micromonospora sp. NPDC092111. The sequence continues at coordinate 3,171 of NZ_JBIVRQ010000041.1, forward strand.
TCGCGGTCAACACGCTGTCGGGGCCGATCTCGACGAACCGGGTGACGCCCCGTTCCCGCAACGCCGTCACCGCGTCGGCGAACCGGACCGTGCCCCGCACCTGCGCCTGCCAGTAGGTGACACTGCCCAACTGCGCGTCGCCGGCCAGGTCGCCGGTGGCGGTGGAGACGAGAGGGATGCCTGCCGGCCCGGCGGTGACCTCGGCGAGGACCCGCCCGTACTCGGCCAGCATCGGATCCATCAGATGCGAATGGAACGCATGCGACACCCGCAATCGGCGGGTCTTCACCTCCAACGACGCTTCCAGCGCGGCGACCTGCTCCTCGGTGCCGGAGACCACCACCGCCCGGGGACCGTTGACCGCCGCCACGTCCACGCCGTCGAGATCCAGCTCGGCCAGCGGTGCGGCGATCGCCAACATCGCCCCACCGGCGGGAAGCGCCTGCATCAGACCACCCCGGGCCGCGACCACCCGACAGGCGTCCTCCAGGGACCACACCCCGGACACGTACGCGGCGGCCAGCTCACCGATCGAATGACCGGCCACGAAGTCCGGCCTCAGGCCCCACGACTCGGCCAACCTGAACAAGGCCACCTCGACCGCGAACAACGCCGGCTGCGTCCACCCGGTCTGATCGAGCACACCGTCCGGGTCGGCGAACATCACCGCACGGAGGTCACCCTCGAGCAGCGGCCCGAACGCCGCACACACCTCGTCCAACGCCGACGCGAACACCGGGAACGCATCCGCCAGTTCACGGCCCATCCCCACCCGCTGCGCACCCTGACCGGTGAACAGGACGGCGGTGCGGCCGGTGGTCACGTGGCCGGACACGCCCTGACCGGCGGCGAGCGCGCGGAGCCCGGCGACGCCGTCGCCGACGGCGACCCCCCGGTGTTCCAGGGCCGCCCGGCCGGTGCCGAGGGTCAGGGCCACGTCGGCGGGGCGCAGGTCGGTGTCGGTGAGGAAGTCGGCGAGGCGGGCGGCCTGCCCGGCGAGACCGGCGGCGGACCGGCCGGAGACCGGCCAGAGCGCCACCGGCGCGGTGTCGGGGTGGGCGGCCGGCGCGGTGGTGGGGGCCTGTTCCAGGATCAGATGGGCGTTGGTGCCGCTGATGCCGAACGACGACACCGCCGCCCGCCGGGGCCGACCATCGACCGGCCACTCCACCGACTCCGTCACCAACCGCACATCACCCGCCGACCAGTCCACAAACGGACTCGGCGCATCCACATGCAACGT
>NZ_JBIVRQ010000042.1:0-3131 GCF_044755745.1 Micromonospora sp. NPDC092111
CGCTCGTCATCAGTCAGTTCCACCACACCACGCGGACGACCAGCCACCGCGACAGTCTACTATCTGCCGACGAATTAACGACTCAGGACACTAGCTCGGTTCATGGTGTTGCGCGCCCTGTGGCGAGAGGCGCTATCTCCGTGGATGGATGCCAGTGCTCTGAGCAACGTGGCGGCCGCGCAGCGGCTGATTGAGGCAGGCGCGGATTCCCGCGATGTGCTGCTGGTCGCGCGAGCTGGGGCGTACGAGGCGGTCTTCGCCGCAGTGTGCATCCTCGACGAGGGCGGGGATCCGAACGCGCGTGAGAGCGACCCAGGCTGGCACCTGATCGAGACGGACGCGGAGTGCAACCCGACGGGCCGCGAGATCGGGGGGCTGCATGAGTCTCTCGGGGAGACGGCCCCATCCGGCAGCGAGGGTGCCGACCTGTGGGTGTGACACGGCTGGGTGACTAGCCGGGTGACGATCGGGACGGACGTCAGCGGACGAGCAGGGACCTTCATGGACGGTTTCAGCAGGTCAAGACCGGTGGAACGGCAGGTCAGCGACCCGTGTTGGTTGCCTGGGGGTCAAGGAGTCGGCGGCTCTGGCAGCTTGTCGATCGCAGCCATGCAGAAGGCCGCGCCTGGCCGGGTAGGTTGCCATCCCTCGGCCAGCGCCTTCCGGACTATCGCCGCGACCGTCGACGGGAGAACGGGGATCGCCGGCCCGCCCATCCAGTTGCTTGGATGGTCCTGAGGCATGCTGGCCAACAACACTGTGCCCCTGCAGTCGACCTGCTCGACAGCGACAGCGAGTGGTCGCTCACCCAGTGCTTGGGCATAGGTTGGTCTGCCGCGCACTCGCCACCTATAGGTGATCTCGTCAACCGTGATGAGCCGAGAGCCCTTCTTGATCAACGCCATGACAACCCTCCTCGACGTCAGTTGCCTGTGCCCGTAGCGTGCCCGATGTAGCGGTCAATATGGGGCAGGGAGGGACGCGCGACCGGCGAGGCCGGACACGCTGCGTGCCGCATGGCCTCCGAATGTCGCTACGGGGCGTGTAGATCAACGCGATTCCCAAGCTGACAGTCCGAGCAACCCGGGCCCTGTGTTGCCAGGCCGTCGCCAGGCCGTGAGACGTCGACCAACGGTGCCTAACGGTGACGGTCGATGCCTGATGTTCGCGCAGCTCAGCAGGGGATGGGCGTCGTTTGTCCAGTTAGCCTGGCATCCGGTGACAGTTCAACGCCAAGTGACGCGCGGACCGGGCTTATGGGTGACCAACTGGGTGACGACGGACGCGGGCAACCCCGGACGTCTGCGGACTCCGGTGGACCGTGCCGGCAGCTCAACCCTGCTGCTAGCGCAGCTCACAGGCGGCTGATGGTTCCTTCGGGACGAAGAGGTCGTCGGTTCGAATCCGGCCACCCCGACAGAGGTCAGGGGCCACTCTCCATCGATGAGAGTGGCCCCTAGTGCTTTCGTACGGCAGTCGAGTACAGCAGCGGCGGTCAGATCGGTGCCAGGCCGTCGGCGGCTGGACGCGGACGACCAGCGGCGACGACGTTTACGAGGCAGTCAGCCCTGTTGTTGTCGACAGCATCGGTGACAGCAACAGGGCCAGACGCGGAGGGCCAGACGCGGAGCGCTACGGATCAGTGCCCGACGTCAGGGACGTGCGCGGACGAGCCCGGACGGAGCGCCCAGAACTTACATGCGAGAGGTCGGCGCACCGGAGGGCTGGCGGTTGGTGGTGACCTGGCGGCGCGCGTGCGGTGTTGGGCTGGCCGCGAAGCGTGACCCCACGTACCGTCCGTTGTGCAGGCTCTACGCCGGAAGTCGTCGACCTCGTGCAGGAGGAGTCATGGCTGACTACATTGGGCTGCGCGTCGCCAGTTGGCGGGACACCGCCGGGATGACGCAACAGCAACTGGCCGACCGGGTAGGTGTGACCGCCTCCTACATCTCGATGATTGAGTCGGGACGACGGCCCGTCACCAAGCGTTCACGGCTCATCGCCCTGGCCAGCGCTCTCGGTGTCAGTGTCACTGACCTGACCGGCCAGCCGCACCCGCCGCGCAGCGAGGATGACCTCGCCATCTACACCATCGTTCCGGCACTGCGTGGCGCTCTCGACGACGATCCGGAAGCGCCGGCCCCTTCGCCGGATCCGGCCGTCCTGCACGCGTCTGTGGACCAGGCGATGGCAGCCAGGATGGCCTGCGACTACAAGGCGCTCGCGCGGCTGCTGCCTGGTCTGGTTGCGGCAAGTCGGCAGCTCGTCAACTCTGGGCATCCGGACGGGCCGCGACTGTTCGTCCGGGCCGCTGTGACCACTGTTTTGGCGATCAAGCCGTTCGGCTACATCGATTTAGCAGCACGATACGCAGAGCGTGCTGAGCTGGCCGCCACGTTCGCTGGACCAGCGGATGTTGCTGCTGCCGCCTTCGCTGTCGCCCAAAGTGCCTTGTCGTCGGGTACGCACGGCGGTCGGCGGCGGTCGCTGGCAGTGGCTACGAGCGCGGCCGAGCGACTGGGTGACACGGGGGACGACGAGTTGTTGACCTGGTACGGGATGCTTCACCTGCATTCCGCGATGTCGGCCGCCTCGCTGGGCAGTGGCGACCCCGATGGGCACTTGGCGGAGGCGGAGAACGCCGCGCGTCGGGCTGAGTCCGACCCGTGGCGAATGGAGTTCACCCCGGCGAACTGCGGGATTTGGCGGGTGGGTGTGGCCGTCGAGAACGGGACGCCTGAACGCGCGCCGGAACAGGCTCGGCGCGTCGACCGGTCGCAGGTCCGCACCGCGAACCGCCGATGCCGCCTACACCTGGACGCAGGACGCGGCTGGTATGCGGCCGATGACCAGGACCGAGCGGTCCTCGCGTTCCTAGAGGCGGACAACGCGTCACCCGCTGAGCTACGGTCCCGGCCGAGTGTGCGGGAAATCGTCGGACAGATGGTCAGGGATGCCCGCCGACGGGGCTCCCCCGAGCTGCGGGACCTCGCAATTCGCATCGGTATCGATCCGTTGGACCCCGAGCCTCATGGAATCTAACTGACGGTTAGCTTCCTGTTACGCCGACCGCTCTATGGTCCGAGCAAGGACGCGATTGAGCACTACCGGCTTCAGTGCCCGCTGCGGTC
>NZ_JBIVRQ010000043.1:0-2845 GCF_044755745.1 Micromonospora sp. NPDC092111
CGGATCGTCCAGGTGTCGCCGTTGGTGAGGAGGTTGGTGAGTTGTTGTTCGGGGGTGTCGGTGGTGGTGGCTTTGGCGGTGGCTACTTGTTCTTGTACGACGTTGTCGTAGGAGGGGCGGGTGGTCTGGCGGAACACGCCGATGGGGGTGTTGCGTAGGTCTGGTCCGGGCAGGCGGGTCAGGGCGAAGGCGTATGCGGGGTCGGTGATTGTCGTGTCGTGGACGACGATTTCCTCGGTGGGGGTGGTTGCGGTGTTGCGGACTTCGAGTCCGAAGCCTCGTGGTGGGTGGACGAGGCAGTATTGTCCGTTGTTGCCGAAGGTGATGGGTTGGCCGTGTTCGAGGTGGATGAGGTAGTTGTCGCGGGTGTGTGGTTCTTTGAGTTGGTCGAAGGCGCCGTCGTTGAAGATGTTGCAGTTTTGGTAGATTTCGACGAATGCGGAGCCTTGGTGTTGTGCGGCGGCGCGGAGGACTGTTTGGAGGTGTTTGCGGTCGGAGTCGATGGTGCGGGCGACGAAGGTGGCTTCGGCGCCGAGGGCGAGGGATAGGGGGTTGAAGGGGGCGTCTGCGGAGCCGGTGGGGGTGGATTTGGTGATTTTGCCGATTTCGGAGGTGGGGGAGTATTGGCCTTTGGTGAGGCCGTAGATGCGGTTGTTGAACAGGAGGATGGTGAGGTTGACGTTGCGGCGTAGGGCGTGGATGAGGTGGTTGCCGCCGATGGAGAGGGCGTCGCCGTCGCCGGTGACGACCCAGACGGACAGGTCGGGTCGGGTGACGGACAGGCCGGTGGCGATGGCGGGGGCGCGGCCGTGGATGGAGTGGAGGCCGTAGGTGTTCATGTAGTAGGGGAAGCGGGAGGAGCAGCCGATGCCGGAGATGAAGACGGTGTTTTCGCGGGGGATGTTCAGTTCGGGCATGAACTGTTGGATGGCGGCGAGGATGGCGTAGTCGCCGCAGCCGGGGCACCAGCGGACTTCCTGGTCGGATTTGAAGTCTTTGGTGGTGAGGGTGACGGGTTCACGCATTTTTGAGGACCTCTTCCAGCGTCGTCTCCAGTTCGGCGGCGGTGAAGGGTAGGCCGCGGACCTGGTTGTAGGCGATCGCGTCGATCAGGTATCTGGCTCGGATCACCTGGGCGAGTTGGCCGAGGTTCATCTCGGGGATGACGACCCGGTCGTAGGTGGCCAGGACGTCGGCGAGGTTGGCTGGTAGGGGGGACAGGTGTCGCAGGTGTGCCTGGGCGATGGGTAGTCCGCGTTGGCGTAGGGCGCGGCAGGCGGCGCCGATCGGGCCGTAGGTGGAGCCCCAGCCGAGGACGAGGACCCGGGCGTCGCCGTCGGGGTCTTCCACGTCGATGTCCGGTACGGGGATGTTGTCGATGCGGGTGGCGCGGATGCGGACCATGTGGTCGTGGTTGGCGGGGTCGTAGGAGATGTCGCCGGTCTTGTCGGCTTTCTCCAGGCCGCCGATGCGGTGCTCCAGGCCGGGGGTGCCGGGGACGGCCCATGGTCGGGCCAGGGTCTGCGGGTCTCGTAGGTAGGGCAGGAAGGTGGTGCCGTCCTCGCCGTTGGGGGTGGTGGCGAAGTCGACCCGCAGGTCGGGTAGGGACTCGACGTCGGGGAGCAGCCACGGTTCGGAGCCGTTGGCGACGTAGTTGTCCGACAGCAGGATCACCGGGGTGCGGTAGGTCAACGCGATCCTGGCCGCTTCCAGGGCGGCGTGGAAACAGTCCGACGGGGACTTCGCGGCGATCACCGCGACCGGTGCCTCGCCGTGTCGCCCGTGCAGGGCCATGTTCAGGTCCGCCTGCTCGGTTTTCGTGGGTAGCCCGGTCGACGGTCCGGCGCGTTGCACGTCCACGATGACCAGCGGTAACTCCAACGCCACCGCCAGGGAGATCGTCTCGGATTTCAGGGCGACCCCGGGTCCGCTGGTGGTGGTCACCCCCAACGCGCCGCCGTACGAGGCGCCCAACGCCGCGCCGACCGCCGCGATCTCGTCCTCGGCCTGCATGGTGACCACACCGAGTTTCTTGTGCTTACTCAACTCGTGCAGGATGTCCGACGCCGGGGTGATCGGATACGCGCCGAGGAACACCGGCAACCCCGACCGCACCCCGGCGGCGACCAGACCCAGCGACAACGCGGCGTTACCGGTGATGTTCCGGTAGGTGCCCGGTAGCATCCTCGCCGGTTTCACCTCATACCGCACCGCGAACGAATCGGTCGTCTCCCCGAAGTTCCAACCCGCCCGGAACGCCGCGATGTTCGCCGCCACCAACTCCGGCCGCTTGACGAACTTCCGCTCCAAAAACCGTAACGTCGACTCGTACGGCCGCGAATACATCCACGACAACAAACCCAGAGCGAACATGTTCTTCGCCCGCTCCGCGTCTTTCTTCGCCACCCCGAGCCCAGCCAGCGCACCCACCGTCATCGACGTCAACGCCACCGGATGCACCACATGACCGGCCAACGAACCATCATCCAACGGACTGACCGCGTAACCCACCTTCGCCAGGTTCCGCTTCGTGAACTCATCCGTGTTCACGATGATGTCCGCCCCACGCGGCAGATCAGCAACATTCGCCTTCAACGCCGCCGGATTCATCGCCACCAACACATTCGGCGCATCACCCGGAGTCAAAATATCGTAATCAGCGAAATGCACCTGAAAACTCGACACACCCGGCAACGTCCCCGCCGGCGCCCGAATCTCCGCCGGAAAATTCGGCAACGTCGAAATATCATTACCCAACTGCGCCGTCTCCGACGTGAACCGATCACCGGTCAACTGCATACCATCGCCCGAATCACCAGCAAACCGGATCACCACCCGGTCCAGT
>NZ_JBIVRQ010000044.1:0-1419 GCF_044755745.1 Micromonospora sp. NPDC092111
AGTTGCGTCCCGCAGAGTGGTGTGTGGCAGGCCCCTTGAGGTGGGGCTTGGCGTAGACGTGAGGCGGCCACCGCGTGATTCTTCGATCTGAGTTCCCGCTCAAGCTCGAGGAGTTCCACGCGATGGCCAACCCCAGTATCGACCCTGCCCGCTTCCTGCACGACCACCTCGCCGCGGCGTCGCCGGACCTGCTGCGCACCCTGCTGACCACGTTCATCGACGCTCTGATGTCCGCCGAGGCCGACGCGATCTGCGGCGCCCAGTACGGGACCAGTTCCCCGGACCGGGTCAATATCCGCAACGGCTACCGGCACCGCGACTTCGACACCCGCGCCGGCACCCTGGACGTCGCGATCCCGAAACTACGGCAGGGCTCATACTTCCCCGATTGGCTCCTCGAACGCCGCAAGCGAGCCGAGGCGGCCCTGACCTCGGTCGTGGCGACGTGTTACCTGCTCGGCGTGTCCACGCGGCGGATGGACAAGCTGGTCGAGTCGTTGGGCATCACCCGCCTGTCGAAGTCGCAGGTCAGCGTCATGGCCCGCGACCTCGACGAACACGTGACATCGTTTCGCACCCGCCCGCTCGACCAAGGCCCGTACACGTTCGTCGCCGCGGACGCCCTGGTCCTCAAGGTCCGCGAAGGCGGCCGCGTCGTCAACGTCCACGCCCTGCTCGCCACCGGCGTGAACGCCGACGGCCACCGGGAGATCCTCGGTCTGCAGGTCACCAGCGCCGAAGACGGCGCCGGCTGGCTCGCGTTCTTCCGCGACCTGACCGCCCGGGGACTGTCCGGGGTCCGCCTGGTCACCTCCGACGCGCACCGCGGCCTCGTCGACGCGATCGGCGCCACCCTGCCCGGCGCGGCATGGCAACGCTGCCGCACCCACTACGCGGCCAACCTGATGTCGGCCACCCCGAAAGCGTCCTGGCCCTGGGTCAAAACGTTGCTGCACAGCGTCTACGACCAACCCGACACCGCATCCGTGCACGCCCAGTACGACCGGCTCGTCGACACCGTCGCCGGCAAGCTGCCCGCCGTCGCGGACCATCTCGAAGCCGCCCGTGACGACGTCCTGGCCTTCACCGGCTTCCCCAAGGAAATCTGGCGACAGATCTGGTCGAACAACCCACAGGAACGCCTCAACCGTGAGATCCGCCGCCGCACCGACGTCGTCGGGATCTTCCCCGACCGCCACGCCCTGATCCGCCTCGTCGGCGCCGTCCTCGCCGAACAGCACGACGAATGGACCGAAGGCCGCCGCTACCTCGGCCTCGACGTCCTCGCCAAATCCCGCCTCACCCTCATCACCACCGACACGAAACAGGACACCGACACCAACGACCTACCAGCGCTCAGCGCCTAACAACAACGAGGAATCACGCTCAACCGCAAACACCACGTCCAAGGACTTGACC
>NZ_JBIVRQ010000045.1:0-1362 GCF_044755745.1 Micromonospora sp. NPDC092111
GAGATGCTTCTATAGCTGTCAAGTGGTGCTGGTGGCTGGGTGGGCGCCGTTCAGGGTGCGGAAGAGTTGCCGGCTGATGTAGCGCTTGAGGCTGCGCATGATCTCGCGTTTGGTGCGTCCTTCGCGGGTGCGGCGGGTCACGTAGTCGCGGGTGCGAGGGTCGTGGCCCATGCGGACCAGCGCGACGGTGTAGAGCGCTCGGTTGAGGCGTCGGTCGCCGCCGCGGTTGAGCCGGTAGCGGGTGGTATTGCCTGATGAAGCCGGTAGCGGTGACGCGCCGGCCAGGGCAGCGAACGCGGCTTCGGAGCGAACGCGGCCGGGGTGGGACCAGGCCAGCAGAACGGTGGCGGCGACGACGGCGCCAACACCTGGCAGGGCGAGCAGTTGTGGCGCTTGCGCGGTGACAGCTTCGTGCAGCGCGGTGTTGTTGGCGGCGAGTTCTGCGTCGAGAGCGCGGATGCGACGCGCCAGCCGGATCGCCTCGGCGCGACAGACGGCCAGGGTGGCGTTGTCGCTGCGGGTGCGCCAGGCCGCGACGGTGGCGATCGTCGTGGTGGTCAGGGCGCGGCGGGCGTCGATGCCGAGGTCGACGGTGCGTAGCAGCGCGGTCAGCGCGTTGACCGCGCGGGTGCGTTCGCCGCTCATCTGTTCGCGAGCCACTGTCAGGACGCGCAGGGCTGTGCGATCGCCGCCGGCGCGTGGCCAGCACAGTTCGTTGATGTCGAGGCTGCGAGCTGCTTGAGCCATCGCGACGGCGTCCACGGTGTCGCTCTTGCCACGGCGACGCCGGGTGGTGGCCGCAACGTCGGGGGCCTCGGCGACGGTCAAGCCGGCTGCAGAAAGCTGCTCGGTGAAGGTGGCGCCGTAGGAACCGGCGCCGTCGATGACGATCAGCGTCGGCGACTGGTGGGTGTGGCGTTCGATCCAGTCGACGGCACGGCGCAGCCCTGACGGGCTGGTCGGGAACTGAGCCTGCTGCCCGACCGCGCCGGTGCCAGCGGTGATCAAGGCGAGCGTGTGGGAGGCGGCGTGGGTGTCCACACCGATGACGAAGTCGTACTGGTCTGCAACGATGGCCATTGCGGCGTACTGCCTTCCCGGGAGACGTCGTGACGGCGTCGGCCCGGGCTGTGTGCTCTCGCGGCAGGACTGTGATGAGCCACGATCCGCTGCAACGGACCGGGCAAGCTTCTGATCAAGCCACCGAGAGGGACAGGGCCAGCGCCCGACCGCAGACCGGATGGGCAGATCTCACTGAGAGCACCTCGTGGGGCCACCATTTTCATGAGCCACACCCAGCTGCGATCATGACGCTGACCCTGCCAGCTAGCCCCAGGCCAGCCAACACCTACCTTCACAGCC
>NZ_JBIVRQ010000046.1:0-1182 GCF_044755745.1 Micromonospora sp. NPDC092111
TCAGTTGAAGCAGTCTTTGACGGTGCCGGCGCAGTTGGTGGGGTCGTTGTTGGTGATGGTGGTTTTTTCGTCGAGGGTGACGTGGCCTTCGTTGTTGAGGACGCCGCCGGCGACTCGGTGGAGTTTGGAGGCGTCGGTGGCGGTGTTCTTGGTGATGCGGGTTTTGGTGAGGGTGACTCGGCCTTCGTGGTTGAAGATGCCGCCGCCGTTGGCGGCGGTGTTGCCCTTGATTTCGGTGTCGCGGATGGTGAGGGTGGCGTTGTCGTCGCGGCTGTCGGGTTGGGTTTGGAAGCCGTCTTCGACCTTGAGGAGGCTGGGTTCGCCGTTGTAGATGCCGCCGCCGAAGTGGCCGGCGGTGTTGTCGGCGATGGTGCTGTCGGCGATGGTGGCGGTGGCTTCCTGGCCGGTGGTCAGGGTGTCGTGGTTGCCGCCGGTGTTGTAGATGCCGCCGCCGTTGTTGCTGGTGTGGTTGTTGGTGATGGTGACCTTTTTGAGGTCGAGGTTGGTGTTGTGGGCGTAGATGCCGCCGCCGTTGTCGCAGGCGGTGTTGTTCTTGACGGCGGATAGGACGATCTTGACGAAGCCGCCGGTGGTGAACAGGCCGCCGCCGTTGCGGTCGGCTTTGTTGCCTTCGATGTCGGTCTTGAAGATTTCGATGCTGCCGGCTTCGTCGCGGCCCTCGATGAGGGTGTGCGGGTAGCGGTCGTCTTTGCCGTGGCCGTTGGCGATGCCGCCGCCGTTGTCGCCGGCGGTGTTGTTGGCGATGCGGGATTCGGTGACCTTGAGGACGCCGATGGTGAAGATGCCGCCGCCGTTTTCTCGGGCGTGGTTGTTGTCGATGGTGCTCCAGTCGACGTCGACGCGGCCGAAGTTGGCGATGGCGCCGCCGTTGCCGCCGGCGTTGTTGCTGGTGAGTTTGGTCTTTTCGAGGTGGGCGCTGCCGCCCCGTTCGACCAGGAGGGCACCACCATCAGCCTCGGCTTCCCGGCCGTCCTGGCCGGACGAGAACGCGGTCCCGGCGTCGAGAGCCTGTGCCGCCTGGGCGGCCGGGGCCACCTGGACCGCCGGGGCAGCCTGGACCGCCGGGGCGGCCGGGGCGGCTGCTCCGTGTGCTGCCTCGGGTGCCTGACCGCCCTGACCGCCCTGACCACCCGGAGCACCCTGCGGACCCTGCGGGCCCCA
>NZ_JBIVRQ010000047.1:0-1136 GCF_044755745.1 Micromonospora sp. NPDC092111
CTAGTGTCCTGAGTCGTTAATTCGTCGGCAGATAGTAGACTGTCGCGGTGGCTGGTCGTCCGCGTGGTGTGGTGGAACTGACTGATGACGAGCGTGCGTGTCTGATTCGGTGGGCGCGGCGGGGTAAGTCGTCGCAGGCGTTGGTGTTGCGGTCAAAGATCGTTCTGTTGTGCGCTGATGGCTTGGTTAACACCCACGTGGCGGAGCGCCTTGGCGTTTCGCGGGACATGGTGGGCAAGTGGCGTAGCCGCTTCCTCGCGCGTCGGTTGGAGGGCCTGGTTGACGAGCCGCGGCCCGGGGCGCCGCGTCGGGTCACCGACGACCGTGTCGAGGAAGTAATCGTCAAGACGCTGGAGCGGCGGCCGGCCAATCAGGACAGTCACTGGTCGACACGGTCGATGGCCAAAGAGACTGGGTTGTCGCAGACAGCGGTGTCGCGGATCTGGAGGGCATTCGGCCTCAAGCCGCATCTGGTGGACACTTGGAAGCTGTCGGCGGACCCGATGTTCGTGGAGAAGGTCCGCGATGTGGTGGGCCTGTACATGGATCCGCCGGTCAAGGCGATGGTGCTGTGCGTCGACGAGAAGTCGCAGATGCAGGCCCTGGAGCGGACCCGACCGATGCTGCCGATGATGCCCACCATCCCCGCGAGGCAGACCCACGACTACATTCGTCACGGTGTGGCCAGCCTGTTCGCCGCGTTCGACCCCGTCACGGGCAAGGTCATCGGGCAGTTGCACCGCCGGCACCGCCACCAGGAATTCCTGAAGTTCCTGAAGGTCGTCGACGCCAACACTCCCGCCGAGTTGGACCTGCACCTGGTGCTGGACAACTACGCCACCCACAAAACCCCGGCCGTGCAACGCTGGCTGGCCGCGCATCCCCGCTTCCACCTGCACTTCACCCCGACATCGTCGTCGTGGCTCAACCTCGTCGAGCGCTGGTTCGCCGAACTGACCAACCGCAAACTCCGCCGCTCCAGCCACCGCAGCGTGGCCGACCTCGAAGCCGACGTACGAGCCTGGATCGAGGCGTGGAACGCCGACCCCAAGCCGTTCGTCTGGACCAGAACCGCCGACGAGATCCTGAACAACCTCGCCACATACTGCGGCCGAATTAACGACTCAGGACACTAG
>NZ_JBIVRQ010000048.1:0-1067 GCF_044755745.1 Micromonospora sp. NPDC092111
ACGTGCCGCCGTGGTCACGGTTGGCCAGGTCGACGGCCTCGATCAACTTCTCGTCGTCACAGGGCACCTCCCGCACCCGACCGTGCTCGTCCCGGTCCTTGTCACCCCGGTCCTTGTCACCGTTCTGGTCGTCCGGGGCGTCGTCCTTGGTGAGCTGCTGGGCGGTCGCCCACTTCACGTCGGCGAGCCGGTGGGGACCGGTGGCCCCGGTGGTCGCGTAGGCCACGCCGGCGAGGCTGACCGCTCCGGTCAGGCCCATGACTCCGGCGGCGAGCCAGAGCCGACGACGACGGATCGGGGAGGTCGTCTCACGGCTGGCGTCATCGTTATTACGAAGGTAGTTGGACATCGGAGCTCTCTGCCCTCTCCTTGTACCCGTCAAGGTCGCTTCGCCACGGCGAGGCGGCCTGCGCTACAAATCGGTTGTAGCTGCTGAAGAACACCGTATGGGAAGCTTCTTCACCTCGTGCGCTTATACGAAAAAAGCCCACATTGGGGATGTGGGCGGTGCAGCCGCAGCACGGCGGACGGCAGTGCCGCAGCGGTGCCACGGATGGCGAAGAAGCATCGTGGGGCGCAAAGCGCGCGGCCGGGTCCGAGGGCCCCGCATCGTGGCGCGCGGGCCGTACGGCGCCGAAGTGACCCCGACAATCGACCCGACCCGACCCGACCCGACCCGACCCGACCCGACCCGACCCGACGCTGTCCTGGCCTGCCCTGTCCTGGTCAGGGGTCAGGGTCAGGGGTCAGGGGTCAGGGGTCAGGCTGCCAAAACGGATTTATGCCACCGAACAGGGCGCACATGTCGCCACCGGAACGGGTTACAGCAGGGGCTCCGCCGCTTCGGGTGCATCTGTTGTCGCCATGGCAGCAACAAACGCACCCAAAGGGAGGCAGCGCGACACGACGGGGGAGGGGAGCCCCTTCCCGCCGTCGCGCGGCGGAAAGGGACCCCCTCGGTTATGTGGTGCCTCAGTTGAAGCAGTCTTTGACGGTGCCGGCGCAGTTGGTGGGGTCGTTGTTGGTGATGGTGGTTTTTTCGTCGAGGGTGACGTGGCCTTCGTTGT